>NZ_JBWKVU010000001.1:0-778368 GCF_059421865.1 Pseudomonas sp. GW821-FHT02B10 | reverse complement strand
CGGCGGCGCCGGCAACGGCACCCTGCAGGTCAAGAACGGTGGCCAGGTCACCAGCCAGGACAGCATCATCGCCGCCGAGCTGGGTTCCAATGGCAGCACCAGCCTCGATGGTACCGACAGCCTGTGGAAGACCCTGGGCGACATGATCGTCGGCCAGTCCGGCAACGGCTCGCTGCTACTCACCAATGGCGCCAAAGTGCAGACCGGCGGCAACACTGTCCTCGGTGCACACAAAGGCTCAAGCGGTACGCTCAGTGTCGACAACAGCACGCTGTCCACCGACAAGACGCTGCTGGCTGGCGGCGCCGGCAACGGCACCGTGGAAATCAAGAACGGCGGCCAGGTCACCAGCCAGGACGGCATCATCGGTGCCAACCAGGGCACCAATGGCAGCGCCAGCATCGACGGCGCGGGCAGCCTCTGGGAAACCCTCGGCGACCTGACCGTGGGCCAGGGCGGTAATGCCAGCCTGGTGCTCGCCAACCAGGGCGTGGCCAAAGTCGGCAGCGGCATCCTGCGGATCGCCGCCGACGGCACCTCCAATGCCGCTCTTTATGTGGGAGCGACCAGCGACAAGGCCGCCGACGCCAAGGGCGCGGGCAGCCTGGAAGCCAAACGCGTGGTCTTCGGCCAGGGCCAGGGCCTGGCCCAGTTCAACCACAACGACCGTGATTACCAGTTCGATGCCGGATTCGAAGGTCAGGGCCGCGTTAATCACATCGCCGGGCAGACCGTGTTCAACGGTGACTCCAGCCACTTCACCGGCCAGTTGAATGTCAAAGGCGGCGAACTGCTGCTGAACAACGTCATGGCCGGGCAAGTACAGGTCGACAAGAACGCCAGCCTGCACATCGGTGCCTTCAACGGCAGCCAAGGCGAAGTGCTCAGCGATATCGGCAACGATGGCCAGGTGGTGTTCGATCGCAACAACCAGTACCAGTACGACCACGTCATCTACGGCAGCGGCTCGGTCGAGCAGCGCGGCACGGGGACCACCGTGCTCACCGGCGAAAACACCTACCAGGGCGGCACGCTGATCAGCAACGGCACCCTGCAACTGGGTGCCGGCGCGAACGGCGGCAACAGCGGCTCGATTCTTGGCGATGTGCAGATCGACGCGCCCGGCAGCCTGGTGTTCAACCGTGCCAACGACTACCGCTTCGACGGCGCCCTCTCCGGCACCGGTACGCTCTATAAGCGCGGTGCCGGGCGCACCGAACTGAGCGGCGACAGTTCCGCCTTCCACGGCCGCAGCCTCGTCGAGTCGGGCATCCTCGCCGTCAACGGCAAGCTCGGCGGCTCGACCGACGTGTATGACGGCGCAACCCTGGCCGGCAACGGCCAGGTCGGCAACGTTACCCTGCACAAAGGCGCAACCATCGCCCCCGGCAACTCCATCGGCACCCTGGCCCTGGCTGGCGACCTCGACCAGCACAGCGGTTCGACCTTCCACGCCGAACTGCTGAGCACCGGGGCCAACGACCGGCTGCTGGTGAACGGCGCGGCGCGGCTCGAGGACGGCAGCATCATCAAGGCGGACAAACTCGACAGCAAACGCTACGAGCTGGACCGTCGCTATCTGGTGCTGGCGACCGAGAAAGGCCTGAGCGGGAGCTACAAGCTGACGGGCGATACCTGGGTCTCGACCTTCTATGACCTGGTGGACAACTACGACAGCCACAACGCCTACCTGGATGTGCAACAGACGCGCCTGTTCCAGGAAGCCGCCTTCACCCCCAACCAGCGTGCCACGGCCACCGCGGCACAAAGCCTGAAAGGCGCGGCCGTGCCGGCGCTGACGCCACCAGTGCACAACAAACTGTTCGAGGCCATCGCCTATCTGCCCGATGACCACCAGGCTCGCGATGCCTTCGACCAACTGTCCGGCGAGTTCCACAACTCCACCCGTTCGGCGCTGGTCCAGGACAGCCGCCTGGTTCGCGACGCGGCGAACACCCGCCTGCGCTCGGCGGCTGCCGCCCAGGCCCGTGACACCGCGAGCGACACTCACTCCGGCCTGACCCCGTGGATCACCACGCTGGGCAACTGGGGCGAAGTCAAGGGCGACAGCAATACCGCCAACCTGCGCAGCGACACCAAGGGCTTCCTGACTGGTGTCGATACCGCGGTCGGCGACCGCGGCCATGTCGGCGTGCTGACCGGCTACAGCCGCACCGAGCTGAAGAGCTCGTCACGCGACTCCTCGAGCGACAACGACAACATCCACCTGGGTGTCTATGGCGGAACACAGGTCAGCGGCTTCGACCTGCGCGGCGGCATGGCGTACACCTGGAGCCGGATCGACGCCAAGCGTTCGGTAAACTTCGCCGGCTACAGCGACCACCTGAAGTCCAAGCATGACGCCAACACCCTGCAAGCCTTCGGCGAACTGGGCCGGCGCTTCGACCTCAGCCCTTCGGTACAGCTGGAACCCTTCGCCAACCTGGCCTATGTGCAGGTCAAGAGCGAAGGCTTCAAGGAACGTGGCGGCCCCGCGGCCCTGCGCGCCAAGCACGCGTCGGACGAGCAGACCTTCTCCACCCTGGGCCTGCGCGCCAGCGCCGACAAGCAGCTGGACAACGGCAAGTTGCTCACCGTGTTCGGCAGCGCCGGCTGGAAACACGCCCTGAACGGCATCACACCGTCCAACACCTACCGTTTCGACGGCAGCGATGCGTTCCGTATCGAAGGTGCGGCCTACTCGCGCAACAGCGCGGTGGTCGAAGCCGGAGTGGAAACCCGGGTGACTCCCGAGCTGAGCCTGGGCGCCGCTTACAACGGGCAACTGGGCAGCGGTGCCAGCGAACATGGCCTGAGCCTGAACGCCAGCTACCGCTTCTGACCCCGCCCTGACCACGCAGCGGCGGCTCCGTCGCTGCGTGTTGTGGATTGACCGGCAAGGTACACTTGCCGGTCTTTTTTTTGCCTTTCGTCAAGGCATGCCTCCAGCAACAACGGGGGGGCATCCGTGACGGTCATTCAATACCCGGCGCTCTAGCGCCGGGCATTGGCCTATACCTGACTTATGGCGACGTCAAGGTAATCAGGTACATCCCCGAGTTGACCGATTTGCCCGCCTCATCGACCAACGCATATTGCTGATCGTAGTAGCGCCCTTCCTTGCCGCTGTCCGTGACCAGCTTGACGTTGACTGGCGATTTGCCGATGGCCGTCACCGAGCTCGATGGGCCGACGCCGTGTACACGAATGTCGTTACCGCGGGAAAATTGCGGGCACTGGCGAAGACTCAACGCCGCCCCGCCTTGGGCAGTCGAGCTTGGCGTGCAAGGCTCCTCGACGATGCTGCCGTGAAAATAGATCGTTCCCTGAATGCTTTGAGGGGCTGCGAAACAGATTCCACTCAAGCCTAGAAACATGCCGACACCTGCCAAAACCAGCTTGCTACTCATTCTGACTTTCTCCATTGGGCCTGAAGAGTATGTCGTCAGTGTAGAAGAAATCTTTAATTTTTAAGGTTTGTCTTATTCCCAAGCAATCAATAAATAGGGTAAAAGCGAACTCAAATTAATGGCAATGAGCCATCATTGTTATCGACCGGCCCTGGCCAATCTGAAGGGTGCGCCCAGGCAAAAAAAGGGCGCAGCCCTCGCTCAAGTCGAAAGCTGCGCCCGGCCCTCATGAATCAGCTGTTTTTGCGGAACACAAACACCAACCCGACGATGATCAACAGCATCCCGAGCACGCTCAGCAGTGCCAGCCGATTACCGAAGAACAGGTAGTCCATCACGGCCGTCACCGCCGGCACCAGGTAGAACAGGCTGGTGACGTTCACCAGATTGCCGCGAGCGATCAGCCGGTACAGCAGCAAGGTCGCCAGCACCGAGACCACCAGCCCCATCCACAGCGCCGGGACGATAAAGCCGACGCTGTGCTCGAAGTGAAACGGCTGGAACGGCACGAACAGCGCGCACAGCAACAGCCCTGCCAGGTACTGCACCGGCAGGGTGCCCAGCGGGTTGTCGCTGATGCGCTTCTGCATGATCGAGCCCAGGGTCATGCTCACCAGGGCCAGCAGGCCGAAGAGCATCCCGGCCAGCGACATGCCGGCCAGACCGATGCCCTGATACACCACCATGATCAACCCGGCCAAACCCAGCCCCAGGCCGAACATCCGGCTCCAGGAGCGCTGACGCTCCATGATCACCACGGTGAGGATGGGTTGTACTCCCATGATGGTGGCCATCACTCCGGGGGTGACCTTCAGGTCCAGGGCCAGCAGGTAGAAGATCTGGTATGCCCCCAGCAACACCAACCCGGTGGCCACCGCGTACAGCATCGGCTTGCGCCCGCGGGGCAAACGCAGCTTGAGCAGGGGAATCAACAGCACCAGCCCGCACAGGGCGATGGCAAAACGGAACAGCAGGAAGGCAAAGGGCGAGGCATGGGCCAGCCCCCATTTGGAGAAGATCGCCCCACTGCTCCAGAGCAGGACGAACAGGCTCGTGGAAGCCGCCGCAAGCGCGGACTTTTTCGATATGAACAACATGAATACCACCTGTAATCAGGCAAATAGCCAACTCAGCCGAGGCTGAAATTCAGTAGTTTTTTCTGGCGGGCGCGGGCAACAGCAGAGGTTGCCGATCAGCCCCGTACGACGACGCCCGGCGGTGATACGACGGCGCACACCGGCGTGCTACTGACAGGTGGGGGGTAATGACTGATCTGCACAGGCTGCGGGTTCCCGCACGGCACGACGCCAGCGTTGACCGCTGAATCGACTACCGCGTTGATGAGGGAATGAGGCATGTGCTGATCTTTCTGAAGTGGAAGGTGAATCTTCTGATGCACCGGGCGCTGACTATAACCAGCGCCCGATATTCATTGCAACGCCTTATCCGAACAGCCAGTAACCCAGGGCGGTCAGGACCACCACCGCCAGCACCGGACGCATGACGCGGTAGAGCTTCGGATTGCGGCGCTTCCATTGCTTGACCACGCCACTGATGCGGTCGCTGAAACGCTTGCTCCAGGCATAGGCCTGGTTGATCCCGCCGACGCGCTCGTCGTCGAGGTTCTGCGGCGCGGTGGCACGCCCCAGCCAGGCGCTGATCCAGCGGTTGATGCGGGTCATCAGCGGGTTGCTCAGCGGGCGCTCGATGTCGCAGAACAGAATGACCCGGGTCTTGTCGGTCTCGTTTTTGACCCAGTGCACATAGGTTTCATCGAACATCACGTCTTCGCCATCGCGCCAGGCGTAGACCTGGCCGTCGACGAAAATCCGGCAGTCGTCGGAGTTCGGCGTGGACAGGCCCAGGTGATAACGCAGGGAACCGGCGAACGGATCGCGGTGCGGGTTCAGATGGCTGCCACCGGGCAGCAGGGCGAACATCGCGCCCTTGACGTTGGGAATGCGGCTGACCAGTTCAACGGTCTTCGGGCACAGCAACTCGGCCGACGGCAGCGGTTTGTCGTACCACTTGAGGTAGAAACGCTTCCAGCCCTTCTTGAAGAACGAACCGAAACCGGCGTCGTTGTTCTTCTCGGCGGCGCGGATGTAACCCTCGTCGAACAAATGCATGGCTTCGTCGCGGATCACTTCCCAGTTGTCCTTGAGCACATCCAGCTCGGGGAACTTGCTGCGGTCCAGATAGGGCTTGGAAGGCACACCGGAAAACAGGTACATCAAGGCGTTATAAGGAGCGAACAGCGCCGAATGGTTGACGAACTGGCGCAGCACCGGCAGTCGAGCCTTGCCGCGTAAATGTACGTAGAGAGTGCTGCCGATGAATAGCAGCAACACCGCGGACTTGGCGGCAAACGAAAGGCTCATGCAATATCTCCTTGAAATAATCACCGGAGGGGCAGCATTCATCCGGCATGGCAGCCGGCCATGATAAACACTCCTGGCCCCTGGAAAAACCCGCACAAACCGACAATCAGTGTTAACAGTTGTGCAATAAAACGCTGATTAACACACGACAGCTGAACGCCAGCTGATGCAGATCAGTACACATGTGACATGCCCTGCACGCCGCAACCGCCGTACCTTCGATCGCCGGCAAGCGGGCTTCTGCGGAGCCTGCCGGCGATCACCTTCCCACTGCCTTACTGCTGGTTCTCCTGCTCGGTGAACAGGTCGCTGAACAGCATGCTCGACAGATAACGTTCACCCGAATCCGGCAGCACCACCACTATGGTCTTGCCTTGCATCTCGGGGGTTTCCGCCAGGCGCACCGCCACCGCCATCGCCGCACCGCAGGAGATGCCACAGAGGATCCCCTCCTCCTGCATCAGGCGCAGGGCCATGGCCTTGGATTCCTCGTCGCTCGCCAGCTCGACCCGGTCGACCATCGACAGGTCGAGGTTGCTCGGCACAAAACCGGCACCGATGCCCTGGATCTTGTGCGGGCTGGGCTTGATCTCTTCGCCGGCCAGCTTCTGGGTGATCACCGGCGAGACGCTCGGCTCCACCGCCACCGACAGGATAGGTTTGCCCTGGGTCTTCTTGATGTAGCGGGAAACCCCGGTGATGGTGCCGCCGGTGCCGACGCCCGCCACCAGCACGTCCACCGCGCCATCGGTGTCATTCCAGATTTCCGGACCGGTGGTTTTCTCGTGGATCGCCGGGTTGGCCGGGTTATCGAACTGCTGCGGCATGAAGTATTTGTCAGGGTCGCTGGCGAGGATTTGCGCGGCCTTCTCGATCGCCCCTTTCATGCCCTTGGCCGGCTCGGTCAGCACCAGTTCGGCCCCCAGGGCCTTGAGCACCTTGCGTCGCTCGATGCTCATCGACGCCGGCATGGTCAGGACCAACTTATAGCCACGGGCCGCGGCGACGAACGCCAGGCCGATGCCAGTGTTACCCGAGGTCGGCTCGATGATGGTCATGCCCGGCTTGAGTTTGCCGCTGCTTTCCGCGTCCCAGATCATGTTCGCGCCGATCCGGCACTTCACCGAATAACCCGGGTTGCGCCCCTCGATCTTGGCCAGGATGGTGACGCCGCGGGGCGCGATGCGGTTGATCTGCACCAGTGGCGTATTGCCGATGGAATGGGCGTTGTCAACGAAAATGCGGCTCATGGCTGGGTCCTTGTACAGCGTGAAAGGAAGTCTTCAAGGGTATGCCTCGCACCCATGAGCGTCCAGTCGGGACGAACGACTGCGATGCCGGGGAGTCAATCGCTATAAGGCACATGGCTGGAGACTCATGCTCATGAAACGTCGCTACAGTTGGCCCCTGTGGACCCTCGCCGGGGTGCTGGTGCTGCTGGTTGCCCTGCATATCGCCCTGCCCTACCTGGTGCGCGATTACCTCAATGACCGGCTCGCCAACATGGGCGACTACCGTGGCCAGATCGCCGATGTCGACCTGGCCCTGTGGCGCGGTGCCTACCGGATCAACGGCCTGAAAATCGTCAAGGTCGACGGCAAGGTGCCGGTGCCGTTCGTCAATGCACCGCTGGTCGATCTGTCAGTGAGCTGGCGTTCCCTGTGGTACGACCATGCGGTGGTGGCCGAAGTGCAATTCGTCGGGCCGCAGGTCAACTTCGTCGACGGCGCCAACAAACAGAACTCGCAAACCGGTGAAGGCACCGACTGGCGGGCCCAGCTGAACAAACTGCTGCCCATCACCCTCAACGAAGTACAGGTCAGCGACGGCAAGATCAGTTTCCGTAACTTCAACTCCAAACCGCCGGTGAACATGAGCGCCACCCAGGTCAATGCCAGCGCCTACAACCTGACCAACGTGGTCGACACCCAAGGCAAACGCGACGCCCGCCTCGAAGGCAAGGCCCTGCTGCTGGGCCATGCCCCCCTGGAAACCAACGCCACCTTCGACCCACTGAGCGACTTCCAGGACTTCGAGTTCCGCCTGCGCGTGCGGGATATCGAACTCAAGCGCTTGAACGACTTCGCCGCTGCCTATGGCAAATTCGACTTCAACGCCGGCCACGGCGACCTGGTGATCGAAGCCGAAGCCAACAAGGGCCAGCTCACCGGCTATATCAAGCCGCTGCTGCGCGACGTCGATGTGTTCAATTGGCAGCAGGATGTCGAGAACAAGGACAAAGGGATATTCCGTTCGATCTGGGAAGCCCTGGTGGGGGTCAGCGAAACCGTGCTGAAAAACCAGGGAAAAAACCAGTTCGCCACCCGGGTCGAACTCAAAGGCAGTGTGCATCAGCGTGATATCAGCGCATTCCAGGCTTTTTTGCAGATTTTACGCAATGGTTTCATCGAGGCCTTCAATGCCCAGTATGAGCGTCCCAAACCATCCGCTGACTGAGTCACCACGTGACGCCCCATTCAGAGACTGAATGGGGCGTCTGCGTTCACAGTCGTCCGGGCGGCGCGCTATAGTCGGCCATTCGTGTTTTATTCTTCCGACCTGCTCGATGCACGTCGGCGTTACCGTTCGAGGAATTGCAGATGAAGTTCGAAGGCACCAGCGCGTACGTCGCCACCGATGACCTGAAGCTGGCAGTCAATGCCGCCATCACCCTGGAGCGGCCGCTGCTGGTCAAGGGCGAACCGGGCACCGGCAAGACCATGCTCGCCGAGCAACTGGCCGAGTCCTTCGGTGCCAGGCTGATCACCTGGCACATCAAGTCCACCACCAAGGCTCACCAGGGCCTGTACGAATACGACGCGGTGAGCCGCCTGCGCGATTCGCAGCTGGGCGTGGACAAGGTGCATGACATCCGCAACTACCTGAAGAAAGGCAAGCTGTGGGAGGCCTTCGAATCCGAGGAGCGGGTGATCCTGCTGATCGACGAGATCGACAAGGCCGACATCGAGTTCCCCAACGACCTGTTGCAGGAACTCGACAAGATGGAGTTCTACGTCTACGAAATCGACGAGACCATCAAGGCCAAACAGCGCCCGATCATCATCATTACCTCCAACAACGAGAAAGAGCTGCCGGACGCTTTCCTGCGCCGCTGCTTCTTCCACTACATCGCCTTCCCCGACCGCACCACCCTGCAGAAAATCGTCGACGTGCACTACCCGGACATCAAGAAAGACCTGGTCAGCGAAGCGCTGGATGTGTTCTTCGACGTGCGCAAGGTGCCGGGCCTGAAGAAGAAGCCTTCGACCTCCGAACTGGTGGACTGGCTCAAGCTGCTGATGGCCGACAACATCGGCGAAGCGGTGCTGCGCGAACGCGATCCGACCAAGGCCATCCCGCCGCTGGCCGGTGCGCTGGTGAAGAACGAGCAGGATGTACAGCTGCTCGAACGCCTGGCGTTCATGAGCCGTCGTGGCACCCGCTGAGAGGGCATTGTCATGCTGCTCAACCTGTTCAATGAAATGCGTGCCGCCAAGGTTCCGGTGTCGGTGCGCGAGCTGCTCGACCTGATCAATGCGCTCAAGCAGCGCGTGACCTTCGCCGACATGGACGAGTTCTATTACCTGTCCCGGGCGATCCTGGTGAAGGACGAACGGCACTTCGACAAGTTCGACCGCGCGTTCGGCGCCTACTTCAACGGCCTGGAAAAACTCGACGACCACCTGCAGGCACTGATCCCCGAGGATTGGTTGCGCAAGGAGTTCGAACGCTCGCTGACCGATGAAGAACGGGCGCAGATCCAGTCCCTCGGCGGCCTGGACAAGCTGATCGAAGAGTTCAAGAAGCGCCTGGAAGAACAGAAGGAACGCCATGCCGGCGGCAACAAGTGGATCGGCACCGGCGGCACCAGCCCCTTTGGCTCCGGCGGTTTCAACCCGGAAGGTATCCGCGTCGGCGACGCCGGCAAGCGCCAGGGCAAGGCGGTCAAGGTCTGGGACCAGCGCGAGTACAAGAACCTCGACGACTCGGTGGAACTGGGCACGCGCAATATCAAGGTGGCCCTGCGCCGCCTGCGCAAGTTCGCCCGCCAGGGCGCGGCGGACGAGTTGGATATCGACGGTACCATCGACCACACCGCCCGCGACGCCGGCCTGCTGAACATCCAGATGCGCCCGGAACGACGCAACAGCATCAAGCTGCTGTTGCTGTTCGATATCGGCGGCTCCATGGATGCCCACGTGAAGATCTGCGAAGAGCTGTTCTCGGCCTGCAAGACCGAGTTCAAGCACCTGGAGTACTACTACTTCCACAACTTCATCTATGAGTCGGTGTGGAAGAACAACCTGCGCCGCGGCTCGGAACGCACCTCGACCCAGGACGTGCTGCACAAGTACGGCGCCGACTACAAAGTGATCTTCGTCGGCGACGCCGCCATGGCGCCCTACGAAATCACCCAGGCCGGCGGCAGCGTCGAGCACTGGAACGAAGAAGCCGGTTATGTGTGGATGCAGCGCTTCATGGGGAAGTACAAGAAGCTCATCTGGATCAACCCCTACCCGAAAGACACCTGGGGCTACACCGCCTCGACCAACATCGTGCGCGAGCTGATCGAAGACCAGATGTACCCGCTGACCTTGCGCGGCCTGGAAGAAGGGATGCGGTTTCTCTCCAAATAGGCTCCCGTCCAACGCGATCCCTGTAGCCGCTGCCGCAGGCTGCGATAAGGCCCGAAGGGCCTTCAAGCGGACTCAAGAGCGCGTCTGCTTCGCAGCCGATCGCAGCCTGCGGCAGCGGCTACATCGGTTCAGACAAACCGCCGCAAAAACTCGATCTGCTGCCGATACGCCGTCTCCTGCACCACCGGCGTCAGGCGCACCTCGCTGCCCGGCAGGCATTGCGCCAGCCGCGCCAGCGCCAGGGGCGTCAAGGCTCCCAGCCGCGGATACCCACCAATGGTCTGCCGGTCGTTGAGCAGCACGATCGGCTGGCCGTCCGGCGGCACCTGGATCGCGCCCAGGGGAATGCCCTCGGAGATCATCGGTGCCCCTTGATAACGCAGTGACGGCCCCAGCAGGCGCATGCCCATGCGGTCGGCGCGGTTGTCCAGGGTCCAGGCGCTGTTGAAGGCATCGAACAGACTCTGCCCGCTGAACTGGCCGATCTGCGCCCCGAGAATCACCTCCAGCGGCGCCTTCGACTGCAGGTCCGGCAGTTGCTTGCCCGACAGCACCTTGAGGTTCACCCCCGCCCCGCAATACTCCAGCCGCGCGCCCGCGGCCAGCGGCCGGCCGAAACCGTCGAGCCCGCCCAGTTCCTCGCGGACCACACTGGCGCAACTGCCCAGTACCTTCGGCGCATTGAAACCGCCGGGCGCCGCCAGGTAGGTCCGCGCGCCCAGGTACGGCTGGGTGAAACGCAACCGCTGGCCTTTTTGCAGGATAAAGCTGCGCCCCGGGCTGAGCGGACGCTCGTCGATACAGGCCCCCAGGTCGGCACCCGCCAGTGCCAGCAGGCACAACTCCTCGGCGACCACGCTGAAACCGCCCAGGGTGATCTCGATCACCGGCGCATCCAGGGCGTTGCCCAGCAGCCAGTTGGCCCAGGACATCGACACCCAGTCCAGCGCGCCGCCCTGGGTCACGCCCAAGTGCCGCACGCCAAAGCGACCGGCATCCTGCAACAGGCACAAGGGCGTGCTGGCTTCGATCGTCAGACGGCTCATGCCAGTGCCTCCGGAAGTGGCGTGTCGTCACCGCCCAGGCGGATGAATTCGGCGTGATCCACCGCGGCGAAACGCACGCTGTCGCCCGGTTGCATCAGGCTGTAGCCATCGCGCTCGCGATCGAACAGGCGACTCGGTGTGCGCCCGATCAGGTTCCAGCCCCCCGGCGACACCACCGGATAAGCCGCGGTCTGCCGTTCGGCAATGCCGACGCTACCGGCCGCCACGCGCTTGCGCGGGGTATCCAGGCGCGGCGCGGCCAGCACTTCGTCCACCAGCCCCATAAAGGCGAAGCCCGGGGCGAAACCCAGGGCGAACACCTGGTATTCACGCTCGCTGTGGCAACGGATCACCTCGTTCACCGACAGACCGCTGCGCCGCGACAACAGGCTCAGCTCCGGGCCGACGCTGAGGTCGTACCAGACCGGCAGCACATGGCGCTGGCCGCCGGTACGCGAATCGGGGGTCAGGTCGGTCAGCGCCAGATCGATCAGTTCCCGCGCCTGGGACGGGCTCAGGGCCCGCAGGTCGTAGTGCACCATCAGTGTGGTGTAGGACGGCACCAGATCGATCAACTGCCCGCCGAAGGCCGCCCGCAGGCGCTCGCTGGCAGCGAGCATCCACGGCATGTTGGCCTCGGCGATGGCATCGAACAGGCGCACCATCAGGCAGTCGATGGCCACCACTTCAAGGCGTATTTTCATGCTGGCAACTGCGCAAGGGCCGCGCGGATACGCTGCACGGCGGCCACCGAACTGGCGTTGTCGCCGTGCACGCACAGGGTATTGGCCTGCAGGTGCAAGGCGCTGCCGTCGCTGGCCAGCAGCGCGTCGCCGCGGGCGATGGTCAGCGCCTGGGCGATGATCTTTTCCGGGTCGTGATGCACCGCCCCCGGCAGTTGCCGCGAAACCAGGTGACCGGCGTTGTCGTAGGCACGGTCGGCGAAGGCTTCGAACCACAGGGTCACGCCGAACTCGTCGCCCAGGGCCTGGGCCGCGCTGTTGTCACGGGTGGCCATCAACATCAGCGGCAACGTCTTGTCGTAGGCGGCAACCGCCTGGATCACCGCGCGCAACTGCGCCGGGTTGGCCATCATGTCGTTGTACATGGCGCCATGGGGTTTGACGTAGCTCACCCGAGTGCCCTGGGCCCGGCAGATGCCGTCGAGGGCACCGATCTGGTAGTGCAGCAGGTCCTGCAGTTCCTGGGCGCCGTAGGCCATGGAGCGGCGGCCGAAGCCAGCCAGGTCCTGGTACGCCGGATGCGCGCCGATGCGCACGCCATTGGCCAGGGCCAGACTGACGGTCTTGCGCATGATGCTCGGGTCGCCGGCGTGGAAACCGCAGGCGATGTTGGCGCAATCGATGAACGGCATCACCTCGGCATCCAGGCCCATGGTCCAGTTGCCAAAGCTTTCGCCGATGTCGCAATTCAATAACAGGCGGCTCACGGTCAGTGCTCCTGTAGCGTTTGTCATGTTGGCTGCGGGGATCGCGCGGGATGCCCACAGATTATCAGTTAGGCTCTGTACGAAAAGTGGCTGCGCGCTGGGCGCCTTCGGCGCTACGCGGGCCATGCTGCGTTAAAAACAGGCTCGTGCGCGAGTCCGATCGGAATGCTCATGTAGGCCCCTACAGTCGAACGCGACCCCGGCCGTTCCTCGCCTGTTTTTGCCTTGCCTGACCTTCGCTCGCCGACTTTTCGTACAGACCCTAGCGCGCTTCGAGTTGTTTGCCGCGGGTTTCCGGCAGGCTCAGGGCTGCCAGGACCACGATGCCGTAGGACACAGCGGCGAAGGTGCCGATGGCCGCGCCCAGCGGGATGTGCTGGCTGAGCAGGCCGATCAGCAGCGGGAACAGGGCCGCCAGCGCCCGGCCGCTGTTGTAGCAGAAGCCCTGGCCCGAACCGCGGATCCGCGTGGGGAACAGCTCCGTCAGGAAGGCGCCCATGCCACTGAAGATCCCCGAAGCGAAGAAGCCCAGGGGAAAGCCCAGCCACAACATCACCGCGTTGCTCACCGGCATTTGCGTGTAGAGCAGGACGATGGTGAAAGAACCGGCGGCGAACAGGACGAAGTTCTTCTTGCGCCCGAGAATGTCGGTCAGATAGGCGCTGATCACATAGCCCACATAAGAACCGAAGATCACCATCGCCAGGTAGCCGCCGGTGCTCAGCACGCTCAAGCCGCGCTCGGTCTTGAGGAAGGTCGGCAGCCAGAACGTGATGGCGTAATAGCCGCCCTGGGCGCCGGCCGCGAGCAGCGACGCGCGCAGGGTGGTGCTGAGAATGCCGGGGGCGAAAATCTCGTAGAAGCGCGAGGGGTTGTCGGGCACTTCCCGGGCCCGGGTTTGCCGGTAGATCTCCGGGTCCTTGACCAGGCGTCGGACGAAGATCACGAAGATCGCCGGCAGGATGCCCAGCAGGAACAAGGCGCGCCAGGCGTCTTCCGGCGGCAGCAGGGAATACATCAGCGCATAGAGCAGTGCCGTGATGCCCCAGCCCAAGGCCCAGCCGGACTGCACCATGCCCACCGCCTTGCCACGGTTTTCCGCGCGGATCACTTCGCCGATCAGCACCGCGCCGGCGGTCCACTCGCCACCGAAACCGAAGCCCATCAGGGTCCGGGCGATCAACAGTTGCTCGTAGTTCTGCGCCAGGCCACAGAGGAAGGTGAAGAAGGCGAACCAGAGCACAGTCAGTTGCAGGGTGCGTACCCGGCCGATGCGATCGGACAGGATGCCGGCGATCCAGCCGCCCAGGGCGGAAGCCAGCAAGGTGCTGGTGTGGATCAGGCCGGCCTCGGCGGAGCTGATGCCCCACAGCGCAATCAGGGTCGGGATGACGAAGCTGAGCATCTGGGTGTCCATGCCATCCAGGCCGTAACCGGCCTTGCAGCTCCAGAACGTGCGGCGTTCCTGCTGGTTGATGTCGCGGTACCAGTCGAAGGGGCCGGCGCGGCCTTTGGCCTTGCTGGCGGCGAGCGTGTCGGGCGCACTCATGGCAAATCTCCACCTTGGTTTTATTGGTATTGTTCTGGGCCCCGACGACGCTTATCGTGAGACGCAGCGATTTTTGGCGCCCGCGCCCTGCCCCGTCCAACTAATAAAAACCGCCTCCAGACATAAGAAAAGTTGATCGCATGAACCTCAAGTTCCTTGAAACCTTTGTCTGGGTGGCGCGCCTGAAAAGCTTTCGCCTGACCGCCGACAAACTCTTCACCACCCAGGCATCGATCTCCAGCCGCATCGCCGTGCTCGAGGGCGAATTGGGGGTGAAGCTGTTCCTGCGCGACTCGCGCGGCGTGAGCCTGACCCCGGAAGGCCTCAAGGTGCTCGACTATGCCGAGCAGATGATGGACACCATGCAGGCGCTCAAACAGTCGATCGAGACCCGTTCGAGCAAGGTCGGGCGGATTCGCATCGGCGTCATGGACACGGTGATCCACACTTGGCTCAGCCCCCTGGTGGCGCGGATGATGGACAGCTATCCCCAGGTGGAAATCGAGCTGGTGGCCGACACCTCGCTGAATCTCTGCGACCAGTTGCAAAAAGGCTTTCTCGACCTGGTCCTGCAAACCGACCTGCTGCGCCAGGAATCCATTCGCAGCCTGGAACTGGCCAGCCACCCCATGGGCTGGATAGTCGCCAGCCACTCGATCTACAACCGCGAGTACGCCAACCTGGCCGAGCTGGCCCGGGAACGCATCATCACCTACTCGAAGAACTCCCTGCCGCACCAGGAAGTGCTGAGCCTGATGCAGGCCAACGGGGTGACCGCGCCACGGCTCAACTGCGTGAACTCGGTGTCGGCCATTACCCGCCTGCTGCGCGACGGTTTCGGCATCGGCGCCTTGCCGCCGGTGCTGGTCAGCGAGGAACTGGCGCGCGGCGAACTGACCCTGCTGGCCATCGACCAGCGCCCGCCGAACCTGCAGGTGGTGGTGTCATGGCGGGTGGGGGTCGAACTGGTGGAAGAGGTGGTGGTGCTGTGCCAGCAAGTGCTGGAGCGTTATGCGCAAAAGGTCGGCGAGAACTACATCGTCCTGGCGGGCTGATCCACCGAGAGGGCTTTATGTAGCCGCTACCGCAGGCTGCGATCGCGGGCGCAGCCTGCGTGAACCGGCTCGATGAGCGTTTGTCAGCCAGCCATCTTTGCGGTTGCTGCGCAACCGATCGCAGCCTGCGGCAGCGGCTACATCACAAGCCCTTCAAGTCACGCTCTTCGATCGGCCGGCTCTGGCGCAGGCGCTTGCCACCGAGCACCACCCAGTCGATCAGGCGATACAGGCATTCCAGGCCGAACGACAGCAGCAAGGCGCCGCTCATGGCCCAGATCATCGCTTGCGGGGTCAGCAGGATCTGGTAGCTGTAGCCGTTCCAGGTTTCCTGGCGGATATCCGGGTCGGCGGCCAGCACCACTTGCAGCAGGCGGATGTACCACGGGCCCTGCATGGCCTGGAACTGCTTGTCCAGGGCGCGCTGGCGAACCAGCAGATTGCCCAGGCTGTCGGCGTCGCTGCGAAACACCGGATCGTCGCTGGCCCGATAGTGGGCGACCAGCGCCTGCAGATCGCCCTTGAAGAACTGGTTGGCGGTGCCCTGAAACCCTTGCAGGCCGGCCTGGGCCTCGATCAGGTGAGCCTCGACGCGCTTGGCGTAATCGCTGATGAAACCCGGCACCTGTACACCGATCAACAGGCCCGCCGCAAACAGCACCAGCCGCAGATAACTGAGCAACATAGGGATGTCCTTATTCGGTCTGGCCGTGCAGGACGCATTCACCGCGCCGCCACAGGCTCCATTGGCCCGGCTCGTAGCGAGTCCAGGTTTCGTTTTCGGTCAAAGGTTCGGTGGCGATCACCGTCACCACGTCGTTGGGCGTGGTTTCCGCCTGGAAGTCGACGATCACATCGACGTCCTTCAGGCGGGCCGGGCCAAAGGGCGCGCGGCGGGTGATCTGCGCCAGCTTGGTCGAGCAGTAGCAGAACAGCCAGTCGCCGTCGCTGAGCAGGCAGTTGAACACGCCCTTGCCGCGATATTCGGCGCAGGCGGCCACCAGCGACGGCAACAACTCTTCGACTTCCACCGGCTCGGGAAAGGCTTCGCGCACCCGGTTGAGCAGGTCGCAGAAAGCCGCTTCGCTGTCGGTATCGCCCACCGGACGATAGAAGCTGGTGGGAGGCTGGAAGTCCGCCAGTTGGCCGTTGTGGGCGAAACACCAGTTGCGCCCCCACAGCTCGCGCACGAACGGATGGGTGTTGGACAGGCAGACCTTGCCGACGTTGGCCTGGCGAATGTGGCCGATCACCACTTCGCTCTTGATCGGGTAGCGCTGCACCAGGTTGGCCACTTCCGACTCACTGCTCGCCGCCGGGTCCTGGAACAGGCGCAGGCCGCGGCCCTCGTAGAAAGCGATGCCCCAGCCGTCGCGATGCGGGCCGGTGCGCCCGCCGCGCTGCATCAGCCCGGTAAAGCTGAACACGATATCGGTCGGTACATTGGCGCTCATGCCCAATAACTCACACATGCTCGGACTCTCGCTTCAATGCGTGTTACAGACGCGGCTCGATCCGCGAACGCTGGGGGTTGCTGGGCACTGGCGGGCGGCCGTAGCGATCATCGCCGGCGCCGCCGAAAGGCTGGTCGTCCGGTTCTTCGGCACGGGCCGCGGCCTTGGCGGCCTCGGCCTGTTCCTTGCGGGCCTTGGAGGCGCGCTCGATCGGCCAGCGGATCAGGACGAACGCCAGGTAGATGCCGAAGGCGATCACGCCGTACATGAACAGGTCGGAGACCGCGCGCCAGGCGTTGTTGCCGACCTTGAACAGCATGTCCAGGGCGGTGATGGCCACGGCCGGGGCGAACATTTCCTTGGCCGGGTCGACCACGGTCGGGCTGAACAGCAGCACCGCCACCAGCACTCGCAGCGGCTCGCGCAGCCAGCGCCACATCCAGCGGGTCAGGCGCATCCACACCAGCAGGCAGCCCAAGGCGGCGAAGGCGTAGAGCCCCCAAGCGATCAGATAGTCGTTCTCGGTCATGGTGTCCATGGCAAGGCAGGCAAAGAGGCGCTTATGATAACGGCTTTTCGCATGCCAGGCTGCACCGCCGTCTGCCGCGCCCTTAATTGTCACCGCCCCGAGAGCCCTTCATGCCCGTATCCGCCCACGTCACCAGCGCCCCGATCGCCCGCAAGGCCGAAGGCCCGGACCCGTACGCCTGGCTCCAGGAGCGCGACACCGATGCCGTGCTCGATTACCTGAAGGCCGAAAACAGCTACCAGGAAGCCGCCCTCGCCGACCAGGCGGCGCTGCGTGAAACCCTGTTCCAGGAAATCAAGGGCCGGATCCTCGAGACCGACCTGTCCCTGCCCTCCCCCTGGGGCCCGTACCTGTATTACACCCGCACCACCGCCGGCGACGAATACGCCCGGCACTACCGCTGCCCCCGCCCGGCCGACGACAGCCTGAGCGTCGACGAAAGCCAGGAACAGCTGCTGCTGGACCCCAACGAGCTGGCCAAGGGTGGTTTCTTCTCCCTCGGCGCCTTCAGCATCAGCCCCGACCACCAGCGCCTGGCCTACAGCCTCGATACCAGCGGCGAAGAGGTCTACACCCTGTTCGTCAAGGAGCTGTCCAGCGGCAAGGTCAGCGAACTGGCGTTCGCCGATTGCGACGGCAGCATGACCTGGGCCAACGACAGCCTGACCCTGTTCTTCGGCGAGCTGGACGACACCCACCGCCCACACAAGCTGCTGCGTTATCGCCTGGACGGCACCGCCGCCGAAGAGGTGTTCCATGAGCCGGACGGGCGCTTTTTCCTGCATTGCTACCGCTCAAGCTCGGAGAAACAGCTGCTGCTGTCCCTGGGCAGCAAGACCACCAGCGAGGTCTGGGTACTCGACGCGGCGCAGCCGCAGCAGGCCTTTACCTGCCTGGCGCCGCGGGTCGAACACCATGAATACGACGTCGACCACGGCCTGCTCGACGGCCAGTGGACCTGGTTTATCCGCAGCAACCGCGACGGCATCAACTTCGCCCTCTACCAGGCGCCGGACCAGGGCACGGTGCCCAGCCAGGCCGACTGGCAGAACCTGATCCCCCACAGCAATAGCGTGATGCTCGAAGGCCTGAGCCTGAACAGCTCGGCCATGACCCTGAGCCTGCGCGAAGGCGGCCTGCCGATCATCGAGGTGCACCCCGAGGGCCTGCCGGCCTATCGCGTGCAACTGCCGGATGCGGCCTACAGCCTGCATGTGCAGAACAGCCTGGAATTCGTCAGCCAGCGCATCCGCCTGCGCTACGAAGCGCTGAACCGCCCGGCGCAGATCCGCCAGCTGGATCTGGCCGGCGGTGCACAGAAAGTGCTCAAGGAAACCCCGGTGCTCGGCGTGTTCGACCCGGACGCCTATGTCAGCCAGCGCCTGTGGGCGACCGCGGCCGACGGCACCCAGGTGCCGATCAGCCTGGTGATCAAGCGCGAAGCCCTGGGCCGGCCGGCACCGCTGTACCTCTACGGCTACGGCGCCTACGGCGAAAGTCTCGACCCGTGGTTCTCCCATGCGCGCCTGAGCCTGCTGGAGCGCGGCGTGGCCTTCGCCATCGCCCACGTGCGTGGTGGCGGCGAGCTGGGCGAAGCCTGGTACCGCGCCGGCAAACAGGAACACAAGCAGAACACCTTCAGCGACTTCATCGCCTGCGCCGAACACCTGATCGCCCAGGGCCTGACCACTTCCGAGCAACTGGCCATCAGCGGCGGCAGCGCCGGCGGACTGTTGATCGGTGCGGTGCTCAACCAGCGCCCGGACCTGTTCAAGGCGGCGATCGCCGAGGTGCCGTTCGTCGATGTGCTCAACACCATGCTCGACCCCGAGCTGCCGCTGACCGTCACCGAGTACGACGAATGGGGCAACCCGGAGGAGCCCGAGGTCTACGCGCGGATCAAGGCCTACGCGCCTTATGAGAATGTCGAGGCCAAGGCCTATCCGGCGACCCTGGTGATCGCCGGCTACAACGACAGCCGCGTGCAGTACTGGGAGGCGGCCAAGTGGGTGGCCCGGTTGCGCGCCACCAAGACCGACGACCACTTGCTGCTGCTCAAGACCGAGCTCGGCGCCGGCCACGGCGGGATGAGCGGGCGTTACCAGGGATTGCGTGACGTAGCGCTCGAATATGCATTTGTTTTCAAGATTCTGGGCATTGCCTGAGGAACTCCGGCCGACGGTCCTGTCTTAACACAGGACCGTCGGCCCCAGGCCATACCGCACCTGCCCGGGACCGCAACAGACACAAGAAAAAGACCGTGACGACATGCCAGAACCTACCTTGTTGAACAACGAAATCCGCGACTGGCTGATGGACTGCGGATTGTTCGATCAGCTCTTGCCGGCCGACTTCAATGCCGCCGCCGGCTACTTCAGCATCAGCAGCATCGCCCAGGGCCAGGAGATCTTCCGCGAAGGCGATGCCGGCAGCTTCATGTGCATCATCCATTCCGGCCAGGTGGCGGTGCAGAAGACCAACAGCGAAGGCGTGCGCGTGACCATCGCCACCCTACGCAGCGGTCGGGCCTTTGGAGAGATGGCGGTGCTCGATGGCGAGCGGCGTTCGGCCACCTGCGTGGCCGCCAGCGATTGCCGGCTGCTCAACCTGGGCAAGGACTCGCTGGAGAAAATGCTCAACGAGGCGCCGAAGATCGCCGCCAAGATCATCCGCGCCCTCGCCGTGTCACTGTCCAGGCGCCTGCGCATGGCCGACGGGCAGTTGCTGTCGCAACAGGTCTAGCTACCCGGGGTCCTGGTTTTCGTCTCGTTCTGCTGCAACCCTGGCAAGGTCTGGTCCTTCGGCGGCTTGGGCATGTCGATCGGCGGCAGCAATGGCGCACCGCCATGGGCCGTGGCCTTGGGGGTGCTGGGGGGCGAGACTTGCGGATAAGGGGTCGGGGTCGCGGTGCCGGGCGAGCCGGCGGCGGGGACCGGAGTCACGGGCACCGCCTGCAGTTCCTCGGCGTGCACGGCGCTCATCGCGAGCGCCGCACTTAGCAAGAGCGCTGCGCGGGCAATGACCGTTAGAATAGTGCGCTTCATCAATGGCTCCATCGCTATTGTCAGCCCTCAGGCTACTCCCAACCGGGGCGGTTTGCCTTCCTCATTGAGACCCTCATGAAACGTTTCGTTCTGCTGGACACCACCCCGATTCCCGAAAATGGCGGTGCCTTGTGCCTGTTCGAATACGGCGAGGATTTTGTCATCAAGATCCAGGGCGGCGACGGCGGGCAATTGATGAACACCCGCATGCACGGCTCCGAAGACGCCCTGGCGGAGATCCCCTGCCGCAAGGTCGCCGGGCGGCCGAATTCGCGGGTGCTGATCGGCGGCCTGGGCATGGGCTTCACCCTCGCCTCGGCCCTCAAGCACCTGGGCAAGGGCGCCGAAGTGGTGGTCGCCGAGCTGGTGCCGGGGGTGGTCGAATGGAACCGCGGACCGCTGGGAGAGAAATCCGGCCGGCCGCTGCTCGACCCGCGCACGGTGATCCGCCTGGAAGATGTGGCCAAGGTGCTGCAGGCCGAACCCCAGGGGTTCGACGCGATCATGCTCGACGTCGACAACGGCCCCGAAGGCCTGACCCAGAAGGCCAACAGCTGGCTGTACTCCGCCGCCGGGCTGGCGGCCTGCGCCAGGGCCCTGCGACCCAAGGGCGTGCTGGCCGTGTGGTCGGCCAGCGCCGACAAGCAATACTCCGACAAACTGCGCAAGGCCGGCTTCAAGACCGAGCAAGTGCAAGTCTTCGCCCACGGCAACAAGGGCACCCGCCACACCATCTGGATTGCCGAGAAGCTCAAGGCCTGAGCTAAACTGGGCTCATTACCGTCATTAGTCTTTGCCTAAAGGTGAACCCATGAGTTCGACCAACACCTCCAAGCTCGACCGCATCCTCGCCGACGCCCAGCGCGACCGCGAGATGGGCTACCGCGACAAGGCCCTGAAGATGTACCCGCACGTCTGTGGACGCTGCGCCCGCGAGTTCTCCGGCAAGCGCCTGAGCGAGCTGACCGTGCACCACCGCGACCACAACCACGACAACAACCCGCAGGACGGTTCCAACTGGGAACTGCTGTGCCTGTACTGCCACGACAACGAACACTCGCGCTACACCGACCAGCAGTACTTCGGCGAAGGCTCCCTGAGCACGCCGAAAGTCGCCAAGGCCACCCACAACCCCTTCGCCGCGCTGGCGGGGCTGATGAAGAAAGACGAAGAGTAACCTCTGCTCTTTCCGGTTCGACAGGACCGGCCTCTCGCGGGCAAGCGGCGCACCGGCAGACACTGATCCTGCAAATGCGCCGCTTGCCCGCGATGCATTTGCCGGATCCAACCGCCGGCCGACAATCCCCGTATAATCGCGATTTTTCTCGAAGGCACCCCGCTCGTGGCAAACAAAAGGTACAGCTGCATTGGTTTGTATAACCCCAAGTCACCGGAGAACGTCGGTTCGGTGATGCGCGCCGCCGGTTGCTATGGCGTCGCGTCGGTGTTCTACACCGGCAAGCGCTATGAACGGGCCCGCGACTTCGTCACCGACACCAAGAAGGTCCATCAGGACATCCCGCTGATCGGCATCGACGACCTGAAGAAGATCCTGCCCCTGGGCTGCGTGCCGGTGGCGGTGGAACTGGTGGAAGGCGCCCGCTCGCTGCCGGAGTACACCCACCCGGATCGCGCGCTGTACATCTTCGGCCCGGAAGACGGCTCCCTGGACAAGGACATCCGCGACTGGTGCGAAGACGTGGTCTACATCCCGACCACCGGCTGCATGAACCTCGCCGCCACCGTCAACGTGGTGCTCTACGACCGCCTGGCCAAGGGCAACAACACCCGCTCCGGCCCCAAGTTCTGAGCACTGCTTCAAGTTCGCCGTACATTCGATGGAACAAGCGACGCGCCAGCGCAGTCAGCTTTATATCCATCCCCCCTGGAGACAGATCATGAGCGACAGCAAACAACTGGAACCCATCGCAACCACCCCTTTCCAGAGCCCGGCGGAGCAGAACGTACAAGGCTGGGAGCGCATCGGCTCGCTAGCCGGCGGCGTGGTGATGGTCGGCAAGGGCCTGCGCCGTGGCGGTGTGTTCGGCCTGATCCAGGTCGCCATCGGCGGGGTCGCCCTGGCCCGTGGCATCACCGGCCACAGCTCGGCGAAAAGCCTGCTGGAGAAGAGCCGCCAGGATATGAATAACGTGCGGGCGAAGATCGAGCGTGCCGGCGCGGAGCTGAAAACCCTCAAGGCCAATGCCGAAGCGGCCACCCGTACCGCGACCGTAACCGGCAACGATTCGTTGAAATCGCCCAAGGCCGGGGTTTGATCGGCGGCCTCGAACGCCGCGTTGAATGAACCGGCGCTATCGTGAGCAAGCTCGCTCCTACAGGGGATTGCGCAAAACCTGTAGGAGCGAGCTCGCTCGCGATGACCGTAAAGCGGTCGACTTCACTAATGCAACAAATCGCTGTCGAGCACCTTCGACGAGCCGTCCAGCACGCTCTCGCTGAGCTGGACGAACTCTTTGGTGCTGACACGCTCCAGACGCATCACCGCCCGGGTCACGTCATCCAGCGAACGCTTGTTGCGGGTCTTCAGGCGGATCTCCCGATCCAGTTCCTGCAACAGCAGCACCGCCCTGGCCACCACCGGCGCGTCCACCTGCTCGCCGCGCAGGCTGCCGACGCCGTGGCTGCTCTTGGCCAACCGAGTTTCCAGGGCCTGGTAACGCTCGTCGCTCATGCCGCCGGCGCGCCGCATCAACTCGATGGCGTAGTACTCCGCCAGGCCCTCGCCGATCCAGTCGCTGCGCTCGCTGTCATTGATCCGGGCAAAGACCTGGATCACTTCGCGCAGCAGCGGGCTGGTGCCGCTCTCACTGACCAGCGGCAGGCGGCTGTGCAAGAACAGCGAATCGTGCCCGGCCAGGCTGCCGCGCCACATCGGGTCGGCCGCGCCGACGATCAGCAACTTGGTTGGATGACGGGGAAAGGTCGCCTGGATCTGCGGCCAGACAAAGGTCAGCAGGGTCAGCACATCCATGCGCCGCATGCCCTGCCCTTGCGGCGAGGCCACCGTGACTTCGGTCTCCCCCAGCCGGGTGCGACGACTGCCCAGGGCGCCGGCCAGCATCCAGCCGGTGGGCCGGTCGAACAGGCGCGCGGGGTTATCGATACGGAAACGGTTCTTGCCGATCCGCGGCCAGGCGGTTTCCACGCTTTTCCAGCCCGCGGGCAACTCGAATTCCAGGCGCGACACCAGTTCGATGCCGTCCTGCTGGTCGAGCTTCGCCGCCGGCACCAGCGTGTCGCCACGCAACAAGGCCCAGTGCGGGGTCATGCGGCTGTCGAAGCTGTCCTTCTTCAGGCTGTGGCTGATCCGCACCCGGTAGCTCAGGCTGGCCTTGCCGCCGGCCGGGCGCCATACGCCGCGCTGTACCGCGGGAGGCTTGGCCGCCCCGGGCTGCCATTGGCCATCGGCCTTGAAGTCGCTGTAATCGCCATGCGTGCCCAGGTCGAAATCCAGGCTGCGCACCGCCGCGCCGTCCGCCAGGGTCAGGCGCACCTCGGCCTGGTCGCTCTGCGGCAACAGGCGCACGTGGTAATCCAGATCGACTTTTTTCGCCGCCCACCCCGGCGCACTGAGCACCAGCAGCCAGCCGGCCAGCGCCAGCCTTGCCCCCACAGCCATACACACTCCTTCGTGAAACAACCTTGAACGCGAGCGCGGCGTACCCTCAGCCGGCGCGGAAAATCAGATGATCTTCCCAGTCTTCCTCGGCCACGCTGCCTTCGGCGAGCATCCGTCCGGATTGGGAAATGCGCTCATGGTGCACCGCGTCGCGGTCACCGCACACCAGATGGTGCCAGAGCGGCAGGTCCTTGCCCTCGCTGACCAGGCGATAACCGCAGGTCGGCGGCAGCCATTTGAACTCATCGGCCTTACCCGGGGTTAGCTGGATACAATCCGGCACCGAGGCCCGGCGGTTGGCGTAGTCGCTGCACTGACAGGTCTTCAGGTCCAGCAGTTTGCAGGCGATGCGGGTGTAGTAGACGCTGTTGTCTTCTTCATCCTCGAGCTTCTGCAGGCAGCACAGGCCACAACCGTCGCACAACGACTCCCACTCCTCCTGATCGAGTTGTTCGAGGGTTTTGCGGATCCAGAAGGGTTCAACTTTGGCGGCCATGGCTCAGGTAATCGGTATCGGACAGGGAAAAGGCCGCCAGTCTAGTGCCCAAGGCCCCGCGGGCCAAGCGCTGGCGACTGTCGGTAAGGCACTACTTGTCAGGTGGCATGCGGCGCAGTAGCTTTGCCTGTCGCAAAGCCCCACGTCCGCGTGCCAAGGAGCTGTACGAAAAGTCGGCGAGCGAAGGTCAGGCAAGGCAAAAACAGGCGAGGAACGGTCGGGGTCGCGTTCGACTGTAGGGACCTACATGAGCATTCCGAGCCTGTTTTTAACGCAGCATGACCTGCGTAGCGCCGAAGGCGCCCAGCGCGCAGCCACTTTTCGTTCAGCTCCTAACGCTCGACCGCGTCGCACCGGTGAATCGCCCAGGGTCAGGAAAAACCCCATTGCCCAGTTCAACTGCGCTCGCCGGTTTATCCACCTTTCATTCTCAAACGTAGCCAGGAATCTCTGTCATGAGCGCCAATCCCCGCGTTGCCGAGTACGCCATCCACCCGCAGTTCACCGAGCGCTGGTCGCCGCGCGCCTTCACCGGCGAGACCATTCCCGAGGAAACCCTGCTGAGCTTCTTCGAAGCCGCGCGCTGGGCGCCGTCGGCCTACAACTCGCAGCCGTGGCGCTTTCTTTATGCGCGCCGCGACACGCCGAACTGGGAACGTTTCCTCGGCCTGCTCAACGAGTTCAACCGTGGCTGGGCGCAGCACGCCTCGGCATTGGTGATCGTGATCTCGAAAACCACCTTCACCGCGCCTGGCGCCAGCGAGGAAACCCCAGCCCTGTGGCACACCTTCGACACCGGTTCGGCCTGGGGCCACCTGGCGCTGCAAGCCAGCATCAGCGGCTGGCACACCCACGGCATGGCCGGGTTCGACCAGGAGCTGACCCGCAAGGAGCTGAAGATTCCAGAAGGTTATGCCCTACATGCCGCCGTGGCCGTCGGCAAGCTGGGCGACAAGGCGAGCCTCGCCGAATACTTGCAGGCCCGCGAAGAGCCAAGCCCGCGTCGCCCGCTGAGCGAAACCGCGGCCGAAGGCGATTTCAGCCTGTAAACCAGCAACCTGTAGCCGCTGCCGCAGGCTGCGATCGCCCACAACGTGGGCGCAGGATCTTGAGATCGCTGAAGTCCTTCGGACTTATCGCAGCCTTCGGCAGCGGCTACAGAGTCTGTGATTCCCCTCAATACCCGCGGGTGAAATCCACTTCCCCACGCAACGCCGTGTCGGCCTGATAGGCCCGCAGGTTGTCGATGAACAACTGCGCCATCAGGGTCGGCGAGGTCGGCGCCGAGCTGTGGCCGGTCAGCAGCAGGCCCCAGGCGGTCCAGAACGGATGGCGCTGCGGCAGCGGTTCCTGACGGCAGACGTCGATCACCGCCCCCGCCAAATGCCCTTCCTTCAAGGCTTCCACCAGATCCGCATCGACCACCGCGACCCCGCGACCGACGTTGATGAACAGGCCGGTCGGCTTGAAGCGCTTGAACAGCGCTGCGTCGTACAGGTCATGGGTGTGCGGGGTGTTGGGCAGCAGGTTGACCACATAATCCACCTCACCGACCAAACGTCCCAGCTCCGCCAAGGCCGCGACTTCGACAAACGGCGCCTGCTCCCGGGCTTCGCTGGCGATGCCGTACAGCTCGACGCCGAATGGCAGCAGGAACTGCGCCACGCTCTGGCCGATATCGCCCGCGCCGACGATCAACACCTTGCGCCCGGCCAGGCTCTGGCCCGTGCGGTTATCCCACTTGCGCTCGACCTGGCTGACCAGGCGCGCGAGGACTTCGCGCTCGTGGCCGAGCATGTAGGTGAGCACGTATTCGGCCATGACCTGGCCGAAGATCCCCACGGCGCGGGTCAGCCGGTAATGGCGTGGCAGGCCGTCGGCGAGCAGCGGCGTGATGCCGGCCCAGGTCGATTGCAGCCACTGCGGCTGGTGGCCCTGGCGCAACAGGGTGGCCAGCAGGTCCGGCTGGCCGAGCCAGACCGGGCAGTCCGCGGCCAGCTTCGACAGCTCGGCGGAATCGCCGCTGGTGAGCACTTCCAGGTCAGGTGCCAGCTGACGCAACAAACGGGCATAAATAGCGTGATCGTGTTCGGCAATCAGAACGCGCATGGTTCAAACCTTACAAAACGGTGCAGGCAGCCACCGACGGAGTATCGCTCCATCGATCGCGGCAGCCGCCAGATAGAATCAGTTCCATTTTCAACGATGCCCCGGACAGGGCCTCTACAGGTGTCCGTCAGACCGGATCATTACGGCGCAGCAGCTCTTCGGGCAAGTGCTCGATGTACTCGTCCTCGGCTGGTGGCATCTGCAGGTGGTAACCCTGCTTCTCAAGGTTTTCCAGCACCTGGTGGATGTCCTCGCGCGACAGCTTGCGCTCCGGGCTCAGCACCAGGTCGAAGGCGTGCTGCGGCTTGCCGAACGCCGCCAGCAGGTTTTCCGGCACGCGCTCCAGGGCATCGCTCTTGAGCACGTAGAGGTACATCTCGTTCTTGCGCGGGCTTTTGTAGATCGAGCAGATACGTTTCATGGCTGTTCTCCGGCGGTGGCCAGGCTGTCGAGCAGCGCCTGGCCCATCAATTCGCGGCGCCAGCCACGCAGCGAATCGGGCAATTGGTAGGGTCCGTTGGGGAAGCCGCTCTTGAGCAGGCTTTCCAGGGTTTTCTTGCGCAGCATCAGTTCCGGGGCGATGCCCAGGCGCTCGGCTTCGGCCTGGCCCACGGCGCGTAGGCGCTTGAGCAGGGCCGAGGCTTCCATCGGCAACGGCTCGGGGACGGCCGGCGGCCACTGGTCGGGGCTGACGCTGGCGGCACGCTTGATCAGGCCCAGCAGGAACTCGCCGTCCTGACGCACGGTGCGCGGGTGCATGTCTTCGATTTTCGCCAGGGCGCCGAGGTTGTCCGGCTGGCTCTTGGCCAACGGCCACAGCGAGTGCTCGCGCACGATCCGGTTGCGCGGCAGGTCCCGTGCCCGTGCCTCACGCTCGCGCCAGGCGCAGAGTTCACGCAGCACCGCCAGTTGCGCGCGGGACAGTTTCCAGGCCAGCTTGGCCTCGCGGTAGACCTCATAGGGATCGACTTCGCGGCGCAGGTTGGCCACCAGCTCGGCGCCGTCTTCCAGCACCCAGTTGTATTTGTCCTCGGACAGTTTCGGCCGCAGCCGGGTGAAGACCTCGGCCAGGTGCACGGCGTCTTCGGCTGCGTAGCTGACCTGGGTTTCCGACAGCGGGCGTTGCAGCCAGTCGGAGCGGGTCTCGCCCTTGGGCAACTCGATGCCCAGCACTTCCTGGACCAGCCGCGAGTAGCCCATGGAGAAACCCAGGTTCAGGTAGGCGGCCGCCAGTTGCGTGTCGAACAACGGTGTCGGCAGGCTGCCGGTCAGGCGCAGCAGGACCTCGAGGTCCTCGCTGCAGGCGTGCACCACCTTGACCACCGCGCTGTTCTCCAGCAAGGCCGCCAGCGGCTGCCAGTCGTCGATGGTCAAGGGGTCGATGAGGTAAGCGCGCTGGCCATCGCCGACCTGCAACAGGCCGGCGATCGGATAGAAGGTGTCGACCCGCATGAATTCGGTGTCGAGGGCGACGAATGGCAGCTTCTGCCACTCGGTGCAGAATTGACCGAGGCTATCGTTGTCGCGAATCCAGTGAATATCGATGGCCACACGGCTCTCCCTTGAAGAATGGCGCGCAGTATATATCGCCCTTGGCGATTTCTGAGCATTCACTCGACAAGAGCCTGCGCGAAATCGGCGCCCGGGCCACAAGAATAGTCCGAACGCCGTCGGCTACCCCTGTTTGCGCAGAACGTAAACCCGCCAGGCGGCACAGCCGGGAATGAAATCCTGGTGGCTGAGCACTTCGAACCCCGCGTCCTTGAACTCGGCCTCGACCCTCGCCCGGCTGACGTCCATGCGTGGAGCACGCTGCAATTGCAGGGTGTCGTAGCCCTCCAGCCGGTCGCGCATGACTTTCAAACGACTGTCGATGCGCACCGCGAGGATCACCGAGTCGCGACTGACCCGATGGAATTCGCCCAGCAACGCCAGGCGCGCCTCGCTGCTGGCGACATGGGGGAACAGTTGCAGGCAGACGATGCAGTCCACCGCGTTGGCCGACAGGCCGATGCTGAACGACGAACTCTGGAAAGTCCTGACCCGCCTGAGCAGGCTCGCCGGGTGGTGGGTCTGGGCGTGGTTGAGCATGTCCTGGGACGGGTCCGCCGCCAGGATCACCCGATTACTGTGCTCGCCCAGCACCGGCCAGAAACGCCCCGCGCCGCACGCAAGATCGAGAATCAGCCCCGGCTCGCCCGCCACCTTCAACGCGCGGCGAACCAGCCACTCGTCGCGCCACAACGACAGGCGCCGCCCTAGCCCGAGCGGGCGCTCGTCGCCACAGACGCGCGCATGCGCCTGGTCATAACGCCTGGCGAACTCGAGCTCGAGGGGGGATGGAGGGTGCGCGGACATGGATCTGCTGGCTCTTGTAAGTCTTGGATGAAAAACAGGTTACCGCCCCGATCGTGAAAAAAAGGTCGAACGCCGATCACGGCTTCATTGCCGCGCCAGCACGCCGTCGACCACGCTGCCCCGGCAGCCGGCGAACAGATCCAGGTCGGGCTGGTAGACCCGGCTGTCGACCTCCAGCAGACCGAGCATCGAGTGGAACAGGTTGTCCTGGCTCAGCGGTTTTTCCCGGCTCAGTTGCAGGCAATGGGTGTCCACCGAGAAGGCCTTCTGATAGCTGTCCGAGAACCAGGCCAGCATCGCCACGTGTTTCTGCTGCGACGGCGCGAGCATGTAGGGCGTGCCATGCAGGAACAGGTTGTATTCGCCCAGGGACTCGCCGTGATCCGACAGGTAGAGCATGGCGGTATCGACCTTGTCCTGGTTGCTGCGCAACAGGTCGATCAGGGTCGCCAGCACGTGGTCGGTGTACAGCAGCGTATTGTCGTAGCCGTTGACGATGCTCTCGCGGCTGCAATTGTTCAGGGCGTTGCTCTGGCACACCGGGGTGAAGCGCTCGTATTGCTTGGGGTAGCGCTTGAAGTATTCCGGCCCGTGGCTACCCATCTGGTGCAGGACCAGCACGGTGTCCTTGTCCAGGGTATCGATGAAATGCTGCAGGCCCTGGAGCAGGATCTCGTCGCGGCATTCGCTGTTGGCACAGAGCGCCGGGTCCTTGAGTTTGCTGACGTCATCGAGGGTCACCCGGTCGCAGGTGCCCTTGCAGCCGGACTGGTTGTCCCGCCAGATCACCTCGAGCCCGGCGCGCTTGAGCACATCCAGCAGCCCTTCCTCGTTCTTCGCCTTGCTGGCGTCGTAGTTCTTGCGCCCCATGTTGGAGAACATGCAGGGCACCGAGACCGCGGTCTCGGTGCCGCAGGACGACACATCGGTAAAGGCGATCAGGCCGTTTTCCTGGCTGAGTTTCGGCGTGGTGTCGCGCTCGTAGCCCAGCACGCCGAAGTTCTCGGCCCGGGCACTTTCGCCGACCACCAGCACCGTCAGCGACTTGCGCGCGTGGTTTTGCCAGGTCGGATTGCGCTGGGCATCTTCACCGATCTTGACGAAGGGCTGGCGCGCCGAGACCACTTGCTCACGCAGATAACCAAAGGAAGCGCCCACGTAGTTGCTCGGCACTATCATCAGGCGCAATTCATGGTGATTGCGAAACAGCGAGGCCAGCCCCTGATAGTTGGCCAGGGCGACCCCGCCAATGGCCGCCGCGCATATAACGGAAACCAGCAACTTGCTCAATAACTCGCGGTGCCAGCGACGATAATTGATCGGGGCTTTCCACAATAACCAGGAAGGCAATACACCCAGAAAAAGAATATAAACAAGCAACTTCAGGGAGAGTAAGTCACGCACTTCCGTTGCATTGGTTTCGGCGAAGTTGCGAAACATTCCGGCATCTATCAGCACTCCGTACTGGCTCATGAAATAAGCCACGCCGGCACTGACCATAAACAATAAAACCAGCACCGGCTTAAGTATCCGGCGAAACGCCAGCCAGGTCAGGATAAGGTTGAAGGCACAGAAGATCATCACCCCGAAAGCCACGCGTATGGCGATGCCGCGGGTGTCCGAGGCGGTAATGCTAAACAGGTGCTGCCAGAGCACAAAGTTGCAGCCAAGCAATAAAAAGGCGCAGGCAATCAACGTCACCCATTCGGGACGCAGGGGCTTGATGTTCAGCATGATGATCGGCGTGTTCCTTGAAAGAAGTGCGTCGTCAACATGCCCGTTATTCAATGACTGCCCACGACAGCACGAACTTTAGGTAGCCGACCATCAACGTTTCGTGAAAAAGAAGCCAACAAATAGTTGGCATGGCCCTTTGCCAAAACTTTTTCGGCGAAAACAATCCGCAGCGCCCTGGCAAGCGATGCGCCTTGCCCCGTTCGAGCCCGGCGCAAATAATGAGCCGCCCTCGGCCACTCCCTCGTCATCAAGGATCGACCGCATGAAAGCACGCCTTCTGCTCTGCTCGCTGCTGAGCCTCAGCGCCCCGGCCTTTGCCGCGCCAAGCACCTCGCACCTGGATCAGGTCATCGAACGCGGACACCTGAACGTCTGCACCACCGGCGACTACAAGCCCTACACCTACCTGCGCGCGGACGGTGCCTACGAAGGCATCGACATTTCGATGGCGCAGTCCCTGGCGCAAAGCCTGGGGGTCGAGGTGAAGTGGGTGAAGACCACCTGGAAAACCCTGATGCCGGACTTCCTGGCGAATCAGTGCGACATCGCCGTGGGCGGTATTTCCGTGTCCCTGGAGCGACAGAAGAAAGCCTTCTTCAGCGACACACTGGGCGTCGACGGGAAAATCCCCCTGGTGCGGTGCGCCGACAAGCAGCGCTACCAGACCGTCGAGCAGATCAACCAGCCTTCGGTGCGCCTGATCGAACCGCCGGGAGGCACCAATGAAGTCTTCGCCAGGGCCCACCTGCCCAAGGCCAGCCTGACCCTGTTCGCCGACAACGTGACCATTTTCGAGCAACTGCTGGAGAACAAGGCCGACGTGATGATCACCGACGCTTCCGAAGCGCGCTTCCAGCAGAAACTCAAGCCGGGGCTGTGTGCGGTGAACCCCGAGCAGTACCTGCAATACAGTGAAAAAGCCTTCCTGTTGCCACGGGACGACGTCGCCTGGAAAAGCTATGTCGACCAGTGGCTGCACCTGAGCAAGGCCACCGGTTTCTACAGCGGCGTGGTCAATCAGTGGCTGGCGGCACCCACGCCCTGAGCCGTCAGCCGCTCGCGAAAAGCTGTCGTCAGCAGCTCGCGAAAAGCCTGGCACGCGGCGCTGCGATAAGCGCCCTTGCGCCCCAGCAGCGCCACGCTGCGGGGCGCCAGGGGCGGTTGCAGGATCACCGGCCTCAGGCCCGGCTGCTCCTGGGTGATGGCCAGCGGCAGGATGGTCGCCAGTTGTCCGCGGCGAACGATTTCGACAATGGCGCCGATGGAGTTGGCTTCGATGGCGATGCGCGGCGTCATGCCCTGCTCGCGGCAATAACGGTCGATATGCTGGCGGGTGGCGAAATCGCCGCTGAGCAGCACCAGCGGCTGCCGCTCCAGCTCGGCCGCCGTCAGTTCCCGCGGTAGCTCGGGCTGCTGCTCGCGGCTGACCATCAGGCTCAGGCTCTCCTCGAACAACAGCTGGCTGTCGATATCCGGCAGGTGCTGCCCGGCAAAGGCAATGCCCAGGTCCAGGCGGTCTTCGGCCAGGGCCGCTTCCAGTCGGTCCTGGGTCATCTCTTCGAGGCTCAGGGCGATCCCCGGATACCGCTGGTTGAAACGGGTCAGCAGCGGCCCCGCCAGGTACGTGATGAACGTCGGGGTCATGCCCAGGCGCAACGAGCCGCGCCGCAGATCCTGCACGTCATGCATGGCGCGCCTGGCGGCCTCCAGATCCTGCAGGGCCAGCCGCGCATAACGCACATAGGCCTCGCCGGCGTCGGTCAGGCGCACGGTGCGCCCCGAGCGGTCGAACAGCAGCGTGCCGAGGCTGTCCTCCAGTTGCCTGATCTGTTGCGACAGCGTCGGCTGGGACACGTGCAAGGCTTCGGCGGCGCGGGTGAAGTTGCCGTGCTCGGCGACGGCCAGCAGGTAACGGATATGACGTAGCAGCATGGTGTCTCCAGGCCAGGACCGCCAACTATAGGCAGTACTTATGGCCAGCATAACAAGCCAGTCTTGGACGCTATAGCTGAAATTTCCCATCCTTGCGCCATCAGCGATGCAAGGAGAACCACCATGCGGCACATCATCGACGGCTTTCTCAAGTTCCAGCGCGAAGCCTTCCCGAAACGCAGCGAGCTGTTCAAGCAACTGGCCACCACCCAGAACCCCGGCACCCTGTTCGTCACCTGCTCCGACAGCCGGGTAGTGCCGGAACTGCTGACCCAGCAGGAGCCAGGCGATCTGTTCGTGATCCGCAACGCCGGCAATATCGTGCCCTCCTACGGGCCGGAACCGGGCGGTGTGTCGGCCACGGTGGAGTACGCGGTGGCCGTGCTCGGGGTCAGCGACATCGTGATCTGCGGGCATTCGGACTGCGGCGCCATGACCGCCATCTCCACCTGCAAATGCCTGGACCATCTGCCGGCGGTGGCCAACTGGCTGCGCCATGCCGAGTCGGCCAAGGTGGTCAATGCCGCCCGCAGCCATGCCTCGGACGAAGCACGCCTGGATGCCCTGGTGCGGGAAAACGTGATCGCCCAGTTGGCTAACCTGAAGACCCATCCCGCGGTCGCCCTGGCCCTGGAGCAGGGCCGGCTGAACCTGCATGGCTGGGTCTATGACATCGCCAGCGGCGCCATTGCCGCGCTGGATGGCCCGAGCCAGGGCTTCGTGTCCCTGGCTGAACACCCCGACGCCTGCGCCTTGGTCGGTAAACCGCGACACGCGGCTTGAACGCTCTCTTTTCAACGACCCTTTTTCAACGACTCGTTCAACAACCGTTTCACCATCCCAACGAGGAACTCGACATGCTGCAATCCCAATTCGCCCAAGCCCCACGCCTGGCCCTGGCCGACACCATCATCGACGCCAAGGCGCGCAAGAATCTGTCGTGGCAACAGCTCACCGACGGCACGGGCCTGAGCCTGGCGTTCGTCACCGCCGCCCTGCTCGGCCAGCATGCCTTGCCGGCCGCGGCCGCCGACCTGGTCTGCAGCAAGCTCGACCTGGACCAGGACGCCAGCCGCCTGCTGCAAAGCATCCCGTCGCGCGGCAGCATCCCCGGCGGCATCCCCACCGACCCGACCGTGTACCGCTTCTATGAAATGCTCCAGGTCTACGGTTCGACCCTCAAGGCGCTGGTCCACGAGCAGTTCGGCGACGGCATCATCAGCGCCATCAACTTCAAGCTCGACATCAAGAAAGTCGAAGACCCGGAGGGCGGTTCCCGCGCGGTGATCACCCTGGATGGCAAGTACCTGCCGACCAAGCCGTTCTGATCGCCCGAGGCCCGCGCACCGTCGCGGGCCTCTGTAGCCACTGCCGCAGGCTGCGATCCAGGCCGCAGGACTGGCCCGGGCAACGTGGTGCTTGCGGCAGACCGCGGGCGCAGGTTTGGGGGCTGCTTCGCAGCCCAGCGCAGCCTGCGGCAGCGGCTACAGGTGTTATTTGATTTCTAGATAGTCCTGCACACTTTCTGATTTGCTCCGGCCACGCCCCTCCCCGCCTAATCAGCGCCTGAATTGTTCAAGGTCTGGTTATGGAAAACGTTCGCGCGACAACCCGCCCCGTGTTCTGGCTGATGCTCAGCGTGACGCTGGTGGCCTTGAACCTGCGGCCGTCGATGGCCGCCGTCGGCCCCTTGCTGTCCGGGATTCGTGGCGATATCGCCCTGAGCTTCAGCGGCGCCGCGCTGCTGACCATGCTGCCAGTCATGGCCATGGGCCTGGCGATGTTCTTCGGCATGCGCATCGGCCAGCGCCTGGGCGACCACCGCAGCGTGGTGATTTCGCTGCTGGTCATTGGCCTGGCCACCCTGTCGCGGCTGTTCCTCGATTCGGCCGCCGAACTGATCCTCAGTGCCGTGCTCGCCGGCCTCGGCATCGCCCTGATCCAGTCGCTGATGCCGGCACTGATCAAGTCGCGCTTTCCCGACAATGTCTCGCTGTTCATGGGCCTGTACGTCACCTCGATCATGGGGGGCGCGGCGGTCGCGGCGTCCTTTGCCCCGCTGGTGATGAGCCGCACCGGCAGCTGGCGGCTGGGCCTGGCGATCTGGGCGGCGCTGGCGGTCCTGGCGCTGCTGTTCTGGTACGCGCAACGGGCGGCCATGCCGAAACTGCCGGGCGCCGCGACGCACCACGAATCTTTTGCCGGCAACCGTCGCGCCTGGCTGCTGGCGATCTTCTTCGGCCTGGGCACGGCGTCCTACACCTGCGTCCTGGCGTGGCTGGCCCCCTATTACGTGGAACAGGGCTGGAGCGAACAGGACGCCGGCCTGCTGCTGGGGTTTCTCACCGCCATGGAAGTGGTCTCGGGCCTGGTGACGCCGGCCATCGCCAATCGCAGCCAGGACCGTCGCCGGGTGCTGGTGGCCTTGCTGGTGCTGATCATCGCCGGCTTCTGCGGGCTGATCCTCAGCCCCCGGCACCTGAGCCTGCTCTGGCCGTGCCTGCTCGGCCTGGGTATCGGCGGGTTGTTTCCCATGAGCCTGATCGTGTCCCTCGACCATCTGGACAATCCGCGGCGTGCCGGTGGCCTGACGGCCTTCGTGCAAGGCATCGGCTACCTGATCGCCGGCCTGTCGCCGCTGCTCGCCGGGATCATCCGCGACCGCCTGGGCAGTTTCGAGTGGGCCTGGTGGTCGCTGACCGCGGTCATGGCGCTGATGATCCTGATGGTCCTGCGCTTCGATCCGCGGCATTACCACCGCCACTTCCAATGACCCGGGGAACGCGCTCATGAAACCCGTCAGCTTGCTCAACGCCCATCTCGGCATGCTGCTGTGGGCGGTGCTGATCGCCGCCTCGTTTTTTGCCGCGGCCCAGGTCAGCCAGGCCGTCGACCCGCTGTTGCTGACGGGCCTGCGCCTGCTGCTGTCGGCCTTGATGTTCGTGCCGGCGCTGTGGCTCAACGGCGCGTTCCGGATCAACCGCGCCGGGCTGCGGGCGCATGCCATGCTTGGGTTGCTGCTGGCGATCTATTTCGCTTCGCTGTTCGAGGCGCTGCGGCATACCTCGGCGGTCAATACCGGCATCCTGTTCGCCCTGGTACCGCTGCTGACCCTGCTGTTCGAGAGTGTCCTGCTGCGCGGCGACCCAGCAAAAAACCGCCTGTTGTCGATGCTGCTGGCGGCCGCCGGGGCCATGCTGCTGACCTTCAGGGGCTCGGGCCCCGAGGGCATGCCGTCGCTCTACGCGGTCGGCGTGTATGGGGTCGGTTGCCTGGCCATGGCCGGTTATTCGCCGCTGAGCCAACGGCTCAAAGCCACCAGCCTGAAAGATCGCAGCCCGGCCGCCATGACCTTCTGGAACATGCTGTTCGGCGCGCTGTTCCTGTTCGCCTTCTGCCTGCCGGGCGGTGGTTGGCGCAGCGCCATGCTGTTGACCCTCGACGACGGCCTGTGGCTGCTGTACCTGGCCTTGTTCGCCACCCTGGCGACTTTTTGGCTGCTGCACCGGGCCATCGGGGTGATCGCACCGGCCACGGTCATTTCCTACATCTACCTGAGCACCCTGTTCATCACCCTCTTCCACTGGTTCGGGCTGGGCCGGCATCCCTTGCCGAGCGAGCTGCTCGGCGCGCTGCTGGTGGGCCTGGGCATGCTCGCCCTGATCCTCGGCAGCCGCCGGCCAGTCCCGGTGCCCGGTTGAAGACGCAACACCAAGGGACAAGCCGCTACGCGCCGCGCCATACTGCACAGGTCGTGTTCTCGGAATTAATTGTCCCTTCGCTATCCGTGAAACCCCGGGGCAAGGATTCAATTAGGACGATCGTTCCGTTAGCATCAGGCAGGTTTGCGCACGACCGCGCGAGGTGCTCAACGAGACGGAACTGATGCTGAACAGTAACTTGCTTAGAAAGCTCGATATGCAGGACCTGATGGTGTTCGTCGCCGTGTACGAGCAAAGCAGCGTGACCGGGGTCTCGGAAACCCTGTGCGTGAGTCAGTCGACCGTCAGCTACTGCCTGAAAAAACTGCGCACCGGCTTCGAGGACGAGCTGTTCATCAATACCCGCACCGGCATGCGTCCGACCTACAAAGCCAGCACCATGTACAGCCATGTGCTGAAGATTCTCGAGAGCATCAACCTGTGCCATTCCGGGGTCCAGGCTTTCGACCCGACCCGCCAGGCCGTCACCTTCAACATCTGCGCGCCGGAATACTTCGAACTGCTGATCCTGCCCCGCCTGCTCAAGGGCTTCGACTTCGCCGACCTGCCGGTGTCGGTCAATGTGCACAAGCTGGAAACCGATATCCCCGCCGAGGAACTGCGCGACGGCAGCCTGGACCTGGTGATCTGCTTCGGTCCGAACTTTCACCACAACCACCCCGACCTCAAGTCGCAGGTGCTGCTCGAGGATGACCTGGTGTGTGTCTTCGACAAGCGCGCGACGCCGCCGCTGGAGCCGCGTTTCAGCCTGCAGTCGTTCGTCGAGCGGCGGCACGTCTACCCCACGCCCTGGACCTCGACCACCAATATGGTCGATGGCTGGCTGGCCCGCCAGGCCCACCGGCGGCAGATCGTCGCGCGCTCCAACAGCTACAGCGCGGCGCTGAAAATGATCACCGGCACCGACTTCATCCTGACCCTGCCGCGGCGCATCCAGGCGCTGCTGACCAACGACGCGGTGTTCAGCCATTGCGAAGCGCCCAACGGCCTGCCGGGCTTTACCCTGGACATGCAATGGAGCGCCCACACCGACCAGGACAGCGCCAACACCTGGTTCCGCGAGCAGGTGGTCAAGGTCTGCGCGCAGCAGGGCCTATTGTAGATCCAGGCCCTGCCGCATTCCGGCTCAGTGGCCGATGCTGAGCTTGCCGTAGGACTCGCGGTCGATATCCAGGATCTCCACCGCCAATTGCAACTCGACGCCAGCCGGCCATTCACAGAGTTCCTGCAGCACCGCCAGCAGGCTTTGCGAAAGCTGCCTCTTGATCTCTGGCGAACGCCCGCTGAGCAACGACAGCTTCACATGCACGAACGCCCGCTCGCCGAGGCCGGTGCCGACGCGAAACGTCTCGACCTTGCGCGCGCGGCTCTTGATGTCGTATTCAGCGAACTGCCCGGACGCCACCAACGCGTTGTTGAACCGCAGCAAGGCCTTGTCGGCATCCAGTTGCGGCAGGTTGGCGGTGTATTCCATATGCAGATGAGGCATGGCGGATCTCCCTGAAAGGTGGGGGTGAAAAGGCGCTCCATACTACACGCCCCGCGACCGCCTGCCTGAGTCCTCTACCAAGGGATAAGAGATTCAACGCGCCTTGAGCGGCGCCAGGTCGCGGTCGCTCATGAACGCCTCCAGCCGCGAACGCAGCCAGCGTTCGGCCGGGTCGGTGTCGACATGGCTGAGCCAGACCATGGACAGGTCCAGGGTCGGGGTCTTGAACGGAAACGGCTCCTGGAACAACTGCCCCGACGCCGCCATGGCCGCCGCCGTGTAGTCCGGCAGGCTGGCGATCATGTCGGTCCCCGCCAGCAAGGCCGGCAGCGAACTGTACTGCGGCACCGACAACACCACATGGCGCTGTCGACCGATCTCGGCCAGCCATTCATCGGCAAAGCCGCTGACATTGGCCGTGTGCGACACCAGCACATGCGGACGGGAACAGTATTCGTCGAGGGTCAGTGGCGTGTCGCTGGCATCGGCGCGCAGCACGCTGGGCTGGATATGCCGCAGCAGCTTGCGCTTGGCATTGGCCGGCAGCCCGCGGGTCTGGCTGATGCCCACGGTGATGTCGCCGGCGGCCAGCAAGTCCGGGATCCGCCAGTAGTCCGCGTGCTGCACCACGAACACCACCTTCGGCGCTTCCTGGCGCAAGGTTCGCAGCAGCGGCGGCAACAGGCCGAACTCGACGTCGTCGGACAGGCCGATGCGAAAGGTCATGGTGCTGCTGGCGGGATCGAAATCGTGGGTCAGGCTCAGGGCCGAGGACAAGGCATCCAGCGCTGGCGACAGGTGCTGGATCAACTCCTCGGCGCGGGCGGTTGGCTCCATCCTGTGGCCCACGCGAATGAACAGCGGATCGTTGAAGATCGCGCGCAAGCGATTGAGCGCCGAGCTGATGGTCGGCTGGCCGAGAAACAGTTTCTCCGCCGCCCGGGTCACATTGCGCTCGAGCATCAGGGTTTCGAACACCACCATCAGGTTGATATCGGCCTTGCGCAGTTCGTTGCGATTCATCCGTGTGCTCCATCCCCAGGTCGGAGCCCAGTGTAGAAAGGCCCCGCAATGGCGTCCATCGTCATCGAAGGGCCTTCATTCAAGCCTGAATGACTCAAGGGAAGGTAAAGGTGAACTCCGCCGCGCCATCGGCATCGCCGACCTTGACTTCGGCATCGCTGCCGGTGCGGATGTAGCCGGCCCGCAGCGGGATGATCGCTCTGTCGACCACCCGTTGCATGTCGTAGAGGGTGCCGTCGTACTTGATCCGCTGCTGGTTCAGGTCGTTGATCATGATGATGCCGAAGCCCTTGGCGCTGTTGGGCGAAGCCGTCAGGTTGAGCACCGACGGGTCGGTATGGCCGGGCACTTTGTCGGTGAAGGCGATCTGCGGCCTGGCATTCAAGGCGCACTGGCTCAGCTCGATGCGAAACGGCACCGGCGACGAGGTGGAACCCACCTTGGGAAAATCGGCCAGGGAGAAACGCCCGAGCTTCACCGGGATAGTCCTGTACGACTCCACCACGCATTTGTTGGGAATGGAGGGCCCGGGCCCGCCCCCCATATTGATGATGGCGGGGCCCATCAACGAGTAGGGTTTGCGGCAGATGCCGATGGGCATGTTATCGCTCGGGATGGTGACCTCCCCTCCCAGGCTGGCCACGCCCTTGAGCAGGTCGACGGCATACAGCATCAGCCCCGAGCTGCCGGCGACACGGTCGATCACCAGCTCGCCGCTGGGCAACTGGCTGGGTGGCACCGTGAGGATCAGCGATTGCAGATAGTTGGTCACCATCAGCGAGCGCTGGTTCTGGCCTGCGCTGGGGTCAAACAGAACCAGGTTCTTTTCCAGCGCAATGGGTTTGGGAGTCTGGATGATATTCCTGAGGACGCCGTCCGAGGAGTTCACCGCGATCTTGAAACCGATGCCATCGATGTTGGTTGGCGCGATAGCATCGGGCAATGGCGTGCCCGCAGTCCAATACCCGGCAGAGACCAGCTCATGGGCCTTGTTACCCGTAACCCCGCCATATCGGTAGTTGGTGATCAGGGCCACCGGTCGTTGCCACAGAACGGAGCCTACCGGCGTGGTGCTGGTCAATGGTGTCACTTCCACCCAGGGCCGGCCGGTGCCATTACTGAACGAGCAGTCGATCGCCTGGCTTTCCACCAAGGCGGCCTGGGCCGTCGCGCCGATCAAGCCCGGGAGCAGACAAGTCAGTACCTGGGCACTGCGGTAGAACCGACGTACGTGGCCGGCGGGCCTCAACGCCAATAGGTGGGTCATGGGGCCATTCTCCATGCTCTGCTTAAGCCCGGCCGCGTTGGCCGGCCGGGTTTCGTTGCTCATGGATGACCAGCATCGCGGGTCATCCTGAAAGAGGTGATGAATCCTGAAAAACCGATACACCATGCCGCAGCATGGCGTATCGGGAACCCGCGATACCTGGATATCAGCGGATGGTGCCGAAGATTACTGGATGATTCCCAGGTTCATGCCGAAAAGCGGTACCTGTGCTGCCTCGCCCAATGCCGAGTTGTACTTCATCTCGCCATAATTGACGCCGACCAGGCCGCCGTAAGTCTGGTAGCTTGGGTAATTGCCGTTGCCATTGATCTTGCCGCTGGCCACCGATTGACGAACGTTGCCCATGTTCAATCCCACCAGACCGCCCAGACTCGTGTAATAACTGCCACTTACCGAGCCCAGGGCCAGGGAGTTGAGGATCTGGCCATGGTTCTGCCCCACCAACCCACCAATCATGCTGCGCTGGTCGCCATAGACTGCCCCCTTGGCCGTAGCGGTTTCGATAGTCGAGCCCAGGGTGCGGCCATTGGTGCCCACCAGTCCGCCGACGAAGCTGTTGGACCCGCCCCGGACTTCACCACTGGCTTCGACCGAACTCAGGTCACCGTCGTTGTTGCCGATCAACCCGCCGACATGGCTGTTGCTGCCTGCCACGACCTTGCCACGGGCCACGACATGGCTGACGATACCGCCATAGTTGCTGCCGATCAGTCCGCCGGTATTGCTGCTGGCGCCCGCGGTGACAGTGGCCAGTGCCTCGGCGGTGTCTATTTTGCCGTAGAAGTTCTGGCCAACCAGCCCCCCCACATTGGCGCCCGAGGTGTCGTAGACCGTACCGCTGGTCTTGACGTCGTTCAGCGTGCTGTTCTGGTTGTAACCGATCAGCCCGCCTGCCGAGGCGCTGCCGTAACCGTTGACCGTACCGCTGAAGCTGGACTCCCTGACCGCACTGTTGGTGTTGAACCCGATCAGGCCACCAATATTGCTGGCGCTGTTACCCCGTACCGTTGCCGAGGAGCTGGACCGCTCGACCGTGCCCGCCTGGTTGTAACCGATCAGCCCACCCATATTCGTGCCCACATAACTGCACGAGTAGTTACCGACTGAACCGCTGCTGGAAGAGTCGGCGATATAACCGCCCCTGTTGCTACCGACCAGACCGCCCGCACCACCTGCGAAGTTGCGCGCCAGGTACCCGCCGATGGCGACATTCGCCAAACTGTTGGTAATGCTCGCGGAGCCCGCACCACCTGAAACGTTTTCACCGACCAGCCCCCCCACCGACGTGGTATAGCCGTTGCCATTCACGTAGGAGTTGACCGCCACCGATGCGCGGTCGATCGCACCGCCTGCATTGAGCCCGACCAGACCACCCACGACGTTGGTATTCGAGGCGTTGGCGTTGACGCGCAGGCCAGTGGCGCTGACGTTGGTCAGAGTGCCGGTGTTCAACCCCACCAGGCCGCCGATATAGCTGAAGCCCGCTCCCGAGGTAGTGCCATTCACCGTCATGTTGGCCAGTTTCAGGTTACTGATACTGCCCGAGTTGCCGGCGAACAGACCAACCATAGGCCCGGTATTGGTCACCGTGAAACCGCTGACGGTATTGCCCAGGCCATCGAAGACACCAGAGAACGCGATATTGCCGCCGATGGACTTGAAGGCGCCGGAACCCTTGATATCGGTCCCCAGGACATACAGGCCATTGAGGTTGTTATTGACCGCCTGCAGCTGGGCGGTGTTTTGAATGACATCGTAGAGCGCACCGTTCGAATCGAACGAGGTACCGGTACCGGACAGAGTGACCTTCGTGTTCTGACCCAAGGCATAGCCGCTGCCATGGTTCATCCCGAGGCTGGCATTGGCACCACTGAGGGTCACGTTGCCGTTGAGCCGGATGGCTTTATCGGCATTCATCTCGACCCGAGCCTTGATACCGGTGCTGGCCAGTCCGCCATTGACCTCGATGTTGTGCTTGGAAGACAGCTTCAGTTGATTGCCGCTGTTCCAGGTAACCGGACCGCCCACCACCACATCGCCGACACTGCTGGCCAGCTCGATGTTGGTGGTCGCCAGGTTGTTCGACAAGGTATCGGCGTAGGCGGTGTCGCTGCCCGATGCCGCTGTCGGATTGACCTTGACCTCACGCGAGGTGATCTTCCAGTTGCCGGTCTGGCCGTTGCTGGCCAGGGTATTGACCCGGGTCGCCAGCTGCACCTCAGTATTCGCGCCTTTGACCTCGATCACACCGCCGTTACCCACGGTGCCGATGGCGCTGGCGGCCATCGCTCCGCCCACCAGTACCTTGCCCATGTCGCCGCCATCGAGGGTGATCTTGCCGGCCGTGCCACGCAGGGTATTAGCCTCGATGGTGCCCTGGTTGTTGACCACGGTCTGCAACATGGTGCCCGCGCTCTTGGCGGTCATCAGCACTTGGCCACCGTCGGCCTTGAGCAGACCGCCGTTTTTCACCAGGGCATCCACTGCGGCACCATCGACTTGCAGGTTGAGCAGGTTGTTGCCGTCGAAGTTCACGGTGAACTTGTCCCCCGCGCCCAGCGCCACACGGCCCATTTGCGCCTGGATCACCCCATCGTTGCGCACATTGGTGCCCAGCAGCGCCACGTTGCCGCCCTGGGCGGCAATGATCTCGCCGTTGTTGATGATCTCCGCCGGCGAGTTGCCCGAGAACGTGTAGTTACCGGCCTCGAAGTCTTTATTGGCAATGTCCCGGGTCGAAGCCACCAGCCCCCCTACGTTGACCTGGGCGCCCTGGCCGAACACTACGCCGTTGGGGTTGACCAGGAACACCTGGCCGTTGGCGTTGATCTGGCCCTGGATATCACTGGCATTGGTTCCGACCACACGGTTCAGTGCAACCGAGCTTTTAGTGGGCTGGTGGAAGGAGACCTTCTCACCCTTTTTGACGCTGAAGTCGTTCCAGTTGGTGATCAGCTTGTCACTTTTCTGGTTGATCGACATTTCCTTGCCATCGTTGAAGGTCAGGATATTGGCGTCCCCGGACACATGGGTATTTCCCGTTGGCAGGGCGAATGCCGAGGACATGGCGCCCGCTCCCAGCAGGCTGACAGCCGCCACGACCATCCCCTTGCGCGCACCCGACTTGCGCCGGCGACGTGCCCCTTCATGAGCCACACTCCAGCATGCCAGGGCCTGGTTCCAAACCAGTGCATACATTTTGTTCACGGTAACGCCCTCTTCACTAAAGAACGTTCTGCAAACCATTTGCAGAACGACACCACTCCTGCTACGAGCAGGTACTAGAAATATTGCGTCGCGTTCATCCAGACCTGGGGGCGGCGCTCCGGCTTGTCCCGGGTCTTGCCGTTGTCATGCAGCGGCCAGGCGAGCGTCAGGTTGACTTGCTGCGAAGGCCCCATCCAGCTGGTGCCGATGCCGGTCGACGTGATCCGGCGGGTATTGTTTTCGGAGGTCCAGGGTTGGCGATCGACCTTGACCGTGCCGTTGTCGGCGAAGGCGCTGAGCTGCCAGCGCGGGGCCAGGGCGTAGCGCAGCTCGGCACTGGCCTGCCAGCCCTGGTCGCCGCTGCCGGCGCCCAATGAATAGCCACGCACACCGTAGGGACCGCCAAGGCCGAGTTTTTCCGAGTTGTCCAGGTTGCTGTTGGCCCATTGCGCACTCAGCCGGGTATAGAGCTGGAAACGGTCGCTCAGGCGCTGCAGGCGCGCGGCGTTGAGATTGAGCTTGGCGAACCCGCCCGAGCTGCCCGCGGTACGACCATCGCGAACCTCTTCCTCGCGGTCGCCAAAACGCAACCGGCCGCTGCCGTAGGACAGATCGAAGAAGTTCTGGCCTCCCCGGAAAAAACGGTCCTGGCTGTTGCCGCTGAGGCTCAGCGTCCACAGGCCGATCCGCTTGCGGTTACTCAATTCGAACAGGTCGATATCGTCGCGTAGCCGTTTGTCTTCGTATTGCAGTTGCGCAGTGAGGTCGAAGGTGCGACTGCGCACCAGCGGCTGGGCGACGAAAAAACTGCGGAAGCTGGCGGTACCGTGGTAGTCGAGGACCTCGAAGTCCCTGTACAGGCGGTAGCTCATTTCCGAGTACGCACCGCCGATGCGGGTCGACCAGGGCCCGACCGGTAACTGGTAGGCCGCACGGTAATAGCGCTGCGATTCGTCGCTGCGCATCGCCCGCAGGCTGAGCTGGTCGCCGAGGCGCAAGGGGTTGTTGAGGTTGAGGCTGCCGCCCAGGCGGTATTCACCGGTGTAGTAACCACCGAAGTTGTCCGCCTCCAGGGTACCGTTCAGCAGCGGCCCGGGCTCGGTATCGATCACCAGGTCGGTGGTCCCGTACTCCTGGCCAGGACGCAAGGTGCCGCGAGCCTGGACCCCGGGCAGGTCGCTCAACAGCAAGAGGCTACGCTCCAGGTCCGCGTCGTATACCGCCTCGCCGCTGTTCAGCGACGACAGCGGCGCACGCACCACCTGATCCAGGGCGCGCGAACGGTTCTGCACTTCGATGTGCCCGTAACGCCCCTCCACCACAGCGATCCGCACCAGGCCGTTTTCAATATCCTGGGGCGGCAGGAAAGCGCGGGCCAGTACATAACCCTGCTTCTGGTAGTAGTCGGTAATACGCTGCGCGGCTGCGCGCAAACCGTTCAGGTCCAGCTCCTGGCCCTGCAGGTCGGCCAGCAGCGGTTGCAGGCGCTCGGTGGCGAGAACCTGATTGCCCTCGATGGCAAACGCCTGGACCTGTACCCGGATCCCGGAGGTGTCCGGGGCTGCGGGCGCGGCGGGTGTCTCGGCCTTGGGCAGATCCAGTTCCAGCTCCGAAGGGACTGGCTGGACCGGCTGGACCGACTCGATGTCACGCATCGCCTGACCGGCGCTAGGCACCTGCAAGGCCAGGGCGATATTGGGCACCGCCAATGGCAGCAGCGCTGCCAGCACGAAACACGACCCACGCCGACCCAGACTCATGCCCACCGGTCGCGCGCCCTCAGGCGCTCGACCGCAACCGCATGACGATGCACTCGTCGCGAATCTGTCCGTCGCAAAACTACTGTTGTAACCGCGCACTTCCACTCAGCGTCTCCCCGCTGTCTATCGCCACCTGGTAACGAACGACCGTCGCATTGGCGACGGCTGCCTTTTTTGTTGCGGGCAAGGCGATACGTGTCGTGCCGAAAGGCTCGAGCGTGATCCCCTGCCAACTGATCGATTGAGCCCCGCTGCCCAGTTCCAACTGCGGGATGGACACGTAGTAAGGCGCCCGACTGGTGGCCAGCAGCGCCATCTGCCCGTCCGCTCCGGGGACCTTGTCGAGGCTCCAGACCACTTGCCCGATTGCTTCGTCCGCCTTACCGGCAAGGCCCGAAGGGCGGTACAGCAGCTTCATGCGCATGCGATAGGCCAGGCGCAGCACATTGCTGTCGCTGGTCGTCACCGGTGGCACTTCGAGGAAGTTGATCCAGAACACCGACTCGCGATCGCCGGGCAAGGGTTCGCCGGTGTAACGCACCACCAGAGCGCTGCGCTGTTGCGGGTCCAGCCGTGAAATAGGCGGCGACAGTACGAACGGCACTGTCAGACGGCTCGGGTCGGTGCGTGTATCTCCCCGGTCCAGCCAGGCTTGCAGGAGGATGGGCGCATCGCCGGTGTTGCCGACCCTGACTGTCAACGCCGGGGTATTGGCCGGGTAAATGAAGCGCGTACCGGTAATGGCCAGCGCCGCCTGGGCGTCGGCGCAAAGCGACATCAGCAACCAGGCAGCCATCAGGCTCCCACAGATCCACCGAGCCATGGCCGAGGGGCAGAACAAGCTGCCTGCCTGTTGCATCAGCCGTTCCTCGCCTGAGCCGGAGCCCCAGCAGTGTCGGGAGGTAGCGGTCGGCATGGCAGGTCGAACACCTCATAGCCCTTCGTCTCAGCCGCCTTGGCAGACGCTACATCGCGTTTGGGCAAGCGGTAGTCGATCAGGCATTGCTGCCCAGGCTGGTCACCCCATTCGACGCGGATCGAGCCCTGGTCCTTTTCACTGCGCAGCACCAGGCGGCTGCCCTGACCGACCGCGCCCATTTCCACCCCGCTCTCGGCGTCGGTGGCGATCGCGGCAAACGGCAGGAGCGCACCATTGGGTTGCAGGCTGTTGATCAGGAAAGCGCGCGCCTTGCGGGTCGGGTACGACAGCATCACCACGGCCCCCGCCACCGGTGCGGTGTTGCGCGAACTCACCTGCAGCTCGACGTCGTCGGGCATGCCCTTCGGGTCGATATCCACGGTGTTGAGCTGGAAAGGCGTCAGGCTGGGCACTACCGCGTAACCGCTGCCATTCACCCGCGCACCGCTGTAGCCGACCCCAGCGCCCTTGGCATGAGGCGCGTAGACCAGGCCGCTGGTCTCGCTCAGGGTCTGGGCAAACGTCAGGCCGCCGGGGTGCAGGATCATGCCGCCGGACGCGCCGATGGAGCCCTGGCGGTAATCGCTGCCCTGGGAAAAACTGGAACTTAAGGCCACCTGGGGCAAGGAATAATTGAGACTACCGTTGTGGCTGGTTTCCCGTTGCTTGTCATCACGGGAAACGGACACGGCATAGGATGCTTTGCCCGCTTCGTCCACTGTCCCGGAAACGCCGCTGGTCAGATGAGTTCCCGTGCTCTGGTCGTGACTGACGAAGTTATTGAGCACCGTTGCGCCCCGGGTCTCACGGCCCAGCGGGATCGTAAGGGTCAAACTCAAGGTCGTATTGCTACTGACTGCCCGACGCCCTGAATACCGGTTCTGTCCCAGCGTGCGCTGTACGGCGAAGGAATAGCTATTGCCCCGCCACTGATTGCTGTAACCCGTGGAAAAGCTCAGGGCCTTGCCTTGTCTGTTCCAGTAATTGAGCGCCGAACCACTGGCGTAGAAATTCCCGCCAGTGGCCCTCAACTGCTGACTGATATTCACATCCAGCCGGTCACGCATTCGGGAGAAGGCTTCCACCCGTTCACCGCTCTCGACGAAGTCCTGCAACGCGACCGCGTCATGCAGTCCCAAATAACCACGGGTCGAGTAGCGATAAGCCAGTAACGAGAAGTTGGTACCGCTATTGGGCAGGTTCTTGCTATAGGACAGACGCAGGCTCGTCCCCTTCAGACGGCCCCTTCTGGGCACGTTGGTTTTGGCCTGGGTCACATCGAAAGCAAAGCCCCCCACATCGGTATTGAGCGCGCTCCCCATCAGTACCGACATATAACTGCCCGTGACAGCACTGCCGATGTATCCGGTAATGTCGTTATCCAGACCGTGCTGGGCTGTCCCTTGCAGCACATACTGGTTACTGCCACGCAGCCCAGGATCGATGATCTGGCCGGCGGTGAAGCCATACCGGGAGTTTCCAGGGCGCAGTAACTGAACAGTCGTGGCGAAGGGCACGGTGAAGCTGCTGCTCTTCCCGTTAGCCTCGGTCACGGTGACGCTCAGGTCGCCACCGAAGCTGGCGGCCTGCAGATCGCTGATCTCGAACGGTCCAGGCGCCACCGAGGTTTCGGAGATCAGATAACCGCGCTGATAAACCGACACCTTGGCGTTCGAGCTGGCCGTACCGCGCACCACCGGCGCGTAAAAGCGTTCGGTATCGGGCAGCATCCGGTCGTCGCTGGACAGCTGTACCCCGCGGAACGACACCGAGTCGAACAGATCGGCATCGGTGGCGCTCTCCCCCACCAGCAGTTGCGAGCGCCAGGCCGGCAGCTCGGTCTGGGCATAAACTTGCCCGCGCTGATAATGGCCGCCCGATTGCGGCGACCAGGTCAGGGTGCCGTTATGCCGCAAGCGCACCGAACCGGCATTGAGCCCCATGTTCAGCCCGGCATAACCATTGGTCATGGTGCGGCCGCTGTTTTGCACGCTGAACAGGTTAGTGTTGTAGTTGAGTAGCCCCGCGGAAACGCCATGATCCCAGTTGGCCGGGTCGACGTAGGTTTTCGACAGGTTCTTCTGCAGGAAATATTGCGGGACCGAAAGATCGATCGTCAGCTCCTTGAGATCGATCTTCGTGGTGAGACCAGGAATGTAGCGAGCCAGGTCGGCGCAATAGGTGCCCTCCGGCATACTTTCTGCGGAAGGTTGCGCCGAAGCCGCCTTGTCCAGATCAATACCGGCGCGAACCAGTAATGAACGCTCATAACAAGGCTGGCCGCCTTGCGGCCCATGCGTGTCGCGAAACTCGATGTTCTGCGTGGCACGCCACTGACCGTTTACCAACAGGTCGATGCGGTAATTGCCCGGAATGAGAAAGCCCTGGCGCTCAAAGCGGCTGGTATCGATGGGGGCACCTTCGGTCTGAAACAACATCTGCGAATCGAATACCACGCCCTGCCCCGCAGACTCGGCAGTGGAAGTTCCAGCCCATGTCTCAGTCGCCATGACAATAGCCGCCGTAGAAACAAGACATAGAAAAAAACGGCCTGGGCTCAAACCATACGAAACTAACGCACAAGCAAAAACAACCAGACAACTACGCTGGACGTTCAACATATTCGATACCGGCATGCAGCCAGGTCATAGAGATGACAAAAACTGCAGGGTGATAAAAGTTACAGAGGCAACGGTTTTTCAAGTACGCGCCGCCCACCGAAGTCATTAATGACCTCGTAATGAACAGAGGCTTTGCGATAGGTCTGAGGAGCCTGTTCGGGCAATGGGAAAAAACTGCTGCTGAAAGGCGCAATCATTTCGTCTTTAACTGCAACCCGTCGCCCATCCAGAGCAACCTCGATCTTGCCGAAAGAAACGTAATACGCCGTCGGGTTGCTTACCTGAATCCCCAGGCGATGCCCGACCTTACCTTTTTCATCCGGATGACTGGCTTGCTTGAATTGCCAATCGAGCTTGTTTGCCACCTGGTCCACATCCGACTTCAAGTTCTTGGGTCGAAAGAACACTTTGATTCGAGTTCTGAACGTAAACTGCAAGACATTTTCATCGACTTCCTTGCGCGGAGGCGTTTCCAACACATTGAGCCAGAACAAGGACTCCCGGTCTTCCGCAAGTTTTTCACCCGTATAGGAAACACGCAGTGAAGCTGAACTATCCGGATCCAGACGAATTACTGCGGGGGACAGCAAAAATGGAACCTTTATCTCCTCAGGGCCTTTAGTTGAATCTCCATCATCAATCCAACTTTGGGCCAATGAAGCAGAGGAACCGGTATTGTTCATTTTTATAGTAACCTCACGAGCATCCGACGGATAAACCAGCCGAGTGCCCTGGATAACTACCGACGCCTGCACGATTCCAGAACATACGCCCAAGAACATGACGCCAAGAACGAAAGAAGAAAAAATACGCGCTTTCGGCGTCATGAATCACTCCTCGGGCGCTGGCCTTTACTTATACGACAGGGTGTATCGAACGAAGGAGTTACCCGAACCCGCGCCAACGCTAGCCGCGGTCGCAACATAGTTCGCCTTGAACTTCAGGGTTGCCGTGTTGCCTGCAACGGTGGCGACCTGTGGCGAGGCTTCCGACTGACCGAGTGGGACTTTCGTACCAGCTGCGACATTGTCGTTGAACACCTGGATCTGCACGCCAGTAGCAGGCGCGGCGCCGATCAGCTTGAGGTTCCCGGTCACCACATCGACGTTGCCCACCTGGTCAAAATCAACGACGACCTTGGTTCCATCGGCACATTGCGCGCCCGACAGCACCAACGCGAACGGTTCAAACGGAGAAGCATCGCCAATGGCCTTGAAGATCGAAGGAGAAATGCGCCCCAACTCCACGTTGGTGATGTTGTTTTCACCCGGTGCCTGGCCGTTGATATTGCAAGTCACGTCAGTGATGCTGCCAGAGAAGTTAACCACTCCATCAGTGGCATGAGATAACGAAGGAACAAGTGCGGCAAGCATCAAGCTGGAAGTTGCCAGGGACAGTAAAGATGTTCGTTTCATGTGATTTCCTTGTTCACGTTGATCGGCATAAAGAAGTTCGATCTACTTGATCGTCCTCCCGGCTCAGCTATGACCAAATCACGCCAGCCATGGCAGTCCATGCCTCTCTCATTCAAAGTCTAAGTCGATTGGTCGACAACAATAGCAAGCTCCTTGGCTGCCCATGAAGGACGCCCAAAGGAAGCCATAGCTTACCGATCAACCTTCGAATTTGAATTGAGAGACGGCCGAAGCACCCATCAGAAATATCTTAATAAACCGCCCATTGATTTCGTCTTTACTTATGAGACAAGACTGTGTACTTCTTCAACGCGTTGCGTTCAGCTGAACTCTGCCAAGTGCTCGCATCGCAGTAGCCTGAACCAGGCTAACTAGCTACTCAATAAAAATGAAAGGAGTCTACCCCGCCGGCCTGCGCAGTGAGCGCCGACAAAAGGCCCAACCTCAATGAGAAGAATTGAATATAGAGAGTAAAAATATAAAACCTACACGCATAATCAATATAGAGAGAGCACACTATGGGATCCATAGTAATAGTCGACGACCACCCTCTGGTCAGGGTCGCATTGAAAGTCATACTTGAACGTAACGGACACCATATCGCCGCCGAGGCAGACAATGGCGTCGATGCCATTCAAGTTGTTCGCACACATAAACCAGACCTCGTGATACTTGACCTCGATCTACCGCAACTGGACGGGTTATCGGTACTCACTCACTTCAAGGCAAATAACTTCCTGGTAAAAACGCTGATATTGACTTCCAGCGACTCAAAAAACTTTGCCGTACGTTGTTTGCATGGGGGCGCAGCAGGCTTCATCTGCAAGGACGAAGCGCTGGATGAGGTGGGAGATGCAGTAAAGGCACTGTTATCGGGGCATACCTATTTTCCTGAAAGTTCTCTGCTCCTGTTGCAGGAAAGCATTCACACCAACCAGATGCAAAGCATTGCCGCTTCCCAACTGACCAACAGGGAAATCACCACATTAAGGTTATTGGCACAGGGCCTTAACAATAGGGAGATTGCAGCGACTCTACTCATCAGTCACAAAACGGTCAGTACTTACAAAGTAAGACTCTTGAAGAAATTCAATACCACCAACCTTCTGGCCCTGATTGAAATAGCCAGGCAGAAAGGAATCATATAGGCCTCTTGCGAAACCCAGCAGTGCATGGACATCTGTCCGTTCCAGAATCAGCGTCTTATCGGTTTTACGACGGGACATCGAGCACGACTCCCTTTTTGAGCAGCAGAGGAATCAGCGCTCACGAGGCAGTTCTCTCAGATTGATTGGCCCATCATCCTGTATGGCTACAAGACAGATGTCCTTGAGGTTGAGCAACGCCTGCTCGACCAGCTGCACCCTTTCCAACAGCACCGGCCAGGTCCCCGCGAGACTGACGTCCCTCAACTTCTGGCAGCTGGAAATCAGCGGCTGGTACTTCAACACACAAGCTGCACCCGCCATCTTGTGGCACAGCCTGGCAATGGCCTGCCGATCGTTTTGTGCGCAGTACGTCCGCAACAGCTCGAGGTCTTTAATCTGGTAGGTCCTTACGTCGTCGATAAGCCGTCGCGCGATTTGTTCATTGTCGCCAGCTAGGTCCATGAGCCTGCCAAGCACCTCTAGCAACGACACGGCGGAGCCGACCCGGATAGCGCGAAACATCTCGTCATCCATGCTTACGCCGGTGTTGAAGCCTGCTGTCTCCGGCGTTGTGCCGGCCTGTGCATTCTGCCTATTCATATCCACCTCCTTGCTCACTTGAATATGCCGCGGCCCGTTCATTGAATACGGATCAGGCTAGGCAAAACTCCTGGAGGCGAATATCAGACGTTTCTCAAAGCGCTGAACAGGGCGGCCCTATTCAGGGAGGCCTCCTAGACATTGAAGTCCGGACAGTATGAAAAAAGCCCGCCAGAAAATTGCTCTGGCGTTTTTTTAACAACTGACGCTGCAACTTGCAGGTATCCAGCATCGGCATGACCCAACCAGCCCTTGCCGCATAAGGGTTTCAGCTCATTGAGCCGAATCAGCGCCGGCACGGACAGCGGCCAGTTCAGCTCGACCGAGATCAATCACGCTGCCACGGCCACCTGGAGCATCAATGGCTCGCCAACTGGCAGCTATGGCTCAATTACCGTCGACGGCACCGGCCAATGGACCTACACCCTGGCCAACGGCACCGGCACCCTCACCATTGCTGACGGCGCGATCATGCCGTTCGGTGGCAGCATCCATAACAGCGGCACCATCGAACTCGGCTCTGCCGGCAACGAGACCCGTCTTGAGATTCTGTTCCGTGGCGCGACCTTGACCGGTGGCGGCCAGGTGCTGCTATCCGACAACGCGCAAAACGTGATTTTCGGCGGTAGCGCCGACACCGTACTGACCAATGTCGACAACCGCATTTCCGGCGCCGGCCAGTTGGGTGCCGGGCAAATGATCCTGGCCAGCGGTTTGAACAGTCTGGTGCTCGACACCGGCACCCACACCATCGCCAACAGCGGTGTGCTGGAGTCCACAGGCACAGGCGGCATGACGGTGGCGAGCACGGTCGAAAACACCGGCCATCTGTGGGCCAACGGTGGTGACCTGCATCTGCTGGCCGACGTGACCGGCAATGGCAGCGCAACCATCGACGGCGACGCCAGCCTGACCTTCGCCGGCGCCGCACACACCTCCGTCGCCTTTCACGGCGAAGGTGCGGGCTCGCTGGTGGGCAGCATGCTCGCGGACACGCTCAGTGGCGGCGATGGCAACGACATCATCGTGGGTCGTGGCGGCGAGGACACGCTCAGCGGCGGCGCGGGAACCGACGTGTTCGCCTACCTCAATGCGAATGAAGGCGGCGACCATATCCTCGACTACAACTTTGCCGAAGGTGACACCATCGACCTCTCCACGCGGCTCAACGCCAACTTCGTCAGCGACACCAGCCAGGTAGCCGACTTTGTCCAACTGGCGCAGTCCGGCAGCGACATCACGGTGCAGGTGGATCCCGATGGCGCAAATAATGGCAAGCACTTCGTCGATGTGGCGGTGCTTGACCACGCTGGTACGCCCAGCCCCGACCTGGTGCGCACCTGGTTCGGAGAGGCCGACCATACGCTGACCGCGTGATTGATTGGGCTTGAGCTGGCTGGGAGGGTAAATATGCTCGATGTGAATCGAGTGGCCCCCGCAGTCAGCTTTTCGAAATCCAAATGGGGGAACAAGCGGGGGAATAAAAACAGCCAGAAACGACGAAGCCCCTGAAAACTTTAACGTTTTCAGGGGCTTCGGCTACTTCAATAATGGCGGAGAGATAGGGATTCGAACCCTAGGTACCCGCGAAGGTACAACGGATTTCGAATCCGTCCCATTCGGCCACTCTGGCATCTCTCCAACGGCGCGCATCATAACAGCACCTTTGCCCGAAGCGAAGCCCCTCGGGCAAATTTTTTCCGTGCTATCAGTCGGTTGCGTCGATTACAGCGGTACGCCCAGACGATTGGCGACTTCTTCGTAGGCTTCGATCACATCACCGAGGCCCTGACGGAAGCGGTCCTTGTCCATCTTCTTGCGGGTTTCCTTGTCCCACAGGCGGCAGCCATCCGGGCTGAACTCGTCGCCCAGGACGATCTGGCCGTGGAATACACCGAACTCCAGCTTGAAGTCCACCAGCAGCAGGCCAGCGTCGTCGAACAGCTTGCTCAGGACTTCGTTGACCTTGAGCGACAGTTCTTTCATGCGCGCCAGTTGTTCGGCGGTGCCCCAGCCGAACGCCACGACGTGGGATTCGTTGATGAACGGGTCGCCCTTGGCGTCGTCCTTCAGGAACAGTTCGAAGGTGTAAGGGTTGAGTTTCAGGCCCTCTTCCACACCCAGGCGCTTGACCAGGCTGCCGGCGGCGTAGTTACGCACGACGCATTCGACCGGGATCATGTCCAGCTTCTTCACCAGGCACTCGTTGTCGCCCAGCAGCTTGTCGAATTGGGTCGGCACGCCGGCCTCTTCGAGCTTCTGCATGATGAAAGCGTTGAACTTGTTGTTCACCATGCCTTTGCGATCGAGCTGCTCGATACGCTTGCCGTCGAACGCCGAGGTGTCGTTGCGAAACAGCAGGACCAGGCGGTCGGCGTCGTCGGTCTTGTAAACCGATTTGGCTTTGCCACGGTAGAGTTCTTCACGTTTTTCCATGATGGGCTCCGCTTGCTAAGTTAGGTGGGCTAGGCGATGTGTCGCCAGTCGAGCCCTGAATCTTGATCGGCCAGTTGCAGCCAGTCCGGGTCGCACCCGAGGGTGTCGACAAAACATTGCCGGGCCAGCTGCGGCAGGTTGTTCTTGCTGCTGAGATGGGCCAGTACCAGATGCTGCAGGTCCTGCCAGCCCAACTCGGCCACCAGGCTTGCGGCCTGATGGTTGTTCAAATGTCCCATTTCCCCACCGACCCGCTGCTTGAGGAAATACGGGTAGTAACCTCGGGCCAGCATATCGCGGCAGTGATTGGCCTCGATCATCAAGGCATCCAGCCCGCGATAGCGGTCGATCACCGTGTCGCAGTAGGATCCCAGGTCGGTCAGCAGGCCGAAACGCCGCCGGCCGTCACTGAACACGTACTGCACAGGTTCCAGCGCATCGTGGGCGACGCGGGTCACGTCGATGCTCAAGGCACCGACCTGAAGCGTCTCGCCCCCGGCGAGAAAACCCGCGGCTTCCACCGGTTTGCGCATCCCGCGCAACGTGCCGCGACTGAGGTAGACCGGTAAATTGTAGCGCCGAGACAGCAAACCCACGCCATGCACGTGGTCGGCATGTTCGTGGGTTACCAGAATCGCGCTCAGCTGTGCGGGGGCTACCCCCAGGCGCAGCAGGCGCCGCTCGGTTTCGCGCAAGGAGAAACCACAATCCACCAGGACGTAGGTGTCGTCACTGGCTATCAGCGTGCCATTCCCTTGACTACCACTGCCGAGAACGGCGAAACGCATCGGATCAGCCCAGGTTGTCCTGAATCACAGTCAAGACCTTGCGCGCCACTTCAGGCGGAGCAACGGTGTTGATGTCTTTCTCGACGGTGACCTGGACGTTGTCGCCCACCTTGCTCAGGCGAACCTGATAACGCTCGGCGCGGGCCTCGATTTCTTCCTTGGCCGGTGCGCTGCCGAACAACTTGCCGAAGAAGCCCGGCTCGTCGTTTTTCTTCTCGGCTTTTTCCGCCAGGTTGATGTAGTACAGGCCCAGGCTGCGGTTGATGTCTTCAACGCGCCACTCGCCCTGTTCCAGGGCGCGGCCGACGCTCGACCAGGCGCGGTCGAGGTCTTCGCCGAGGTTGAGCACCACGTTGCCGCTGCCGTCTTCGGTGAGGCTGACACGGCTAGGAGTGTCGAAATCACGCGCGGCCAGCAGGGAGACCGAACCGCCCTTCTCGGCGCTGCGGCTCATGCTGGCGAGCATTTCGTCGACCAGCGCGGCATCCAGGCTGGTGTTGACCGAGCGGTTGGTGAAATCGACGTTGGAGGTGCTGCCGACAGGACGTTCGGCGCTGACCACGTAGACTTCACTGGTATTGCGCTGCACGCCTGGCTCGATACGCACCCGCACGCGGGTTTCGTTATCGGCCGAACCTACGCTGCCCAGGCGCTTGGCCATGGATGCGGAGAGTTCGTCGGAACGCTGCCAGGCGGTGGTGAACTCGCCGGTTTGCGGACGTTGTTCGTCAATACGGAAACCGTTGTCCTGGAAGAACTGCATGGCCACCGGCCAGACTTCGGCCGGGGCGTGCTGGGCCATGACCCAACGCGCATCGCCGCTCTTTTGCAGGGTGTAGTCGCTGGCATCGGCCACCGAGCCCAACGGCTGCGGACGCGGCACGATGTATTCGCCCTTGACGGTGTCGTCAGCCACGTTGCGCGGAATCGGCAGCAGCGGATCGAGGCGTTTGGAGGTGCTGACATCCGACGGCAGTTGCATCGGTGCGGTCTGTTGCGCTTGCAGGTAATCGCTGCCGCGGTCACGGAAGTAGCCTTCCGGCCCCCAAATCCAACCGCAGCCACTGGTGCTGGAGATAATCAAGGCAAGTGCGGAAAGTCCGGCCAATCGCTTCATGCGTAGTACTTCCTCAATTAAACCAATACGCCGGACTGGCGCATGGCCTGCCGCAGCGGTTCGTGACAGGCAGCACTGAGCCAGGTGAGCGGCAGACGGATACCGTTCGCCATCAAGCCCATCTCGCACAGGGCCCATTTCACGGGAATAGGGTTGGATTCGATAAACAGAGTCTTGTTGAGCGGCATCAGCCTCTCGTGGATCGCCCGGGCGGTGGCGGTATCGCCACGCATCGCGGCGGCGCACATCTCGCTCATGGCTTTTGGCGCCACGTTGGCGGTCACCGAAATATTGCCCTTGCCACCCAGCAGGATCAGTTCGACGGCGGTTGCGTCGTCGCCGGAGTACACCAGGAAGTCGCTGCTCACGCCGGCCAGGATGTCCTTGGCGCGCTGCAGGTCACCGGTGGCTTCCTTGATGCCGATGATGTTCGGCACGGTCGACAGGCGAATCACGGTCTCGGCCTGCATGTCGCAAGCGGTGCGGCCCGGCACGTTATAGAGGATCTGCGGGATATCGACGGCTTCGGCGATGGCACGGAAATGCTGATACAGGCCTTCTTGCGTCGGCTTGTTGTAATAAGGGGTCACCAGCAGGCACGCGTCAGCACCGGCGATCTTCGCGTTGGTGGTCAGCTCGATCGCTTCGCGCGTCGAGTTCGCGCCGGTACCGGCGATCACCGGGATACGCCCTGCAACCTGAGCGACCACGCGACGAATCACTTCGATGTGTTCGTTCACATCGAGGGTAGCCGACTCACCTGTAGTGCCGACTGCCACAATGGCGTTGGTGCCCTCTTGCAGGTGGAAGTCCACCAGTTTGCTCAGGCTGTCCCAGTCGAGACGACCCTGTGCATCCATGGGTGTGACCAGTGCCACCATACTGCCCGCAATCATGCAACCGCTCCTGCCGGAAAAAGAGAGCGGTAATGGTACTGGCGCCAAGATGCTTGCACAAGCGAAGTACCGCGCTGCGAGCATTCCCCTGAGCGATGTATTTCGCTACCCTTCAGGCTTTGATCGGTACTGATAAGCTTGTACGCCGGGTTCCAGCCTCCCTTTTCGGCATCCGAAGCCCCAATCCTGCGTTGCCGCCCTTCGCTCTCGCCTTTTATGGAGCTCGTCGCAACCTGGCGGTTCAGGGCTTCTGAAACCGCATCCGGACGTTTACCCAGTACTCAAGCCTGCAAAAGTATCGACCGCTCATCGCTTTAGGAATGCTGCATGTCCACCCCCACAGTCCGCGAACAATTCCTTGTCATCAGTGCCCTCGGCGCCAACCCCATGGAGCTGACCAACGTCCTGTGCCGCGCCAGCCATGAAAACCGCTGCGCCGTGGTGACCTCCCGCCTGACCCGCCATGGTGAGTGCAGTGCGCTGGTCCTGGAGGTTTCCGGCAGCTGGGATGCCCTGGCGCGCCTGGAGGCCGGCCTGCCGTCGCTGGCGAAGAAATACGCCTTCACCGTCAACGTGGTGCGCAGCGCGGCCCTGGAAAACCGCCCGCAGGCCCTGCCTTATGTGGCTTACGTCAGCGCCGCCTACCGCCCGGACATCGTCAATGAACTGTGCCAGTTCTTCATCGATCACCATGTCGAGCTGGAAAACCTGACCTGCGATACCTATCAGGCCCCGCAGACCGGCGGCACCATGCTCAACGCCACCTTTACCGTGACCTTGCCGGCCGGCACCCAGATCAGCTGGCTGCGCGATCAGTTCCTGGACTTCGCCGACGCAATGAATCTCGATGCGCTGATCGAACCCTGGCGCCCACAGAACCCAATGTAAGGAAGCCCTAATGGCCGTTGCCATCGACCAACCTGTTGCCCACTTCGAAGCCCCGGCCACCAGCGGTCAGACCGTCAGCCTCGCCGCGCTCAAAGGCAAGCAGGTGGTGATCTACTTCTACCCCAAGGACAGCACCCCGGGTTGCACCACCGAGGGCCAGGGCTTTCGCGATCAATACGCCGCGTTCAAGGCCGCCAACACCGAGGTGTTCGGCGTCTCCCGCGATGGCCTGAAGTCCCACGAGAACTTCAAGTGCAAGCAGGAATTCCCCTTCGAGCTGATCAGCGACAAGGACGAAGCCGTCTGCCAATTGTTCGACGTGATCAAGCTGAAGAAGCTCTACGGCAAGGAATACATGGGTGTCGATCGCAGCACCTTCCTGATCGACAAGAATGGCGTACTGCGCCAGGAATGGCGTGGCGTGAAAGTGCCAGGCCACGTGGATGCGGTACTGGCTGCCGCGCAGGCGCTGAACAAGGCCTGAGCGTGGTAGCCGACTAAAAAGTAACCGACTAAAAAAAGGGGGGCGGCTGATTCAGCCGCCCCCTTTTTCATTTCCAGAGCAGGGCCGCTCTAGAGCAAGGGCGCCACGACCGGCTCCTTGCGCGGCCAGGCATCCAGTACCGCCTTGAACAGGGTGGCCAGGGGAATCGCGAAAAACACCCCCCAGAAGCCCCACAGCCCGCCAAACAACAGTACTGCACAGATGATCGCCACCGGATGCAGGTTCACCGCCTCGGAGAACAGCAGCGGCACCAGCACGTTGCCATCCAGGGTCTGAATGATCCCGTAGACCGCCATCAGATAGATGAACTGGTCGCTCCAGCCCCACTGGAACAAGGCAATCAGCGCCACCGGCACGGTCACCACCACCGCCCCGACGTAGGGCACCACCACCGAAATCCCCACCAGCAGCGCCAGCAGGGCCGCGTAGTTCAGCCCCAGGGCCACGAAGGCGATGTAGGTCACCCCGCCGCAAATGACGATCTCGATCACCTTGCCACGAATGTAATTGGCGATCTGCCGGTTCATCTCCTGGGCCACCCGGGTGATCAGAGCCCGCTCGCGCGGCAGGTAACCGCGCACCCACTGGCTGATCATCGCCCGGTCCTTGAGGAAGAAAAACACCAGGATCGGCACCAGCACCAGATAGATCATGATGTTGACCAGCAGCGGCAGGCTGGACAGCGAGAAGGTCAGCGCCCACTGGCCGAACTTGCCGATCTCGCCGCGTGCCACCTCGATCGCCTGCAGCACCTGTTCGTCAGACACCAGGTGCGGATAACGCTCCGGCAACAACAGAAGCAACGATTGCCACTTGGCGAGCATTCCCGGCAACTCGTTGAACAAGGTAATCAACTGATGCCACAACAGCGGCACGACGACCACGATAAACACCAGCAGCAGCCCCATGAACAAGGCAAAGACCAGGCCCACCGCCGCCCCGCCAGGCAAACGCCAGCGTTCCAACGTGAGTACCAGCCCCTGCATCAGATAGGCCAGCACCATCCCCGCCAACACCGGCGCGAGCATGCCGCCCAGGGTCAGCACCGCGGTGAAGGCCAGGAACAACAGAACGGCCAGTACCACGGCCTCTTCATCGGAGAAGTAGCGCTGAATCCAGTCGCGTAACACTTTGAACATCAATGATCCTTAGACAGAGGCGCGATGATTTCCGGGGCAGTTCAGGCCTTCTTCAGCCAGTAACGATAGACCCCGGCCTCGTCTTCCTCGCGAAGCAGGGTATGACCGGCCAAACGGGCAAAGGTGCGAAAGTCGCGCTGGGAGCCGGCATCCGTGGCGATCACCTTGAGCACCGCGCCGCTGGCCAGGCGATTGAGTTCCATCTTGGCCTTGAGCAGCGGCAGCGGGCAGTTCAGTCCGCTGGCATCGAGCTCGGCGTCGTGGGCTACAGCATCAGTCATTGCGTCACTCCGGGAGGGTCGTCGAGGTGCCTAGAATATCTGGTCCAAGGCCTGGTGTCCGGCTACAGTAGACTCTTTGTCGACTAAGGCTTTGTGCATGACTTTTTTGCGCCCTACCCTGCTGACGCTCGCTTGCCTGCTCGCCTCACCAGGCTTCGCCGACGACCTGCCATCACTCGGTGACGCCAGTTCTGCCATTGTCTCGCCCCAACAGGAACACCAACTGGGCCGCGCCTGGCTGGCGTTGCTGCGCAGCCAGGTTTCGCAACTCAACGACCCGCAACTCAAGGACTACGTCGAAACCAGCGTCTACAAACTGGTCGAGACCAGCCAGGTCAACGACCGACGTCTCGAGTTCATCCTGATCAACAGCCCGCAGCTCAACGCGTTTGCCGCTCCTGGCGGGATTGTCGGGGTCAACGGTGGACTGTTCCTCAACGCCCAGACCGAAGGCGAATATGCCTCGGTGCTGGCTCACGAACTGGCGCACTTGTCGCAACGCCACTTCGCCCGTGGCGTCGAGGCTTCGCAACGCATGCAGGTGCCGATGATGGCCGCCCTGCTGGCCGGGATCGTGATCGCCGCGGCGGGCGGTGGCGACGCCGGGATCGCCGCCATTGCCGGCACCCAGGCCGCGGCCATCCAGGAACAACGGCGCTTCTCCCGGCAGAACGAGCAGGAAGCCGACCGCATCGGCATCCTCAATCTGGAAAAGGCCGGTTATGACCCGCGCTCCATGCCGACCATGTTCGAACGCCTGATGCGCCAGTACCGTTTCGACGCCAAGCCGCCGGAGTTCCTGCTGACTCACCCGGTCACCGAATCGCGGATCGCCGACACCCGCAACCGCGCCGAACAGGCCAAGGCCGGCGGCAAGGAAGACAGCCTGCGTTACCAGCTGATTCGCGCACGAGTACAGCTGATCTACGAAGAGTCCCCCGGCATGGGTGCCAAGCGTTTCCGCGCCCAGCTCGACGAAAACCCGAAAAACGACATCGCCCGCTACGGCCTCGCCATCGCCCAGATCAAGGGCAGCCAGTTCAACGATGCCCGGGAAAACCTCAAACAGCTGCTGGCCAAGCAACCTAACGACATCACTTACAACCTGGCCCAGATCGACCTGGATACCGCCACCAGTCGCTTTTCCGACGCCCAGGCCCGGGTGGATAAAATGCTTGCGCAGTATCCTGGCAACTACCCACTGAACCAGGTCAGGGTCGACCTGCTGCTCAAGCAGAATCGCCCGGCAGACGCCGAAAAGGCCCTGGAAAGCCTGCTCAAGACCCGCTCCGACGATCCGGACGTCTGGTACTCGGTGGCGGAAACCCGTGGCCTGTCGGGCAATATCATCGGCCTGCATCAGGCGCGGGCCGAATACTTTGCCCTGGTCGGCGACTATCGCCAGGCGATCCAGCAGCTGGATTTCGCCAAACGTCGCGCCGGCAGCAACTTCCCCCTATCTTCACGGATCGATGCACGTCAGCGTGAGCTGATGGACCAGGAGCAAATGGTCAAGGACATGATGCGCTGAGCCCAACCGGCGCCCACAAAAAAGCCCGCCTCTTTCGAGGCGGGCTTTTTATTGCGCGATCAATCCGCTACACGGATTACTCGGCCAGCTTGAAGGTAATGAAGCTGGCACGTCCCTGACGCAGAACCCGCATCGATACCGAACGGTTCTTCGGCAGCGCCTGGGCGATTTCAGTGAAGTTCTTGGTCGAAGTGATCGCCTGATTGTTCAGGTGAGTGATCACGTCGCCCGGCTGCAGGCCGATCAGCGCGGCTGGACCATCCTGAACTTCCTTGATCACCACACCGCCCTTGAGGTCGTAGGTTTTCTTCTGCTCATCGGTCAGCTCGACCACCGCCACGCCCAGACGGTTGCTGCTGCGCTCGGCACCGGACTTGCCAATGGCGTCCAGGGCCTTGTCTTCGTCCGGAATCGCACCAACGGTCAATTCGACGTTCTTGCGCTTGCCGTCACGAATCACTTCCAAATTGGCTTTCGCACCCGCCTTGAGGGCACCGACCAGATGCGGCAGGTCCGCCGACATGATAATCGGTTGACCGTTCATGCTCAGGATCACATCACCCACCTGCAAGCCGCCCTTGGCCGCCGGGCCGTCGTCCTGGATCTGCGCCACCAGCGCACCGGCCGGTTTCTCCAGGCCGAAGGACTCCGCCAGGTCTTTGTTCACTTCCTGGATAACCACGCCCAGCCAGCCGCGGCTGACTTTGCCACCGGCTTTCAGCTGGTTGGAAACGTCCATGGCGACATCGATCGGGATAGCGAAGGACACACCCATGAAGCCGCCGGAACGGGTGTAGATCTGCGAGTTGATACCCACCACTTCACCGGCCAGGTTGAACAGCGGACCACCGGAGTTACCTGGGTTGATCGGCACGTCGGTCTGGATGAACGGCACATAGTTTTCGTTCGGCAGGCTACGACCGATGGCACTGACGATGCCCTGGGTCACGGTGTGGTCGAAACCAAACGGCGAGCCGATAGCCACTACCCACTGGCCGGCCTTCAGGTCCTGGGATTTGCCCAGCTTCAGCACCGGCAGGTCCTTGCCATCGATCTTCAGCAATGCCACATCGGAGCGTGGATCGGTGCCAATCAGCTTGGCTTTCAGTTCGCTGCGGTCAGCCAGGCGGACAAGGATTTCATCCGCGTCGGCAATCACATGGTTGTTGGTCAGGATGTAACCGTCCGACGAAATGATGAAACCAGAACCCAGAGACTGGGCTTCACGCTGGCGATCGCCCCGTGGCGAACGCGGCTGCGGCGGCATGCCACGCTCGAAAAACTCACGCAGCATCGGCGGCAGACCTTCGAGGTCCGGCATCTGGGCAGAAACCTTGCGGTCCGGGAGCTTCTGCGTGGTACTGATGTTGACCACTGCAGGCGACGCCTGCTCGACCAGTTGTGTGAAGTCAGGCAAGTCCGCCGCCTGCGCGGTAACGGCCTGACCGAGCACCAGCACAGTAGCGAAAATGGAGAGATAGGATTTCAAACGTGGTATCGACATACGGCTCCCATTACAACGAGCGTGGTTAAGCGATAGGGACAAGAAATACCAGGCGACTCGCGCAGTATTTTTGTCCCGGAAACGACAAACAAGGCCAGAACCTAGTGGCTCTGACCTATAAGAAAAAACAGGGGGTTTTGCAAATGAAAATGTTCACCGAACATTTAGATATCTCGATTGCAGAGCTGGCATTGCAGACCTCTTACACAACCAACATTAACGCTCGATGAACACCTGGGGCTTACTCACTGCGCCTTGGGCGCAACGGCGTCGGTACGCATCGACAAGGCGATCCGTTCGGCGGTACCGATAGGAATCTCACCCACCACCGTTACCATCATTTCACCTTCAGGCGTGGTCAGGCGTCGGGAGACCGCCACGGTCGGACCCAGTTGAGTGCGGGTGTCGGTCACCGTCGCGCCATTGAGCGGTTCGAGGAACACCGAGAAGCGGGCCAGGCCATCGTCATACATCAGGCTGTTGACCATGGTCTTGGTGTCGGGATCTTTACGCGCACTGCTGCTGGTCAACTCGAAGCCTGGCGGCAGCCAGTCGGAATGCCAGGCCTGCGCAGCCTTCACCGCGGAGGCCTTGTCGCTGTCCAGAGCCACGGCCTTGCATTCGGCGCTGGCCTGCAGCTCGCTGTCCTTCGGCACATCCGCCGTATCCAGGCGAGTGAACTGGAAGCGCTCGAGCAACTGCCCCTTATCGTTCAACAGCAGCGATTTCAGCGGCAGACCCGTCTCGCGGTCCAGATGCAATTCAAAACCATAACGGTGCTGGTCCCGCGGGGTCAGGGAAACAATGACCGCGGAGCGCCCAGCCACACGCGACTTGCCGATGACGGCAAGGTCGTACCAATTCTTGAGTTTTTCTGGATCGAGTGAGTGGGCCGAAGAGTTGGGGGCGTCCCCCAGTCCAGCCACCAGCGTACCGCTGACACATTGGGTACGCCCATCAACACGCACAACCTCTTGAGCGGAACCGTCGAGCTGAATCAGTCGCTCGCGGACCTGGCCATCCTGGACGCGATGCCAGATGTTATGGGTAGAAAAACTACCATTACGCTCGTAGACGAAAGTACCCTGAAAGCTTTGCTGCTGTTCGGCTTGCCCAAGACGTTTCAACCAATCCTGAGCTTCGTCGGCGTGGGCTGGAACAATGAACCAGCCACTGAGCAGAAGCGAGAGTAGAGGGATGGCGCGCATGATCCTCCTTAACGGTTTTCCAGGCTCGCCGCACGAGCATAAGGCAGAGCGCTTTCAGTGCCCTTCAGTGCCGCTTGTTGAGCATGCTGACGCAGGTAGCTTGGCAGACGCTGATCGTGCCAGCCTGGCTGACCTTGCAATACGCCGTTGGCCATAGGGCCAGGGGCTTCCGAACTCTCATTGTAGCCGGCCAATACAGCTGGGCCTTTTACTTGAGGAGCAGCCAGGGTTGGCTGGTTCGATTGCTGTGCCAGTTCGACACCAGCGATCTCATCCTGGTTGTACAGGCGAACACCCGCCAATACGGCAACGGTCACCGATGCGGCAACAGCCAGGCGACCCAGGCTGCGCCATGGACCACGAGTGGCCTTGGCCGGTACGGCTTCGTCAGCCAGCGCAGCAGAAACAGCCGCGGCGATGTCCAGACGCGGAAGCAGCAATTCCTTGTGCATGGCCGCCCGGGCGATCTGGTAACGAGCCCAGGTCTCACGGGTTTCCACTTCGTCGACGGCATTCAATACCCGACGTAATTCCAGTTCGTCCGCTTCGTTATCCATCACCGCGGACAGCGATTCCTGCAGGGCTTCACGACTCATGGCGGTTCCTCTCTTGGCTGTCGCCGCTGTCTCAGGTTTCCTGCAACAACGGCTGCAGGGCTTTGTCGATGGCTTCCCGAGCGCGGAAAATCCGGGAGCGCACGGTACCCACCGGACACTGCATGACGCTGGCAATGTCCTCGTAACTCAGACCATCGAATTCACGTAAAGTTAAAGCCGTACGCAAATCTTCTGGCAGTTGCTGAATGGTTCGATGGACGGTGCCTTCGATCTCATCCCGCAGCAATGCGCGCTCCGGCGATTCGAGATCCTTGAGGCCATGATCGCCATCGTAGAACTCCGCATCCTCGGAACTGACATCGCTATCCGGCGGCCGGCGGCCGCGCGAAACCAGATAGTTTTTCGCCGTGTTGATGGCGATACGATACAGCCACGTATAAAACGCACTGTCACCGCGGAAATTACCAAGCGCACGGTAAGCCTTGATAAAGGCTTCTTGTGCAACATCCTGGGCTTCATGGGTGTCGTGCACAAAACGCACGATCAACCCGAGAATTTTGTGCTGGTATTTCAGCACTAGCAGATCGAAAGCTCGCTTGTCGCCGCGCTGAACGCGCTCGACCAGCTGCTGATCCTCTTCCTGGGTTAGCATGAACACTCCTCGATAAGCTCGGAGGAGGCTTGCATAACTAAACGATCAGGCTTGCAAACATAGACTCGGGCTTTTCGCAAAAGTTCTCCCCCTCCAAGCAAGTTTCCTGCGGGCTCTGATTTGGCACGCACGAAAAACGCAGCGCGGGCAAGGCCGGCTGCGCGAATAATCCTGTCGTCGAATTGAGCTGCATGACCACGACACAAGTCCTGCATAAAACCGACGCTGTCCCTTCTATCAGGCAACCTTCTATTGAGTTTGGGGCTGTGTCAAAAGTTCCCAATCTTTATAGCCGTACAGAGCGAACATTGTGTAACCATGAAGAGAAAAAGGTTGCTACATCTTCGATACAGTCGCCAGCTCCCCAATTTGACGGAAAAATCGAGCCACCCATCACTACCTCGCAGGACCGCCTTTCTCGCCCTCATAATTTCATAATGCCACGAAGGCACCGCTATTGTGCCGATCCCCCCCTCTATATACTAGTGGGCTGCATGGCTGCTTTGACTCGCCGATCCAGGCGTCTTGCGCCAACCCCGACCCGGGTCGCTTTTGAGCGGAATTTTCCAATGAGCCAACAGTTTCAACACGATGTTCTGGTGATAGGCAGCGGCGCTGCCGGTTTGAGCCTTGCGCTGACCTTGCCTGGTCATCTGTGCATTGCCGTATTGAGCAAGGGCGATCTCGCCAATGGCTCGACCTATTGGGCTCAGGGTGGCGTCGCGGCAGTGCTGGACGACACCGATACCGTCGAATCCCACGTCGACGACACCCTCAATGCCGGTGGCGGCCTGTGCCATGAAGACGCCGTACGGTTTACCGTCGAGCACAGCCGCGAGGCCATTCAATGGCTGATCGACCAGGGCGTACCCTTCACCCGTGACGAGCAATCGGGCAATGAAGACGGCGGTTTCGAATTCCACCTGACCCGCGAAGGCGGCCACAGCCATCGCCGCATCATCCATGCCGCCGACGCCACCGGCGCGGCCATCTTCACTACATTGCTGGAGCAGGCCCGGCAACGCCCGAATATCGAACTGCTGGAACAGCGGGTCGCCGTCGATCTGATTACCGAAAAGCGCCTGGGACTGGAAGGCGATCGCTGCCTCGGCGCCTACGTACTCAACCGCGCCACCGGCGAAGTCGATACCTACGGTGCGCGCTTTGTCATCCTTGCTTCCGGCGGGGCCGCCAAGGTCTACCTCTATACCAGCAACCCCGATGGTGCCTGTGGCGATGGCATCGCCATGGCCTGGCGTTCGGGCTGCCGGGTGGCCAACCTGGAGTTCAACCAGTTCCACCCGACCTGCCTCTACCATCCGCAGGCCAAGAGTTTCCTGATCACCGAAGCCCTGCGCGGCGAGGGCGCGCACCTGAAGCTGCCCAACGGCGAACGCTTCATGCCGCGTTTCGACCCGCGTGCCGAACTGGCACCACGGGATATCGTCGCCCGGGCCATCGACCATGAGATGAAGCGCCTGGGTATCGATTGCGTGTACCTGGACATCAGCCACAAACCGGAAGCCTTTATCAAAAGCCACTTCCCGACCGTGTACGAGCGCTGCCTGGAATTCTCCATCGATATCACCAAACAGCCGATCCCGGTGGTACCGGCCGCGCATTACACCTGCGGCGGGGTGATGGTCGACCAGCAGGGCCGCACCGACGTTCCGGGTCTGTATGCCATTGGCGAAACCAGCTTTACCGGCCTGCACGGCGCCAACCGCATGGCCAGCAACTCGCTGCTGGAATGCTTCGTCTATGCCCGTTCCGCGGCAGCCGACATTCTCGAGCAACTGCCGCAGATCGCCATTCCGATCGCCCTGCCCGCCTGGGACGCCAGCCAGGTCACCGACTCCGACGAAGACGTGATCATTGCGCACAACTGGGACGAACTGCGGCGATTCATGTGGGACTACGTTGGCATCGTGCGCACCAACAAGCGCCTGCAACGGGCTCAGCACCGGGTACGCCTGCTGCTGGACGAAATCGACGAGTTCTACAGCAACTACAAGGTCAGCCGCGACCTGATCGAGTTGCGCAACCTGGCCCAGGTCGCCGAGCTGATGATTCGTTCAGCCATGGAGCGCAAGGAAAGCCGGGGCTTGCACTACACCCTCGACTACCCGAACCTGCTGCCCGAGGCACTGGACACTATTCTGGTGCCGCCCACCTACGGCGACTGAACTTGAGCCGCACGCGCAGGCGCCGATGCACATCGGCCGCCTGCGCGTCCCGCGGCACACAGACCGACCTCACCCAGCGCTCGCCCGGCAGGCGAAAACGCAGCACCACCAGCAATGGCAGCGCCAGGCTGTCAGGCCGCAGTTGCACCGGCCGCCAGCCCTGCCCGGCGCACCACAACTGCCAGCCATCGGCATTACGACGCAGACCGCTGAAAGCCGAGGGATGATTCAGCAGAATCCGCCGCGGCAACGCCCAGACTCCGTGGCCCAGACACAGCAGAACCCCGAGCAGACGGGCCCAGAGTGGAATATCGAGCATCAGCAAGGCGCCCAGCGCGAACAGCTGGGCCAGGAGATAGGCCGCCAGCAATTGCCTGGAAGGCTGCCAGCGGCATTCGAAGGCGTTACTTGGGTTGGACACGATCCAGGATCATGCGGACCATGCGTTGCAGCTCGGGATCTTCGGATTCGGAGCGTTCCATGAACCAGCCGAACATGTCCTGATCTTCGCATTCGAGCAGCCTGACGTAGCAGGCACGATCAACATCGTTCAGATGCGGATAGACTTCTTTCACGAATGGCACCAGCAACACGTCCAGTTCCAGCATGCCGCGGCGGCTGTGCCAGTAGAGGCGGTTCAATTCAACATCTTCGACCATGGAGCGCTCCTCAAATAGAGCGCAAGTATACAGCCCGACGGACACCAGAACAGTCGGCTTTGGTCGGTCACCACCCATCCTTTGTGAACTACCCATTTCAGGGGCGCCCCCTTATGATGTTCGCCAGACTTTTTACCCTGCGATGACCCATGGCTGATTCCGCTTTTTTCTGCTCCCTGTCCCACGAGGGCGTTCTCGCCGTCCGCGGCCCTGATGCCAGCAAGTTCCTTCAGGGCCAGCTGACCTGCAATCTCAATTACCTCAGCGATAGCCAATCCAGCCTGGGCGCCCGTTGCACCCAGAAAGGCCGCATGCAATCGAGCTTTCGCATCCTGCTCGAAGGCGATGGCTGCCTGCTGGCCATGGCCACCGAGTTGCTGGAGCCGCAACTGGCGGACCTGAAAAAATACGCCGTGTTTTCCAAGGCCAAGCTCAGCGATGAAAGTGCCCTGTGGGCGCGCTTCGGCCTGGGCAACGCCAATACGCTGCTGGCCGGTCTCGGGCTGGAACTGCCGCCGGAAGACGGCGCGGTCGCCCGCAACGACGGCCTGATCGCCATTCGTGTTTCAGCGGACCGGACCGAGCTCTGGGCCCCCGCAGATAAAGCTGAGGTCTTGCGCGAACAGCTGGCCGCGCAACTGCCCGAAGGCGACCTCAATCAATGGTTGCTGGGCCAGATCCGCGCCGGCATCGGCCAGGTCATGCCGGCCACTCGTGAGCTGTTTATCCCGCAAATGCTCAATCTGCAGGCCATCGGCGGCGTCAGTTTCAAGAAAGGCTGCTATACCGGCCAGGAAATCGTCGCGCGCATGCAGTACCTGGGCAAACTCAAGCGCCGCCTCTACCGCCTGGCCTTGAACGCCGAAGAGTTGCCGGAACCCGGCACCCCGCTGTTCTCCCCGACCCACGGCAGCGCCATCGGTGAGGTGGTGATCGCCGCGCGTGCCGAACAAAACATTGAACTCCTGGCCGTACTGCAAGCCGAAGCTGCAGAGGATGGCAATCTCCATCTTGGTGCGCTCGAAGGTCCCGGGCTGCACCTGCTGGACCTGCCTTACCAGCTGGATCGCGATCGAGAAATCCAGCGCTGATTGCCGCAACTTCCTGCAATACCCCTAGAGAACAGAAATGAGTGAGCTGGCGGAAAAGGTCCAACAGGATTTGGTTGAGGCCATCGACAACGATGACCTGGTTCTGCCAACGCTACCGGAAGTGGCCCTGCAGATTCGTCGGGCCGCTGAAGATCCGGAAATCAGCGTCAGTACCCTGAGCAAAGTGATTGGCCGTGATACGGCGCTGTCGGCGCGCCTGATCAAAGTGGTCAACAGCCCCCTGCTGCGCGCCACCCAGGAAGTCACCGACCTGCACACCGCGATTACCCGGCTGGGCGTGAACTACAGCAGCAACCTGGCCATCGGCCTGGTCATGGAGCAGATTTTCCATGCCCGCTCGGAGGTGATCGCGCAAAAGATGCATGATGTCTGGCGCAAAAGCCTGGAAGTGGCCGGAGTCAGTTATGCCCTGTGCCGCAGCCATACCCAGTTGAAGCCCGACCAGGCCGCCCTCGGCGGGCTGGTGCACCAGATCGGCGTGCTGCCGATCCTGACCTATGCGGAAGATCACTATGAGCTGCTGTCCGACCCGGTCAGCCTCAACCACGTGATCGAGCACATCCATCCGTTGCTGGGCGACAAGCTGCTGCAGGTCTGGGAGTTTCCGGAACAGCTGGCCAAGTTGCCGGGGCAGTACCTGGACTTCCAGCGCCAGTCCGCGCGCCTGGACTACGTCGACCTGGTGCAGGTCGCCAGCCTGTATTGCCACAAGGACACCGACCACCCACTGGCGAAGATCGATATCCTTAGCGTGCCAGCCTTCAAAAAGCTCGGGATCGACCCCGAGAACAAAGTGATGTGCAGCGATCTGGCCGAGTCGCGGTCAATGTTCTATTGAATCAATGCTCTACTGAACCTGTGCCACAAGCCTCTAGCCCGCGTTAAAACTCACCCGCACCTTCAGACCCGCCTGCGCGCCATCGTGCAGGCTGATCTGCGCCAGATGGGCACGACAGATTTCGCCGACGATCGCCAGGCCCAGGCCGGAACCGGCGACATGGGGATTGCGTCGGTAGAAGCGCTCGAATACCCGGTCGCGGTCCTCCAGGGGAATCCCCGGGCCGTCGTCCTCCACCTCCAGCACCGCCGGCGCGCTGACCCGCAGGATCACGTTTCCACCCGGCTTGGTGTGGGCCAGGGCATTGTCCACCAGGTTGCTCAGTAGTTCGTTCAAGAGGGTTGGTTCGCCGCGCAGCCACACCGGCTCATCGGCTTCCAGGGCCAGGGCGATACCCCGGGCGTGGGCCAAGGGCGCCATGGCCATGCCCAACTCGCGGGCCAACTGGCTGAGATCGAGCAATTGCGCGCCGCCCTCGGCAATCGCCCGGGCGCCGTTTTCGATCCGCGCCAGGGACAACAGTTGATTGGCCAGATGGGTCAGGCGATCGGTGCCCTGGGCGGCGCTTTCCAGGGTATTGCGCCAGGTCTCGGGCTCCGAGGCCCTCAGCCCCAATTCCAGGCGCGCCTTCAGCGCCGCCAGGGGGGTGCGCAATTCATGGGCGGCGTCGGCGATGAACTGCGCCTGACGCTCGAACTGGCCACGCAGTCGCTCGGTGAAGTGATTGAGCGCCCGCACCAAGGGCCACAACTCGCGTTGCACCTCGACCAGCGGCAAGGGCCGCAAGTCGTCGGGCTGGCGCTCCTCCACCGCGCTGCGCAAACGCTCCAGCGGACGCAACGCGGCGCTGACCGCGAACCACACCAGCAACAACGCACCGATGGCCAGCATGCCCAGGCGCAACAGGGTATCGGCCATCAGGCTGCGCGCCATGCGGACCCGCGCCTCGTCGGTCTCCGCCACGCGAATCTCCGCCATGCCGTTCATGTTCGGCTCGCTGACTGCCTTGAGCAGGCTCACCACGCGGACGTTCTGCCCTTGGTAAGTAGCATCGTAGAACCGCGCCAGCGCCGGATAATCGTCGGTGCGCGGCGTGCCCGGCGGCGGACCGGGCAGGTTTTCGTAACCGGAAATCAGCTTCTGATGGATATCGTTGACCTGGTAATAGATCCGCCCGGCACTGTCGTAGGCGAAGGTATCGAGGGCGACATAGGGCACATTGGCGCTCAGGCCACCGTCACGCTGGGACAAACCGGCGGCGATGGTCCGGGCAGAGGCCAGCAAAGTCCGATCGTAAGCCGTATCCGCTGCCTCGCGGCCATTCCAGTAGGCACTCAGGCCGCTGGCCAGCATCAGCACCACCAGCAGCAGCGCCAGGTTCCACAGCAGGCGCCAGCGCAGGCTGCTGGGCCTATGCATCGCGGCTTTCCAGCAGGTAGCCAAGCCCACGGAAGGTGACGATGGCCACCGGCTGGCCGTCGAGTTTCTTGCGCAAGCGATGGACATAGATTTCGATGGCGTCCGGGCTGGCCTCTTCATCCAGGCCGAACACCTGGGACGCCAGTTGCTCCTTGCTCATGACCCGCCCCGGCCGGGCGATCAGCGCCTCGAGTACCGCCTGCTCTCGGGAGGTCAGGGTCAGCAGCTCTTCACCCAGGGTAAAGCGCCGGGTATCGAGGTCGTAGGCCAGCACCCCGCAGCGCTGTACTCGCTCACCGCCGAGCACGCTGCGCCGCAGCAGGGCCTTGACCCGTGCTTCCAGCTCGGTCAGTTCGAAGGGCTTGGCCAGGTAGTCGTCCGCCCCCAGGTTGAGGCCGTGGACCCGGTCCTTGACATCGCTGCGCGCGGTCAGCATCAGCACTGGCAGGTTCTTGCCCCGGGCCCGCAGGCGCGCCAGCACTTCGAAACCATCCAGGCGCGGCAGGCCCACATCGAGGATCGCCATGGCGTAATCCTCGCTGCTCAGGGCCAGGTCCGCGGCGACTCCGTCGTGCAGCACATCCACGGTCAAACCCGTGCTCTTGAGCGCCTGGGCGACACTTTCAGCCAGCTGCAGGTGGTCTTCGACGAGAAGCACGCGCATGGATTTCCTACCTCGTTCAGGGGATCGACGGCACTTTTTATTGCCGCGGAGTTTACAGCCGGGACCGCTGCTGTGAAGCCCGAAAACCGTGAAAGTCTGCTGAAAGGTTAGCGAAAGGTTGGCCCTTTAGAGTCCTGTCACGGATTGTTTCGACTTCCGTGGCTACCCCCCGGTGGCCTCCCGAAAAACGCCTCGAAGCGTTTTCGCCAATAAGAACAATAACGGAGTACAACATGATGCTGTCCATGCAGCCTCAGGCTTGCCAGCCTGTTCGTTTTTCCCGTCTCAGCCACACCGCCCTCGCCAGCGCCGCCGCCCTTGCCGGTTTCTCACCGATCAGCCAGGCCGCCTTCTTCGAAGACAGCAGCGCCACCCTCGAAACCCGCAACATGTACTTCAACCGCGATTTCCGCAGCGGTACCAGTGCCCAGCAATCCAAGCGCGACGAATGGGCCCAGGGCTTCATGCTCAACCTGCAATCGGGCTACACCGACGGCACCGTGGGCTTTGGCGTCGATGCGCTGGGCATGCTCGGCATCAAGCTCGACTCCAGCCCCGACCGCACCGGCACCGGCCTGCTGCCGACCCACGACGATGGGCGCGCCGCCGACGAGTACTCCAAAGTCGGCCTGACCGGCAAAGTAAAAATCTCCGCCACCGAACTGAAGATCGGCAGCCTGATCCCGGAACTGCCGACCATCAAGCCCAACGACGGGCGCATCCTGCCGCAGACCTTCGAGGGCGGCCTGCTGACCTCCAGGGAAATCAAGAACCTGACCTTCACCGGCGGCCGCCTGGAGAAAGCCAAGGATCGCGACAGCACCGACTTCGAGGACATCGCCCTCAACAACAAGAACAGCCGCTTCGCCGGCACCGTCGCCGGCAAGCACTTCGACTTCGGCGGCCTGGACTACAAGTTCACCGACAAGATCACCGGCAGCTACCACTTCGCCCAGCTCGCCGAGGTCTACAACCAGCACTTCTTCGGCCTGCTCGCCTCGCAGCCGATGGGCCCGGGCACCTTCGCCACAGACCTGCGCTTCGCCGTCAGTGACGACCAGGGCCAGGCCCGCGGCGGCAAGATCGACAACAAATCCCTCAACGGCCTGGTGAGCTACGCCCTGAACGGGCATAAACTCAGCGCCGGCTACCAGCACATGTCCGGCGACAGCGCCTTCCCCTACCTCGACGGGGCCGACCCGTACCTGGTCAACTTCGTGCAGATCAACGACTTCGCCGGCGCCGAAGAACGCTCCTGGCAAGCCCGCTACGACTACGACTTCGGCAAGCTCGGCATCCCCGGCCTGACCTTCATGACCCGCTACCTGAGCGGCGACAACATCGCCCTGAAAAACGGCGATACCGGCAAGGAATGGGAACGCAACACCGAGATCAAGTACGTGGTGCAAAGCGGCACCTTCAAGGACGTCGCGGTGCGCCTGCGCAACGCCACCTACCGCTCCAACTATTCAGCCCGCGATGCGGATGAAGTGCGCCTGCTGGTGAGCTACAGCCTGGCGCTCTGGTAATCGACCGACCTTGGGCAGGCGCCACGCCGGCCAAGGCCCCTGGCATGTAACACACAACAACAACTCCTGTGGAGACAAGCATGAACCCATCACTGCGTAAATTGGCCCTCGCCGCCGGCTGTATGCTGTTCGCCGGTCAACTGCTCGCCGCCGCCAGCGCCGAACCCAAGCGCCCGGAATGCATCGCCCCGGCCTCCCCCGGCGGCGGTTTCGACCTGACCTGCAAACTGGCGCAGAGCGCGCTGGTCAACGAAAAGCTGCTGACCAAGCCGATGCGCGTGACCTACATGCCCGGCGGTGTCGGCGCGGTGGCCTACAACGCGGTGGTGGCCCAGCGCCCTGCCGACGCCGGCACGCTGGTGGCCTGGTCCAGCGGTTCGCTGCTGAACCTGGCCCAGGGCAAGTTCGGCCGCTTCGATGAAAGCGCGGTGCGCTGGCTGGCCGCGGTCGGCACCAGCTATGGCGCCATCGCGGTGAAGAGCGACTCGCCGTACAAGACCCTCGACGACCTGGTCAAGGCACTGAAGAAAGATCCGAGTTCGGTGGTGATCGGCTCCGGCGGCACCGTCGGCAGCCAGGACTGGATGCAGACCGCACTGATCGCCAAGGCCGCCGGGATCAACCCGCGCGACCTGCGCTACGTGGCCCTGGAAGGCGGCGGCGAAATCGCCACCGCGCTGCTGGGCGGGCACATCCAGGTTGGCAGCACCGACATTTCCGACTCCATGCCACACATCCAGAGCGGCGACATGCGCCTGCTCGCGGTGTTCTCCGACAAGCGCCTGGACGAGCCGGAAATGAAGGACATCCCGACTGCCAAGGAGCAGGGCTACGACATCGTCTGGCCAGTGGTGCGTGGCTTCTACCTCGGGCCGAAGGTCAGCGACGAAGACTACGCCTGGTGGAAAGACGCCTTCGACAAGCTGCTGGCTTCCGAAGAGTTCGCCAAGCTGCGCGACCAGCGCGAGCTCTTCCCGTTCGCCATGACCGGGCCGGAACTGGACGCCTACGTGAAGAAACAGGTGGCCGACTACAAGACCCTGGCCAAAGAGTTCGGCCTGATCCAGTAATCGCCCCTGTCTAGCGGTCCTGCCCCTTTCGCGGGGGCGGGGCCCAGGAGTTTCCCATGCTCTTACAACGCCTTTTCGCCTCGCTGCTGCTCCTGGTCTGCCTGGGCCTGGCACTGATGGCCTGGCCTTACCAGGCCGCCTTTTCCTACGAACCGGTCGGCCCGCGCGCCTTTCCCCTGCTGATGCTCGGCCTGATGGGCCTGGCGCTGCTGTACATGGTGTTTCGCCCGGCGCCGATCAAGCACAGCGAAGACGAGCCGCCACTGGACCGTGAAACCCTGACCAAGATCAGCATCTGTGTGCTCCTGCTGCTGATCTTCGCCGGCCTGTTCGAACCCCTGGGTTTCATTCTCAGCAGCATCCTGATCGGCATTCCGATGGCGCGCCTGTACGGCGGCCGCTGGGTGCCCAGCGCCGTGGTCACCACGCTGATGGCCATTGGTCTGTACGTGCTCTTCGACCGGGTGATGGACGTGCCACTGCCCCTGGGCCTGCTCGACGTTCTGGAGAACTGATATGGATACGCTTGGCTATTTGGGCCAGGGTTTCGGCATCGCGCTGAGCCCCTACAACCTGGTCACCGCCCTGACCGGCACCCTGATCGGCACCGTGGTCGGCCTGCTCCCGGGCCTGGGCCCGATCAACGGCGTGGCACTGCTGATCCCGATCGCCTTCGCCCTCGGCCTGCCACCGGAGTCGGCGCTGATCCTGCTGGCGGCGGTGTACCTGGGTTGCGAATACGGCGGCCGGATCAGCTCGATCCTGCTGAACATCCCGGGCGAAGCCTCTACCGTGATGACCACCCTCGACGGCTACCCGATGGCACGCCAGGGCCTGGCCGGGGTGGCTCTGTCGCTGTCGGCCTGGAGCTCGTTCATCGGCGCCTTCATCGCCACCTGCGGCATGGTGATGTTCGCCCCGCTGCTGGCGAAATGGGCGATCGCCTTCGGCCCGGCGGAGTATTTCGTGCTGATGGTGTTCGCCATTGTCTGCCTCGGCGGCATGGCCGGCGATCGTCCGATCAAGACTTTTATCGCCGCGCTGATCGGGCTGTTCCTGTCATCGGTCGGTATCGACGCCAACAGCGGCGTGTACCGCTTCACCGGCGATAACATCCACCTCACCGACGGCATCCAGTTCGTGGTGCTGGTACTGGGCTTGTTCTCCATCAGCGAGATCCTGTTGCTGCTGGAAAAAACCCATCGCGGCCAGGAAGCGGTGAAAGCCACCGGACGCATGATGTTCAACTTCAAGGAAGCGGCGTCGGTGTTCGTGGTGAACATCCGTTGCGGCCTGCTGGGCTTCATCATGGGCGTCTTGCCGGGTGCCGGCGCGACCCTGGCCAGCGCCGTGGCCTACATGACTGAAAAACGCATCGCCGGCGCCAGCGGCAAGTTCGGCCAGGGCGACAAGCGCGGCCTGGCGGCACCGGAAACCGCGATCGGCGCCTCGGCCTGCGGCGCCCTGGTACCGATGCTGACCCTCGGCGTCCCGGGTTCGGGCACCACTGCGGTGATGATCGGCGCCCTGTCGCTGTACAACATCACCCCGGGCCCGCTGCTGTTCCAGCAGCAACCGGACATCGTCTGGGGCCTGATCGCCTCGTTGTTCATCGCCAACATCATGCTGGTGGTCCTCAACATCCCGATGATCCGCGTCTTCACCCGCATCCTCGCCGTGCCGAACTGGGCCCTGGTGCCGGTGATCGCAATCATCACCGGGATCGGCGTCTACGCGGTGCACGCCACCACCTTCGACCTGTTCCTGATGGTCGGCATCGGCATCTTCGGCTACATCCTGCGCAAGCTGGACTTCCCGCTGTCGCCGGTGCTGCTGGGCTTTATCCTCGGCGGGCTGATGGAGCAAAACCTGCGTCGCGCGCTGTCGATCTCCAACGGCGCGATGGAAATCCTCTGGTCCAGCCCGATCACCGTCGGCGTCTGGGTGCTGACCGTGATCATGCTGCTGATGCCGATGATCCGCATCTGGCGCAAGCGCTCGGCCCTGCAACGCGCCGTGGCCGATGTCTGAGGCCAGCTTCAAACAGTGGTGGGGTACTCCCCTGGTCGGTCTGGCCGGCGGTTACCTCGCCAGCCAGATCGGCTGGCCGCTGCCGTGGATGGTCGGCTCGCTGCTGGCGATCATCCTGGTGCGCTGCCTGACGCCCTGGCAACTGGGGGAAATTCCCGGCGGCCGCAAATGCGGGCAATGGGTAGTGGGCATCGGCATCGGCCTGCACTTCACCCCGGTGGTGATGGAGCAGGTCATGAGCCATTTCGGCCTGATCTTCTTCGGTGCCCTGGTCACCAGCCTGTCCAGCGTGGTCGGGGTCTGGCTGCTGCGGCGCACCGGTGAGGACCGGGCCACCGCCTTCTTCTCCAGCATGCCGGGCGGCTCCGGCGAGATGGTCAACCTCGGCGCGCGCAACGGCGCGGTGCTCAGCCGCGTGGCGGCCGGGCAGAGCCTGCGGGTGCTGGTGGTGGTCTTGTGTGTACCGGCGGCCTTCAAGTACCTGCTCGGTGAAGGCGTGCCCCAACTGCATCCGGCCAGCGTCGATTGGCGCTGGCTGGCCATATTGTTTCCGGCGGGCGCCCTGCTCGCCTGGCTCTGGCAACGCCTGCGCCAGCCCAACCCCTGGCTGTTCGGGCCGCTGCTGGTCAGCGCCGCGGTCAGTATCGGCTGGGACCTGCACATCGGCCTGCCGGACGGAGGCAGCCAGATCGGCCAGTGGCTGATCGGCAGCGGCCTGGGCTGTCACTTCAATCGCCAGTTCTTCCGCCGTGCGCCCTCGTTCATGGGCCGCACCCTGGTCGGCACGGCGCTGACCATGCTGATCGCCAGCCTCGCGGCCGTGGCCCTGAGCGCCTTAACTCATCTGGACTTGCGTTCACTGACGTTGGGCATGATGCCCGGCGGCATCGCGGAAATGAGCCTGACGGCCGAGACCCTGCAACTGTCGGTGCCTCTGGTGACGGCGATGCAGGTGATGCGCTTGCTGTTCGTGCTGTTTCTGGCCGAGCCGCTGTTCCGGCATTGGGACAAGAAACCGGACTGAAGGCGGTCCCCTGTAGCCGCTGCCGCAGGCTGCGATCGACCCCAAAGGGGGTGCAATGTTCAGCGTCGCCGAGGTCCTTCGGACCTATCGCAGCCTGCGGCAGCGGCTACAGGGTTTTGCGTTGATTCTGTAGGAGCGAGGCTTGCCCGCGATGGCGGCCTTCCCCCCATCAAACCGGCGGCAACCGCCACTCGATCGGCGTCTCGCCATTCTGCTCGAGGTACTTGTTGGTCCGGCTGAAATGCCCGCAACCGATAAAGCCGCGGTAGGCCGACAGGGGCGACGGGTGCACCGAGGTCAGCACCAGGTGCTTGGTGGCATCGATCAGCTTCTGCTTGCCCTGGGCATGGGAACCCCACAGCAGGAACACCAGGTGCGGCTGGTGCTCGCTCACCACTTCGATGATCCGGTCGGTGAAATGTTGCCAGCCCCTGCCCGCGTGGGAAGCGGCGTTGGCCCGCTGCACGGTCATGGTGGTGTTGAGCATCAGCACGCCCTGGTCGGCCCAGCTCTGCAGGTAGCCGTGGTTGGGCATGTCGATGTTCAGGTCGCGCTTGAGCTCTTTATAGATATTCACCAGGGACGGCGGCGCCGGCACGCCCGGCTGCACCGAGAAGCACAGGCCGTGGGCCTGGCCCGGGCCGTGGTAAGGGTCCTGGCCGAGGATCACCACCTTGACCTTGTCCAGCGGGGTCGAATTCAGCGCATTGAAGATCAGCGGGCCCGGCGGGTAGATCTCCTTGCCAGCGGCATGTTCCTGACGCAGGAACTCGCGCAACTCCGCCATATAAGGCTGGTCGAATTCGGCACGCAGCGCCTGCTTCCAGCTGGGTTCGAGTTTGATACGGTCGTCATCGGTCATGGTTGCACCCGGTAAAATCAATGGGCGCACCCTAGGAAAGCCCACCACGCTTGTCAATTGATCTGACGCAGAACCGCCACTTTCGCCTATAGCGATCATACTGAACGCTCAAATTCCCGATCGAGGTCACGATGAATCTGCACTTCGAAGAACTCACCGGCACCGACGGCGCGCGCATCGCAATTGCCAGCCTGGATGCCGAACACTCCCTCAACGCCTTGTCCCTGCCCATGATCCATCTGTTGAGCGACCGCCTGGAAGCCTGGGCCAAGGACCCGCAAGTGGTCTGTGTGCTGTTGCGCGGCAACGGCGCCAAGGCCTTCTGCGCCGGCGGCGAAGTGCGCAGCCTGGTCCAGGCCTGCCTAGCCCACCCCGGCGAAGTACCGCCGCTGGCCGCGCAGTTCTTCGCCGCGGAATACCGTCTCGACTACCGCCTGCACACCTACCCGAAACCGCTGATCTGCTGGGGCCACGGCTATGTGCTCGGTGGAGGCATGGGCCTGCTGCAAGGCGCCAGCATTCGTATCGTCACACCGAGCAGTCGCCTGGCGATGCCGGAAATCAGCATCGGCCTGTACCCGGATGTCGGCGCCAGTTGGTTCCTCTCGCGCCTGCCGGGCAAGCTCGGGCTGTTCCTCGGCCTGACCGGCGCGCACATCAACGGCCGCGACGCCATCGACCTGGACCTAGCCGACCGCTTCCTGCGGGACGACCAGCAGGAAGCGCTGATCGACGGGCTGCTACAGCTCAACTGGCAGGAACAGACGCCGATGCAGCTCAACAGTCTGCTCAAGGCCCTGCAACAGGAGGCTGTCGAACAAATGCCCGCTGCCCAGTGGCTACCACGGCGCCAGCAGATCGACGAGTGGCTGGACGTCAGCGACGTACGCTGTGCCTGGCGAGCCATCAGCCAGTTGCACAATCACTCCGATGCCCTGCTGGCGCGGGCGGCGAAAACCCTCAGCGAAGGCTGCCCGCTGACCGCCTGCCTGGTCTGGGAGCAGATCCAGCAGGCCCGGCACCTGTCCCTGGCCCAGGTGTTCCAGATGGAATACACCCTGAGCCTGAACTGCTGCCGGCATCCCGAATTCAGCGAAGGGGTGCGGGCGCGCCTGATCGACAAGGACCACAAGCCCCGTTGGCACTGGCCGGATATCAACAGCATCCCCGACGCCGTGGTCGAGGCGCATTTCCACAAAGCCTGGGAAGGCCGTCACCCCCTGGCGGATCTGTCGGATTTCTGAAAACCAGCCATGAAAAAGCGGCGCTCCAGGCGCCGCTTGTTTGTTATAGGCAGATCAGCGGTTGTGATGGCGGTCACGGCGGTGATCGTCGCGACCACGATCGCTCCAGTCTCGACCACCCCGCCGGCCGTCAAAGTCACGGTGGCCGTCATGGCGCCGATAGTCGTTGTTCCAGCCCTGGCGGTGGCCATCCCAGCCACGGTTCGGGTAGGCACGATAAACGGCCCGCGGCGCCGACTGGTAGTAACGCGGTGCCGGTTGGTAATACCGGGGCTGGTAGTACCGTGGCGCTGGTTGGTAATACCGGGGCTGGTAGTACCGTGGCGCTGGTTGGTAATAACGCGGCGCGTAATAGCCGCGGCCGGAAGAATAATAGGAACCGCCGTAGTAGACCGGCGCCGGCGTCGTATAGACCTCAGAGCGGTAGTAAGTGGAACCTCCGTCGTAGTCGTAATAGGGAACGCAGGCAGAAAGAGCCAAACCCAGGAACGCAGTGAGAAGAATTCGACGATACATGGCGGCCTCCTGGACCGCTGATGGGCCATGCCAGCGACGCTGGCCGGCGGCAGCCAAGGATGTTCCGGCTGACGGAATATCTGACCGCGAAAACCGGGTCTGGTGCGATTTCGGTTACACCTTGATACAAGTCGCCAGGCAAGGATCTTGGATCCGAAAACGCCCGGTTTTCGCGGGCTGTGTGCCATTGCTGGCGAGCGATCAAATGGCGCAGCTACCCGTCGGCGCGGCCACTAGAATGCTTGCATCGGGTCACTGCCACGGAGTCGCCCATGCCGCTTAGCTCCCCGCTGTATTCGCAACGCTGGCTGATCATCACGCTCATCGCGCTGCTGGGCGGCGGTTTTATGGCCACGTCCTTACTCAGCTATTACGCTTCGCGAACCTCGATCCGCGACAACATCGTCAACACTGAGCTGCCGCTGACCTCCGACACCGTGTATTCGGAAATCCAGAAAGACCTGGTACGACCGATCCTGATTTCTTCGATGATGTCCCGCGATACCTTCATGCGCGACTGGGTGATGGCTGGCGAACGCGATCCCGAGCAGATGACCCGCTACCTCAATGAGGTGATGACCCACTACGGCACCTACACCGCCTTCTTCGTCTCCAACAGCAGCCTGACCTACTACCACGCCAAGGGCGTGCTGAAAAAAATCGCCCCTGATACCCCTCGCGACGCCTGGTATTTCCGGGTCCGCGACATGGCCACCCCGTATGAAATCAACGTCGATCCGGACCAGGCCAACCAGAACAACCTGACGTTTTTCATCAACTACAAGGTCTACGACTACCAGGACAATTTCATCGGCGTCGCCGGTGTCGGCCTCAAGGTGGATACGGTGGTCAAGCTGATCGACCGCTACCAGCAGCGTTATCAGCGCAGCGTGTATTTCGTCGATACCCAGGGCCGGATCGTCCTCACCGGGGCCGAAGGCGGCCCGCAGGGCGCTCGGGCCGGCCAGTCGCTGTTCGAACTGGAAAACCTGCGCGACCTGCAGGCCAGGATGCCCAAGCCCCACAGCGGCAACTACGAATACAGCGCCCCAGACCAGCGGCACTTCCTCAATGTGCGTTTCATTCCCGAGCTGAACTGGTACCTGTTCGTCGACAAGCGCGAGGACCGCGCCCTGGGCGATATCCGCCGCTCGCTGTACCTCAACCTGCTGATCTGCCTGGCGATCACCCTGATCGTGCTGACCCTGCTCAACCGCGTGGTCAGACGTTTCCAGCGCAAGATCGAAACTCAGGCCACCCTCGACAGTCTCACCGGCCTGCCCAACCGCCGCGGCTTCGACTTGCTGGCCGCCCAGGCCATGCTCGAAGCCCAGCGCGAGCCCAAGCCGCTGACCGCCCTGCTGCTCGACCTGGACCACTTCAAACGCCTCAACGACACTTACGGCCACCTCGCCGGCGACCAGGTGTTGAGCGGCTTCGCCCGGCACCTGGCAAGCTGCCTGCGCCAGTCCGATATCGTTTGCCGTTGGGGCGGCGAAGAGTTCATCGTGCTGCTCAAGGACACCGACAGCGCCACGGCGCTGAAGATCGCCGAGAAAATCCGCCTGCTGATCGAGCAACAGCACTACGCCTATGAGGGCAAGAATATGCGGCTGACCGTCAGCATCGGCGTGACCACGCTGCAGGCGGACGATACCCTGCACAGCCTGCTATCGCGCGCCGACCATGCGATGTACCGTGCCAAGCAGACCGGCCGTAACCGAACCTGCATGGAAATGCCTCACTCCCGTTATGAATGAACCGACCCTGAACAACCCCAGCCTCTGCCCGGCCTGCGGCGCCCGCAATGACTGCAGCCTGGCCGACCCGCGTACCGCCGACCAGGCCTGCTGGTGCTACAGCGTGAGCATCGACCCGGCGGTGCTCGAAGCCCTGCCGCCGGAGCTGCGCGATCGCGCCTGCCTGTGCCCGCGCTGTGCCCGGGTCGATGCGCAACTGCAAGCGGCCGCCCGGCCGATCCCGTAAGATGCGCAGCCTTTTGCCAGCCTGCCAATAGCCATGCGCGTTGATCGCTTCCTCAGTAACCTGCCCCGCTTCAACCGCCAGCAGGTGCGCCTGCTGCTGGTGGCAAAGCGCATCCGTATCGACGGCCAGGTGGTCAGCGATCCCCATGCTGAGGTGCGCGAGTTCAGCCGGGTCGAGCTCGACGACGAAGTGCTGCAGGCCGGCAAGCCGCCGCGCTATTTCATGCTGCACAAACCCATGGGCTGCGTCAGCGCCACCCGCGATCCCGAACACCGCACCGTGCTCGACCTGCTGGACGAACCGGACAAGCACGAGCTGCACATCGCCGGTCGCCTGGACTACAACACCACCGGTTTGCTGATCCTCACCAACGATGGCAGCTGGTCGCGGCGCCTGACCCAGCCGCAGACCAAACTGCCGAAGCGCTACTACGTCGAGACCGAACAGGACATAGGCCCGGAGTACGCCGAGACCTTCGCCCGGGGCCTGTACTTCGCTTTCGAGGACCTCACCACCCTGCCCGCCGAGTTGCAGATCCTCGGCCCCCGATGTGCGCAGCTGAGCATCGTTGAAGGCCGCTACCACCAGGTCAAACGCATGTTCGGCCATTTCGACAACAAGGTCTTGCGCCTGCACCGCGAGCGCATGGGACCGCTGGCCCTCGACGAAAACCTGGCGCCCGGCGAGTACCGGCTGCTGACCGATGAAGAAATCCGCCTGGTCTGAGCGCCTACAATTTCCGTAGCCGCTGTAAGCCATCGACGATGCCATGACCATTCAGCCGAAGTTGTCGAACAATTTACCAACGGCACTTGCGAGACGGCGTTCTCCCTGCTTGAATCAGTCCGTCGGCCGAAATGTGACCGATGAGTCACGAACATACTTCTAAGAAATCCTTTGCCGTCCGAGCCGCCTGTGCTCATTCCTGTTGTCCGGCAAATTGCCCGCCTATAACAACACCCGTCGACCATCTGTGCGGATCGACATGGGCTAAAAAATTCCAGGCGTATGCCTACCTGTCACAAATCTCGTGCACCCTCGGTTGCGCGCATACCCGCTTGCCAGGAGTCTTATGACATGAGGCCAGAAATCGCTGTGCTGGATATACAAGGTCAGTATCGGGTTTACACGGAGTTCTATCGCGCAGATGCCGCAGAAAAGACCATCATTCTGGTCAACGGCTCAATGGCCACCACCGCGTCTTTTGCGCAGACCGTGAAGAACCTGCATCCGCAATTCAATGTGGTGCTCTACGACCAGCCCTATGCCGGTCGTTCGAAAGCCCACAACAGGCACGAGAAAATGCTCACCAAGGAAGTCGAGGGGCTGATCCTGCTGGAGCTGATCGACCACTTCGCCGCCGAGCACGTGATGTCGTTTTCCTGGGGTGGCGCGCCGACGCTGCTCGCCCTGGCGCAGCGCCCGCGGCGCATTGAAAAGGCGGTGATCAGCTCGTTCTCGCCAGTGATCAACGAGCCGATGCGCGACTACCTCGAACGCGGTGTCGATTACCTCGGCAGCCGGGACGGCGACCGTGTCGGGCACCTGGTCAACGAGACCATCGGCAAGCACCTGCCGTCGCTGTTCAAGCGTTTCAACTATCGCCACGTCAGCACCCTGGCCGAGCATGAATACGGGCAGATGCACTTCCACATCAGCCATGTCCTCAGCAGCGACCGCCAGTGCTACCTGAAAGCGGCGAAGAACATCGAGGTACCGGTGCTGTTCATGAACGGTGAATGGGACGAATACACCGCCGCCAATGACGCCCGGCTGTTCGGCAACCATGTCCGGCACTCGACGTTCAGCACCATCCAGGCCGCCGGGCACTTCCTCGACATGGAACACAAGGCCGCCTGCCGGGACAGCCGTAACGCGCTGATGGGGTTCCTCAAACCGACCCAGCACACCAGTCGTCCGCGTTATCACTACCTGCAGGACCACCATGCCCTGGCTATCTGAAGTGGCGTCATCGCGAGCAACTCGTCCCCTGCCCCAGAAGCGAGCTTGCCCGCGATAGACCGCAAGCCGGTCTTCGCCCCGTCGCCGCGATGACGGCGTAGAAGCGTGCCTGCGTGCATTTCCCACCGCTTCGTAAACACAGGCCCGGCAAAGAAAAACTTCAAATCCGCGCGCACTTCTGGTACAAAGTCAGCCGCTCCGAGCGGGTGTCGTATAATGGCATTACTCCAGCTTCCCAAGCTGATAACGAGGGTTCGATTCCCTTCACCCGCTCCACTTCATTCGAGTCCAGCGTCAGGCCCTGCCGACGCGGGATGCAGAAACAAGAAAACCGGTCCTCGAGTGACCGGTTTTTTTATGGGCGCTTTATCAACCTGCGGCCACGATGAACGAGCACGGAAATGGCAATAGCCCCAAATAGCCCCGTGCTGTCCCCCAGCGCCTCGACCGGGTTCACTCATCTTCAAAGATGCTGACCAGGCCCGCTCATCTGTACTCCTGTCGACCCTCAACGAAATCAGCTTGGCCAGTACTTCGGCAGATATCGCGGTTCGAGAAGGATCCTGCAACACAGCCAGCGCTTTTATCCGCCGCGTTCCAAACTCGCTCTTTCTACACTTCAGCCTGCGGAGTTCCCCTGCCAACGACCGTCGGGCGGGCCAGGTATTGAACACATTTTTTTGGTAGGTATAGTAACCACCAAACATCACAAGGAGGTGATGTGGACAGTCGGTATTTGATCGGCCAAATCGTCGCAGACGGTTGGTATCTGGTCAGGGTCAGAGGCAGTCACCATCATTTCAGGCATCCCAGTAAACCGGGGCTGGTGACAGTGCCACATCCCAAAAAGGACCTGCTGAGAAAAACCGCCATCAGCATTCTGAAACAGGCGCTGCTCATGTGAAGGTGATTCACCGCGCCCTGGAGGTTCCGCACATGCTTTACCCGATTGCAATTTCAATGGGCGATGACAAACACGCCTGGGGGGTGGAAGTCCCCGACATTCCTGGCTGTTTCTCGGCCGGTGACGACCTCGACGACGCCATGGCCATGGCCCGCGAAGCCATCGAAGGGCACTTCGAGATTCTCGCCGAAGACGGTGCCCCCATCCCGCACGCCAACAAGGTCACCCTGCACGCAGCCAACCCTCAGTACGCAGGCTGCACCTGGGCGCTGATCGACATCGATATCACCAAGTACCTGGGCAAGGCGCAGAAGCTCAACATCACCCTGCCCGGCTACTTGCTGAACCGCATCGACGAATACGTGCTGCATCACCCGGAAGCCAAGAGCCGCTCGGGGTTTCTCGCTTCGGCTGCACTGAAGGTTTTGCAGCAAGACTGAACACGCCGCCCTGACCGAAGCACGTGAATAGCCAATAAGGCTGTTGGTGGCCGCTCAACGCTGGACCGGCTAGCGCTCGCGCAAAAGAAGAATCGGCCCGGCGTGGCCGATTCTTTTGTCCCCCTGCGCTACCTCGGCAACGAACTGCAAACGAATATAAGCAAGGACCCATTCGGTATTTAAAGCCGCCCCACCCGCCCCGTTATAGTCGGCCCTCCCCAGGTTAAACAGACAGGAGGCCCAGGTGGCCAAGTCTTCTCCGTTGTTCGACTCGCTGCAGGCCGATATCGACGCCCTGGCCAGGCAACTGGGCGTCAGCTCGATCCTGATCATGCGTTCGCTGCCCCAGCACATGCAGGTCGAAGCTTCCGGCGGGCGGCATGAGGATACTTATCCAATTGGTGCCCAGGGCCAGAAAAGCAGCCTCGCACACAACGGCCAGGCGCTGTATTGCGAGCGCGTGGTGGACAGCGGCCAGCCGCAGTACGTCAAGGATTCACGCCTGGAAGCCGAGTGGGCGGGCAACGAGGACGAGGTGGAATTCGGCCTGAGCAACTACCTGGGTTATCCGGTGCGCGATGCCGATGGCGAGGTGTTCGGCACCGTCTGCGCGCTGGATGAAAGCGCCAGGCAATACAGCGCCGAGGAACAGGCCGCGCTGGAGGCGTTCCGGCAAAAGGTCGAGGCCCTGCTCGCCCGTTCGCCGCGGTGAAACTTTAGTCGTACAGGTCGCCCACAGGCACGCGCGGACGAGTACGGCTAAGCCCAGGTCGCATCCGGCGCATCGGCAACGCTCGAAACTTCTACGATGAGCCCTCGCCTTTCACCGTAGAGACCGCCCATGCGCCAGATCCTGCTCGCTCCCTTGCTCGCACTTTCGTTGGCCGCCGGCAACTGCCTGGCGGGCCCGTCGTTCGATCGTCTCTACGCCTTCGGCGACAGCTATTCCGATAACGGCGCCAGCGACCGCTTGACCCGGGACATGCTCGCCCAGCAGTTCAAGGACGCCCAGCAACTGCCCGGCGAGCTGTATTGGCAAGGCCGCTGGAGCAACGGCCCGACCGCCGTGGAAGTGCTTGCCAAAAGCCTGCGGTTGCCCCTCACCGACCACGCCGTTGGCGGCGCGAAAAGCGGGCAGAACAATTACTACGCCTGGATGACTGCGTACCGCGACACAGGAGTGAGCGGGCAGATCGACGACTACCTGGCCAACGCCAAAGGCCAGGCCGACCCTCGCGCGCTGTACTTCATCTTCATCAGCGCCAACGACTTTTTCGAGCATGCCGACTTCGGCCACAAGGAGCCGATCGACGAACTGGCCACCAGCAGCATCGACCATATCCAGAATGCCGTCAGTCGTCTGGCCAAGGCCGGCGCCAGGCATTTCCTGGTGGTCGGCAGCACCGACCTGCGCCATGCCCCGGCGGTGGTGGCCAGCGGGCAGAGCGAACAGGCGCTGCGCTATCAACGGATACTTGAACGGCAACTGCCGTCGCTGCTGGTGGCCGAGAGCAAAAAGCTCAATGTAAAAATCACCTACTTCGACCACATCGCCTTCAGCGATCAACTGCGCCGCCGGCCTGCCGAGCATGGCCTGGCCCAGCTCGACCGACCGTGCCAGCCGACCTATCCCGAGGTGAAGCCGGCGTGCGCCCATCCAGACGAATATTTCTATTGGGATGAATGGCACCCGACCCGCAAAGTCCATGCCCTGGCGGGCGAAGCCATGGCCAAGACCCTCGGCCAGGCCCGCTAAGGCACAGCCTCGCCGGCGAGCAGCAGGCCTGCCCTAGACACAAAGCTGCAACGGGAACCGGTTCGCCCCGCTCCAGGCCAGGAAGCGTTCCTGCAGCATCGGCCTGGCGAGGAAATACCCCTGGGCTTCATCGCAACCGAACGTGTAGAGCATCTGCAAACATTTGAAACTCTCGATGCCCTCGGCCACGGTGCGATAACCCAGCTCGCGGGCCAGGCTGATGATCGAGCGGGTGATCTTCTGGTGCTGGGTGTTGCGCTCAAGGTCAGTGATCATCGACTTGTCGAGTTTCACCACGTTGGCCGGGATCTGGTGCAGGTAGGCAAAGTTGCTGTAGCCCGTGCCGAAATCATCGATGGCCACATCCATGCCCAGCTCGCGAATGCGCGTCAATTGCGCCAGGACATTCGGGTTGGAACGCAGCCACTCGCCCTCGGTGATCTCCACTTCGAGCCGCCGTGGGTCGATGCCATGCAGCTCACAGGCGCGGCGGATCAGCTCGGCGATATCCTGGTCCTCGAAATCCTTGGGCGACAGATTGATCGACAGCTTGCTGCTCTCGGGCAGGCCCCAGGTGCGCAACTTGCTCAACACCGTATCGATGACCCAGCGGGTCACCTGATGAATCAGGCCGTTGCGCTCCATCACCGGAATGAACTCGGCGGGCGAGATCGGCCCCAGCCACGGATGTTCCCAGCGCAGCAAGGCTTCGGCACTGACCTGGGCTCCGTCGGGCAGGGCGAAGCGTGGCTGGAACATCAGGTAGATCTGGCCACTGCGCAAGGCGTCGTTGAGGTCCGAGGCCAGGTTGAACGCACGGCGCTGGGCATGATCGCGCCCGGCATCGTAATGCGCCCAGAAACTGCGCCCGGCCATGGCCAGCTCCAGGGCGAACATGGCCTTGCGCAAGGCATCGTCCACCGACTGGGTATCGATCTCGAACTCCACGGTTCCGGCGCAGACCGTGGGAATCATGGGAAACCCCAGCCCGGGCGGCTGGCGACGCAGGCGACTGACCAGCGCATCGAGCAGTCTGTCGAGCCCCTCGGCCGGTGCCGGCAGCAGGAAGCCGAAGCGCTTGACCGACACGTGATAGACCCGCACATGCCGCCCCAGGTACTCCTGCAAACGCAGCGCGAGAAAACGGATGATGGTCTCGAAAGGCGCCAGCCCCAGGGCCAGGGTCAGTTCGTGGGCCACCTTCATGTCCAGGGCATCGATCAGCACCAGCACGCGCTGTTCGCCGATGTGGTGCTCGACCAGGTCACGCAGGTCGCTCTGGAACTGCTCGCGATTGGCCAGGCCGCTGACCGGGTCGCGACGACGCTGGCGCTGGCGCTGCTCGACCTGCTCCATGACCATCGCCGCCATGTCCCGCAACTGCTGGCGTTCGACGATGCTCAACTGCTGCTCGACCTTGTCGATGATGCACAGGCTGCCGATGGCATAACCGGACGCGGTCAACAGCGGCGCCCCGGCGTAAAAGCGGATGCCCTGGTCGCGGGTCACCAGCGGGTTGTCCTGGAAACGCGGATCGAGCGCCGCGTTGCGCACCTCCAGCACTTCGCGGCCTTGCACCGTGAAGGCGCAGAACGACTGGCTGATGGGGGTCTGCGGCTCATCGAAACCCACCCGCGACTTGAACCACTGACGATCACGGTCCACCAGGCTGATCAAGGCGGTAGGCACCTTGAAGTACTCGGCCGCCATGCGGCAGATCCGGTCGAAATTCTCGCAACTGGCGGTGTCCAGCAACTCCAGGGCATGCAGGGCGGCCAGGCGCCGCTCCTCGGCAATCGCCTTATCGGGCATACACGACCTCGGGCCGGGACAACGCGATCATCACAATAAACAACCTATTCGCAGGGAGGCTGGAGGGGGCGCGACGGGGATGAAAGCGATAGTGGCATTAGGACATCCCGGCCACCAGAATGACTGACGGGCAGGCGCTTGCCAAACCCATCCGTCGGACGAACGGTATTGGTTACAAAAAAGCTTGGTTCTCAAGACCTTCGAGCTAGAGCGCTTCGACGGTTGACGACGTTGCTCTCAGGCGCCGAAACGAGCGATCGCCGCATCGACGAAGTGCCGCAGCTTGGCGGTCATCTGCCGGTCCGGCCGGTACAGCAGATGCATCGCGCGACTCGGCGCCTCATAGCCGGGTAGCAACTGCACCAATTCCCCCGCGGCCCGCGCCGGTTCGAGAAAATCCGCCGGCCCCAGGACGATGCCGAAGCCATCCACGGCCGCCGACAGCAGGGCCTTGCTCTCGTTGACCTGCAAGCGGCTGCGCACCTGAACCTCATGTACCTGGCCGTCGCGGCGGAACTGCCATTGGTTGTCCGCCGGCCGCGACCAGTAGGCGTACCCCAGGCATTCATGCTGTTCGAGATCGGCCGGCACCCGTGGCGTGCCCCGGGCGGCGAGGTAGGCAGGTGCCGCGCAGGCGATCAGGCGATAGGGCGCCAGCGGCCTGGCGGTCAGGCTGGAATCGGCCAGCTGGCCGATACGAAAGGCCGCCTCGTAGCCCTCCTCCACCAGATCGATGTAGCGATCAGTGAGGTGCAGGTCGATTTCCACCTGCGGATGCTCGCGCAAAAACGCCGTCACGAACGGCATGAGGCTGTAGGAGCCGAAGGTCACCGGCGCACTGATGCGCAACTTGCCCCGGGGCGTGGCGTTCATGATCTGCGCCAGGGAGTCGGCGGCCCGGGCTTCGCCGAGGATGTGCTTGCAGCGCTCGAGGTAGGCACTGCCCAGCTCGGTCAGGCTCTGCCGGCGCGTGGTGCGGTTGAGCAGGCGCGCGCCCAGCCGCTGCTCCAGCGCCGCCACATGCTTGGCGACCATCTGCGGCGACAGCCCCAGGCGGGTCGCCGCACGAGCGTAGGAACCGCTTTCGGCGGCCGCGACAAAGGCCTCCATGCTGGTCAGACGATCCATCATTCAACACTCCCAGTAACGAGACCAAGTACAAGGCGCTTATTTATCGCCATCTGGTGGTGAATCATCATAGCCGCTCGACCCTTTCAACGGAGCATGGACATGCGTATCGGCATTATCGGAGCAGGTTTTATCGGGCGCGCCGTGGCGCAACTGGCCCTGGCGGCGGGGCATGAGGTGATGCTCAGCAACTCCCGCGGCCCGCAGACCATGAGCAGCGTGGCCAGCGGCATTCGCGGCAGCCGCATCGGCAGCGTCGAAGACGCCGTACAGTTCGGCGAGCTGGTGCTGGTGGCCATCCCGCTGGCCCATTACCGTAGCCTCCCCGCGGCCCTGCTGGCCGGCAAGACGGTGCTGGACGCCAATAACTATTACCCGTCCCGCGACGGTCATATCGAGGCCCTGGACCGCTTCGAAACCACCACCAGCCAATTGCTCGCCGAGCACCTCGAAGGCGCCAGGGTGGTGAAGGTGTTCAATGCCATCCTCGCCCAGGACCTGCTGACCGACGCCCGCCCCAGTGGCGCCCCTGATCGCCGCGCCCTGCCGATTGCCGGCGACGATCCGCAGGCCAAGGCGCAGGTCGTGCAATTGCTCGACGAGCTGGGTTTCGACACGGTCGATGGCGGCGGCCTGGCGGACAGCTGGCGTTTCGAACGGGCCAAACCGGCCTACTGCATCCCGCTGGATAAACCGGGGCTGCGCGCGGCCCTGGCGCAGGCGGAACGAGAAGTCGAACTGCCCGAAGGTTCGTGGCGCTCCTGACGCCAAGGCATGCAGCGTTCTGCGAGCGCAAAAAAAAAAACGACCCGTTCGGGTCGTTTTCATAGGTTTGCCTGTGTGCCGGTTCGCCTTCGCTCAACTGGCCCAGCCACCCGCATGCAGGTGCCAGCCATCGCCGCGACGCTCCCAGAACGGGTGCACATAATGGTACCCGGGACGCAACGGCTCCCAGTGACCATGGACCGCCACATACTGCCGGCCATCCCAGTGCCAGTAAGCCCGGGACCAGACATAACCCGGGCGATGCATGGGCTCGACTTCGATGACCCGCACCGGCGGTGGCTGCGGCGCAACCACCTCGGCGTATTCCACCGGCGCCGCGCGTTCGACCACCCGCCGCTCATGCACCACCCGTTCCTGCACACACCCGGAGGCCACTACGACCACCGCCACCAGAGCCGTGTAACGTAACAACATGCTGCCTCCCCGGCGCTTGACGCCGACGCTTGAACTGCTGACAACGCCCCCTGCAACCACCCGGCTCCTGCCAGGCGTAAGACGTGTTTTAACAGCTCGAAACTGTCTGCTTGCTGAACCTGACAGCGGCCGGCAGATAGCGACAGCCGGGTGGCGACAAACGGCCAGTCAGCGGCGGCAGATCAACGTCCTCGGGCGTCGAAATCCTCCCGGGTCATCTCGAAAAACTTGCTCGGCAGTCCCTCGAACTCGCCATCGCGCACAAAACGAAAACCCAGCTTGCGCGCCACCCCCAGCGAGGCCTCGTTCAAGGCATGGGCATCGGCGACGATGCGCTCGACTCCTGCCCCGAGAAAAGCGTGCTCGACGATGCGCCCCGCCGCCTCGGACGCAACACCCCTGCCCCACGCCCGGCGCACCAGGCGCCAGCCCATTTCCAGTTCCGGGCCGACAGCCTCGTAGGGAATGAACGACACCCAGCCGAGAAACTCCTCCGGCGCGGACTTGGCAAAGATCGCCCAATAGCCACAGTGCTCACCAAAATCGCGCTCCATACGCGAACGCACGAAATCGCGGTGCTCCTCGCCACCGTCCCAGGGGCCGGGAAGGTAACGGGTGACGTGCGGATCGAGGTCCATGGCGATGCACGCCTCGAAGTGTTCGAGGGTACGCGGGCGCAGCAACAGGTTTGGGGTTTCGAAGTGGAGGTTCATCAACTGGATATCCGTATTCAGGAAGATTGAAACGAGCGATGAACGATAACAAAGTCCACCCTGCTATCAGCTATAATTTCCCATCACTCGCACAGAGGGGCCGGATATGGAAAAGCTGAGTTTTCAAGCTAAAAAAGCCTACTTCGCCAAGCATCGTAAATCCAACTTCAGCGCCAGTCTGCGCCTTGAAGGTTTCGCCACATCGCTCAACGATGAGGAATGCAAACTGCCCTCCCGCAAAGCAGCACTCAAAGCCGTTCAACAACTCAAAGTGTGAATACCGACAAGTACGGCGTTGGCCATGACCCGGATTGCTACCCGGGAACCGATGTCCTGAAAAACCTCCTGGATTTGCGTGATGAGCGAGACCTCAACGAGGCAGAACGCTATCTCACCGAGAAGTGCGCAACGCAGTTCGAATTCCAGGAACCGCCCTACAGTCTGGCAACCTTGAAAGACATCCATCACACGCTGTTTTCGCGGATCTACAGTTGGGCAGGCGAACTGAGAACCGTGAAGATCAGCAAGGGTGGCAATCAGTTCTGTATCCCCGAGCGCATCGAACCGGAAGCGACCAAAGAATTCAGCCGGCTCAAGGCAGCAGGCTGGTTTGACGGTTATTCACGTGAACAGCTGGTAGTTGCCTGCGCCGAGTCTTACGGAACGATCAACGTCCTGCATCCCTTCAGGGAAGGCAACGGGCGAACCCAGCGCATCCTTTTCGAATGGATCATCGTCAACGCCGGCTATGAAATCGATTGGTGGGCGGTTGACCAACAGGAATGGGTTGCAGCCAACATCAGTTCATTCCACGGCAATGATCACCATCTGAATCAGATATTCGAGCGCTGCATCGGTATGCCGATTCAAGAAGACGTTCATTCATAGCCCGGAACTGAAACGATCACTTGTTGAACAATCACGGGCCCCCTCTGTAGATGAGCTTGCTCGCTACAAGAATCGCGGTTACTGCGCCAACAGCGCCTGGATATCGTTGAACAGCGCGCGGGGGATCTTTACGCCGTGTTGCGCGCTGCGGGCCCTGGCTTCGAAACGCCGCTGCGACGGCAGCCGCGCGCCCTGCCCCGTGATGGCCGCGAACAGTCCTTCGGCGCGTTCCAGACCCTTCTCGTAGTCCTGCCCCAGAAACACCTGCGGATCGAACGCCAGGATCAGTTCGCCATGGCAGGGCGCGGCGCCGACGCCGGCGTCGAAGGCCATGGACTCGGCGCTGGTGAGGTCGCCGATCAGGGCGCCGGCCAGCAGTTCGATCATCGCCGCCAGGGCTGACCCCTTGTGCCCGCCGAAAGTTTGCATGGCGCCTTGCAGGGCTGCCCTGGCATCCGTGGTCGGTTGGCCCCGGGCATCGATAGCCCAGTGTTCGGGGATGGCCTTGCCTTGACGCGCGTGCAGTTCGATATCGCCGCGGGCGATGGCGCTGGTGGCGAAGTCGAACACGAACGGCTGGCCCGCCGGCCGTGGCCAGGCGAACGCCAGGGGGTTGGTGCCAAACACCGGTTTGCTGCCGCCGGCCGGCGCCACCCAGCTGTGGCTGGGGTTCATGGCGATGCCCACCAGCCCCTCGGCGGCGATGGCCTCGACCTCCGGCCACAGAGCGGAGAAGTGGAAACAATGCTTGATTGCCATGGCCGCCAGCCCCTGGCTGCGGGCCTTTTCCGCCAGCAATGGCAAGCCGGTCTGGAACGCCAGCAGGGAATAACCGTAGTGCGCATCCACCTCCAGCACGCCCGCGGAAATAGACCGCAGGCTCGGCTCGGCCAGCGGGTCGACCTTGCCCTCGCGCACGGAGCGCACACAGCCCAGCAGGCGATAGACCCCGTGAGAGTGGCACTCGTCGCGCTGGCCCTGGGTGACGACCTCGGCAATGGCCCGGGCATGGGCATTGGACAGGCCGTGGCGGGTCAGCACCTTGAGGGACAGGTCATGGACTTCGGCGAGGGAAAGAGTGACGAGATCGGACATGGGGCTTGTGCTCCGATAAAAACCGTGGGGGCCAGGAAACCCGGCCCTATGGGGTTGAGGGTGAGAACGCCGCAGGCCTGCGACCTGATCGCAGCCTGCGCCAGCGGCTACAACGGGCGCTCGCCGTTGAGACGCTGTGGAACCTGCCAGGGGTTGTCGTTGCGCAAAGCCTGCGGCAGCAGTGCTGACGGCCAGTCCTGGTACGACACCGGGCGCAGGAAACGCTGGATCGCCAGGCTGCCCACCGAGGTGGTGCGCGTATCCGAGGTGGCGGGGAACGGCCCGCCATGGACCATGGCATGGCCGACTTCGACCCCGGTGCCAAAACCGTTGACCAGCAGGCGGCCAGCCTTGCGCTCCAGCAACGGCAGCAGTTCCCGGGCTTGCGGATGGTCGTCGTCACTCAGGTGCAGGGCGATGGTCAGCTGACCTTCCAAGCTCGCCAGCAGCGCTCTCATCTGCGCGGCATCGCTGCAACGCACGATCAACGAGGCCGGGCCAAAGACCTCCTCGCGCAACGCAGCGCGGGCCATAAAGGCCTCGGCCGATGTGGCGAACAGCGCGGCACGGGCCTGATAGCGCTGGCCATCGGCGCCTTGCCCCAAGGACTCCACCTCGGCATGCCGCAGCAGCCGCTCGACGCCCTGGCAATAGCTGCCATGAATACCCGGCGTCAGCATGGTCTGCGCCGGCGCCACCTTGAGCGCTGCCGCCGCCGCGGCTTCGAATGCGCGCAACGCCGGGCTGTCGACCACGAGGAGCAAACCCGGGTTGGTGCAGAACTGCCCGGCGCCCAGGGTCAGGGAGCCAACAAAGGCCTGGGCGATGGCTTCGCCTCGCTCGGCCAGCGCGTTGGCCAATAGCAGCACCGGGTTGATCGAACTCATCTCGGCATAGACCGGGATCGGTTCCTCGCGGGCTGCGGCGATCTTCATCAGCGCCACACCGCCGCTGCGCGAACCGGTAAAGCCCACGGCCTTGATCCGACTGTCCGCCACCAGCCCCTGGCCGATGCCGCGGCCGGAATCGAACAGCAGCGAGAACACCCCTTCAGGCAACCCGTGGCTGTGCACTGCCTGCTGGATTGCCTGGCCTACCAGTTCCGAGGTGCCGGGGTGCGCCGAATGCGCCTTGACCACCACCGGGCAACCGGCGGCCAGTGCCGAGGCGGTGTCGCCGCCGGCCACGGAAAACGCCAGGGGAAAGTTCGAGGCGCCGAACACCGCCACCGGCCCGATGGCGATCTGGCGCAGGCGCAAATCCACCTTGGGCAAAGGCTGGCGCTCCGGCAGGGCCGGGTCGATGCGTGCCTCCAGAAAGCCGCCGTCGCGCACCACTGCCGCGAACAGGCGCAACTGGCCTACGGTGCGTCCCCGTTCGCCTTCCAGGCGGGCACGGGGCAGGCCGGTTTCGCTCATGCAGCGCTCGATCAGCTCATCACCGAGGGCGAGGATGTTACCGGCGATGCTCTCCAGGAACGCCGCCCGTTGTTCCAGGCTGGTTTCCCGGTAGCGGTCGAACGCCGCCTCGGCCAGGGCACAGGCGCGCTCCAGGTCGTTCGGGCCGGCGCCGCCAAAACCCGGCGCCAGGGTCTCGCCGGTGGCGGCAGCCAGCGCATGCACTTCGCCGTGGCCACCCCGCACGCGGGTTTGGCCGATCAGCAGTTGTCCTGTTACAGGCATGGGTTACCTCTCTGAATAAATGGCGTGAGCTGAATGGATGCCTGGGCCGTGCTCATTCGTCTGCCCCTTCCAGCAGCAGCTTGCTGCTTGGCACCCCGGTGTTGGCTCCCCAGTAGTAAATGCACAGGGCCATGAGGGTGACGACCAGGGTGTCGTAGGGGTGAGTGAGCACGCCGATCCCGCCGAAGCTGCCCAGGTAGGAAATGACCATGGTCAGGGCGTAAAAGGCGATCAGCCACAGGGACGAACGCACCTGTTCGATCAGGCTCAGGTGGTCGGTGGGTACCAGGCGCCTGCAGCCCAGGTAGATGACGAACATCAGGATCTGCAGGCCCAGCAGCCAGGACACCGTGCTCCAGCCGGACCAGTAGACGATCAGCGCGGCGATGACGAAGGACACCGGTCCCAATAGGCCGAAGCCGCTGACCCGGAACGGCCGCGGCAGGTCCGGCGCGCTCTTGCGCAGCGCCGCCACGCTGATCGGGGCGATCGCGTAACTCAGCACCAAAGCCGCCGACACCACATTGATCAGCGCTTCCCAGGACGGGAACGGCAAGGTCCAGAACACCGACAGGCCGAAGGTCAGCCACAGCGCCGGGCGCGGGATGCCGGACTGCTCGTCGATGCGGGTAAAGATCTTGAAAAAAGTCCCGGTCTTCGCCCAGCCGTACACCACCCGTGGCGTGGCGTTCATGTAGATGTTGCCGCAGCCGCTGGGGGAAATCACCGCGTCGGCCACCACCAGGTAGGCCAGCCAGCCGACGCCCAGGGCCAGGGCGATGTCGCGGTACGGCAGGGAGAATTGCTTGCTGATGCTGCTCCAGCCGTTGGCCAGCATATCGGTGGGAATGCTGCCGAGGAACGCCAGTTGCAGCAGGCCGTAGATCAGGGTCGAGAGCAGGACCGAAAGGATCAGCGCGATGGGAATGGTGCGCTGTGGATTGCGCACTTCGCTGGCCACCGAAATGATCGGCGTCAGGCCCAGGTAGGCGAAGATGATGCCGCCGGCGGAGACCGCCATTTCGATGCCGGACAGCCCGAAGGGAGCAAAGCCCTGGACGTGGAAATTCTCCGCTTTGAAGAAGGTGAACAGCACGCCGATGACCAGCAGCGGCACGACGAACTTGAACAGGCTGATGAGGTTGTTGGACTTGGCGAAGGTCTTGACGCTGGAGTAGTTGAGCCAGAAGAACAGGCACAACAGGGCGAACTGCACCAGCCAGCCGAGAAGGGTCGGGTTGCTGTTGCCGGCATGGGTCAGCCCCGGAAACCAGGCCGCCGCGTATTGCCGCGCAGCCACCACTTCAATGGCCACCAGGCTGGAAAACGCGATCAACGTGATGAAGCCCATCAGGTAGCCCAGCAGCGGCCCATGGGAGAACACCGGATAACGCACCACCCCGCCCGCTCGCGGCAGGGCCGCGCCCAGTTCGCAATAGACGATGCCCAGCAGCAGGACGGCGAAACCGCCGAGCAGCCAGGAGAAGATTCCCGCCGGCCCGGCGATGGCCGAGACATGGCTGGCGGCGAACAACCAGCCGGAACCGAAGATCGCCCCCAGGCCGATGAAGGTGAGGTCAACCAGAGAGAGCTGTTTCTTGAATTTGCCTTGGCCTGACATAGGCGCGCCTTCTTATTGAGTTATTGGAGTAGGCAGATCGAATGTCGCGCCGGCCTCCTGCGGGCAGGCGGCCGACGGGGTGAAACACGGCACTGCGCGAGTGCCTGATGGTTCTTCTCGTGGACCAGGCCGCCCCGCGAGCCACTGCGCGGGGGCGGCCTGTCGGCGGGTTTACAGGCCGACGTCCGGCAACTGCGGACGCTCGGCCAGGGCCTTGGCGACTATCGCCTTGACCTCGGCCAGGGTCTCGCCCTGCAGGGCCAGGCGCGGTGGGCGGGTGATCGAGGAACCGCGACCGACCAGTTCCTCGCAGAGCTTGATGCACTGCACCAGGTCCGGACGCGCGTCCAGGTGCAGCAGCGGCATGAACCAGCGGTACAGCGCCAGGGCCTCTTCGAAGCGTTTTTCCCTGGCCAGGCGGAACAGCGTCTCGCCTTCTTTCGGGAAGGCGTTGGACATGCCGGATACCCAGCCTTCGGCGCCGACGGCGATGCTTTCCACCACCACGTCATCCAGGCCGGCGAACAGCACGAAGCGGTCGCCCACGGCATTGCGCAGGTCGATGAAGCGCCGGGTGTCGCCGGAGGAGTCCTTGAAGCAGACGATGTTTTCGCAGTCCTGCAGGGCGATCAGCACGTCCGGGGTGACGTCGTTTTTGTAGATCGGCGGGTTGTTGTAGACCATCACCGGCAGGTCGGTACCGGTGGCAATGGCACGAAAGTGCGCGGCGGTTTCATGGGACTTGGCCGAATACACCAGGGCCGGCATGACCATCACCCCGTCGACCCCGACCTTGGCCGCTTCGCGCACGGTGTTGCGGGCGAACTCGGTGGTGAACTCGGCGATCCCGGCGATCACCGGCACGCGGCCGCCGGCAGCGTCCTTGGCGACCTCGATCACCGAGAGTTTTTCCGCGGTGCTCAGCGAGGTGTTTTCGCCCACGGTGCCGCACACCACCAGGCCCGACACACCGTCGGCCACCAGGTTGCGCATGACGCTGTGGGTGGCGTCCAGGTCCAGGGAAAAGTCGGGTTTGAACTGGGTGCTGACGGCAGGGAATACACCGCTCCAGTAGATGGCTTTACGGCTCATGGTCTTGTCCTTGTTGGTTGAGTCGGTCGGGGCCGACAGGCGTTGGAAACGAAAAACAGATTCCGCCTTTCACCGCCTCGCAGCTTGAGGTTTTTCCCGCTCAAGCAAGACGAAATCGGCACATTTACCCAATCGCCCAGCGACCTTTTCCGTCCATTGCGCCTCCTTCGACCTGCCTGAAATCTCCTGCACCAGCAGCCGCACCGCACACCTGTAGCCGCTGCCGAGGTACGAGGCTGCGATCGGCTGCGCAGCAGTCGTAAACCCGGCAATTCGGTTTGTCAGAGAGACCGAGGACACAAGGCTGGCGGCCGCTTCGTCGGAATGCCGCCCAACCCGATCGCAGCCTCGTACCTCGGCAGCGGCTACAGATGGGCGGGGTTCACCACTGTGCCGATTTCGTCATCCGCCGCAGAGAAAACCCACAAGCGATGCAGCCCTTTCACGAGCCAATCTGTAGGCCTTTTCCGTCAGGTGCTGCCATGAAAAAAATAACCGTCATTGATTCACATACGGGGGGCGAGCCGACTCGCCTGGTTGTCGACGGCTTTCCCGATCTGGGCAACGGCTCGATGGCCGAACGGCTGGCGATCCTGCAAGAACGCCACGATCGCTGGCGCACGGCTTGCGTGCTGGAACCGCGGGGCAGCGACGTGCTGGTGGGGGCCCTACTGTGCGCCCCCCAAGCGGCGGATGCCTGTGCCGGGGTGATCTTCTTCAACAACAGCGGTTACCTGGGCATGTGCGGCCACGGCACCATCGGCCTGGTGCGTTCGCTGTATCACCTGGGGCGCATCGCACCCGGCGTACACCGCATCGAAACCCCGGTGGGCACCGTCAGCGCCACCCTGCACGACGACCTCTCGGTCAGCGTGCGCAACGTGCCGGCCTACCGATACCGCAGCGGCGTCGAACTGCAACTGCCCGGCCACGGCAAAGTCCGTGGCGATATCGCCTGGGGCGGCAACTGGTTCTTCCTGATCAGCGAGCATGGCCAGCGTATCGCCCTGGATAACGTCGAAGCCCTGACCCACTACACCTGGGCCGTGCGCGAAGCCCTGGAGACCGCCGGCATCAGCGGCGCCGACGGTGGTGTGATCGACCATATCGAGCTGTTCGCCGACGACCCGCAGGCCGACAGCCGCAACTTCGTGCTGTGCCCCGGCAAGGCCTACGACCGCTCCCCCTGCGGCACCGGCACCAGCGCCAAGCTGGCCTGCCTGGCCGCCGACGGTAAACTCGCGCCCGGGGCAACCTGGCGCCAGGCCAGCGTGATCGGCAGCCAGTTCAGCGCCAGCTACGAGCAGGCAGGCGAGCAGGTCATCCCGACCCTTCGCGGCACCGCTCACATCAGCGCCGAAGCCACCTTGCTGATCGAAGACAGCGATCCTTTCGGCTGGGGCATCGTCTCGTGAGCCAGCCGGCCGAAGCCGATGTCCTGGTGATTGGCGGCGGCATAGTCGGGACCGCCTGCGCCCATGAAATGGCCCGCCGCGGCCTGCGGGTACGGGTGCTCGACAACGCCAGCGGCGGCGCCACCGGCGCGGGCATGGGCCACCTGGTGGCGATGGACGACAACCGCGCCGAACTGGCGCTGAGTCACTACTCCATCGGCCTGTGGAACCAGCTGCGCGCGCAACTGCCGGCCACCTGCGCCTACCGCAATTGCGGCACCCTGTGGCTGGCCGCGGACGCTGCGGAAATGGACCTGGCCCGGGCCAAGCAAATCAACCTGGCCCAGCACGGAGTGGCGGGCGAATTGCTCGACAGCGCGACCCTGGCTGCACTCGAACCCCTGTTGCGCAAAGGGCTTGGCGGCGCCCTGAAGATCCCCGGCGACGGCATTCTCTACGCCCCGGCCACCGCCCACTGGCTGTTGCACAACACGCCAGGGATCAGCTGCGAGCGGGCCACGGTCAGCGCCATCGCCGACCACCGCGTGGCGCTGGATGACGGCCGCGTGCTGCGTGCCGAGTACGTGGTGCTGGCCAACGGTTTGGCGGCGAAGAACCTGCTGCCGGAGTTGCCGCTGCGGCCGAAGAAAGGCCATTTGCTGATCACCGATCGTTACCCCCGGCAGGTATCCCACCAACTGGTGGAGCTGGGCTACGCCGCCAGCGCCCACGCCAGCAACGGCACTTCGGTGGCGTTCAATGTGCAGCCACGGCCGACCGGGCAATTGCTGATCGGCTCGTCCCGGCAGTTCGACAGCCTCGACCCGGCTATCGAGCCCGAAGTACTGACCCCAATGCTGCAACGGGCCGTGGCCTATCTGCCGGGGCTCGCGCAATTGAACGGCATCCGCGCCTGGACCGGCTTTCGCGCCGCCACCCCGGACGGCCTGCCGATCCTTGGCCAACACCCACGCCACACAGGCCTGTGGCTGGCGGTCGGGCATGAAGGTCTGGGCGTCACCACCGCCCCCGGCAGCGGCCGGCTGCTGACCCAACTGCTGCTCGGCGAACGGCCGGATATCGACGCCCAGGCCTATCGCCCCGAACGCTTCGCCGAGTTGACCGCCTCCCTGACTGGAACTGCCCCATGATCATTTACCTGGACCGTCAGGCGCTGACCGTACGCGATGGCCTGAGCGTCGCCGCTGCTGTCGCCGCCAGCGGCGACCCACGTACCCGAACCTCCTGCACCGGCCAGCCCAGGGCGCCCTTCTGCGGCATGGGCATCTGCCAGGAATGCCGCATGACCATCGACGGCCGGCGCCAGCTGGCCTGCCAGACCCTGTGCCGCGAAGGCATGCATGTGGAGCGCACGCCATGAGTCAACAGCGCCTGAGCTGCGACATCCTTATCGTCGGCAGTGGCCCGGCCGGCCTCGCGGCGGCCCGGGCGGCGAGCCGCAGCGATCTCTCGATCATCCTGCTCGACGACAACCCGCGCCCCGGCGGCCAGATCTGGCGCAACGGGCCCGGCGTCACGCTCGCCGGCATCGCCCGCGACGCCTTGCAGGTGCTGGAGCATCCTCGGTTGCGTCACCTGCCGGGCACCCGGGTGGTGGCCGGCGCCGGCGCCAATGCCCTGCTGCTGGAAAATGCCGAGCAGGCTTTGCTGGTCCGCTACCAGAGTCTGATCCTGTGCTGCGGCGCCCGCGAACTGCTGCTGCCCTTCCCCGGCTGGACCTTGCCCGGAGTGACGGGCGCGGGAGCCTTGCAAGCGCTGCTGAAAAACGGCCTGACGCTGGCCGGCGAGCGCGTGGTCATCGCCGGCAGCGGGCCGTTGCTGCTGGCCAGCGCCGCCACCGCCCGCCAGGCCGGCGCCCGGGTGCAGGCGGTCCTGGAGCAGGCCCCGCTGGCCGCACTGGCGACATTCACCGCCGGGCTCTGGCGCTGGCCGGCCAAGCTCGGCCAGGCCGCCGGGCTGGCCACCACAGCCTATCGCTACAACGCCCATGTGCTCGAAGCCCTGGGCGAAGATCGCCTGCAAGCGGTGCGTATCCAGCAAGGCGAGCAGGTTCGGGAAATACCCTGCGAACGTCTCGCCTGCGGTTTCGGGCTGGTGCCCAACACCACCCTGGCCAGCCACCTCGGCTGCCAGCTGCAGGCCAATGCCATTGCCGTGGATCGCTACCAGGCCACCAGCCTGGCCCAGGTCTACGCGGCCGGCGAATGCACCGGGGTCGGCGGCAGCGAACTGGCGAGGGTCGAAGGCGAGATCGCCGGGCTGGCCGCCAGCGGGCAGACCCGGGAGGCCATCGCGCTGATCCAGCGTCGGGCCCATTGGCAGGCTTTCGCCGAGCGAGTGCGGGAAACCTTCGCCCTGCGACCGGCGCTTCTGCGCCTGGCGCGAGCTGATACGCTGCTGTGCCGCTGCGAGGATGTGCCCTACGCCGAGGTAGCTGGCGAAGCGAGCTGGAGCGAGGCCAAACTGCACAGTCGCTGCGGCATGGGCGCCTGCCAGGGGCGAGTCTGCGCCACGGCGGCACAGGCCCTGTTCGGCTGGACCGCGCCGACGCCACGAGCGCCCCTGGTGCCGGCGCGGATCGAGACGCTGCTGCTGGAATCGTCGACGCCCGGCGTGAAGTGAGGCGCAGACCGTTGCCGCGGGCCGCCCGCCAACGGCGCCGCGCAATTCAAGGATGAGCCAGTAGACCCAAAGTCGCGGGGCGCGCCCCGTCCCACAACAAGAGCAGCCCTTGATGATCGATACCGCTCAGCTGCACCGCCTGCCCGAAGCTATCGCCAACCAGGCGCCCGAGGATATTCACAGCCTCCTGGGCAGCATGGCCCTGGTGATCCCGCTGCTCGACACCCTGCCCAACGCGGTGTTTTTCATCAAGGACCTGCAAGCCCGCTACCTCACCGCCAACCTGACCCTGGCCCAGCGCTGCGGCTTCAAGAGCGTCGCGCCGCTGCTGGGCAAGACCTCGGCCGAGGTGTTTCCCGCCGTGCTCGGCCCGGTCTATACCGAGCAGGACCAGCGCGTGCTGCGCCAGGGCGTCACCATCAAGGGCCAGCTGGAACTGCACCTGTACGGCAGCCGCGAACCCGGCTGGTGCCTGACCCACAAGCTGCCGCTGCACGGGCGCGACGGGCGGATCATCGGCATGGCCGGCATCTCCCTAGACCTGCAGGCCGCCCGCGACGCGCACCCGGCCTACCAACGCCTGGCCGCGGTGGACCGGCATATCCGCGAGCACTACAACGAAGCGATCCGCCTCGACGACCTGACCCATATCGCCGACCTGTCCATCGCCCAGCTGGAGCGCTACTGCAAACGCATCTTCCACCTCACCCCACGGCAGATGATCCACAAGGTGCGCCTGGAACACGCCTCGCGCCTGCTGCTCGGCGAACTGCCAATCACCGACGTCGCCCTGCAATGCGGCTACACCGACCACAGCGCCTTCAGCCGCCAGTTCAAGGCGCTGACCGGCGTCAGCCCACGGCAGTTCCGGCAGAACGCCGCGCATTGACCCGGGCCCTTTTTTCCTGGGGCCAGACACTTGATAAAAGAGCATCCCGTTAGAGCCAGAAGCCCCTGGCTCATAACCTAATGTTCCATATCGGCCTCATGACTCCGCTATTTTTCATGCCCCCGCACGGCATAAGATGGCGACGGGAAAAACACCCCGTAAACGTTGAACAGCCCAGCCGCGCCTACCCGCCCACATCGACGCCCTGGCCCCGTGATAGAAAATTTAACGGATTAAATTTCTGTGCCCACCTCCTTCAGTTCAACGGCGCGGTCAGTCTGGTCCTTTGTGGCCTTGGGGGTATTACTCATACTTTCCGAAGCCATCTACGACCTGGTATTCGCCAACCTTGCCTACTCCATCAGCGGAACAACGCTGGCCGTTACCACCACCTACGCCATCGGCTATAGCGCTGAAATACTCGTGACCTTGCTAGGCGCGGGTTTTATCGATCGTTTCAACAAATGGAAACTGTTCATTGCCACGCAACTGGTAAACATCGCGGTGTTTGCCCTGGCCGTTCCTGTCCTCAGGATCTACAACAGCTCCGTGGAGTGGGTGTGGTTTTTTGCCTTCTTCGTCGACCTGATCCATCAGTATTCACGGCTGATCCTGTTTGCCTTGATCCCGTTCCTTTTCACTGCTGGCGACATCCCCAGAATCAACGGCCTGCTCGCCACCTTCAATGGCGTCGCCAGGACCCTGGGGCCGGTCATCGGGGCCCTGGTCATTTTCAACGTCGGCTTGTCGATCTCACTGCTGGCCTCCATTGCCTTCATGCTGGCCGCGCTCGCCTTGACGATCAGCCTGAGCGCCTTGAATGGGCAAACCACGCCCCTCGATATTGCCAGCACCTCGTTTGCCCAACGCTTCCAGGAAAGTGTCACCGGCGCTTCGAGAGCCACCATCGATCTGTTGCGCGCTCCACGTTGGCGGTATTTCCTCGCCTCTTATGCCACCTGCCTGCTGGTGGTCAGCGTGCTGGCGCTCCTGTGGGTCCCCCTGCTGCGGGGCTTTCATGGGTTTTCCGAAGTGCAGACCGGCTACCTGTTCTCCGTTGGAGCGGCAGGTGCCATAGCCGGCGGACTCGCCTTGCGCGCCAGTGGCCAGACCTCCCGGGTGCCGGGCACGATATTACTGTCGCACCTGATCATGATCTCGGGGGTCTGCATCACGTTATGCCTGCGCGGCAACATCTGGCTCGCGGGCACCGGCATGTTCGTATTCCAGTTCGGTACCACGCTGTATTTCCGTACCACGGCCAGCGCCATCCAACTCACCGTGCCCAAGGAAATCATTGGTAGCTGGTATGGCTCTATAGACTTCATCAGCCGCTTTGCCGGGCTCGTGGGCATTCTGTTGGCGGGCTGGGCCTACGACAGGCTCGGGACCTACGCCATCTACTCGATACTCTTACTCTTGCTGGCACTGAGCAGCTTCAACTGGCGCGGCAGTCGCCAGTCTCGCTGGCAGGTCAATACCTGAGGCGGTCCGACTCAGTGCCAGGTACTGGGTATTTCAAACGGAAGATCGAGGTGACGCTGAGTGTCCCTTTGGACGATGCGCTTGGCACCGACCACGGAGCGAACCACCGCACATGCGATGTAATAGCCCTCAGCGTCTCCAACGTCGTCAGCACCTTATCGCCCGCTGTCTCTGCATCATTCGCCCAGCTGGAGCGCTACTGCAAAACGCATCTTCCACCTCACCCCACGGCAGATGACCCCACAAGGTGCGCCTGGAACACACCTCGCGCCTGCTGCCCGGCGAACCGCCTCGGACAAAACAGTCTGCGCCCGGGCAAATCGTTGCATGGTTGTTCCCATCGCCAGGGCACACAAGGCCGCAGAACCCGGATGAATTTCGTGAACGCCAGGACCTGCGATGAATTATGATGCGCGCCCTTTCGGCTCGCGTTTCAGCGCAGGCTCACAGCGCCCCCTCGTTCGTAATCCCAAGCCAGGAACCCTACATGCTTCACCTCAGGAGCTTCACCCGAACGCTGCATCGACAGCAGATCGATGGCGTGACCTTCCATTTCGATCCATCCCATCGGCACGAACTGGACCCGCTGATACGGCGCTTTCTGGCCAAGCCCGAACAATATCCCACGCTGGATATTCCGGAAGACACCCGGGGCGTGTTCCTGCTCGAAGGCGAACGCCAATGGGTGCTCAAGCGCAACCGCCTGACTCACTGGAAAAAGCAGCTGCAGAACTTCCTCGGCCTCAAGCGCAGCTTCGGCCTGCACGACCTGACCAATGAGTTCATCAACCTGTCGGTGGTATCGGGCAAATCCGCCCTCTCGCCCCAGGTCTCGGCGTTTGGCTACAAGGGGCGCTTTCCGTTCCTGCGCGAAGAGTACTTGCTGGTGGGTTTCTGGGCGGATCATTGCAGCGTCGACGACCGCCTGCTGGCCCATCCCGAGCAGGCTGAAACCCTGTTGCCGGCAATCTTCCGGCTGTTCGGCCAGATGCTCGACGACGACTTCGTGCACATGGACCCCCACCCGAAAAACATTCTGGTCGCCGCCGATGGCCGCCTGCGCCTGATCGACTTCGAGTGCTGCGCCCACTCGGTACTCGACCGCGACTTCAGCCTGGGTTTCCTGCTGGGTTACTTCTACCGCTTCTGGTTCCGGCGCTTCATCGCGCAGCAGGATTACGACCGGCTTTGCGAGGCGTACCTGAACGCGGAGCACCCCAATCTGGATCGCACCGTCTTCCAGCCGGTGTACCAGCGCTTTCGTGACCGAACCGTCTCACGCAGCACACGCTACCGCATCCTCACCTGCGCCCGGGCACAAGCGGCGTTCCAGCGTGAAATCAGCGATCTGCCCGAGCAACAGCAGAAGCCGAGTTGAATCGATGCTGAAAATGCCTGGGAGAGACGGCGACACCAGACGCGGTGCGTCTTCAGGTCAGGCCCGAAGGCGCATCGGTGGTGGGACGGTACTCAGCCGTCCAACTGATCCAGAGGCCGGCCAGCCTTGAGGGCCTTGGCCATTTGCAGGTGATTGCGCAGTTTCGGCAGGGTCTCTTCGGCGAAGGCCTTGAGTTCGGGGACCTCGGTGATTTCGGCCTGTTGCTGGATCTGTTCGATGGCTTCTTCGGTGGCCTTGACCTGGTTCTCGGCATAGGCGGCATCGAAGGCTTCGCCTTCCGGAACCTCGGGGATCAGCGCCTTGGCCTTGTTGATCACTTCTTCCCGGGGCGCCACGGGCAGGTCGAGTTTCCTGGCGATTTTAGCCAGGTGCTGGTTGGCGGTGGTGCGGTCGTTGATGACCACGATGGTGTAGTCCTTGACCGCCTTGGAAGAGGTCTTCTGGTGGGCCAGGCGACTGGCCTCGATGTCTGCCATGCCCTTGGCCGAAGCCTCATCGATAAACTCCGCGGGGGACTGGGCGAATGCCGCGCTGGCGCTCAGGCCGAGCAGCAGCGCGAGGCAGGTGCGGGACAGATGGGTGGCCATGAAGCTCATGGTATCGGCCTCCTTTGATCAGTTGACGGCGCACGGCGCCTGCACAGAGTGAGAGTTTTCAGGCCACCGAAGGTTTGAAAAAGTTGCATCGGCCACGACGAACGGTTGGCAAAAAAACGCCCTGATCGGCCGTTTCTTTCAGGCCCGGGACGGGCTCCGCTGGGCGCGCTTGGCCGCGTACATCGCCTCGTCGGCGTGCTTGAACAGCTGCTTTTCGTCATGGCCGTGTTCGGGGAACAGGCCGATGCCGATGCTCGGCAGAATACTCAACTGATGGCCATCCAGGCGCAGCGGCTCGTCGAGCGCCCGGCGAATCTTTCCGGCGACGATGCCGGCATCTTCCGCATGCTGGATACAGCCGAGCAGCACCACGAACTCATCGCCACCGATCCGCGCCACGGTGTCGCTCTCGCGCACGCAGGCCTTGAGCCGGTTGGCCACCGCCTGCAACAGCATGTCGCCGACGGCGTGGCCAAGTGTGTCGTTGACCTGCTTGAACCGGTCCAGGTCGACGTAGAGCAAGGCCATGCGCCCGGACTCGCGACGGGCACGGGCCAGGGCACTGCGCAGGCGCTCGCGGAGCAATTCGCGGTTGGGCAACTGGGTCAGCTGGTCGTACTGGGCCATGTACTGCAGGCGCGCATGCAGCTGCTTGCGCTCGATGGCGGTGGCGAGCTGGGCGCAGACGTATTGCAGCAGTTCCTTGTCCTGCTCGGTGTATCGCTCGTCGCCCGGCGCGCTCTTGACGATCAGCGCGCCGATGGTGCCTTTCTGCGAATTGAGTGGCACACCGAGCCAGCAGGGTGAGTACGGGGCGGCGGCATCCGACAGCGGTGACAGCGGCCCATAATTGCCGGGAGTCAGCAGCAACGGCTGGCCACTGCGGATCACCTCGGCGCACAGGCTGCCGGTCAGCGTGCCCGGCTGCTCCGGACAACGCTCGCGGTCGTCGACGTGATAGGGAAAGCTCAGCGCCTGGCATTGCTCGTCGTACAGCGCGACGGAGAAATTCAGCGCCGGCAGCCATTCACCGATGATCCGGTGCACGCGCCGGAACAACGCCAGCAGGTCCTCGGTGGCATGGGCCGCCTCGGAAATTGCATACAACGCCGCCTGCCGCGACTCGGCCTGCTTGCGCTCGGTGATGTCGCGGGCCACGGCGATGCGCAACTGGTCGACCTCGGACCAGCGCGCCGACCAGAGGATATGCGCGACCTGCCCGTCCTTGCGCAGGTAACGGTTCTCGAAGTTGGGCATGGGTTCGCCAGCCATGATCCGCTCGGCGGCCTGCAGCGTGCGCAGGCGGTCCGCGGGGTGCACCAGCTCGATCATGCGCCGGCCGACCAGTTCGTCCGGCGTATAACCGAAAATCCGCTCGCAGGCGGCGCTGACAAAGACGAAACGGCCTTCCACATCCACCGCACAGACGGCGTCCAGCAGAAGGTCGATGAAACTGGCCAGGGGCGCGGAGTTGTTGGTTGCCATCAGGGAACGACACTGCCTGTGAAGATAAAGCGCCGAGTATCAATCCCTGGTTCTGGCAGCGGCGCAGGGCCGCTGCTGGTCCGTGGCTGCCGCAACCTTGCGGACAGCCTTTATGCCTTGTTCGCCAGCAATCCCGGAACGGCATGCAGCAAGGCGTTGATGGCAAACCCGATGAACATCACGCCGCAAAGCCGGGTGATCGCCAGTTCGTGGCGCTGATACAGGGTCCGCACCCGCCGCGCACCGACGATGCCAATCAGAATAGCGTATGCGCCGATGCCGCCGAGGAAACTGAGGAAGATCAGCCAGGGCAGCATCGACCAGTTGAGCAGCTCGGCACGACTGGACAGCAGCGCGGTGAAAGTCGCCACGGCCACCGGGTACGCCTTGGGGTTGGTCAGGCCGAACAGGATGCCGTGCCAGAACGGCTGGCGCGCCGGGCCCTGGGGTTCCTGCCCATTGCTGCGCTGGCTGCGGATCGCCCGCAGGCCGAGCCAGAACAGATAAAGGCCGCTGAGCACGCCGAGCACATCGAAGGCGCTGCTGCCGATCTCCTTCGCGCCGACGATGGCGATCAGCGCGGTGCTGCACCAAATCACGTCGCCCAGCAGATGCCCGCAGAGAAAGCCGGCCCCGGCCCGCCGCCCGCGCGCCGCGCCGATACCGAAGACCGCCAGCACGCCCGGCCCGGGAGTAATGCCGTAGATAAAGCCCGAGGCGAGAACGGCCAGTAACAGCGAAGAAGTCATGCCACACTCCGAAGCGCCGAAGGTGGCGCGGTTTTGATCGCAGGATTCTGCCGGCTTGCGCCCCCCCGCACCACCCCATAATGGTCGCCATAACGACAGCCAGCCGTCTTGAAGCGGCGGCGAGCGGTCATTCGTCGGTAAAGATCGTCATCCCGGCATAGGGCTGCTGCCGGCAGGCGCGCAAGCGCGAGGCCAGATCGCCGACATGGGCTTCCAGCTGGTGGCCGTCGGGGTCGAGGAAATAGAACGAGGCGCCTTCACTGCGGTTGTCGCGCCACTCCCGTACGCCAGCAGCCCGCAGGCGCTGGACGAACGCCAGGAAATGCCCGGCCTCGATGCCGAAGGCATAGTGGGTGTAGTCCGGCACTTCGGCCGAGCGGCGCGACGGGTCCAGCGACAGGCACAACCACAGGCCCGGCAGCGACAGATAGGCGCCGCTGTCCCAACTGGCGTCCAGGTGCAGGCCCAGCAGGTCATGGTAGAACCCCAGGCTGCGGTTCAGGTCGGTCACGGCGAGGGTCAGGTGGTTGAGGCCGGTCAGCATGTCTTGGATACCTTTGAGTCCATCGCCTCGCCCGTGGCCAGCACGACTAACAGACGAGCCAACATCAGGAGATCAGGCAACGCATCAGAATGAGCGACCTTTCAGGCCTTCCGGTACCACGTATTGCTTGCCGTCGTAACGCAGGGTGGTCACTGCCGGCTTCTCGGCACGGGATACGGAAACGCACTCTTCGCCCTTGCGAACATTGGTCGAACCACTTGACTGGGTTTTGACGATCAGGTCGGCATAACCGTGGCTGCTGCTCTTGGCCATCTGAAGGGTGCGTTTGGTCTCATGAAATTCGCCTTCACAGTTGGTGTCCCATTCTCCCCCATAGGACTCGACAACCAGCGACTCCAGCACCGGACGCAGGGTGTTGCCCTCTTTGACGTAGAGTGACAGCCAGGCTTCACCGAAAGGGTTGGCCCGTGACGACCCTCGGAAAGCAGCGCGAATACCGAATGCACGTAACTGCGGGGTGAGACTATAACGGGCAGTATCAATACTCAGCCCATTGAAGCTGATCGCGTCGGAATTGAATGATGAGGCCTGAGAATATGTGGCCAGGGCGGCGCCATCTTCACTCGCAACCAGAGCCAGGCGGAGATCATAGGTGCCTTGGTCATAGGGATTTTCAGTAGCCGAGTGCGCCTCGAGCTGCGAACTCACAGTAATGCTCACTCCAGGATAGGCTGGCCACGCCTTGCACTCCGAGTATCCCACCACGCCGTCCTTGAGTTCGGGTGAGACACATTGGGCATGGACATGAGTCGTGCCCAGCGACAGTCCGATCATGACCCAGCAACCCAGCGCACCATATCTCGATGTCATTGCTCCGCTCCCTGCGCCCATCGACGATCACCACGTTTAAGCCACGCACTATCCCCCGCCCAATCGACTCTTTCAACCCATTCAAGCCTGACTCCCGCGCCCTCATATGAACAAGCCTGCCGGTTTTCGACTGCATGCAAGCTTGGGGGCTCGATTCGCAAACGCCAGTTATGCCCCTCTGTAGGAATATTCGTCAGAACAACGCGGAACATCGCCCAGATCGCTGACGCGATCGATCGCGAGCAAGCTCGCTCCTACAAGGGATGGTTCAGAACGCGCTGCGGAAGATCTCTTCGATCTGACGCTGGTCGGCGCTGCGTGGGTTGGTCAGGCCGCAGGCATCTTTCAGGGCGTTGGCGGCCAGGACCGGAATGTCCGTCAGCTTGGCGCCCAGGTCACGCAAGCCGCTGGGGATCTCGACATCCCGGGCCAGGCTGCGAATGGCGCTGATGGCCGCCTGCGCGCCCTCCTCCGGGCTGAAGCCACGAATGTCCGCGCCCATGGCGTGGGCCACGTCGGTCAGGCGTCCGGCGCAGACCATGGCATTGAAACTCTGCACATGGGGCAGCAGCACGGCGTTGCACACACCGTGGGGCAAGTCGTAGAAACCGCCCAGCTGGTGCGCCATGGCATGCACGAAACCCAGCGACGCATTGTTGAAAGCCATGCCGGCGAGGAACTGGGCGTAGGCCATGTTTTCCCGGGCGACCAGGTCGCTGCCGTCGTGCACCGCCTGGCGCAGGTTCTGGCTGATCATGGTCATGGCTTTCAGCGCGCAGGCATCGGTGATCGGGTTGGCCGCGGTGGACACATAGGCTTCGATCGCGTGGGTCAGCGCGTCCATGCCGGTGGCGGCGGTCAGGCCCTTGGGCATGGCGACCATCAGCGCCGGGTCGTTGACCGACAGCAGCGGCGTGACATTACGGTCGACGATGGCCATTTTCACGTGGCGCTGCTCGTCGGTGATGATGCAGAAACGGGTCATTTCACTGGCAGTGCCGGCGGTGGTGTTGATGGCGATCAGTGGCAGCTGGGGCTTGGCCGAACGGTCGACGCCCTCGTAGTCGCTGATATGCCCGCCATTGGTGGCGCACAGGGCGATGCCCTTGGCGCAGTCATGGGGCGAACCGCCGCCGAGGGAGACCACGAAGTCGCAGTTGCTCTGCTGCAATTGCGCCAGGCCCTTCTCGACGTTGCCGATGCTCGGGTTGGGCTTGGCGCCGTCGAAGATCGCCGAATCGATGTCCTGCATCGCCAGCTTCTCGGCAATCATCCCGGCCACCCCGGCCTTGGCCAGGCCGGCGTCGGTGACGATCAGCGCCTTGCGAAAACCGTAGTTACGAATCGCGACCATGGCCTCGTCGAGACAGTCGATACCCATGATGTTCACGGCGGGAATGAAAAAAGTGCTGCTCATGGCGCGTCCTCCAGGCTGGGATGGATCAGCCGTGCCGATCCGGCAAATGCGCACAGGATCGACCCATCGGTCACGCGCGTTGTTGATCTGGCTCAAGGGTCGGTCGTGATAAAGTCGGCGCCCTGTACACCTTCTGCCTTGAGACGACGAACCGCGATGATGGATTTCCAGGAATTTGATGCCGACCTTGAAGACTGGAACGCCTTGTGCGCCAGCACGCCGATCACCGGCCTGCTGATCGGCAACGGCGCCAGCCGCGCGGTGTGGGAAGACTTCGCCTACGATTCGCTGTTCGAGAACGCCCGCACTGTCGAAGAAAAGCCCCTGAGCCCCTCCGAGCTGAGCGTGTTCGAAGCCCTGCAGACTCGCAGTTTCGAACAGGTGCTGGGCGCGCTGAAGACCACCAGCCGGGTCAACAAGGCCCTGGCCGTCAGCTCCGCGGCGCCGCGCAATCGCTACTACGCAATCAAGGAAGCGCTGATCAATACCGTGCACGCGGTGCACATTCCGTGGCGCCTGGTACAGCCGGCGACACTGTCGCAGATCAACCAGGAACTGCGCCGCTACCGCACGGTGTTCACCAGCAACTACGACCTGCTCAACTACTGGGCGATCCAGCACGATGCCCAGGGCATTGACGACCTGTTCCAGGGCGCCGACCCGAGCTTCGACATCAGCCAGACCGCCAGTGAACGGACCCGCGTGCTGTACCTGCACGGCGGCCTGCACCTGGTGCGCAACCAGGACGGCACCGCGCGCAAGCTGGGTTCCACCGAAGGCACGCTGCTGGGCAACTTCGCCATCAACAACACCCTGAAGACCCTCGACGATGTGCCGCTGTTCGTCAGCGAGGGCCCGGTGGCGGACAAGCTCAAGACCATTCGCGGCAGCGACTACCTGTCGTTCTGCTACCAGCAGTTGCTGAATCACAGCGACGCGCTGTGCATCTTCGGCCACGACCTCGGCTCCCAGGACAGCCACCTGGTGAGTGCCATCCGCCAGTCCAAAGTGCGGACCCTGGCGATCTCGATCCAGCCGCGCAGCAAGGCCTTCATCCAGAACCAGAAGCGGCGCTACGCCAAGCTGTTCGCGGGGATGGAAGTGACGCTGCGCTTCTTCGATTCGAAGAGCCATGCGCTGGGCAATCCTGCGCTGTCGGTGCCGGTCGAGCGCTGAAAGATCGCGGGCAGGCGTCTGCGGAGCGCCACCTCTGTAGCCGCTGCCGAGCCCGCGAGGCTGCGATCGACCCCGAAGGGGACGCACGGTGTTGAATCGCTGAAGGCCTTCGGCCTTATCGCAGCCTTCGGCAGCGGCTACATCGTGTCCCTTATTCCTCGCCGCTGTGCACCACCACCAGCAACTGCGCCTGCACCTCGCCCACCGAGCGCAGGCGGTGGGGTTTCTGCGCGTTGAAGTGCAGCGCGTCGCCCCGGTTGAGGATCACCCGCTCGTTCATGAAATCCACTTCCACCTGCCCTTCGTGGACAAACAGAAACTCCTCCCCCAGGTGTTCCTTGAAGCTCTTGTCGGTGAACTCCCTGGGCGGGTAGATGATGAACGGCAACAGGCTGCGCTCGCTGACCTGATGCGCCAGCACCGCATAACCCGGCGCCTGGTCGTTGGCCGCCAGCGACTGGCGTTCGTCGCTGCGTACCAGGCTGTAGCTGTCGAGGCTGACCTTGTCTTCGGCGAACAGCTCCTCGACGTTCACGTTCAACGCCTTGGCCAGTTTCAACGCCGCGGCGATCGAGGGCGTGTTCAGGCCGCGCTCGACTTTCGACAGGTAGCTCTTGGTCATGCCGGATTTCTCGGCCAGGGCCTCCAGCGTCACGCCAAGTTTTTTTCTCAATAATTTCAAACGGATAGACATGTAGAACGGTTAACCCATCAAGGAGGCGACGATTTGTCCTTGCCAATGACACAAGGTGTCATATAGCCTCTTTAGTGTCATTTGCTTTCACCCAACGACCTTGCGAGCAGCGGGAGCTGGCAAATCCGACGTCCATTGCAACGACCAAAGGACACCGATATGGCCAAGACATTAGCACTACCCAAAGAGCAACTGGTCAGGCAAGCCCTGACCCAGATGCAAAACACCCTGGCGGATAATACGTGGACCGATCGGCAAAAGCTGGCCCTGACCTGCCGCATCCTGTTCGAGAACGGTCACGACTCCGGTCTTGCCGGGCAGATCACCGCCCGTGGCCCGCAGCCGGGCACTTACTACACCCAGCAACTGGGCCTGGGTTTCGACGAAATCACCGCGGGCAACCTGCTGCTGGTCAACGAAGACCTGGAGGTGCTCGAAGGCCACGGCATGCCCAATCCGGCCAACCGTTTCCACAGCTGGGTGTACCGCGCCCGCCCCGACGTGAACTGCATCATCCACACGCACCCGACCCACATCGCCGCGTTGTCGATGATCGAAGTGCCGCTGGAAATTTCCCACATGGACCTGTGCCCGCTGTATGACGACTGCGCCTTTCTCAAGGCCTGGCCGGGCGTGCCGGTGGGTAACGAAGAAGGCGAGATCATCTCCGCGGCCCTGGGCGACAAGCGCGCCATCCTGCTGTCGCACCACGGCCAGCTGTCCACCGGCGCCAGCATCGAGGAAGCCTGCGTGATCGCCCAACTGATCGAGCGCGCCGCCAAGCTGCAATTGCTGGCCATGGCCGCCGGCACCATCAAGCCGATCCAGCCGGAGCTCGGCCGCGAGGCCCATGACTGGATCTCCAAGCCCAAGCGTCACGCCGCCGCCTTCAACTACTACGCTCGGCAGAACCTCAAGCAACACGCCGATTGCCTGAACTGAACCCACCTCATTCGCTAAAGGAGCGTCGCCATGTCGAACGCCAACATTCACGGCATCATCGGCTACACCATCACCCCGTTCACCGCCAACGGTGAGCAACTGGACCTGGACACCCTCGGCCGTTCCATCGATCGCCTGATCGACAGCGGCGTGCAGGCCATCGCGCCCCTGGGCAGCACCGGCGAAGGCGCCTACCTGAGCGACGCCGAGTGGGACCAGGTCGCCGAGTTCAGCATCCGGCACATCGCCAGGCGCGTGCCGACCATCGTCAGCGTTTCCGACCTGACCACCGCCAAGGCCGTGCGCCGCGCGCGCTTTGCCGAGGCCAAGGGCGCCGATGCGGTGATGGTCCTGCCGACGTCCTACTGGAAGCTCAGCGAAGCCGAGATCCTTGCCCACTACCGCGCCATCGGCGACAGCGTCGGCGTGCCGATCATGCTCTACAACAACCCGGCCACCAGCGGCACCGACATGTCGGTGGAGCTGATCCTGCGGATCTTCCATGCGGTGGAAAACGTGACCATGGTCAAGGAGAGCACCGGCGACATCCAGCGCATGCACAAGCTGCAACTGCTGGGCGAAGGCCAGGTGCCGTTCTACAACGGTTGCAACCCGCTTGCCCTGGAAGCCTTCGCCGCCGGCGCCAAGGGCTGGTGCACCGCCGCGGCGAACCTGATCCCGCAGCTCAACCTGGACCTGTACCAGGCGGTGCTGGACAACGACCTGGAGCGCGCGCGCGAATTGTTCTACCGCCAGTTGCCGGTGCTCGACTTCATCCTCAAGGGCGGTCTACCGACCACCATCAAGGCCGGGTTGAACATGACCGGACTGCAAGTCGGCGACCCGCGCCTGCCGGTGTTCCCGCTGAATGAAGCCGGACGTAATCAGTTGCAGGCCATGTTGAACGCAGTGCGCTGATCGGGCCCTGGCTGTAGGGGCGAGCTTGCGGGCCTCATCGCCGGCAAGCCTGGCTCCTACCGTCCGCTTCTGTAGGAGCGAAGCTTGCTCACGATAGCGGCGCATCAGACACCACGCGTTGTCTGACGCCTACAAAAGCAGCGCCCAACAAAAAGCCCGGCAGGTTGTCCTGCCGGGCTTTTTTGTTTCAGTGCAAAACGTCAGGCGGTCTTGTCTTTGATGGTCGTGCTCGGACCGTTGGTCTGCACGCTGGCAATGCCCGCGTCGCGCGCCGCCTCGGACGAATAGCGCTGGCTATTGCCGATGATCTGGTGGTTCGCGGCCTTGAGGTTGAAATAAGGTTTGCCGTCCTTGGAGACTTCCTTGGCGTAGCGGGCCTCGTTGGGACTGTTGGTCTGCACCGAAGCGATGCCGTTTTCGGCGGCGCTGCGGGAGGAATACAACTCACTCGTCAAAATGGTTTCAGCATTGCCAGCCTTGAGAACGAAGCGGAACTGCCCGTCACTGCTTTTGCTTAATTCATACCATCCAGCCATGGTCCTGCTCCTGAGTGTCCAAAGATGCGAATGCACTTCGGATTAAAGCTTGTCTTTGCCGGTTTACCAGCGTTTGGGGTGTGTTGCTGAGGCACGCAGCATCAGACAGGAAAAATCGCATCCGGTTCATGATGCGAAACTCATGCAGACAAATAGTAATAATTCTCGATATCATTCGCGACCTTTCTGCCCGGCAGTACTTGCGAAGGATTTTCATGTCTCGCTTCAAGCCCGACCCCACCTCGGCGGACCCCGTCCGCGGGTTCTATGCGGACATCCTGCATTACCTGCGTAAACGCACGGACAACGCCAGCGATGCGGCGGACATGACCCAGGACGTCTTCACCCAATGGCTCGATTACCGCGACCGGGCCAAGGTCGAACAACCCCGCGCCTTTCTGTTCCAGATGGCGCGCAACCTGCTGCGCGACCACTGGCGCCGGCAGAAGGTCAGGCACAAGGTGCACCACGAACCGCATGCAGCAGAACCCGAGCCACTGGCCGATGAACATCACGAGCCACTGCCCGCGGCCCAGCGCCTGCAACGCCTGGAGCGCTTGAAGAGCGTGCTCGCCGAACTCTCGCCGCGCCGCCGCGAAGCCCTTATGCTGCACCGCTTCGAAGGCCTGAGCCAGGCGCAGATCGCCGAACGCATGGGCATCTCCCTGAGCATGGTGGAAAAACACATCGCCTTTGCCCTGCTGCACTGCAAGCAGCGCCTGGAGCAGGAACACGGCAAGGAGCAAGCCCAATGACCCGCCCCCGCGACCCTCAACATGAGCACGAGCACCAGATCGACAGCATCGATGCCCAGGCGGCCGGCTGGTTCACCCGCAATCGCGACGATCGCAGCCAGGCCACGCGCGACGCCTTCAAGATGTGGTTCCGCGAACCGGCCCATGCCCGGGCCTACGCCGAGTTCGAGCGCTTATGGGCCGACCTGACCGAACTCGAACCACTGAACCAACCGACGCCGCTGCCAGTGCGCAAAAAGCCGCGCTGGCGCCCGGCCCTGGCGGTCGCCGCCGCGTTGGTCTGCGCGCTGCTGGCCATCGAGCTGGGCGCCCCGCCGGCGATCCATTCGCAACAGATCGCCGCGCAGAGCACGGGCATGCGCAGTTTCAACCTGCCCGATGGCAGCACCCTGTACGTCAACGCCAACACCCGACTGCGCATCGACTTCACCGCGCAGCAGCGCAACCTCTACCTGGACCAGGGCCAGCTGTACCTGGAAGTGGCCGCCGACAAGGAACGGCCGCTGTGGGTGCATGCAGGCAACGCCCGGGTGCGGGTGGTCGGCACCGGCTTCGATGTGCGCCGCGGTGAGAAACAACTGGTGGTCAGCGTCGCCCACGGCCAGGTGGCGTTCGTTCCCGACGCGCAGAAGCCCAATTCGCTGCTGCTCGGCGCCCGCCAGCGCGGCATCTATGACTACGTCAGCGGCACCCTGCGGGAACAGGCGGTGAACGTCGCCGAGGTCGCCGACTGGCGCGGCGGCCACCTGGCCTTTCGCAATCGCGACCTGGCCAGCCTGGTGGACGAGCTGAACCTCTATCGCCGCCAGCCGGTGCAACTGGCCGATGGCGCGCTAGGCAACTTCAAGGTCTCGGGCAACCTCGATGTGCAGGACCCGGACGCCCTGATCAAGGCCCTGCCAGCGCTGATCCCGGTGAAAACCGTGGCCCTGGCCGACGGCCGCGTGCGTATCGAAGCCCGACGCTGAAACCCATATGCGAATATTTTGCATTCGCATATGAGGTTTTATTTTGCTGACGCGTCTTCCTCCGGTCTGCGTTGTTTACGCACACCTTTTCTGGCCTTTGTCGCCGCTCCGGGGGATTTCATGTTTCGCGCGCCTTATCACTTGCAGCTCATCTGTTCGCGTCCGACCCTGCTCGCCACCTGCCTAGCGTTCAGCCTGCAGGCCCAGGCCCAGGTTCAAGTCGAATCGTTCACCTTTGCCCTGCCCGCCCAACCGCTGGCGGCCTCGCTGAGCCAGGTGGCGCAGCAGGCGAAGATCCAGCTGCTGTTCGACGAAGAGTTGCTGCGCAACGTGAAGGCCCCGGCGCTGAAGGGCGATTTCAGCCCCGAGGCGGCGATCCGGCAACTGTTGGGTGGCAGCGAGTTCAGCCTGGTCAAGGTCGACAAGACCTACGTGGTGCGCCCCGCGGAAAACAGCAGCACCCGCAGTTCGGCGCTGCAGCTGGGGGCCATGAGCGTCATCGGCAGCGGCCTGGAAGTGGACTCCGCCACGGTCGGCCGCTCGACCCTGAACCAGGCCGAGATCGATCGCCACCAGGCCACCAACATTCCCAGCCTGATCGCCACCCTGCCCGGCGTCAGCCTCGGCGGCTCGCTCAAGCCCGGCGGCCAGACCATCAACATCTGGGGCCTGGGCGACGCCGAAGACGTGCCGATGAGCGTCGACGGCGCGACCAAGAGCGGCTTCGAACGCTACCAGCAGGGTTCGATCTTCATCGAGCCGGAACTGATCAAACGCATCGAAGTGGAAAAGGGCCCGCACTCGCCCGAGACCGGCAACGGCGGTTTCGGCGGCACCGTGCACATGGAGACCAAGGACGCCCCGGACCTGCTGTTGGAAGACCGCGACAGCGGCGCCATGCTCAAGTACGGCTACAGCAGCAACAGCCATGAGCAGGCCTACACCGGCGCGGTGTACGGACGCACCGAGGACCGGCGTTTCGATGCCCTGGCCTACTGGACCAAACGCGACGGCGACGACATGAAGCTGGCCAGCGCCCAGCCGGACCCGCGCAATGCCTATCCGATCAACCCCAAGCGCCTGCCCAACACCGCCCAGGACCTGGACGGCGAGCTGTTCAAGCTGAACATGCAACTGACCGACGAACATCGCCTGGGCTTGAGCTACATGCGTTCCAACAGCGACATCTGGGCGCCCTTCTCGGCCAAGAGCTACCCGACGCCACCGACCCAGAGCGATATCGACAAGTACGGCTACGACGGCGCCACCCGGCGCTTCCTGGCCCAACGCAATACCGTCGATACCACCTGGCAGGCCAAGTACCAGTACACGCCGCTGGACAACCCGTGGATCGACTTCGAGGCCAAGTACTCCGATTCCAAGACCGACCAGACCGACGAGCGTGGCCCGAACGCCTACACCCAGCCCGCCTCCGGTGGACGCAAGATCACCGTGGGTTACGAGGACAGGATCCTCTCGCTGAAAAACACCAGCCGCTTCAACACCGGCCCGCTGGAACATGCCCTGACCCATGGCATCCAGATCCGCAAGCACACCCGCGAGGTGGACATGTGGATGCCGGGCAAGACCTACGAGGTGCCCAAGTACAACAACGGGCATTACCAGCCGGGCTTCATGCCCCATGGCAAGGTCGACAACAACGCCTTCTATATCCAGGACGCCATCACCCTGGGCGACTTCACCCTGACCCCGTCCCTGCGCTACGACCATGTGCGCAACCGTGGGCAGAAAAACGACGCGCCGATCTACAACAGCCCCAACCCGGTGGTCGGCCACGATTATGGCGACAAGACCTACACCGGCTGGTCGCCACGGCTGTCGGCGTTCTGGACGGTCACCCCGCAATTCGCCCTGTTCGCCGACTACAGCAAGACCTGGCGCGCGCCAGTGATCGACGAGCAATACGAAGTCCAGGCACCGGGCACTACCCGCTCGGCCACCAGCCGCGACCTCGACCCGGAGCGCATCACCGCGTTGCGCGCCGGTAACATCACCAGCTTCGCCAATGTGCTCAGCGATGCCGATAGCGTACAAATCCGCACCACCGTGTTCCGCAATGAGATCAAGGACGAAATCATGAAGAACCTGGGGATCGGCTGCCCCGAGCAACTGAGCAGCGGCAAGAACATCGGCCAGGTGTGCAACCAGCCGACGATCGGGGTCTACCGCAATATCGGCGACCTGACGATCAAGGGTTTCGAGGTCGAGAGCTTCTACGATTCGACCTACCTGTTCGGCTCGCTGTCCTACTCCTGGATCACCGGCAAGCATGAAGGCGCCTACACCAATCCCTGGGGGCCGAATGTCTGGGCGCGGGACATTCCGCCGCGCAAGTGGGTCGCCACCCTGGGGGTGAAAATCCCGCAGTGGGATGCGCAGGTGGGTTGGCAGGGCCAGTGGGTACGCCAGACCGACCGCGTGCCGAGCGACGTCTACCCGAGCGGCCCGGCCAGCGCCTTGGGCGATTCCTACTGGGACCAGTACGAGAACGACCGCTACAACGTGCAGGGCCTGTTCGCCAACTGGAAACCGCAGCAGCCGTACCTCAAGGGCACCGAGGTCAACTTCACCCTGGACAACATGTTCAACCGCGATTACCGCCCGCCCCTGAGCGGCGAAAACGCCTCCAGCCTTGGGCGTAACGCCAAGATCAGCGTGACCCGGTTCTTCTGAGCCGGGGCGCTGCCCCTGTAACTCCTGTAACTCCTGTAACCCCTATAACCCCTATAACCGCTGTAACTGCTGCAACTGCTGTAACTGCTGTAACCCCTGTAGCCGCTGCCGAGCCTGCGAGGCTGCGATCGACCCGAAGGGGCGCGGCGATCTCGCGACCGTCTGAGGTCCTGCGGACCTATCACAGCCTCGCAGGCTCGGCAGCGGCTACAGGTCGTGTTTTGTCAGGGGATGCTGGTGAGAAGCGGAGAGGTTTCGCTTTGTTTTGTAAGGTATTTCCTAGAAAATCCCCAACGCCTTTGAGCGCCTTGTCCCCCTCAGATCGATCAGGCAGTCTGCCTGGGTCGCTGCAAAATCAGCGGCCCGGATGTGGAAGTCTGGTTCTGAAGAGCGTGCAATTCGTCTCAATACGAACATCAGTAACTTTCGGTGCTGGTGAAGTCGTTTTATGGCGGCTGTACGTGGGGCACCCTCGGGTGCGCCGGCTCTTCAGTCCCGGTCTTCCACACCTGCGTACGGCTGCCACCTTCTCATGTGGAAGTGAGATCCGGCGGTTCCTTGAACGACTGAAGAGATCAACCTCATGAAAAAGCTCGTCCCCGATCCCCCCCTGCAATCCCCTCGTAAACTGCGCGACCCGGAACTGGATCGCGCCAACGCCAGCCTGATCGCCACCTTGCAAGGCACGCGCCGCCGCCCCTTTGGCCTGCGCGATGGCCAGGGCCATCCGCTGTTCGCCGTGCAGCCCGGCGTCAATGCCGAAGACGCGCTGATGCACGTGTCCCTGCTGCTCAAATGTGCCGAGGAGGTGTCCGATGAAATCACCGAACGCGCCAGCGGCATCGAACGCGGGCTGATCTGGTCCATGGTGCATTCGGTGGAAATGGCTCGCGCAGTGGTGGATGCCCTGCTCGACGGCACCCGCCCGACCTCTTGATATGAAACGAATCCTGTAGCCGCTGCCGCAGGCTGCGATAGGTCCGCAGGACCTCAGACGGCCGCAAGATCGCTGCGCCCCTTCGGGTCGATCGCAGCCTGCGGCAGCGGCTACAGGGTGCGGGGTTATTGGGTGGCGCTGCGCACCACGCTGAGTTCCGGCGTGGCGCTGCGGCGCTGGCTCAGGTAGCGGGTGCAGCTGACCCGCAGGAACGAAGCGAAATTCACCACTTCGCCGCGGTAGTCCATCACCTCTTCGTAGAGCTTGGCGATCAGCTGGTTGGTGGTCATGCCATCGACCTCGGCGATTTCGCTGAGGATGTCCCAGAACTGGTTTTCCAGGCGCAGGGTGGTGACCACCCCGCAGATGCGCAGCGAGCGCGAACGGGACTCGTAGAGGATCGGGTCGGCTTTGACGTAGAGCTCGCACATGCTGGGCGCTCCTCCGTTGTAGGGGTAGGACGATGGCGCTGCTTCCTGACAGAAAAACAGCGCCAGTGGATCATCCGCTTACAGGGTGATTTGGGTGCCCAGCAAACCGAGGAAACCGGCCAGCCAGCTGGGGTGCGCCGGCCAGGCCGGCGCCGTCGCCAGATTGCCTTGGACGTGGCTGTCCGTCACGGGAATATCGATGTAGGTACCGCCGGCCAAGCGCACTTCCGGAGCGCAGGCCGGGTACGCACTGCACTCGCGGCCTTCGAGAATGCCCGCCGCGGCCAGCAGCTGGGCGCCGTGGCAGACGGCGGCGATCGGCTTGCCGGCCTGGTCGAAGGCTTGTACCAGTTGCAGGACTTTCTCGTTCAACCGCAGGTATTCCGGGGCGCGACCGCCGGGGATCAGCAGCGCGTCGTAATCGGCGGCCTCGACCTTGGCGAAGTCAAAATTCAGGGCGAACTGATGGCCCGGTTTTTCGCTGTAGGTCTGGTCGCCTTCGAAGTCGTGGATCGCGGTGCGCACGGTCTGCCCGGCCTTTTTGTCCGGGCACACCGCATGCACGGTGTGGCCGACCATCAGCAGCGCCTGGAACGGCACCATCACTTCGTAGTCCTCGACGTAATCGCCGACCAGCATGAGGATTTTTTTCGCGGCCATGGAGATGACTCCTCTTCAAGGGAAAACAGGAGTATTCAAGGTAGTCCCTATCCGCGGGGCCGGGTAATAACCCGGTACTACGCCTCACCCCAGAAACGCATCAATACCCCGGCCCCGTAGGAGCGAGGCTTGCCCGCGATAGAGGCAACGCGGATTACCTGGCACACCGCGTTATCGTTCATCGCGAGCAATCGAGCGTCGACCGGCCGCTCCTACAGAAGCCGAACTGTATGGATAACTCTGCGTACAGCTGTAACAGGGTGCCGCGGTGGGTTTATGGCTAGATAAGCGCACCTGCCCTTCCCCAATAAAAAACGGTTGTCATCATGTCTTCCCGCGAAAATACCGGCATGGCCCTGGGCCTGCTCGGCGTGGTTATTTTCAGCCTGACCCTGCCCTTCACCCGCATCGTGGTGCAGGAACTTCACCCACTACTCAACGGCCTGGGACGGGCGCTGTTCGCGGCGATCCCGGCGGCGCTGCTGTTGCTCTGGCGGCGGGAAAAGTGGCCGACCTGGAAGCAGATCAAGGGCCTGAGCCTGGTGATCGCCGGGGTGATCCTGGGCTTTCCGGTGCTGTCGGCCTGGGCCATGCAGACTCTGCCGGCGTCCCATGGCGCACTGGTCAACGGCCTGCAACCCTTGTGCGTGGCGCTGTACGCGGCGTGGCTGTCCCATGAGCGGCCGTCGAAAGCCTTCTGGGGCTGCGCCGCATTGGGCAGCGCCCTGGTCCTGGGCTACGCGCTGATCAGCGGCGCCGGCAGTATCCAGGCCGGCGACTTGCTGATGCTCGGGGCGATCGCGGTCGGCGGCCTGGGTTATGCCGAAGGCGGCCGGCTGGCCAGGGAGATGGGCGGCTGGCAGGTGATCTGCTGGGCGCTGGTGCTGTCGACGCCGCTGTTGATCGGCCCAGTGTGGTACCTCGCGGCACAGCATCAGGGCGCGGTCTCGGCGAAGACCTGGTGGGCCTTCGGCTACGTGGCGCTGTTCTCGCAGTTCATCGGTTTTTTTGCCTGGTACGCCGGTCTGGCCATGGGCGGCATCGCCCGGGTCAGCCAGATCCAGCTGCTGCAGATCTTTTTTACCATCGCCTTCTCGGCGCTGTTCTTCGGCGAACAGGTGGAACCGGTCACCTGGCTGTTCGCCGTCGGCGTGATCCTCACCGTGATGCTCGGGCGCAAGACCGCTGTGCGTCCGGCACCGCTGATCACCGCGAAACTGTAGCCGCTGCCGTAGGCTGCGATCGACGGCGTAGCCGGCGCAAAGGCGGTATCTCGGCCCTGTCAGATGTAGCGCGTCGCCTGGTTTGCGGCCCCTTCGGTGCCGATCGCAGCCGGCGGCAGCGGCTACAGGCGCGTGATCAGCCCAGGTAGCCGTCGGCCCGCAACAGGGTTTCCAGGCAGTGCTCGCTGATGTGGTAGAACGCCTTGAGTTCGCCGATCTTCGCCAGCAGTTGGGTCGGATCCTGGGGCTCGGCGCGTTTGACCGCGAGGATCATCTTGTTCTTGTTGGTGTGTTCCAGGGAGATGAACTCGAAGACCTTGGTCTCGTAGCCGCAGGCTTCGAGGAACAGCGCACGCAGGCTGTCGGTGACCATCTCCGCCTGCTGGCCCAGGTGCAGGCCGTATTGCAGCATCGGCTTGAGCAACGCCGGGCTCTGCATCTGCGGGCGGATCTGCTTGTGGCAGCACGGCGAGCACATGATGATCGCCGCGCCGGAACGAATGCCGGTATGGATCGCGTAGTCGGTGGCGATATCGCAGGCATGCAGGGCGATCATCACATCCAGCTCGCTCGGCGCCACGCTGCGCACATCGCCGCACTTGAACTCCAGGCCCTGATGGTCCAGGCGCGCCGCCGCGGCGTTGCACAGGGTCACCATGTCTTCGCGCAGCTCCACGCCGGTCACCTGCCCTTGCGCCTGCAAGGTGTTGCACAGGTAATCGTGGATGGCGAAGGTCAGGTAGCCCTTGCCGGAGCCGAAGTCCGCCACCCGCACCGGCTGTTGCAGATCGATCGGCGACGAGCTCAGCGCATGGCTGAAAACCTCGATGAACTTGTTGATCTGCTTCCACTTGCGCGACATCGCCGGGATCAGTTCGTGCTGCTTGTTGGTCACCCCCAGGTCGGTGAGGAACGGCCGGCTCAGCTCCAGGTAGCGGTTCTTCTCGCGGTTGTGCTCGGCGGACGGCACTTCGCGCTGCTGCTGGGCCTTGCCCTTGAACAGCGAGCTTTTGCCCTTCTTGCTGTATTCGAGCTGCACCTCATCGGTGAGCGACAGCAGGTGCGCGTTCTTGAACGACGCCGGCAGCAGCCCGGCGATCAGCGCCACGCCTTCATCGAGGGGGAAATTCTTGGTGATGTCGCGGGTCTTGTAGCGGTAGACGAAGGACAGGCACGGCTGCTCCTTGACCGTCAGTTGCTTGATGATCAGCCGCTGCAAATCCGCCTCGGCCCCCACATGCTTGGCCAGCACCAGTTTGATAAAGGCGTTCTGCGCCAGGCTGGTTTCCAGCAATTCGAGAAACTGGGCGTGATGATCCGGCGCGAGGCTGGCGGGGGTTGCGGTTGCAGACATGTAAAAGGTGCCTCGGGCGATGCGGGGTGTGAATCGGGGAATGGCGGGTATTTTAGGGGGGATGGCCCGCCGGGGCACGGAGTTATTTACCCGGCGGCGCAGAATTCCAGGCGATGGGGCCTCCTGTAGCCGCTGCCGCAGGCTGCGCAAGGTCCGCAGGACCTCCAGCGATCTTCAGAACGCCACGGCCTTGCGGCCGATCGCAGCCTGCGGCAGCGGCTACAGGAGCGGGGAAATCAGGCCAGGACCACCAGGCGGTTGGGCAGTTCGTTGCGCACATGGGTCACCGGTACATGCACCTTGAGCAGTTCGCCGCAGGCCTCGATGCAGTTGATGAAGCCTTGCAGGGTCTGCCCCTGCTTCACCTGCTGGGTGAAAGCCTGGACGATGGCGTCCCAGGTCTTGTCGTCGAGGCGCCTGGAAATGCCCTCGTCCACCAGGATTTCCACATAGCGCTCGGCTTCGCAGACGAAGATCAGCATTCCAGTGCTGCCGACGGTGTGGTGCAGGTTCTGTTCGAGAAACTGGCGGCGGGCCAGGTTCGAGGCGCGCCAGTGGCGTACCGAACGCGGAATCAGGCGGGTGGTGATCCGCGGGATGCGAAACACCAGGCAGAGCACGATAAAGGTCACCCATTGCACCAGCAGCAACAGGTGCATGCTCATCCAGCCGGTGGCGTAATGCACCACGCCCGGCACGATCAGCGCCAGCAGGCTGGCCCAGAGCAATGGGATATAGGCGTAGTCGTCGGCGCGGGCGGCCAGCACGGTGACCAGTTCGGCATCGGTCTGCTGTTCGACCCGGGCGATCGCCTCGGCGACCTGCCGTTGTTCGTACTCACTCAGTAGTGCCATGTCTTCCCATACTCATCGATTATTGTTAGTCACCAGCCGCCTGACGATCCGCCGCCGCCAAAACTACCACCGCCGCCGCTGAAGCCCCCACCGCCTCCGCCGCCAAAACCGCCCCCGCCGAAGCCTCCGGAACCGCCACGCCCGCCGCCACCGCTGGGCAGGATGCCAAGCAACTGGCAGACGAAGATCGTCACGATAAACAGCAGCACCAGGAACACCAGCGCGCCGGGATGCCGCTCGAAGAACTCACTGCCGCGCTCGCCGCCACCGTCATAGGCAGCGCTCGGTTCGTCCAGTGGATTGCCGCCCAGCACCAGCAGCATGGCCGATACGCCATCACTGATGCCCTTGCTAAAATGGCCGGCCTTGAAGGCCGGGGTGATGACCTGGTTGATGATCACCGAACTTTGCGCGTCGGTCAGGCGATCTTCCAGGCCGTAACCGACTTCGATGCGCAGCTTGCGATCGTCGCGGGCGACGATCAACAAGGCGCCGTTGTTCTTGTCCTTCTGGCCGATGCCCCAGTAGCGCCCCAGCTGATAGCCGAAGTCCTCGATGCTGGTGCCTTGCAGGTCCGGCAGGGTCACGACCACCACCTGCTCGCCGGTGGACTGTTCGTGGGAGGCCAGCTCCTGGGTCAGTTGCTGGCGCACCGCCGGCTCGATCATCTGGGCGTTGTCCACCACCCGCCCGCTCAGCGCCGGGAACTTCAGCTCGGCCTGGGCCGTTATCGCCAACACCCAGAGCAACAGCACCACACCCACTCTCAACACGCGCATTGGAACCTCATCCGTGGTAACGCCGGGGCGGATCCCGCGGTCGCTCGCACGATCCGCGGGTAGCCGCAGCTGATCAGAACTTCACTTCTGGCGCTTTGTCGGCGTCGGGGCTGGTGGCCTCGAAGGTCTCGCGCACCTGCAGGTTGCTGTACATCACGCTGTGCCACAGGCGGCCGGGGAAGGTACGGATCTCGGTGTTGTACTTCTGCACCGCGAGGATGAAATCGCGACGCGCCACGGCGATGCGGTTCTCGGTGCCTTCGAGCTGCGACTGCAGGGCCAGGAAGTTCTGGTTGGCCTTGAGGTCCGGATACCGCTCGGACACCACCATCAAACGGCTCAAGGCGCCGGTCAGCTGGTCCTGGGCCTGCTGGAACTGCTTGAGTTTTTCCGGGTTGTCCAGGGTGCTGGCATCGACCTGGATCGACGTGGCCTTGGCCCGCGCCTCGATCACCGCGGTCAGGGTCTCCTGTTCGTGCTTGGCGTAGCCCTTGACCGTTTCCACCAGGTTGGGGATCAGGTCGGCGCGACGCTGGTACTGGTTCTGGACCTGACCCCAGGCCGCCTTGGCCTGTTCGTCGAGGGTCGGGATGTTGTTGATCCCGCAGCCGCTGAGCAGGCTGCCGAGCAGCAGCAATGCCATCACGGGCCAGCTTGAGCGAAGGCTCTGTCGTACGTTCATGGTGGTGACGCTCCTTGCAACCTAGGGGATGGAACCTGTAACCCTTTGAATCGAGTGCATCGGGCATAATCTGCCGCCACCACTGGATTGCATCGGGCCAATCGGCTAAAAGATGCCCAGCGCGAAAAAGAGTTCAGAAGTGTGCTGCATTTATCCGAACAACAATAGTCGTTCCTTTATTGGCCGCTCCCCCATTTTCGGCCGCTCGACGCGTACTGATCGCGTCTGTTTTAGGCCCTAGAGAACAATATTCATGAAGAAGCTGTGTTTGCTGGGTTTGCTGATCAGCCTGGCCAGTCACCCTGCCCTCGCCGCCGCCACGCCGGTATCGGCCCAGGAAAAACCCTTTTCGGACGCGGTCCTGCAGAACAAGGACGCTTTCATCGACAACCTGCTCAAGCAGATGACCCTGGATGAAAAGATCGGCCAGTTGCGCCTGATCAGCATCGGTCCGGAAATGCCCCGCGAACTGATCCGCAAGGAAATCGCCGCCGGGCGCATCGGCGGCACCTTCAACTCCATCTCCCGCCCGGAAAACCGGCCAATGCAGGACGCGGCCATGCGCAGCCGGCTGAAGATCCCGATGTTCTTCGCCTATGACGTGATCCACGGCCACCGCACAATCTTCCCGATCCCCCTGGCCCTGGCGTCGAGCTGGGACATGGACGCCATCGGCCGCTCCGGGCGCATCGCCGCCCAGGAAGCCAGCGCCGACAGCCTGGACATCACCTTCGCGCCCATGGTCGATATCTCCCGCGACCCACGCTGGGGCCGCACCTCCGAAGGCTTCGGCGAAGACACCTACCTGGTCTCGCGCATCGCCAAGGTCATGGTCAAGGCCTACCAGGGCGACAGCCCGAAGAACGCCGACAGCATCATGGCCAGCGTCAAGCACTTCGCCCTGTACGGCGCGGTGGAAGGCGGTCGCGACTACAACGTCGTCGACATGAGCCCGGTGAAGATGTACCAGGACTACCTGCCGCCCTACCGCGCCGCGATCGACGCCGGTGCCGGCGGGGTAATGGTGGCGCTGAACTCGATCAACGGCGTGCCGGCCACCTCCAACACCTGGCTGATGAACGACCTGCTGCGCAAGGAGTGGGGCTTCAAGGGCCTGGCGGTGAGCGACCACGGCGCCATCGTCGAACTGATGCGCCACGGCGTCGCCAAGGACGGCCGCGAAGCCGCCAAGCTGGCGATCAAGGCCGGCATCGACATGAGCATGAACGACTCGCTGTACGCCAAGGAACTGCCGGGGCTGATCAAGTCCGGCGACGTCAGCCAGCGCGACCTGGACAACGCCGTGCGCGAAGTGCTGGCCGCCAAGTACGACATGGGCCTGTTCGCCAACCCCTACCTGCGCATCGGCAAGGCCGAAGAAGACCCGGCCGACACCAACGCCGAAAGCCGCCTGCACCGCAGCGATGCCCGCGATGTGGCGCGCCGCAGCCTGGTGCTGCTGAAGAACGCCAATGAAACCCTGCCGCTGAAAAAGGCCGGCAAGATCGCCCTGGTCGGCCCGCTGGCCAAGGCGCCGATCGACATGATGGGCAGTTGGGCCGCCGCCGGCGTGCCGGCGCAATCAGTCACCCTGTTCGACGGCATGAGCCGCGCCCTGGGCGACCAGGCGCAACTGATCTACGCCCGTGGTTCGAACATCACCGCCGACAAGGCGGTGGTCGACTACCTGAACTTCCTCAACTTCGATGCCCCGGAAGTGGTGGACGACCCGCGCCCGGCCCAGCAGTTGATCGACGAAGCGGTAAAGGCCGCGCAGCAGGCTGACGTGGTGGTGGCGGCGGTGGGCGAATCGCGGGGCATGTCCCACGAATCCTCCAGCCGTACCGACCTGCACATCCCGGCCAGCCAGCGCGAGCTGATCAAGGCCCTCAAGGCCACCGGCAAGCCGCTGGTGCTGGTGCTGATGAACGGCCGGCCACTGGCGCTGCTCGACGAGAACGAACAGGCCGACGCGATCCTGGAAACCTGGTTCAGCGGCACCGAAGGCGGCAACGCCATCGCCGATGTGCTGTTCGGCGACTACAACCCGTCCGGCAAGCTGCCGATCACCTTCCCGCGTTCGGTGGGGCAGATCCCGACCTACTACAACCACCTGACCATTGGCCGGCCGTTCACCCCGGGCAAGCCAGGCAACTACACCTCGCAGTATTTCGACGACATCACCGGTCCCCTGTTTCCGTTCGGTTATGGCCTGAGCTACACCACCTTCAGCCTGTCGGACATGGCCCTGTCGTCGACCACCCTGAACAAGAGCGGCAAGCTCGACGCCAGCGTGACCCTGAAGAACACCGGCAAGCGCGACGGCGAAACCGTGGTGCAGCTGTACATCCAGGACGTCGCCGGCTCCATGATCCGCCCGATCAAGGAACTGAAAAACTTCCAGAAAGTGCAGCTCAAGGCCGGCGAACAGAAGGTGATCCACTTCAGCATCAGCGAAGACGACCTGAAGTTCTACAACGCCCAGCTCAAGTACGCCGCGGAACCGGGCGAGTTCAAGGTCGAGATCGGCCTGGACTCCCGGGACGTCAAGCAACAGAGCTTCGAACTGCTGTAACCCTCCCCCTCGGCCTCGCTCCTGCCCCCCATGTAGGAGCGAGGCTTGCCCGCGATAGCGATTCTGCTGACACACCGCGTTGCCCGTATCGCCAGCAAGCTTGGCTCCTACAGAACGCCGGGCCGGCTCAGTCGCGGCGATTGAGCAGGTTGACCACCAGTCGGTCCACCCAGCCCCAGATCCGCTGCTTGACCCGCCGCCACAGCGGGCGGTTCTTCCAGGCTTCGAGGCTGACTTCCTGGCTCTGGTCGAAGTCGGCGAGGAAGCTTGCAACCACCGCATCGGTGAGCGGCATGTCGAGGGCTTCGAGGTTGGCCTCGAGGTTGAAGCGCAGGTTCCAGTGATCGAAATTGCACGAGCCGATGCTCACCCAATCGTCGATCAGCACCATCTTCAGGTGCAGGAAACGCGGCTGGTATTCGAAGATCTTCACCCCGGCCCGCAGCAGGCGCGGGTAATAACGATGCCCGGCATAACGCACCGACGGGTGATCGGTGCGCGGCCCGGTCAGCAGCAGGCGCACGTCCACTCCGCGCCCGGCGGCACGGCGCAGTGAGCGGCGGACCTTCCAGGTCGGCAGGAAATACGGGGTCGCCAGCCAGATTCGCCGTTGCCCGCTGTTCAGCGCGCGCACCAGCGATTGCAGAATATCCCGGTGTTGCCGGGCGTCGGCATAGGCCACCCGGCCCATGCCCTCGCCCTGGGCCGGCACCCGCGGCAGGCGTGGCAAGCCGAAGTTCGACGCCGGCTTCCAGGCGGTGCGATGGCGGTTGGCGATCCACTGCCGGTCGAACAGCATCTGCCAGTCGAGCACCAGCGGGCCGCTGATTTCCACCATGACCTCATGCCAGTCGCAGCTGTCCTGCAGCGGGTTCCAGAATTCATCGGTCACCCCGGTGCCGCCGACCACTGCCAGTTCCTGATCCACCAGCAACAGTTTGCGATGGTCGCGATACAGGTTGCGCACCCCGCGGCGCCAGCTCAGGCGATTGTAGAAGCGCAGTTCGACCCCGGCGCCCGTCAGGCGCTGGCGCAGGCCCAGGGTGAAGGCCAGGCTGCCGTAGTCGTCGAACAGGCAACGCACCCGCACCCCGCGCTCCGCGGCCTGGGTCAGGGCCTGGACCATGGCTTCGGCACAGGCGCCCGCCTCCACCAGGTACAGCTCCAGTTCCACCTGCTCACGGGCACGGGCGATCGCCACCAGCATCCGCGGGAAAAAACTCGGACCGTCGATCAGCAACTCGAAACGATTGCCTTCACGCCAGGGAAAGACCGCGCCCGCCATATCAGCGCGCCGTGAAGATCAGCACCGCACCCACCGGCACCGACAGACTGATCGCCGACAGGCCGGCCGCCTTGCGCAGGGTTTCGAGCCCCGGCACCAGGTCGAAATCGGCGGCGTTGAGCATCAACGGCTCCAGGGTCACCACCTGGAAACGCCGATCGTCCAGGCGCGTGGCCAGCAGTTCGGCGCTGTATTCATGCTGTTTGCCGTGCAGGGTGACATTGACCGGCAAACGCAGCTCGATCTGCGCGCCGGGCGCCAGGTCGTTGATTGGACGCAGGTTGATCTGTGCGTTGATCAGGGCATCCGGATGCCGCTCGATCTCGAACAGCTCCTTGCGCATGCGCTCGTCGCGCAGCGGAATCCCGCTGTTGATCGAGTCCAGCTCGACTTCCAGCTGCGCCATGCCCTTGGCGTCGACCTTGCCGTGCAGGACCAGGAAACGATGGACTTCCGAAACATTGGCGTTTTTGGTGGTGACGAACGACAGGCGCGAGGACTCGTTGTCCAGGTACCAGTTGGCCTGGGCCGGCCAGGCCGCGCAGGCCAGCAGCAAAGCGCCCAGGGCTTTGGGGAAAGAAGCGTTGAACATGGAAGACTCATGGGGTCGAGAAATCTGAGCCGAACCTTAACCGGCCCGCGTGCGCTTGCAAACAGCGACCAGCCCCGAACGGTGAATTCCGTAGCCGCTGGCGCAGGCTGCGAAAGGTCCGCAGGACCTCCTGCGCCCGCGAGAATGTCACGGCCGTGCCGGCCGATCGCAGCCTGCGGCAGCGGCTACAGGCTGCGCTCGACATCGTGGACAGTCGCCGCGAGGCTGTCCAGGTGCAAACTCAGCACCCGCTCCACCGGCGCCTGGTCCATCGGCCAGTGCAGGGCCATGCTGCCCACCAGCCGGCCCTGGTCACGAATCGGCAAGGCCACGGCGCGGATCAGGAACGGCAGCCGCACCGGGTACTCCCAATAACCTTCGGTGCGCTGGCCGAACCCTTGATGCTGGGATTGTTCGCAGGCGCGGTACTGGTCCTCCTGGGGCACCCGCTCGCGGACGGCCAGGCGCTGGACCTGCTCGTGATCCAGCTCGGCCAGGCACGCCTTGCCCATCGCCGAATGGAACAGGCTCGAATAGTGGCCGACGATCTGGCAGTTATGCGGATAACGCTTGCGCAGTACCGCCGGGATCGAGCTTTCCATGACCTCCAGGCGCTCGCCGTCGAAACACGACAGGTCGACCACCAGCCCGGTGCGCTCGCTCAACGCCTGCAACCAGGGCGCGGCGCGCTCCACCAGTTGCCGCTTGAAGCGTTGCTGCTGGTCGCCGAACAGCCGCCTGGCGCACAGCCGGTAGCGCCGGTCGCTCAGGCCGCGATAGATCCAGCCCTGCTCCTGCAACGTCAGGAGCATGCGCGACACCGTGGCCTTGGGCAGCGCCGTCAGGTAGTGCAGCTCCTCCAGGCCCAGGGCCTGGTGCTGGCCCAGCAATTCGACGATCGCCAACGCCCGTTCGACCGAACGCACACTGCCGGTTTCTACCTTGCTGGCCATATGCCGACCTCCCTGATAAGCGGATGGATGAGCGTTTTACGCAGCAAGATGCGGGCCCGATAAACCCGCACACCCCGGTTCGAGGGTTACAACGGATAACCCGGCGGCCGGCGCCTGACCCACTGCGTCAGTTGTTCGTGGGCATGACCGAGCTGCAACACCGCCCAGTCGGCCTGGGCCGGGCCGATGATCTGCATGCCCATGGGCAAGCCCGCCGGATTGAAGCCGACCGGCACGCTGAGGCTCGGCAGGCCGGCCAGGGTCGGGCCGATCACCACTTCCATCCAGCGATGGTAAGTGTCCATTTCCCGCCCTCCGACAAGTCGCGGCCAAGGCACCCCTGCATCGAAAGGGAACACTTGGGCACTGGGCAACAGCAGGAAATCGTAACGCTCGAACAATCGCTCCAGGGCCCGGTACCAGTCGCTGCGAATCTGCGAGGCCTGGTAGACATCCGCCGCGCTCAAGCGCAGCCCGCCCTCGACTTCCCACTGCGCCTCGGGTTTGAGCAGCTGGCGCTTCTGCGGGTCGGCATACAGCGGCCCCAGGTTGCCCTGGACCAGCCAATGCCGGTGCACCAGCCAGCACTGCCACAGCGCCGCCATGGAAAACGCCGGCTGGCAGGCCTCGACCTCGCAGCCCAGCTGGCGAAAATCCCCCAGCGCCGACTCGCACAGCGCCAGCACGCCATCGTCCATGGCCAGATAGCCGTCGTAGTCCCCCAGCCAGCCCACACGCGTGCCGCGAAAGTCCCGCTGCAAGGGCTCGTTGAAGATCGCCGGGTCGTCCTTGAGCGACAGGGGCACCCGCGGGTCGTACCCGGCCTGGGTGGCCAGCAGACGCGCGATATCGGCCACGCTGCGGCCCATCGGGCCCTCGGTGGCCAGTTGCTGGACGAACAGCTCCGGTGCCGGGCCGTGGGGCACCCGGCCCTGGGACGGGCGCAGGCCGAAGACATTGTTGAAGGCCGCCGGGTTGCGCAACGAGCCCATCATGTCGCTGCCATCGGCCACCGGCAGCATGCGCAGCGCCAGGGCCACCGCCGCCCCGCCACTGCTGCCGCCGGCATTCAACGTCGGGTCGTAGGCATTGCCGGTGGTGCCGAACACCTTGTTGTAGGTCTGCGAGCCCAGGCCGAACTCCGGCACGTTGCTCTTGCCGACGATGATTGCCCCGCTGGCCCGGACCCGCTCCACGCAAATGGCGTCATGGACCGGGATCTGTTCGGCGAACAGCGGCGAGCCCAGGGTCGTGCGCAGCCCGGCGGTGGCCGCCAGGTCCTTGATCGCCTGGGGCATGCCGTGCATCCAGCCCAGGGACTGGCCCCGGTCCAGCTGGCGGTCGCGCGCCTCGGCCTCGGCCAGCAGTACCTGGCGCTCGCGCAGGGACACCAGAGCATTGACCCGGGGGTTGCAGCGCTCGATCCGGTCCAGGTAGGCCGACATCACTTCGCGGCAGGAAAACCTGCGGGCGTGGATCGCCCGGGACAGCTCGACGGCGCCCAGCTCGACAATAGGTCCAAGGTCTTGTATTGCGATATCCATCAAGGCTTCACCCCGAAATTCAGTGTGCTCGGTTTCTTCTCTTTGGGTGCCTCATGCAGGCAATAAGTGCCCAGCAGCGTCAACACGCAGGCAAACAAGACATAAAACGCCGGAGCCACCGGGGTGCCCAGTACCTTGCTGAGCCAGGTCACGATCAGCGGGGCAAAACCGCCGAAGACCATGACCGACACGTTGTAAGCCACCGACACCCCGGTGGAACGCACCTGCACCGGGAACTGTTCGGCCAGCGCCGTCGGCGCCGGGCCAAAGAAACCGCCGATGGCGCTGCACAGCAGTACCTGCATCACCAGCAGGCGCTCGATCGAGGGCGCCGCGGCGACCCAGACGTACAGCGGGTACACCATGACGAAAAACGCCAGGGTGAAGGCCAGCAACACCGGGCGCCGCCCCAGCCGGTCCGACAGGGCGCCGGACAACGGAATCACCACCGTCATCAGCGCCACCGCGAACATCTGCACCAGCAACACCTGGTCCAGCGGCAAGCCGAGGTTCTTGTGGGCGAAGGTCGGCATGTTCACCAGCACCACGTAGAACGACACCGTCGCCCCGCAGGCCAGGCCCATGGACACCAGGATGCTGCGCCGGTGCTCGCGCAGCACCTGCATCAGGCCCGGGCCGTTGCCGCGCACCTGCCTGCGGGCCTCGACGAAGGCTTCCGGCTCTTCCATGTACTTGCGGATCCACAGGCCCACCGGGCCGATCAGCAAGCCGATGACGAACGGCAGGCGCCAGCCCCACAGATCGAGGTCCTCGGGCGAGAACAGATGGGTGACCAGCGCCACCATCGCCGCCCCGGAGAACACCGCCAGGCATTGCCCGACCAATTGCCAGGAACCGTACAGGCCCTTGCGGTGCGCCGGCGCGCTTTCCACCAGGAAGGCCGTGGCACTGGCGTATTCGCCGCCGGTGGCGAAGCCCTGCAGCATGCGCGCGACGACGATCATCAGCGGCGCGCCCATGCCGATGGCCGCGTAGTTGGGGGCAAAGGCGATCAGGGCGATGGAGACTGTCATCAAGCGGATGATCAGTTGCATGGCCGCCTTGCGGCCTTTGCGGTCGGAATACATGCCCAGCAGGATGCCGCCCACCGGGCGCATGAAAAAGCCCACGCCAAAGGTGGCCAGGGCCATCAGCAACGAGGCGTACTCGTCGTCGGAGGGAAAAAACTGCCGGGCGATGATGCTGGCCAGAAAGCCGTAGACGATGAAGTCGTACCACTCCAGGGCGTTGCCGATCACCGCGGCGACCACTTGCCGGGTACGCGAAACACTGGATTTCGAGGTGTGCATGAGCGCTGTCCTTCTATTCTTGTCGGGCCTCTCGGGTAACGAGTCGGCCCCTTATGGGAAGTGCCGGGCGCCACGGCGCCCGATTCAGCGGCAGAAGAAAGGGAGAACTCAGGCCGGCTCGAGCCAGCTCTCGGCCAGCGCGGCCCAATAGGCGGCGCCGGTCAGCAGGATGTCGTCGTTGAAGTCATAGCCGGGGTTGTGAACCATCGGCCGGGACAGGCCGTTGCCGATAAACAGGTAGCTGCCGGGGCAGCGCTGCAGCATCCAGGCGAAGTCTTCACTGCCCATCAGCTTGCGCGTGTTGCCGTCGACCGCCTGCTCGCCCAGCAGCGCCACCCCGACCTGACGGGCGAATTCGGTCTGCTCCGGGCTGTTGACCAGCACCGGATAGGCCGGGCGGTGTTCGATGCTGGCCGAGCAGCCGAAGCTCTGGGCCTGGGTGTGGATGATCGCCTTGACCCGTTCGAGCATCTGCTCGCGCACTGGCGCGTTCAGCGCCCGCAGGCTCAGGCGCAGCAGCGCCTGTTGCGGGATGACGTTGGCCGCCTCGCCGGCCTGCAGCGCACCGACCGTCACCACCGCCGCCTCCTGGGCATCGATGTTGCGCGCCACCACGGTTTGCAAGGCCATCACCACACTGGCCGCGGCCACCAGCGGGTCGACCGTCAGGTGCGGCATCGAACCGTGCCCACCCACGCCTTCGAGGGTCACGGTGAGCAGGTCCTGGGAGGCCATCATCGGCCCTTGACGAAAACCCAGGTGGCCGGCCGGCAGCCCCGGCATGTTGTGCATGCCGAACAACGCGTCGCAGGGGAAACGCTCCAGCAGGCCGTCGGCGAGCATCGCTTCGGCGCCGCCCTGGCCTTCTTCGGCCGGCTGGAAAATCAGGGTCAGGGTGCCGTCGAACTGGCGCGTGGCCGCCAGGTAACGCGCCGCGCCGAGGAGCATGGCAGTGTGGCCATCGTGCCCGCAGGCATGCATGCAACCGCTGTGGCGGCTGCTGTAGGCCACGCCGCTGTTCTCGATGATCGGCAAGGCGTCCATGTCGGCGCGCAGGCCAAGCCTGCGCGGGCTGTTGCCATTGCGCAGCACAGCGACCACGCCGGTCTTGCCGATGCCGCTATGCACTTGGTAACCCCACTCCTCCAGGTAGCGGGCGACCAGCGCCGAGGTGCGGTTCTCCTCGAAACCGAGTTCGGGATGGGCGTGGATGTCCTGGCGCACGGCGCGCAGGTCGCTGGCGACGTCGTCGAGCCAGGCAAAGATATGCGGGAAACGGGTCATGACGTATCTCCTCGGGCCGGGTGTAATCCCGTTCTTTTTTTCGGAGCGTCTCACGGTGCGGCAAGGCGTGATCGCGGCGTGCCCTCAGATAACCGCGAGCCGCCTGCCGCGACAATCAAATGTGGTTCCACAGGGTGGAACCTTGTGCGGGGAGCCAATCAGCACGGGGGCTGGAAGCCCCGGGAAAGGATTACCGATCTTTACGCGGCGCCGTTCAGGGCTCCAGTCGACAGCCCTGGCGTTCGCCCAGCCAGACAGCGCTGTGGCTGCGTCCCAGGCCGCTGGCGCTGACCCGCTTGTGCTCGGCATCGTCCTGCAGGCTTTTGAGCGGCAGGTACTGCTGCACATAACCTTCGCAGTACTCGGCGGCGTTATGCATCACGTAGCGGCAGGAGCAGTACTCCTTGGCGCTGTAGGCGCTGAGGATGTCCGGGAAGGCCCGCAGGGCGACCCGCTCGCTCCAGCCCCAGCCGAGCAAGGCCAACAGCGCCAGCAACAGCAGGCTGGCGAAGGGATGGCGCGCGAGCCACGGACGCCGGCTCATGGCTGCGCCTGCCGGGCGAAGGCCGCCAGCGCCAGCTTGAGCAATGCGTTGTGGCTATAGCTGCCGTCGCGGTCGTCGGCATAACGCACGATCACCAGCCCGGCGCTGGGAATCACGTACAACGCCTGCCCCCAATGGCCCAGCGCCGCGAAGGTATCGGCCGGCGCGTCCGGCCAGGGCGACGGGGCTCCGCCAAAGGCGCGGTTGAGCCACCAATGACCGCCGGGCACCAGCTCGTCCTGATTGGCCTGATAACCGGCGAACGGCGTGCGACTGAATTCGACCCAGTCCCTGGGCAGCAACTGGCGCTCGCCCCAGCGCCCGTCGCGCAGCATCAACAGGCCGACCCGCGCCAGATCGCGGGCCGTGAGGTAGGCATAGGAGGAACCGACGAAGGTGCCGGTGGCGTCGCTTTCCCACACGGCGTGGGTAATGCCCAGGGGCTCGAACAGCGCCTGCCAGGGATAGTCGGCATAACGCTGGGCGCCCAGCATGCCTTTCAGGGCCGCCGACAGCAGGTTGCTGTCGCCGCTAGAATAGCGAAACACCTGCCCCGGCGGGCTGAAGGCCGGGTGCTCGGCGGTAAAGCTCGCCATATCGCCGTGGCCGCGGGTGTAGAGCATGGCCACCACCGAGGACTTGAGGGGCGCGTACTCGTAATCCTCCTGCCAGTCCAGGCCCGAGGCCCAGTGCAGCAGGTCGGCCAGGTTGATGTCCGGGTGCTGGCGCAGCGCCGGCAGGAAGCGCGCGGCCTTGTCCTGCAACTGGAAACGTCCTTCGCCATAGGCCACGCCCAGCACCGCGGCCAACAGGCTCTTGCTGATGGACCAGGTCAGGTGCGGGGTGTCGGCGTTGGTCGGGCCGGCGTAACGCTCATAGATCAACTGGCCGTCGCGGATCACCAGCAAGGCGTCGCTGCGGATGCCCAGGCGGGTCGCCTCGTTCCGGGGCGCGAAGGCATAAGCCTCCAATGCCTCAAGGGCCGGGCCGCTGGCTGCGGGCCCCTTGCTCCATTGCGCGCCGGGCCAATTCTCGGCCCAGGCCGGTGGGAGTATGAATAGCAGCGCGAGCAGCAGGGTTGAGCCTTTGAGCATGGCGGGAACTCAGACAGGGTAACCCGCTGAGGGTAGACCAGAGATATGACAGTTTTTGTCCGGCCGACGCTCCTGCGGACCTATCGCGAGCAAGCTCGCTCCTACAGAAAAGCGACCCTGCTTATGTAGGAGCGAGCTTGCTCGCGATGGGCCGCACAGCGGCCCCCTCCTTCTATAGAGCCAGCGCCTTGGCCAGGCGTTTGCTCCGCGCGCCCGCCGCCAGGTCCAGCACCGCCCGATCGCGCTTCCACAATTCGGCCCACTGCGGCGGGCCATCGGCAAAGGCCTGCTCAAGGGCCGGCTTGAGCCCGTCGAACTGGGCGAACAGGCCACCCAGCAACACATGCCCGCTGCCCAGTGAGGGGTTCTGCCGGCTGACTTCCGCGCAACCGGCGAGCAAGGCCAGCAATTGCAGGAGCAGGGTCTGCGGCCAGTCGTTGTCCTGGCCGACGCCATACAGCCAGGCGGTCATGGCGCTGAGTACATAGATGTCTTCCAGGGTGCGGAAGGGTTTGACGTAGGCATCCCAACCGTCGCCCGCCAGCCGTTCGCACAGGGCGTTATCCAGTTGCAGGCGGCCGTGGCTGATATCCGGCATCAGCGGGATCGCCGGCAGCTTGTCGACCTTGACCCCGGGCTCGCCGGCATAGACCACCGCCAGGTTCAAGCGCGGCGACTCGCCTGGCGCTTCGCAGCGAGCGGCGATCAGCAGCCAGTCGGCGGCATCGCCGGCGGTGACAAAATCCTTGCGCCCGTTCAGGTGCAGGTCCTGCAGGCGGGTCTGCATATCGGCCGGGCGCAGGCTGCGCTGCTCGGTGGCGCACAGCGCACCCAGGCTCAGCGGCGCGCTGGGCCAGAGCATGCGCAAAGCCGCCTGGTAGCCCACCAGGAAGGCCAGCCCCGGGGTGGCCATCAACCTCCCACCGCGCACCGCCAGCTCGAAGGGCGTCACCGGTCCCAGTTCCTGTAACAACGCGGCATAACCTTCGGCCAGGTCCGGGTGGGCGGGCAGCCGGCGACGGCTGTGCAGCAGGGCTTGCCAGGGCATAAGCGGGTCCTCAGGGGCTGTCATATAAGCATCACCAAAGCTTCATGGCGATGACACCGGGGCTACATAGCCTGACTTTGCACAACAAAGTCGATCGGCTGCAACCCAAGGCGGGTCAGTGGCCCGCACGGAGATTCACAATGACTCAGATCGCCCGCATCAGCGACACCGGCAATGAACGCCGCCTGCAAGCCGAGCGCCTGGTGGGCGCCGCGGCCCTGCAAGAAGCCCAGGCCCTGCGCTTCAACGTCTTCAGCGGCGAGTTCAACGCCAAACTGAAAGGCGCGGAGCTGGGTCTGGACATGGATGACTATGATGTCCACTGCAGCCACATCGGCGTGCGTGACTTGAACAGCGGCCGCCTGGTCGCCACCACCCGCCTGCTCGACCACCAGGCCGCCAGCAGCCTGGGGCGTTTCTACAGCGAAGAAGAATTCAGCCTGCACGGCCTGGTCCAGCTCAAGGGCCCGATCCTGGAGATCGGCCGCACCTGCGTCGACCCGGCCTACCGCAATGGCGGCACCATCGCCGTGCTCTGGGGCGAGCTGGCCGAAGTGCTCAACCAGGGCGGCTACAGTTACCTGATGGGCTGCGCCAGTATCCCGATGCAGGACGGCGGCGTGCAGGCCCACGCGATCATGCAGCGCCTGCGCGAACGCTACCTGTGCACCGAGCACCTGCGCGCCGAACCGAAGAACCCGCTGCCGAACCTCGATATCCCGTCCAACGTCATCGCCGAGATGCCGCCGCTGCTCAAGGCCTACATGCGCCTGGGCGCGAAGATCTGCGGCGAGCCGTGCTGGGACCAGGATTTCCAAGTGGCCGACGTGTTCATCCTGCTCAAGCGCGATGAGCTGTGCCCGCGCTACGCCCGTCACTTCAAGGCGGCCGTGTGATGCGCCGGCTACGGGTCTACGGGCGCATCGCCCGGGTGCTGCTGGTGGTGGCGCTGGGCCTGAGCATGGCCTGCGTGTTCGGCGTGTTCGAGCGCCTGGGCGTCGCCCATTCCATGGTCCGGCGCCAGCGCTGGTCGCGCTTTTTCATGGCGCGCCTGAGCAATGCCCTGCCCTTCGGCGTGACGGTGCACGGCGAGGTGCCGAAGCAGCCGATGCTGTGGGTCAGCAATCACGTGTCCTGGACCGATATCCCGTTGCTCGGTGCGCTGACACCGCTGTCGTTCCTGTCCAAGGCCGAAGTGCGCACCTGGCCGGTCGCCGGCTGGCTGGCCGCCAAGGCCGGCAGCCTGTTTATCCGCCGCGGTTCGGGCGACAGCCAGTTGATCCGCAAGCAGATGACCCGCCATCTGCAGCAAACCCACCCGCTGCTGATGTTCCCCGAAGGCACCACCACCGACGGCCGCAGCCTGCGCACGTTCCACGGTCGCCTGCTGGCCAGCGCCATCGACGCCGACGTGGCGTTGCAGCCGGTGGCCATTCGTTACCTGCGCGATGGCGATATCGATCCGCTGGCGCCGTTCATCGGCGACGATGATTTGCTGTCGCACCTGATGCGCCTGTTCGCCAACGATCAGGGCCGGGTGGAAATCCATCTGCTCCAGCCGATTGCCTGTCAGGGCCAGGAGCGCGCCGCGCTGGCGTTCCAGGCGCAACAGGCGGTGCAGAAGGTTCTGTTTGGCGACATCGCCCAGCCAGCCGAGCCACGGCGTGCCGGCGACCTGATCGCCGCCTGAGCCTGGAGGAGCCGGCCTTGCCGGCTCCTACCGCGGCTGCATATGTTGCGCGGCGAACGCCTGCAACTGCGGGTAGAACGCCCGGAAGTCCTCGCTCAACGGCTGATACAGCCGCTCCAGCTCGCCCATCGCCGCCGCCAGCTCTTCCGGGCGTGACAGGCGCCGGGCAATCCCCCGCAACACCTGCTCCAGCACCTCGAACTCGCGGTAGGAACCCAGCCAGTCATGGGCGGCCATATGCGGCGCGATCTGCGCCAGGCGCCCGGGCAACCGGGGTTCGGCCGCCAGCACCCGGTACACGTCCGAAGTGAACAATTCCAACGGCCGGTCGGCATAGAGCATCCAGTCACGGGCCAGGCAGTGGTCGAAAAACACGTCCAGGACGATGCCGGCATAACGCCGGCGGGTCAGGGAAAAACGCGACAGCGACTCACCCACCAACGGATGACGGTCGGTAAAGATATCGATGCTGCGATGCAGCTGGATCGCCGCCTCGATTTCCGGGTTGAACTGGCCCTGCAGGCGCCCTTTGACGAAGTCGCCATACAAACTGCCGAGTAATTGACCGGGGCGCTGGCCGCCGAGATGCAGATGTGCGAGATAATTCATTCGCGCAGCTTAGCACCGCGCCTCACATATCGTTATAACCCGATATACCGATTAATGCTGATCTCAGATCAAAATCATATTGGTATATCGCGAAATAGCGATTTAAAGTTCGCTTCATCGCGATATAACGTTTTACGGAAACCGAGCACCGCCATGTCCATCGACCTCGACGAAATAATAAAAGCCCTGGCGCACCCAGTACGACGAGACATCCTTATCTGGCTCAAGGACCCGAAGGTCCAGTTCCCCGATCAGACCCACAACCACGAGTACGGCATCTGCGCCGGACAGATCGACCAACGCTGCGGCCTGTCGCAGTCGACCGTCTCCGCGCACCTGGCGACCTTGCAGCGGGCCGGCCTGATCAGCAGCCAGAAAGCCGGCCAGTGGCACTTTTTCAAACGCAACGAAGATGTGATCCAGGCCTTCCTCGAGAAGCTGACCGCAGAACTTCGCATCAAAGACTGACAAGGACCCGACAATGCCCCTCTCGCTCCTCATCCTGGCCTTGAGCGCCTTCGCCATCGGCACCACCGAGTTCGTCATCATGGGCCTGCTGCCCGATGTGGCGAACGACCTGGGTGTGTCGATCCCCGGCGCCGGCTGGCTGGTGACCGGCTACGCCCTGGGCGTGGCGATCGGCGCGCCGTTCATGGCCCTGGCCACCGCCAGGCTACCGCGCAAGGCCGCCCTGGTGGCGTTGATGGGGATTTTCATCGTCGGCAACCTGCTGTGTGCCCTGGCCAGTGACTATGACGTGCTGATGTTCGCCCGTGTGGTCACCGCCCTGTGCCATGGCGCCTTCTTTGGTATCGGTTCGGTGGTCGCGGCAGGCCTGGTGCCCGCCAACAAGCGCGCTTCCGCCGTGGCCCTGATGTTCACCGGCCTGACCCTGGCCAACGTGCTCGGCGTACCGCTGGGCACCGCCCTGGGCCAGCAGGCCGGCTGGCGCTCGACCTTCTGGGCGGTGACCGTGATCGGTGTGATTGCCCTGATCGGCCTGATCCGCTTCCTGCCCGCCAAGCGCGATGAAGAGAAGCTCGACATGCGTTCGGAACTGATCGCCCTCAAGGGCGCCGGGATCTGGCTGTCGCTGAGCATGACCGCGCTGTTCTCCGCCTCGGTGTTCACCCTGTTCACCTATGTCGCCCCGCTGCTGGGCGAGGTGACTGGCGTCTCGCCCCAGGGCGTGACCTGGACCCTGGTGCTGATCGGCCTGGGCCTGACCCTGGGCAACATCGTCGGCGGCAAGATGGCCGACAAGAGCCTGTCGGGAACCCTGGTCGGCGTGCTGATCGCCATGGCCGTGACCAGCTCCGTGCTGACCTGGACCAGCGTCGCGCTGATCCCCACCGAAGTCACCCTGTTCCTCTGGGCCACCGCCTGCTTCGCCGCGGTGCCCGCCCTGCAGGTCAACGTGGTGACCTTCGGCAAGGCCGCGCCGAACCTGGTGTCCACGCTGAACATCGGCGCCTTCAACATCGGCAACGCCCTGGGCGCCTGGGTCGGCGGCAGCGTCATCGCCCACGGCTACGGCCTGGTCAACGTGCCGCTGGCGGCCGCCGCGCTGGCGGTCCTGGCCCTGCTGGTGACGCTGATTACCTTTCGCCAGGGCGGCAATGCCGAACTGGCTCCTGCCACCAACTGATACGTTCATCTAAAGAAGGGTGTATTTCATGACGACTATTTTCGATCCGATCAAACTCGGCGACCTCGAGCTGGCCAACCGCATCATCATGGCGCCGCTGACCCGCTGCCGCGCCGACGAAGGCCGCGTACCGAACGCGCTGATGGCCGAGTACTACGTACAACGCGCCTCCGCCGGCCTGATCCTCAGCGAGGCCACCTCGGTGACCCCGATAGGCGTGGGTTACCCGGACACCCCGGGCATCTGGTCCAACGACCAGGTGCGCGGCTGGAGCAACGTGACCAAGGCCGTTCACGGCGCCGGCGGCAAGATCTTCCTGCAACTGTGGCATGTGGGCCGGATCTCCCATCCGAGCTATCTGAACGGCGAAGCGCCGGTCGCGCCCAGCGCCATCCAGCCCAAGGGCCATGTCAGCCTGGTGCGTCCGCTGGCCGACTTCCCGACCCCGCGTGCCCTGGAAACTGCTGAAATCGCCGACATCGTCGACGCCTACCGCGTCGGTGCCGAGAACGCCAAGGCCGCCGGCTTCGACGGCGTGGAAATCCACGGCGCCAACGGCTACCTGCTGGACCAGTTCCTGCAAAGCTCCACCAACCAGCGCACCGACCAGTATGGCGGCTCCCTGGAAAACCGTGCGCGGCTGATGCTGGAAGTGACTGACGCGGCGATCGAAGTCTGGGGCGCCGGCCGTGTGGGCGTGCACTTGTCGCCCCGTGCCGACCTGCACGACATGGGTGATGAGAACCTCTCGGAAACCTTCACCTACCTCGCCCGCGAGCTGGGCAAACGCGGTATCGCCTTTATCTGCTCGCGCGAGAAAGAAGGCGCCGACAGCCTCGGCCCACAACTGAAAGAAGCCTTCGGCGGCCCCTACATCGCCAACGAACGCTTCACCAAGGACAGCGCCAACGCCTGGCTGGCCAGCGGCAAGGCCGATGCCGTGGCCTTCGGTGTGCCCTTCATCGCCAACCCGGACCTGCCGGCCCGCCTGAAGGCCGATGCACCGCTGAACGACGCGCGTCCCGAGCTGTTCTACGCCAAGGGCCCGGTCGGCTATATCGACTACCCGACGCTGTAAGACGCTTCAATAAAAAGCCCCGGACTCGCAAGAGCCGGGGCTTTTTCATGCCCGTTCACCTGAAGGTGGGGCGCGATCAGCCGCGTTTGCGCTGGCCCCAGGCCACGGCCAGGCCGCTGAGGCAGATCACCGCGATCCCGACTATGCCGAAGCTGTCCGGGGTGTGATCGAAGATCAGGTAGCCGTACATGCCGGCGAACAGGATCTGCCCGTAGCTGAATGGCGCCAGCATCGCCGGCGCGGCATGGCGGAAAGCCTGGGTCAGCAACAGGTGGCCGAGCATGCCGCAGGTCCCGAGGCCGATCATGAACAGGGCGTGCCCCAGGGTCGGCGTGCTCCAGAAGAACGGCAGCGCCGCGCTCATGATCAGGCTGTTGAGAATCCCGGTGAGGAAGTTGCTGGTGGTGGGGCTGTCGACCCCGCTGAGTTTGCGGGTGAGCAACTGGTAGAAGCCGAAACACAAGGCCGAGCACAGCGGCAGCAGGATCGCCGGGGTGAACAAGGCGCCGCCCGGACGAATCACGATCAATACCCCGACGAAACCGGCCAGCACCGCCAGCCACTGGCTGCGGGTCACCCGCTCGCCCAGCAGCGGCACGGACAAGGCGGTAACCAGCAAAGGCGCGAGGAAGTTGACCGCGGTGGCCTCGGCCAGGGGGATATAACGCAGGCCGGTGGTGAAAAACAGGCTGGTGCCGATCAGGCACAAGGCGCGCAACAGTTGCAGGCCCGGGCGCTTGGTACGCACCACGGCGGAGAAACCGCTGCGCGGCACGAACACCACCAGCATCAACAGCGTGTGCACCACATACCGAGCCCAGACCACCATGACGATGGGATAGAACCCGGACAGGTATTTGGACAGGGTGTCATGACTGGCGAACAGCAAAACCGCCAGGCAAATCAGTGCTATACCTTTCACCGGCTGCTCGGTGCCCTTATAAGCTGCGGTACTCACACTCATTCACATACTCGCAACAATTTCCCTACAAAATACGTAGCTCGCTATCTATCAAGATAAAGTCGGCACGTATATAAAGGCATCCCGGTGAGCCATGACGAATGAAACATCGCGTTTTATAACGCGCAAACGTTGACATCTGCTGACGTAATTCCGCATTTTGTCTCAATTACGCAGGCTGGGACTCAGGCGCAGCATGTCCAATCCGGTATCGATCCAGCGCTCCGCTTCCTTATGGAGTTCGAAACTGTCCGGCGCCAACAGCCACTGATAAAGAATGCCATCAATATAGGCGTGGATACTGATGGCCGCCCGGGCAGTATCGAGGTTCTCGGGCAGTTGTCCCCGCTTCACGGCATTACGCAACCCCAGCTCGATATGCACGTTGCAATCCAGGCTGGCCGCGCGACGCTGGCGCCGCAAGTCGCACATTTCATCGGTGAATTCGCACTTGTGAAACAAAATCTCATTAATGCGTCGGGTTTTCGGGTCCAGGGCAATTTGATGAAACAAATGAATCAGCAGCTTGCGCATGCATCCCAGCGGGTCGACTTCCTCTTCGTCTTCACTGGCCCTGGCCATTTCATTCAGCGGCTCGCGCAAGGTATCGAGCATGGCCTGCACCAGATCCGCCTTGTTGCTGAAATGCCAGTAAATAGCTCCACGCGTGACACCGGCCAACGCCGCGATATCGGCCAGGGTGGTACGCGCCACACCGCGCTCGTAGAAGGCTTTTTCAGCCGCCTCGAGTATCTGTTTGCGGGTTTCTTGAGCTTCCTCTTTGGTACGACGGACCATGGCAGTAAACCTCGATCAGGATGTTTCAGCGATGCATGAAGCTCATCTGAATAAATATGGAACGGCATCTCGGGTGCCGTTTGCCCAGCCTACAATTCGACACTTGCAACGGCTTTTGTAACCGAATGGGTACGCCGCCAAGGTATTTACAAACAACCATGAACGTAAGTATATTCCTTAGCAAGCTACTTATCCACTCAGCACTCGTTTTTTACCCTTCCACTTTTCGAGTGCGCATTTTGCGCGCCTGACCCGAGGATCTTCATGCAACTCAAGCCAGCTGTTACCGCTCTGGTCACTGCCGTCGCCCTGGCATCGCTGCTCAGCGGATGTAAAAAGGAAGAGGCGGCTCCCGCCCCACAAGCCCCTCAGGTCGGCGTAGTCACCCTGCAACCTCAAGCCTTTACCCTGACGTCCGAGCTTCCAGGGCGCACCACTGCGTTCCGGATCGCCGAAGTCCGTCCTCAGGTCAACGGCATCATTCTCAAGCGTCTGTTCAAGGAAGGCGGCGACGTCAAGGAAGGTCAGCAGCTCTATCAGATCGATCCGTCGGTCTATGAGTCGACCCTCAAGAGCGCCCAGGCCAACCTGCAATCGACCAAGTCGATCTCCGATCGCTACAAGCAGCTGGTCGACGAGCAAGCCGTAAGCCGCCAGGAATACGACACCGCCGTCGCCAACCGCCTGCAATCGGAAGCCGCGCTGCAGAGCGCCCAGATCGACCTGCGCTACACCAAGGTGCTGTCGCCGATCTCCGGGCGTATCGGCCGTTCTTCGGTCACTGAAGGCGCATTGGTCAGCAACGGTCAGTCCACCGCCATGGCAACCATCCAGCAACTCGACCCGATCTATGTCGACGTCACCCAGTCGTCGGTCGAGCTGCTCGAGCTGCGCCGCGAGCTGGAAAGCGGTCGCCTGCAGAAGGCTGGCGACAACGCCGCCAAGGTCAAGCTGACCCTGGAAGACGGCAGCCAGTACAAGCTCGACGGCAAGCTGGAGTTCTCCGAAGTGTCAGTCGACGAAACCACCGGTTCCGTGACCCTGCGCGCGGTGTTCCCGAACCCGGAACACACCCTGCTGCCCGGCATGTTCGTGCACGCGCAACTGCAGGCCGGCGTGAATGCCGCGGCGATCCTCGCCCCGCAACAAGGCGTGACCCGCGACCTCAAGGGCACACCGACCGCCCTGGTGGTTGGTCCGGACAACAAGGTTGAACTGCGTCAGCTCAAGGCCAGCCGCACTGTCGGCAACCAGTGGCTGATCGAGGACGGCCTGAAGGCCGGTGATCGCCTGATCACCGAAGGGCTGCAATTCGTCCGACCTGGCGTCGAAGTCAAAGCCAGCGAAGCGACCAACGTTCCAGCAAAAAACCCGGCCACTGCACAGGCAACTGACAAAGCTGCAGGCGGCAAAGGGGAGTAAACCATGTCGAAATTTTTTATCGACCGTCCGATTTTCGCCTGGGTAATCGCCCTGGTGATCATGCTGGTCGGGGCTCTATCGATCCTCAAATTGCCGATCAACCAATACCCGAGCATCGCGCCTCCAGCGATCGCCATCTCCGTGACCTACCCAGGCGCGTCCGCACAGACCGTGCAGGACACCGTGGTCCAGGTCATCGAGCAGCAGCTCAACGGTATCGACAACCTGCGTTATGTGTCCTCGGAAAGTAACTCCGACGGCAGCATGACCATTACCGCGACCTTCGAGCAGGGCACCAACTCGGACACCGCGCAGGTCCAGGTACAGAACAAGCTGAACCTGGCCACCCCGCTGCTGCCGCAAGAAGTGCAGCAACAGGGTATCCGCGTGACCAAGGCGGTGAAGAACTTCCTGTTGGTGATCGGTGTGGTTTCCGAGGACGGCAGCATGTCCAAGGACGACCTGTCGAACTACATCGTGTCCAACATGCAGGACCCGATCTCGCGGACCGCGGGCGTGGGTGACTTCCAGGTGTTCGGTGCCCAGTACGCCATGCGTATCTGGCTCGACCCGGCCAAGCTGAACAACTTCAACCTGACTCCGGTCGACGTGAAAAACGCCGTGGCGGCGCAAAACGTCCAGGTGTCGTCCGGCCAGATCGGTGGCTTGCCAGCCCTGCCAGGCCAGCAACTGAACGCCACCATCATCGGCAAGACCCGCCTGCAGACTGCCGAGCAGTTCAAGGCCATCCTGCTGAAGGTCAACGCGGACGGCTCGCAAGTGCGTCTGGGCGATGTCGCGGATGTGGCCCTGGGCGGTGAAAACTACTCCGTCAGTGCCCAGTTCAACGGTGCCCCGGCTTCCGGCCTGGCCGTGAAACTGGCCAACGGCGCCAACGCCCTGGACACCGCCAAGGCCCTGCGCAAGACCATCAGCGACCTGGAGCCGTTCTTCCCACAAGGGATGAAAGTGGTATTCCCGTACGACACCACCCCGGTGGTGACCGAGTCGATCAAGGGTGTGGTTGAAACCCTGGTCGAAGCGATCGTGCTGGTGTTCCTGGTGATGTTCCTGTTCCTGCAGAACTTCCGCGCCACCGTCATTACCACCATGACCGTTCCGGTGGTGTTGCTGGGTACCTTCGGTATCCTTGCGGCCGCCGGCTTCAGCATCAACACCCTGACCATGTTCGGCATGGTGCTGGCCATCGGCTTGCTGGTGGACGACGCCATCGTCGTGGTGGAAAACGTCGAGCGGGTAATGGCCGAGGAAGGCCTGTCGCCCAAGGAAGCGACCAAGAAGTCCATGGGCCAGATCCAGGGCGCCCTGGTCGGTATTGCCCTGGTGCTGTCGGCGGTACTGCTGCCGATGGCATTCTTCAGCGGTTCCACCGGTGTGATCTACAAGCAGTTCTCGATCACCGTGGTCTCGGCCATGGCCCTGTCGGTCCTGGTTGCCCTGATCTTCACCCCGGCCCTGTGCGCCACCATGCTCAAGGCCATTCCCCACGGCGAACACGCCACGCCGAAACGCGGCTTCTTCGGCTGGTTCAACCGGACCTTCGACCGCAGCGTCAAAAGCTACGAGCGTGGCGTGGGCAACATCCTGCGGCACAAGGCGCCTTATCTGCTGGCCTACGCGCTGATCGTGGTCGGCATGATCTGGCTGTTCGCCCGCATCCCGACTGCGTTCCTTCCGGAAGAAGACCAGGGCGTACTGTTCGCCCAGGTACAAACCCCGGCCGGTTCCAGTTCCGAGCGGACCCAGGTGGTAGTCGATGAAATGCGCGCCTACCTGCTGGACAAGGAAAAGGACACCGTGGCCTCGGTCTTCACCGTGAACGGCTTCAACTTCGCCGGTCGTGGCCAGAGTTCGGGCATGGCGTTCATCATGCTCAAGCCGTGGGACGAACGCTCCGTGGAAAACAGCGTGTTCAACCTGGCGGCCCGGGCCCAGCAGCACTTCTTCAGCTTCCGCGATGCGATGGTGTTTGCCTTCGCCCCGCCGGCGGTACTGGAGCTGGGTAACGCCACCGGTTTCGACGTGTTCCTGCAGGACCGCGCCGGTATCGGCCACGAGAAACTGATGGAAGCGCGCAACCAGTTCCTCGGCATGGCGGCGCAAAGCAAGATCCTGTCCCAGGTGCGTCCGAATGGCCTGAACGACGAGCCGCAGTACCAGCTGGAAATCGATGACGAGAAGGCCAGCGCCCTGGGCGTGACCATCTCCGACATCAACAACACCTTGTCGATTGCCCTGGGCAGTAGCTACGTCAACGACTTCATCGACCGCGGTCGGGTGAAGAAGGTGTACATCCAGGGTCAGCCTAACGCTCGCATGAGCCCCGAGGACCTGAAGAAGTGGTACGTGCGCAACAGCGCCGGGACCATGGTGCCGTTCGCCTCCTTCGCCAAGGGCACGTGGATCTACGGTTCGCCGAAACTGGCTCGTTACAACGGCGTGGAAGCGGTCGAAGTCCTGGGTGCCCCGGCGCCGGGCTACAGCACCGGTGAAGCCATGGCCGAAGTCGAAGCCATCGCCAAGAAGCTGCCGGCCGGTGTCGGTATCTCCTGGACCGGCCTGTCCTACGAGGAACGCCTGTCGGGCTCGCAAGCTCCCGCGCTGTACGCCTTGTCGTTGCTGATGGTGTTCCTGTGCCTGGCGGCGCTGTATGAAAGCTGGTCGATTCCGATCGCGGTCATGCTGGTGGTGCCGCTGGGGATCATCGGTGCGCTGATGGCGACCAGCCTGCGCGGCCTGTCCAACGACGTGTACTTCCAGGTGGGGCTGTTGGTGACCATCGGCCTGGCGGCGAAAAACGCCATTCTGATCGTCGAGTTCGCCAAGGAACTGCACGAAGAGGGCCGCAGCCTGGTGGACGCGGCGATCGAAGCCTGCCGCATGCGTCTGCGTCCGATCGTCATGACCTCCCTGGCCTTCGTGCTCGGTGTGGTACCGCTGGCCATCTCCACCGGCGCAGGCTCGGGTAGCCAGCATGCGATCGGTACCGGGGTGATTGGCGGTATGCTCACCGCGACTGTCCTGGCGATATTCTGGGTGCCTTTGTTCTTCGTCACCGTGTCCTCGATGAGCCGCCGCAAGGCACTCGAAGCGCAACCTACCGAAACTCCTGAAGAGGCTGGCCAATGAGCAAGTCGCTACTCTCCCTCGCAATCACCGCCGCCGTGCTGAGTGGTTGCTCGCTGATACCGGATTATCAGCAGCCGCAAGCGCCGGTCGCGGCGCAATACCCGCAAGGGCCGGCCTATTCGCCTGCGGAGGCTGCCAACCAGGCAGCCGCCGAACAGGGCTGGCGGCAATTCTTCCATGACCCTGCCCTGCAGCAGCTGATCCAGACCGCGCTGGTGAACAACCGTGACCTGCGGGTCGCGGCACTGAACATCGACGCCTACGCCGCGCAGTACCAGATCCAGCGCGCGGACCTGTTCCCGGCGATCTCGGCCAACGGCAGCGGCAGCCGTCAACGCACCCCGGCACGGCTGTCGCAGACCGGTGAAGCGGCCATCTCCAGCCAGTACTCGGCAACCCTGGGTGTCAGCGCTTATGAGCTGGACCTGTTCGGTCGCGTTCGCAGCTTGAGCGAGCAGGCCTTGCAGACCTACTTCTCCAGCGAAGAAGCCCGGCGCAGCACGCAGATCAGCCTGGTGGCCAGCGTGGCCAACGCCTACCTGACCTGGCAGGCCGACAAGGAACTGCTCAAGCTGACCCAGGACACCCTGGCGGCCTACGAGGAGAGCTACCGCCTGACCTCGCGCAGCAACGAAGTCGGCGTGGCCTCGGCCCTGGACCTGAGCCAGGCGCGGACCTCGGTGGAAAACGCCCGGGTGCAACTGGCGCGTTATACCCGCCAGGTGGCCCAAGACGAAAACAGCCTGACCCTGCTGCTGGGTACCTCGATCCCGGCCAACTTGCCGAGCCCGCAGCCGTTGTCGGCCGACCTGCTCAGCGAGTTGCCCGCCGGCCTGCCGTCGGAACTGCTGCAACGCCGTCCGGACATCCTCGCCGCCGAGCACAACCTGAAAGCCGCCAACGCCAGTATTGGCGCGGCACGCGCGGCGTTCTTCCCGAGCATCAGCCTGACCGCCAATGCCGGGACCTTGAGCCCGGATATGGGCGGCCTGTTCAAGGGCGGTTCGGGCACCTGGTCGTTCGCGCCGCAGATCAATATCCCGATCTTCAACGCCGGCAGCCTGCGCGCCAGCCTGGATTACTCGAAAATCCAGAAAGACATCAACGTCGCACAGTACGAGAAGTCCATCCAGACCGCCTTCCAGGAAGTCTCCGATGGCCTGGCCGCACGCCAGACCTACAACCAGCAGTTGCAGGCCCAGCGTGACTTCGTCAATGCCAACCAGGACTACTACCGCCTGGCCGAGCGTCGCTACCGTATCGGTGTCGACAGCAACCTGACCTTCCTCGACGCCCAGCGCTCGCTGTTCAGCGCGCAGCAAGCGTTGATCACCGACCGGCTTGCGCAGCTGACCAGCGAGGTCAACCTGTACAAGGCCCTGGGCGGCGGTTGGAACGAGCAAGGTTCGCAGCAAGCGGAAGTGAGCAAAGAGGCACCGCCACTGAAGCTGTTCTGAGTGCATGACGCTTGAAAAAAACCCACCTTGCGGTGGGTTTTTTTATGGGCCGCAGACCGCCGTCACTTGTGTTCGTTAATCGCCCAAAACCCGCCAAGGCCAATTGAACAGGGCCGTTGATCCAACGCACCATTCCCCGCACCTACAAAAACCAATAACAACAGGTTCGTCATCATGACCCCGCGCCCTGCCCGCTCCGGCTGATTCCGTTCCATCCACCCTCCCGGTTTCAACCTTGTCTGCAACCTGACGTTGCGGCAGCGCCCAGCCTCACCCCTAACAATTAGAGAGCCCGATCCATGAAGCCATCCACTCGCACTCCCTATTCACTGCTGCCCAGCCTGCTGGCTGTCAGCATCGCCAGCACGGCCCTGCCGGTCATGGCCGCGGAGTCCGGCTTTCTCGAAGACACCAAGGTCAACCTGAACCTGCGCAACTTCTACATCAACCGCAACTTCACCAACCCGGGCAAGGCCCAGGGCAAGGCTGAAGAATGGACGCAGAGCTTCATCCTCGACGCCAAATCCGGCTTCACCCAAGGCACCGTCGGGTTCGGCATGGACGTGCTGGGGCTGTACTCGTTGAAGCTCGATGGCGGCAAAGGCACCGGCGGTACCCAGTTATTGCCGCTGGATCACGACGGGCGCCCGGCCGACCACTTCGGCCGCACGGGCGTGGCATTCAAGGCCCGCCTGTCGCAGACCGAGGTCAAGGTCGGCGAATGGATGCCGGTACTGCCGATCCTGCGCTCGGACGACGGTCGCTCCCTGCCCCAGACCTTCCGCGGCGGCCAGATCACCTCGAAGGAAATTGATGGCCTGACCCTCTACGGCGGCCAGTTCCGCGCCAACAGCCCGCGTGACGACAGCAGCATGAGCGACATGTCGATGACCGGCAAAGCGGCCTTCACCTCCGACCGCTTCAACTTCCAGGGCGGCGAATACAGCTTCAACGACAAGCGCACCCAGGTCGGGGTGTGGAACGCCCAGCTCAAGGACATCTACAGCCAGCAATACCTCAACCTGATCCACAGCCAGCCGCTGGGCGACTGGACCCTCGGCGCCAATATCGGCTTCTTCTACGGCAAGGAGGATGGCAGCGCCCGCGCCGGCGACCTGGACAACAAGACCTGGTCGGGCCTGTTCTCGGCCAAGTACGGCGGCCACACCTTCTACGTCGGCCTGCAGAAGCTCACCGGCGACAACGCCTGGATGCGTGTCAACGGCACCAGCGGCGGCACCCTGGCCAACGACAGCTACAACGCCAGCTACGACAACGCCCAGGAAAGATCCTGGCAGCTGCGCCATGACTACAACTTCGTCGCGGTCGGCATCCCCGGCCTGACCCTGATGAACCGCTACATCAAGGGCGACAACGTGCACACCGGCACCATCACCGACGGCAAGGAATGGGGACGCGAGAGCGAACTGGCCTACACCGTGCAAAACGGCACGCTCAAGAACCTCAACGTCAAATGGCGCAACTCGACCATGCGCCGCGACTTCAGCACCAACGAGTTCGACGAGAACCGCCTGATCATCAGCTACCCGATCAGCCTGCTGTAAGCCCACTCGCTCGCCCACACCAAAAACAAGGCCAGCCCCATTCCCCGGGGCTGGCCTTGTTTTTGTAGGAGCGAAGCTTGCTCGCGATGATCGTCAACGATGGCGCGTACTGACTGGCTGAACGTGGTGCTCTCAGGTTCATCGCGAGCAAGCTCGCTCCGACAGGGAAAACGCAGCGGCGCCGAGTTGCTCGGCGCCGCGCTCCTTTATAGGCGTGGGTTATCAGCCGCGGGATTCGACACCCAGCTCGTCCCACACCGACTCGGCGAGGTGGAAGGTCGCGTTGGCCGCCGGAATGCCGCAGTAGATCGCGCTCTGCATGATCACTTCCTTGATCTCGGCGCGGCTCACGCCGTTGTTGGCGGCGGCACGCAGGTGCAGCTTGAGCTCTTCGTTGCGGTTCATGCCGATCAGCATGGCGATGGTGATCAGGCTGCGGGTATGGCGCGGCAGGCCCGGACGCGTCCAGATATCGCCCCAGGCATGCCGGGTGATCATTTCCTGGAACTCCGAGTTGAACTCGGTCAGGGTGCTCAGGCTGCGATCGACATGGGCATCGCCCAGCACCGCGCGACGCACTTGCATGCCTTCGGCGTAACGTTGTTTCTCGTCCACGGGGGGCTCCTTAAATACGCTGGTCGGCCAGCAAAAATGCCACGACCCGCTCGCTGAACGCAGCGCCAGCCTGGACGTTGGACAGGTGCGCCGCATGGAACTCGGCGTATTCGGCGCCGCGTACGCGCTCCTGGATAAAGTGCCCGCCCGAAGGTGGCGTGACCGCATCTTCGGTACCGGACACCACCAGGGTCGGCGCCTCGATCGCCGACAATTGATCGCGAAAATCCGCATCGCGCACCGCCGCGCAGTTGGCGGCATAACCCTCGGGCGAAGTAGCCGCCAGCATGTCGGTGATCAGCTTGGCCTGGTCCGGGTGCGCCGCGGCGAAGTCCGGGGTGAACCAGCGGGCGATCGAGGCATCGCGCAATGCGACCATGGCCGCCTGGCCGTCGCGCAGCACGGTTTCGATGCGTGGATTCCATACCGACGGGTCGCCGATCTTCGCCGCGGTGTTGCACACCACCAGTTTGTTCAGGCGCTCGCCGGCATTGATACCCAGCCACTGGCCGATCAGCCCGCCCATGGACAGGCCGCAGAAATGCGCACGCTGGATATGCAGGGCGTCCAGCAGCGCCAGCACGTCGCGCCCCAACTGCTCGATGCTGTAGGGGCCTTCGGTGACCAGGGATTTGCCGTGGCCGCGGGTGTCGAAACGCAGCACCCGGAAGTGCTTGGTAAAGACCGGAATCTGCATATCCCACATGTGCAGGTCGGTACCCAGGGAGTTGGACAGGACCAGCACCGACGCATCGGCCGGGCCGTCCAGTTGGTAATGCAATTCGCCATCGGCGAGTTGTACGAATGCCACGGCAGTCTCCTTCAGGCGTTCAAGGCTAAATGTTCGGCCACGGCGCGCTCGACCCAGGCGTGTGCCTGGCCGAGGTAATGCGCCGGGTCCAGCAGGCGATCCAGTTCCGCCGCCGACAGCTCGGCGGTCACTTGCGGCTCATCCCCCAGCACCGCGCGCAGATGCCGCTGTTCGGCCACCGCGCGCTTGCAGCATTGCTCCAACAGATGGTGCGCGGTCTCGCGGCCCAGGCGCTGGGCCAGGGCGATGCTCACGGCTTCCGCCAGCACCAGCCCCTGGGTCAGGTCGAGGTTCCTGGCCATGCGCGCGGCGTCGACTTCCAGCCCGTCGGCCACCAGCAGCGCCTGTTGCAAGGCGCCGGACACCAGGCAGCAGATCTCCGGCAGGGTTTCCCATTCGGCGTGCCACAGCCCCAGGCTGCGTTCGTGCTCCTGGGGCATGGCGCTGAACATCGTCGCCAGCAGCCCGGGAACCCGGGTCGCCGCGCCGATCAACACCGCCGCGCCCACCGGGTTGCGCTTGTGCGGCATGGTCGAGGAACCGCCCTTGCCCGGCGCCGACGGCTCGAAGGCTTCCGCCGCCTCAGTCTGCATCAACAGGCTGATGTCACGGCCGAGCTTGCCGAGGCTGCCGGCGATCAGGCCGAGTACCGAGGCGAACTCCACCAGCCGGTCGCGCTGGGTGTGCCAGGGCTGTTCCGGCAGGCTCAGTTGCAACTCCTCGGCCAGGGCCTGGGCAATCGGCAGGGCCTGCTCGCCCAGGGCCGCTAGGGTCCCGGAGGCACCGCCGAACTGCAGCACCAGCAGGCGTGGCTTGAGCTGCGCCAGACGCTCGCGGCTGCGGCTCACAGCCCCCAACCATCCAGCGATCTTCATGCCGAGGGTGACCGGCGTGGCATGTTGCAGCCAGGTGCGGCCGGCCATGGGGGTGGTGGCATAGCGCTGGGCCTGCGCGGCCAGGATGCCGCCCAGGCGCGCCAGGTCGTTGTCGATCAGGCTCAGCGCCTGCCGCAGTTGCAGGACCAGCCCGCTGTCCATCACATCCTGGCTGGTGGCGCCCAGGTGCACATAACGCTCGGCGCTGGCATCGCTCTTGGCGATCTGCTTGCCCAGGGCCTTGACCAGCGGAATCGCCGAGTTGCCCGCGGTGGTGATAGCCTGGCCCAAAGCGGCAAAATCATAGAGCCCGGCCCGGCAGGCCGCCTCGATCGGCGCCACCGCAGCGGCCGGGATTACCCCGACCCGGGCCTCGGCCCGGGCCAGCGCGGCCTCGAAGTCGAGCATGGCCTGGACCCGCCCCTGGTCGCAGAACACCGCGCGCATATCGCGGGTGGTGAAGTAGGCATCGAACAGTTGGTTGCTCGCCGGTGTGCTCATAAACAATCCTTTGGGGCGTGCGTCCGCGACGGACGCACGCGGACAGGTCACAGATCGTGGTGCAGGTACGCCGCCTGTTTCGGCAGGCGCAGGCTGAACAGGAAGGCAATCGCCATCATCGCCGTCACGTACCAGTAGAAGGTGTTTTCCATGCCCAGGGATTTCAGGCCCAGGGCCACGTACTCCGCCGAACCGCCAAACAGCGCATTGGCCACCGCATAGGCCAGGCCGACCCCCAGCGCCCGCACTTGCGGCGGGAACATCTCGGCTTTTACCAGGCCGCTGATGGAGGTGTAGAAACTGACGATCGCCAGGGCCAGGGTGATCAGCACGAAGGCCAGGAACGGGCTGGTGATGGTTTTCAGGGTCAGCAGGATAGGCACGGTGCACAGCGTGCCCAGCGCGCCGAACCAGAGCATCGAGTTACGCCGACCGATCTTGTCCGCCAGCATGCCGAACAGCGGCTGCATGCACATGTACAGGAACAGCGCGCCGGTCATGATGTAGCTGGCGGTCTTGGCGTGCATGCCGGCGGTGTTCACCAGGTATTTCTGCATATAGGTGGTGAAGGTGTAGAAAATCAGCGAGCCGCCGGCGGTGTAGCCAAGCACCGTGACAAAGGCCTTCGAGTGATGCTTGAACAGCGCGGCCACGCTGCCGGCGTCCTTGTCTTCACGCATTTCCTTGCTGGTGGTTTCTTTCAGCGAGCGCCGCAGCAGCAGGGAGATCAGGGCCGCGATGGCGCCGATCACGAACGGAATCCGCCAGCCCCAGGCCTTGAGCTGCGCCTCGTCGAGAAACTGTTGCAGGATCACCACCACCAGCACCGCCAGCAGTTGCCCGCCGATCAGGGTCACGTACTGGAAGGACGCGAAGAACCCGCGCTGGCCCTTGAGCGCGACTTCGCTCATGTAGGTCGCGGTGGTGCCATATTCACCGCCCACCGACAGGCCCTGGAACAAGCGCGCCATCAACAGCAACGCCGGCGCCCAGGCGCCGATGCTGGCGTAGGTCGGCAGGAAAGCGATGACCAAGGAGCCGGCGCACATCATCAGCACCGAAATCATCATGGAATTCTTGCGCCCGTGCTTGTCGGCCACCCGGCCGAACAGCCAGCCGCCGATAGGACGCATCAGGAACCCGGCGGCGAACACGCCGGCGGTATTGAGCAGTTGCACCGTGGGGTCGTCGGAGGGGAAAAACGCCGGGGCGAAATAGATCGCGCAGAAGGCGTAGACGTAGAAGTCGAACCATTCGACCAGATTGCCGGAGGAAGCGCCGACGATCGCGAAGATCCTCTTGCTGCGCTCCTCGGTCGTGTAGTGACTGGTTAACGTTGTCATGGCTTTTCACTCTTTGGGGACGTGGTGAGTCTAGACATACTTTGTAACAGTCCCGTTCCGCAAGACGACCTTGGGGGGAGCGACCGGTTCAGCCTACTCGCGAACCAGCCCCCACTCCCCCCAGGCACACTCAATAATCGAAGAACACCGTTTCCGCGTCGGTACCCTGCAGGATCACGTTCCATTGGTAGTGGCCCGGCGCATCGGCCTTGGCCAGCAAGGTGGCGCGACGCTCTTCGGGCACGCAGGCCAGCAGCGGATCGGCGGCGTTGGCCGGCTCGCCGTCGAAGTAGATACGGGTCAGCAGGTGCTTGACCAGGCCCCGGGCAAATACCAGTACAACCAGGTGCGGCGCCTGGGTCGAGCCTTTCAGGCCAGGTACGGTACCCGGCTTGATGGTGGTGAAGCGGAAACGCCCTTCTCCATCCACCGGCACCCGGCCGAAGCCCTGGAAGTTCGGGTCCAGGGCCTTGGCCTGATCGTCTTCCGGGTGGTCGTACTTGCCGGCCGCGTTGGCCTGCCAGATTTCCAGCATGGCGTCGTTGACGAAATCGCCGTTGCCATCCACCACCTGGCCGCTGATCGCCACCCGCTCGCCGAGGGTCTCGGCCCGGGTCAGGTCTTCGCGGTTCAGCCAGGTCAGGCCGATGTGGTAGTAGGGGCCGACGGTGTGGGACGTGGTCGCAGTCAGCGTCATCTTATTTCTCCATCGGCGTGGCATCGCGGCCGCGCAAGACGATGTCCCAACGGTAGCCAAGGGCGTAGGACGGAATGGTTTTCTCCAGGTCGAAGCTGGCGATCAGGCGTTCCTTGGCGCGGGTGTCCGGCACGCAGTTGTAGATCGGGTCGTAGGCCAGCAGCGGGTCGCCCGGGAAATACATCTGGGTCACCAGGCGCGTGAGGATGCTCGGGCCGAACAGCGAGAAGTGGATATGCGCCGGACGCCATGCATTGTGGTGGTTACCCCAGGGGTAGGCACCGGGCTTGATGGTCTGGAACTGGTACCAGCCATCGGCATCGGTGACAGTACGCCCGGTGCCGGTGAAGTTCGGGTCCAGCGGTGCGTCATGCAGGTCGCGGTCGTGGTTGTAGCGACCGGCGGCGTTGGCCTGCCAGATCTCCACCAGGATCCCCGGCACCGGCAGGCCGTTCTCGTCCAGCACCCGGCCGTGGATGATGATGCGCTCGCCCTGGGGCTCGCCGGCATGCTGGGCGGTCAGGTCGTTGTCCTTGTCCTGCAGGTAATCGGCGCCGATGGTCGGGCCGGTGATTTCCGACAGCGAATGGGGCAGGAACACCAGCGGCTTGGACGGCGAGCGGGTGTTGGTGGATTTGTAGGCCGGGTGCAGGTAATCAGGCTGAGTACCTGGTTGCGGGCGCCGGTAACCGGGCTTGTCGGTCATGCTCGTTCCTCGTTCTTATAAGAAGCGCGTCAGACGCGCTCGATGGCCAATGCCAGGCCCTGGCCGACACCCACGCACATGGTTGCCAGGCCTTTTTTGCCACCGGTCTTTTCCAGCTGGTGCAGCGCGGTCAATACCAGGCGCGCACCGCTCATGCCCAGCGGGTGGCCGAGGGCGATGGCGCCGCCGTTGGGGTTGACCTGTGGCGCGTCGTCCGCCAGGCCCAGTTCGCGCAATACTGCCAGGCCCTGGCTGGCGAAGGCTTCGTTGAGTTCGATCACATCGAAATCGCTGACTGCCACGCCCAGGCGTTCGGTCAACTTGCGCACCGCCGGCACCGGTCCGATGCCCATCACCCGTGGCGCCACGCCGGCGCTGGCCATGCCCAGCACCCGGGCACGGGCGGTCAGGCCGTGCTTTTTCACCGCCTCGGCCGACGCCAGGATCAGCGCCGCCGCCCCGTCGTTGACGCCCGAGGCGTTGCCGGCGGTGACGGTCTTGTCCGGGCCGTTGACCGGCTTGAGTTTGCCCAGGGTTTCCAGCGAGGTATCGGCCCGCGGGTGCTCATCCTGCTCGACCACGGTCTCGCCCTTCTTGTGGACGATACGCACCGGGACGATTTCCTCGGCGAAGAACCCGGCAGCCTGCGCCGCGGCGGTGCGCTGCTGGCTGCGCAGGGCGAACGCATCCTGGTCGGCACGCGACACCTGATAATCGTCGGCGACGTTGTCGGCGGTCTGCGGCATCGCATCCACGCCGTACTGGGCCTTCATCAGCGGGTTGATGAAACGCCAGCCGATGGTGGTGTCTTCCAGCTTCATGTTGCGCGAAAAGGCGGTGTCGGCCTTGCCCATGACAAAGGGCGCGCGGGACATCGACTCAACGCCGCCGGCGATGGCCAGCTCCATCTCGCCACTGGCGATGGCGCGGAAGGCGGTGCCGATGGCATCCATGCCCGAAGCGCACAGGCGGTTGAGGGTCACGCCCGGAATGGTTTCCGGCAGCCCGGCCAGCAGCAGCGCCATGCGCGCCACGTTGCGATTGTCTTCGCCGGCCTGGTTGGCGCAACCGAGGAACACCTCGTCCACCGCGTTCCAGTCCACCGACGGGTTGCGCTCGATCAGTGCCTTGATCGGCACGGCGGCCAGATCGTCGGCACGGACCGTCGACAGGCCGCCACCAAAGCGGCCGATGGGGGTACGAATGGCGTCACAGATAAACACTTCGCGCATCAGGCTTCTCCCGGGGTTTGACCATGGGCCGCGGCGGTGCGGGCTTCCAGGTCACGCAGGGCGGTCAATTCGATCTCGGTCGGGGCGGCGGTTTCCGCCACCTGGTCGGCGAAACGGATCGCCCAGCCAGTGGCGGCGACCACCTGCTCGCGGGTCACGCCCGGGTGCAACGAGGTCACCACGAATTCATGGGTGCCGGCTTCCGGCTCCATGATGCACAGGTCGGTGATGATCCCCACCGGCCCGGCCCCTGGCAGGCCCAGGCGCTTGCGCGAGTCGCCGCCTTCGCCGTGACCGACCGAGGTGATGAAGTCGAGCTTGTCGACAAAGGAACGCGACGACTGCTTGAGGATGATCAGCACGCTCTTGGCCGAGCCGGCAATCTCCGGCGCACCGCCGGCGCCCGGCAGGCGGACTTTCGGCTGGTGGTAGTCGCCGACCACCGTGGTGTTGATGTTGCCGAAACGGTCGACCTGGGCGGCGCCGAGGAAACCGACGTCGATCCGCCCGCCTTGCAGCCAGTAGCGGAAGATCTCGCCGGTCGGCACCACGGTGTCCGCGGTCTCGGCCAGCTCGCCATCACCGATGGACAGCGGCAGCACGCTGGGCTTGGCGCCGATCGGGCCGGATTCGTAGATCAGCACCACGTCCGGCGACGAGGTCAGGCGCGCCAGGTTGGCGGCCTTGGACGGCAGGCCGATCCCGACAAAACACACCGAGCCGTTCTGCAGGCGGCGGGCGGCGGCAACGGTCATCATTTCATTGGTGGAGTAAGTCATTATTTGGCCCCCGTTGCTGCGGCCAGCTTGGCCTGGAATTCGCTGAAGTCAGCACTGTCGCGGATGTATTCGTTGATCCAGGCGGTGAAGGTTTCACGGTCGCGGGCGATCGGGTCCCAGGCCTGGTAGAAGATGTTGTCGCGCTCGGTATAGCCGTGGGCGTAGGACGGATGGGCGCCGCCCGGCACATGGCAGACCGCGCTCAGGGCCCAGGTCGGCAGCACGCAGGCGTTCATCGGGGCGTTCAGGTCGTCGACGATTTCTTCCACGGTGACGATGCAGCGCTTGGCGGCCAGGGCGGCTTCCTTCTGTACGCCAAGAATGCCCCACAACAGCACGTTGCCCTTGCGGTCGGCTTTCTGCGCATGGATCACGGTGACGTCAGGACGTACCGATGGCACCGCCGCCAGCACTTCACCGGTGAATGGGCAGGTCACGCTCTTGATCAGCGGGTTGACCTTCGGCAGGTCGGAGCCGGCATAAGCGCGCAAGACCGCGAATGGCAGGCCCGAGGCGCCCGCCACGTAGGCATTGGCCAGGTCGGCGTGGCTGTGTTCTTCGATTTCCAGGGGGTGCGGCCATTGCTTCTCGACCGCATCCCGCAGGCGATGCAGGGAGCCGACGCCCGGGTTGCCGCCCCAGGAGAAAATCAGCTTGCGGGCACAACCGGCACCGATCAACTGGTCGTAGATCAGGTCAGGGGTCATCCGTACCAGGGTCAGGTCTTTTTTGCCCTGGCGAATGATTTCATGACCCGCGGCCGTGGGGATCAGGTGGGTGAAGCCTTCGAGCGCGACGGTATCGCCGTCGTTGACGAACTGCTTCACCGCGTCGTGCAGCGAAAGGATTTCAGCCATGGGGGATCTCCCGATTGTTATTGAGCGACTGGAAGAAAAAGGCGCCGAAGGATGCGCCGGAGTGACTGAAGATTAAGCCGAGGGAAAAACCCAAACAATCCGATAATCGACTGAGCGTTCGTTTATCGAACAGATTGTTGTCTGACTATCGATTGTGCTGTGGCCGCTGCCGCAGGCTGCGATCGACCCGGGCCGCGTTCGGAGAACGATCGCGAAGATCTCAGGACACTGAAGGCCTTCGGCCTTATCGCAGCCTGCGGCAGCGGCTACAGGTATTCAGCGCTCCCTTGAGGAGCGCCTTGCTCATTCGATCAGGTCGCATCCGCATGGCTGACCATGCCCTTGATCACCACCGCCGTGGTCGCCAGCGCGGCCGGGATCACCAGCGCGGTCAGCACTTGCTCGAAATTCCAGCCCAGCCCCAGCAGCGTGGCGCCCATCCAGGCCCCGAGGATCGCCCCGAAGCGACCGATGCCAAGCATCCACGACACGCCGGTGGCGCGGCCCTGGGTCGGATAGAAGCGCGCGGCCAGGGATGGCATCGCCGATTGCGCGCCGTTGACGCACATGCCGGCGACCAGCACCAGGGTCGCCAGCAAGGTGATGTTGCCCAGGCTTTGCCCGACCGCGTAGGCGAAGATCCCGGCCAGCAGGTAGAAGGTGCCGATGACCTTGTGCGGGTTGAAGCGGTCCATAGCCCAGCCCACCGCCACCGCGCTGAGTACCCCGCCGAACTGGAACAGCGCGCCGATAAAGGCCGCCTGCTCCATGCTCGCGCCGCTGTCGCGCATCAGGGTCGGCAGCCAGCTGGTCAGCAGGTACACGATCACCAGCCCCATGAAATAGGTCAGCCACAACAGCAAGGTGCCGACGCTGTAGGTCCCGGAGAAAATCACCGCAAACACATTGCGCGCTTTCACGGTCTTCTGCTCCGGCACGCTGAAGCTCGCGGCCTGGCCGACCGTGCCCGGCTCGATGGGCGCCAGGGCCTTGCGAACCTTGTCGGTGCCACGATTGCGCACCACCAGGTAACGCGCCGACTCCGGCAGCCAGACCAGCAGCACCACTGCCAGGATCAGCGGCAAAATCCCGCCGATCAGCAACAGGCTGTGCCAGCCAAATGCCGGGATCAGCTTGGCGGAAATGAAACCGCCGCCGGCCATGCCCAGGTTGAAACCACAGAACATGCTGGTCACCAGCAACGACTTGTGGCGCTCGGGGGTGTATTCGGAAAGCAGCGTGGTGGCATTCGGCATGCCGGCGCCCAGCCCCAGGCCGGTAAGGAAACGCAGCACCAGCAACTGGTCGACATTGCTGCTGTAGGCCGACACCAGGCTGAAGGCACCGAACAGGAGCACCGCCCCCACCAGCACCACTTTGCGCCCGAAGCGGTCAGCCAGCGGGCCGGAGCCCAGCGCCCCGAAGACCATGCCGATCAGCGCCGCGCTCATCACCGGGCCGAGGCTGGCGCGGTCGATACCCCAATCCTGGGACAGCGCCGGCGCAATGAAGCCCATGGCCGCGGTATCGAGGCCATCGAGGAAGACAATCAGGAAACACAGGATCACCACCCGCCACTGATAGCGCGACAGCGGCTGGGCATTGATAAAGGACTGCACATCGAGGCAGTTCCCTACAGCGGATTGAGGCTGGTTCATTATTTTTATTCCACGCGAAAAACGCAGGCGCACAGGTGCCAGCCAGAGCTGGTCGGTTCAGATCGAAAAGGGTCTTGCGGGATCAGGCCGTCGGCAGGCGAAGGCAGAATAGAGGAGCGCGGCTGGGCGCGCGGGCGATGCTCATGGGGGGGTGGCCTCTTCATTATTATGGGGGCGTCACGCGGCCATTGCAGAGGCGGTGCTCCAGTGGCCGGATGACGCTGCCGCGACATTAATGAGGCAAGGGAAAGAGCGTCAATTCAGCAAGCGCGTATCTGTGCGTTTATCGAACAGCTTAAGCAGACAGCCCTCAAGCGAACAATTGGGCGCTGAGGTCGCGACTGGCGCTGAGCAGGCCCGGCAAGAAGCGCTGCTCCAGCTCGGCGCGGCTAACGCGACCGGCATGGGTACTGACATTGAGCGCAGCCAGTACCTGGCCCGAAGCGTCGTACACCGGTACGGCGATCGAGCGCAGGCCTTGTTCCAGTTCCTGATCGACGATGCACCAGCCCTGCTGCCGGACCTGTTGCAGGCATTCGAGCAGCGCCTGCGGCGTGTGCAGGGTACGGCTGGTCTTGGCTTGCAGGTCGGCATGGTCGAGGTATTCGCGCAACGAGGCGTCATCCAGCGCCGCCAGCAGGATCCGCCCCATGGATGTGCAGTAGGCCGGCAGGCGCCCACCCACCGAGAGATCGACCGAGATCAGGCGCTGGGTGGTGGCCGAACGGGCGATGTACAGAATGTCGTCGCCTTCCAGGGTGGCCATGTTGCAGGCTTCGTGCAGTTGCTCGCTCATGCGGTCCAGGTAAGGCTGGGCCGATACCGCCAGCGGTGTGGAAGACAGATAGGCATGCCCCAGCGTCAGCACCTTGGGCAGCAACGAATAGGTGCGGCCATCGGTGGTGGCGTAACCGAGCTTGATCAAGGTATGCAGGCAGCGGCGCACAGCGGCACGGGGAATCTCCGTACGGTGGCTGATCTGGGCGATGGTCAGATGGCGCTTGCGCTCCTGAAAGGCCTGGACCACCGCCAGGCCGCGAGCCAGAGAGGTCATGAAATCCGGATCACCCGTCAGCGCCTGAATCCGCTTGGCCGGCGAAGCGACAATCGGCGGCGCGGCGGAAGCGAAGGAATTACGCAATTGATCGTTCATTTCAGGTTCTCTGCGACGGAAGTCCGGCTTATTACAAGCCGTACTGGAGAGGATGCACAAGCCTGCACGGCCAACATTGGGCGATTATCGAACCATCGACCGATAATCGCAATCCATCGCGATAAATGCCTGCCATGCGATGTGCCGCTTTTTCGCCGCCAATAAAACTCTCATTTCTTCCGCATTAGTCCAGGCAACTTGTCAGGCCTTGTTACAGAACTGCTCTCGTCATCCGGATTAAAACTTTCGTGTAACAAAACCCTGATATCAAGTTGATGATTTTTAACTTATTGCCGATAGAGTTATTCATGGCCGCCGCTATAATGAGTAAAGTGATCACCGACGCTTTTCTGCGTTCGGCAGCATCATCAGGCTGCGTAGAGTAAATGACGCCTCCTGCAGCAAGCGCTTGACGCTCATCTCAATATGCCCGGCCAATGCGTTTGCAAAAAAGTAACTGTTGCTACGACAGCTGTTCTTGTCCGGTGGCGTGGCCGCATGCAACAAGAAGCGGTTTGGCGAGCCCCATCGCAATCCAGGCTCCTTTAATCGAGCCGAGTACGAGGCGGTTTGATAAACCCGATCTAGGCAATGCGTATCATCGGGATAATCTCAACTCAATTAGGTAACACTGTGACGAAAGACGAACTGCGCGCGGAACTTGAGCGCCAGGAACAACGTTACAAGGAAGTTTACGGAGGCGAAGTCACCACCTACGCCGCCCAGCCTGAACCGGAACGCAAACCCTGGCGCAAGCGCGCCAGCGTTCTCGACCAGGCCTTCACCCAAGAACTGCAAAAGATGGAAAAAGAGCTCAAGGCAGACCAGCCGTGACGCTGTTCGCCTGAAACTTTCGCACGGCTCGATGCCCTTGCAGATAAAGGTCGATCGCAAGGTCGGCCTGGCATCCGCCGTGTGGCAGCGAATGGCCCCAAAGGGCTCAAAAAGTGTCATGGCACTGAAATTTCATACAAGCGTTTGAGACGTTTGGCTCAGCGTTGTGCTCCTGACCTTGAGGATGAGCCCCAGTAAAATCAATGGCTTGCCCATGCCCCGAAAAAAGGCATGGCCATTGGCCTGCCTCCGGCTTTTTCGTTGAAGAATGTTACCAACCAGCACCTAGTGCATCGATTACCAGGGTTTTCTGGCATAATCGCGCCCCCTTATGACCGGGTCAGAAAACCTTCATGATCGATTTATTCAGCGGACTGGATGCTTGGGTGCTTGTGAGCCTCTTGCTCGCCCTGGCTTTTGTCCTCGCCTACGAGTTCATCAACGGCTTTCATGACACCGCAAATGCGGTTGCCACTGTTATCTACACCAAAGCCATGCCGCCGCACCTGGCCGTATTCTTTTCCGGTGTATTCAATTTCCTCGGCGTGCTGCTGGGCGGTGTCGGCGTGGCCTATGCCATCGTCCATCTGCTGCCGGTCGAGCTGCTGATCAATGTCAACACCGGCCACGGCCTGGCCATGGTCTTCTCGTTGCTGGCCGCGGCCATTACCTGGAACCTGGGCACCTGGTACTTCGGTATTCCCGCCTCCAGCTCCCACACCCTGATCGGTTCGATCCTCGGTGTCGGCCTGGCCAATGCCCTGCTCAACGACATCCCGCTGGGCGATGGCGTGAACTGGCAGAAGGCGATCGACATCGGTGCTTCCCTGGTGTTCTCGCCCATGGCCGGTTTCCTGATTGCCGCCCTGGTGCTGATCGGCCTGAAGTGGTGGCGCCCGATCTCGAAGATGCACAAGACCCCGGAACAACGCCGCAAGGTCGACGACAAGAAACATCCGCCCTTCTGGAATCGCCTGGTGCTGGTGATCTCGGCCATGGCCGTGAGCTTCGTGCACGGTTCCAACGACGGCCAGAAAGGCATCGGCCTGATCATGCTGGTACTGATCGGTATCGTGCCCGCGCAGTTCGTGCTCGACCTGAACAGCACCACCTACCAGATCGAGCGTACCCGCGACGCCACCCTGCACCTGAGCCAGTTCTATCAGCGTAACGAGGACTCCCTGGGCGAGTTCCTGGCCCTGGGCAAAAGCGTGAAAGACGACCTGCCAGGCAAGTTCCGCTGCAACCCGCAGCAGACCGAACCGACCATCGCCGCGCTGCTGGGCACCCTCAAGGGGGTAGCCGACTATCACTCGCTGCCGGCCGAAAGCCGTATCGAAGTGCGTCGCTACCTGCTCTGCCTGGATGACACCGCGAAGAAAGTCGGCAAGCTGCCGCACCTTGCGGCCCGTGAAAAGGCTGACCTGGACAAGTTGCGCAAAGACCTGACCGCCACCACCGAGTACGCGCCGTTCTGGGTGATCCTGGCCGTGGCCCTGGCCCTCGGCCTGGGGACCATGATCGGCTGGAAACGTGTGGTACAGACCATCGGCGAGAAGATCGGCAAGCAGGGCATGACCTATGCCCAGGGCATGTCGGCGCAGATCACCGCCGCCGGCCTGATCGGCATGGCCAATATCTTCAGCCTGCCGGTATCGACCACCCATGTGCTGTCTTCGGGCGTGGCGGGAACCATGGTCGCCAACAAAAGCGGCCTGCAAAGCGGCACCATACGCACCATCCTGCTGGCCTGGGTGCTGACCCTGCCGGCAACCGTGGCTCTGTCGGCCGGTCTGTTCTGGCTGGCCTCGAAAGCCCTCGGGACCTGATTCGCTCGGTCCGCGACAAAAAAGGTGCGCCCCTCGGGTCGCACCTTTTTTTGTGCCTGAAATAAATGATGGCTTTGCCACAAAACACACAGGCAAAAAAAAGGGCAACCGAAGTTGCCCAAAATGCCTTGCGTGCTCGTAACCGGAAAGACTTAAGGTTTTTTGCGTTTATGCGCATCTTTCCAGATGAAAAATCCAAACCCGGCGAAAAACAGAACCATGAGGCCGACAGTCAGCACTCCGGCGATCACCACATTGTCGAAAAACATGACTGGCCTCCTGCTCTTGCCCTGTTGCGATGGGGCTAAGTTAACCAAAGAGGCGGCGGGGAAAATTGACCGGGGTCAATGGTCGACCCAGACAGGACGACAGGGAGGGGAAATAACTGACTTACATCAACAGATCGCGCCCGATTCAGCGCTTTTTCGGCTTTTTCGGTTTCTTCTTCGGCTTGCCCAAAGGCATTGCCTGCTCGAATGCCTGGCGCACTTCGTTCAGGCGCTTTTCCTTCAAGTCATGCACACGCTTGGCACGTTCGGCGTTCAGGTCGATCAGGTTGTCGTCTTGGCTCATGGCGTTGGCTTGCATCGTTCAGGTCTATGTCGACCGGAGCCTCTATATAGCGATAGCGCGGCTGCGGCCCTTGCGGGTTTGCCAATAATGCGGCGTGACGCGGCGCCTGACCAGTGATCGGCGGATATTGAGCGCAATTAAAGGGGGGCCGCAGTTTGACCAGCATCGCGCGAAGTGCACCCTGTGATCCCTTGCGCGCCACTGTTGCAGGCATTAAAGGACAGCATCTAGACCTCGACGTCGACCCACAGCCCCTGGCGTGGCGCGTCCTCGATCAGCGGCGCCACCGGCACGGTGTTGTCGGCATTCAACTCGTCCCCGGGCACAGCCAGGTGCAGTTCGGGATCGTCCGCAGCCTCGGCTTCGCGCTGGCGTTTGTGCCTTTGCTGCTGGCGCTGCTGTTCTTCGCGCAGCAGCAGCGCCGACTGTTCGGCATCGCGCTTTTGCAGGTCGATGGTGCTTTCGTTGGAACTCTGTTGCACCGGCACCACCGGCGGGATATCCGGGCGCGGCCGGATCGGATCCTGCTGGGAGGTCACGGGCACGGCACTCAAGGGCAGCATCGGGGGCAGCATATTATTGGTCTCCTGTCGGCAGGCTGTCGGCTGCTGCGGGGGCGACTTGAGCCATCGGTCGCAAACTTGTGACCCAGTCGTCACCCGATAGTGCCCCGAGCCCCGACAAATGCGCCCGATACGCTACCTTCCAGCGTAGTTGTTTTTGTTAGAGTCCTTTGGCCTGAGGCCGCCGATCCGTTAACATAGTCGGCTTTTTCAAGGCGGGAGTCAGGCAGCATGGCGCAGCAGTATCAACCGGGGCAACGCTGGATTAGTGACAGCGAAGCCGAGCTAGGTCTAGGCACCGTTCTGGCACAGGACGGCCGCTTGCTGACCGTGCTCTATCCGGCCACTGGCGACACTCGCCAGTATGCGCTACGGAATGCGCCCCTCACTCGCGTGAGGTTTTCCCCGGGTGACACCATCACCCACTTCGAAGGCTGGAAAATGACCGTGCGCGAAGTCGACGACGTCGACGGCCTGCTGGTCTACCACGGCCTCAACGGACAGAACGAAGTCGTCACCCTGCCGGAAACCCAACTCTCGAACTTCATCCAGTTCCGCCTGGCCAGCGACCGTCTGTTCGCCGGGCAGATCGACCCGCTGGCCTGGTTCTCCCTGCGCTACCACACCCTGGAACACACCAGCCGCCAGCTGCAATCGTCGCTGTGGGGCCTGGGTGGCGTACGCGCCCAGCCTATCGCCCACCAGCTGCACATTGCCCGTGAAGTCGCCGACCGTATCGCGCCGCGGGTTCTGCTGGCGGACGAAGTGGGCCTGGGCAAGACCATCGAAGCCGGCCTGGTGATCCATCGCCAGCTGCTGTCGGGCCGCGCCAGCCGCGTGCTGATCCTGGTCCCGGAGAACCTGCAGCACCAGTGGCTGGTGGAAATGCGCCGGCGCTTCAACCTGCAGGTCGCGCTGTTCGACGAAGAACGCTTTATCGAAAGCGATGCCGCCAACCCCTTCGAAGACACCCAGCTCGCCCTGGTGGCCCTGGAATGGCTGGTGGACGACGAGAAGGCCCAGGACGCGCTGTTCGCCGCCGGCTGGGACCTGATGGTGGTCGACGAAGCGCACCACCTGGTGTGGCACGAAGACCAGGTCAGCCCGGAATACGCGCTGGTGGAACAGCTGGCCGAGGTGATCCCCGGTGTCCTGCTACTCACCGCCACCCCGGAACAACTGGGCCAGGACAGCCACTTCGCCCGTCTGCGCCTGCTCGACCCGAACCGCTTCCACGACCTGGCCGCCTTCCGCGCCGAGAGCGAAAACTATCGCCCGGTGGCCGAAGCCGTGCAGGAGTTGCTGGATAAAGGACGCCTGTCGCCAGAAGCGCACAAGACCATCCACAGTTTCCTCGGCAACGAAGGCGAAGCCCTGCTCGCCGCCGTCAACGACGGCGACACTGAAGCCAGCGCGCGCCTGGTGCGCGAGTTGCTGGACCGCCACGGCACCGGCCGCGTGCTGTTCCGCAACACCCGCGCCGCGGTGCAAGGCTTCCCCGAACGCAAGCTGCACCCCTACCCGCTGCCATGCCCGGACGAGTACCTGGAATTGCCGCTGGGAGAGCACGCCGAGCTGTACCCGGAAGTCAGCTTCCAGGCCCAGCCGGACGCCAGCGAAGAAGAGCGCTGGTGGAAATTCGACCCGCGCGTCGAGTGGCTGATCGACCAGCTGAAAATGCTCAAGCGCACCAAGGTCCTGGTGATCTGCGCCCACGCCGAAACCGCCATGGACCTGGAAGACGCCCTGCGCGTGCGCTCCGGTATCCCGGCTACGGTATTCCACGAAGGCATGAACATCCTCGAGCGCGACCGCGCCGCCGCCTACTTCGCCGACGAAGAGTTCGGCGCCCAGGTGCTGATCTGCTCGGAAATCGGCAGTGAAGGTCGCAACTTCCAGTTCGCCCACCATCTGGTGCTGTTCGATCTGCCGTCGCACCCGGACCTGCTGGAGCAGCGGATCGGCCGTCTCGACCGGATCGGCCAGAAACACGTGATCGAGCTGCATGTGCCGTACCTGGAAACCAGCCCGCAAGAGCGCCTGTTCCAGTGGTACCACGAAGCGCTGAACGCCTTCCTCAATACCTGCCCGACCGGCAACGCCCTGCAGCATCAGTTCGGCCCGCGCCTGCTGCCGCTGCTGGAAGAAGCCGACGACGGCGAGTGGCAAGCGCTGATCGACGAGGCGCGCACCGAGCGCGAGCGCCTGGAAGCCGAGCTGCACACCGGCCGCGACCGTCTGCTGGAGCTCAACTCCGGCGGCGCCGGCGAAGGCGATGCGCTGGTGGAAGCGATCCTCGAGCAAGACGACCAGTTCGCCCTGCCGATCTACATGGAAACCCTGTTCGACGCCTTCGGCATCGACAGCGAAGACCATTCGGACAACGCGCTGATCCTCAAGCCGAGTGAAAAAATGCTCGACGCCAGCTTCCCGCTGGGCGACGACGAAGGCGTGACCATCACCTACGACCGCAACCAGGCGCTGTCTCGCGAAGACATGCAGTTCATCACCTGGGAGCACCCGATGGTGCAAGGCGGCATGGACCTGGTGCTGTCCGGTTCCATGGGCAACACCGCCGTAGCGCTGATCAAAAACAAGGCGCTGAAGCCCGGCACCGTGTTGCTGGAACTGCTGTACGTCAGTGAAGTGGTGGCACCGCGCTCGCTGCAGCTGGGCCGCTACCTGCCACCGGCCGCCCTGCGCTGCCTGCTGGACGCCAACGGCAACGACCTGTCGGCGCGCGTCGCCTTCGAGACCCTCAACGACCAGCTGGAAAGCGTGCCACGGGCCAGCGCCAACAAGTTCATCCAGGCCCAGCGCGACCAGCTGACGCCGAAGATCAACGCCGGCGAAGCGAAGATCGCCCCGCGTCACGCCGAGCGCGTGGCCGAGGCGCAACGGCGCCTGGCCGCCGACACCGACGAAGAACTGGCGCGCCTGACCGCGTTGCAGGCGGTCAACCCGACCGTGCGCGACAGCGAACTGGTGGCCCTGCGCCAACAACGCGAACAAGGCCTGGCGATGCTTGAGAAAGCCGCGCTGCGCCTGGAAGCGATCCGGGTGCTGGTGGCGGGCTGATCCCCCTGCTCTGCCGGTAAATGAAAAGGCCCGCACAATGCGGGCCTTTTTTATCTGCTTCTATAGAAGCACTGTTCAAGCCGCCACCGCCGCCACCGCCGGCTCGCCCGGTACCAACCCGTCCTTCATCCGCTGCGCATCGCGCACGAAGCAGCGCGAGGCCAGGAACAGGAACAGCATGGTCAACAGCAACGCCACCGGGATCAGGTACATGGCGTCATGCAGGCCGACCGCCTTGAACGCCTCGGTCATCTGCCCGGCCCCGGCGGCGTACATCGCCGCATGGGCGAAGTGATCGGACAGCGCCCCCACCACCACCGGCCCCAGGCCTCCGCCCAGCAGATACAGGCCGGCGAAGAACAGCGCCATGGCCGTGGCCCGCAGACGTGGTTCGACCACATCCTGGATCGCCGTGTAAACGCAGGTATAGAAGTTGTAGGCGAACAGCCAGCCGACACTGAATACCGCGACGAACACCCCGATCTCGATGCGCCCGGCATGCAGGGCCCAGGCCGTGCACAGGGTCGAGATCAACATGCTGAAGGCGGCGAACAGCAACCGGCCATTGGCGACACGCTGGTGAATCTTGTCGGCGACCCAGCCGCCCAGGGTCAGGCCGAACAGGCCGGTCACCCCGACTATCACCCCGGTCGCCACCGCGGCTTCCTGCAAGGGCATCAGGAAGTAACGCTGCAACATCGGCACCAGGAACGAGTTGCAGGCGTAGGTCGCGAAGTTGAAGGTCAGCCCGGCCAGCACCAGCCAGAGAAAGGTCGGGATCGCCAGCACCCGGCGGATCGGCCGGTCGACGCGCTCCAGGGAGACCTTGACGGCTTCCGCCGCCCCACGCTTGGGCTCCTTGATAAAGAACATGAACACCGCCAGCAACAGCCCCGGCACCGCGGCGATAAAGAACGGCGCGCGCCAGCTGTCGAAGGCCTTGACCATGGCGCCGATGCTGAAGAACGCCAACAACAGGCCCAGCGGCAGGCCAAGCATGAAGATGCCCATGGCCCGGGCCCGGCGATGGGCCGGGAACAGGTCGCCGATCAGCGAGTTGGCCGCCGGCGCATAGCTGGCTTCGCCGATGCCGACGCCCATGCGCACGACGAGGAAACTCCAGAAGCTGCCCACCAGGCCGTTGACCGCGGTCAGCCCGCTCCACACCGCCAGGCCCCAGCCCATGAGCTTGCTGCGCGACCCGGTATCGGCCATGCGCCCCAGGGGCAGGCCGGCAATGGCGTAGACGATGGTGAAGGCGGTACCGATGATGCCGATCTGGAAGTCGCTCAGGTGCCACTCCATGCGGATCGGCTCGATAATGATGGCCGGAATGGTGCGATCGAAGAAGTTGAACAGGTTAGCCAGGAACAACAGGAACAGAATGCGCCAGGCATTCGCCGCTTGGGTCGAGTTCTGCATGGGTCGGTCTCTTTATTGTTATTCGGCCAGACGCAACCGAGCCTGGAAGTTGCAATCTAGTCAGCCCCGCCGCACTTGTCTGTAATGATTCGTAAGGCTGATACCAGGCAATCCGAAGCACAGGTCGTCGACCGCGCTCGACGGCCGCCCGAACAACGCCATCGCCCCCGAAAAATCCGCCGCAAGCCCCCGGATACCGGGGCTAAAGCCCGATTTTTCAAGGGCTTGCGCAGGGCCTGAAAAATACCTCGCGCGCCCCCTTCCCAAGGCCGTTGCGAAGCCTAGAATAGCGGCCTTGCTGACCCCCTCATCAACCTCCTCCCCTTTGAATACGCCCATGTCCGAAGCCAGTCCGTGTCTGAATTGCGGTGCCTGCTGTTCACACTTTCGTGTGTCTTTTTTCTGGGGTGAATGCGCCTCTTCCGGCGGTACGGTCCCCGACGATCTGGTGGCGTCCATCAGCCCCAGCCGGGTCGCCATGCTCGGTACCGATTGCAAGCCGACCCGCTGCACCGCGCTGACCGGCGAGGTCGGCAAGGAAGTCAGCTGTTCGATCTATCACCAGCGTTCCAGTACCTGCCGCGAGTTCGAGGCGTCCTGGGAAAATGGCCAACAGAACGTCGATTGCGACGCCGCGCGGGCGGCATTCGGGCTCGCGCCCCTGGAGCCGACGCTGTACTTCGAACAGAGTGCTTAGCTCGATTGGCTATGGGATGAATTCCAAAATCATTTAAGTCAATCTGCCACCATCGCTCCCGGCCTTGCCTCGGCTTCCTATACTCACTCCCATTGGTCAGCCATCAGGGCTGGCCCTGGATGACTCAAGAAACGGGGCCTGCGATGGAATGGCTTGGTCTGCATTTTTTTACCGAGCTCCCCGAAGGCGGGCAGGTATTACTCACCTGCAGCCACAACCCCGTGCTGGTGATCCTCGCCTATCTGGTGGCCTGCGCTGGCAGCTTCGCCACCCTGGACATGGCCGAACGGGTGCGCCACGTCGACCTGGCAGCCGCCCAGCAACGCTGGCGCTGGATCGGCGCCTTCTGCCTGGCCGGCGGCATCTGGGCCATGCATTTCATTGGCATGCTGGCACTGCAAATCCCCATCGAAACCCATTACGACCTGCCGATGACCCTGCTGTCGCTGCTGATCGCGGTGATTGCATCCTGGCTGGCGATGAAGACCCTCAGCCATACCCAGCTGCAACTGTGGCGCTACCTGCTGGCGTCGATCTGGATCGGCCTGGGCATCTGCGTCATGCATTATGTCGGCATGGCGGCGATGCGCTCACAAGCCACGGCCTACTACCAACCCGACCTCTTCGGCCTGTCGATTGCCATCGCCATCAGCGCGAGCCTGGTCGCCTTGCTGCTGTCCCGCTACCTGAGCAATGGCAGCGGCGTGCTCCACCAGCTGCTCAAATACGCGGCCAGCCTGCTGCTGGGGGGCGGCATAGTCGCCATGCATTTCACCGGCATGTGGGCGCTGAAACTGGTGATGCCAGTGGCGGGCACGCCTTCGATAGCGGTGGACGACAACCCCTTGCAACTGGGCCTGACCATCGCCGTCATCGCCCTGCTGATCATCGGCAGCAGCATCAGCGCGGCCCTGGCGGACAAGAAACTCCAGCACAAGGAACAGGACCTGCGCCGGGTCAACACCCTGCTGAGCCAACTGGACCAGGCCCGGGTGGCGCTGCAACAGGTGGCGCACTACGATGCCCTGACCAACCTGATCAATCGTCGCGGCTTCAACCAGCTGTTCGCCGAAAAGCTCATCGAAAAAACCGTGCAGGGCGGCATGCTGGCGGTGATGTTCCTCGACATCGATCACTTCAAGCGGATCAACGACAGCCTCGGCCACGATGCCGGCGACCAACTGTTGAAGGTGATTGCCGGCCATATCAAAAGCTCCACCCGCAGCCATGAAGACGTGGTGGCGCGTTTCGGTGGAGATGAGTTCTGCATCCTCATGAGCTTGAGCCACCGCGACGAAGCCCAGCACATGGCGCAACGCATCATGAGCAAGATGAAGGAGCCCATCGAGCTGGCAGGAAGGCGCATGGTGATGACCACCAGCATCGGCATCAGCGTCTTTCCCGACGATGGCACAACCTGCGAAGAACTGCTCAAGCATGCCGACCTGGCGCTCTATCAATCCAAGGGCAGCGGTCGCAACAGCCTGCATTTCTTCAGCACCAACCTGAAGACCCGGGCGAGCCTGGAGCTGCAACTGGAGGAAGAATTGCGCAACGCCCTGCGCCACGAAGCCGGATTGACCCTGTATTACCAACCCATCTACGACCTGGAAAGCCGCAAGGTCAGCAAGCTCGAAGCGCTGGTGCGCTGGCGGCATCCGTTGCACGGGCTGCTGGCCCCTGATCGTTTCATCGGGATCGCCGAAGCCAACGGGCTGATTGCCGAACTGGACAACTGGGTCCTGCGCAAGGCCTGCGAGGACCTGGCCGCCCTGTCCCGCCATGGCTTTGCCGAGCTGAAAATCGCGGTGAACTGCTCGGCCCTGAACCTGGCGCGGGAGGAGTTGGCCGAGGAGATCGCCAACACCCTGAGCAGCGCCGGTGTCGCGCCCCAGCGCCTGGAACTGGAAGTCACGGAAAACGCCCTGATGGGCAACATCGACAGCACCGTGGCCCTGTTGCGGCAGATCCGCAATCTTGGGGTGTCGCTGTCGATCGACGACTTCGGCACGGGTTATTCGTCCCTCGCCTACCTCAAGCGCCTGCCGCTCAACACCCTGAAGATCGACCGCTCGTTCATCCAGGACGTGCCCCAGTCGACCCAGGACAAGGAAATCGTCCAGGCGATTATCGTCATGGCCCATACCCTGCACCTGCAGGTGGTGACCGAAGGCGTCGAGAGCATGGAGCAGTACGAGTTCCTCGCCCAATACGGCTGCGACTTCATCCAGGGTTACCTGCTCAGCCGGGCGCTGCCCCTGGAAGAGTTGCCCGGGGTGATCGACGAGATCGAGCAGCGCATGCTGCCCGCCGTCGCCGCGGTCAGCCCTCTGACGTCGGTTCGCGATACAGGCGGATCAGGGTCGCGGGATCCTGCTCCAGATAGCCCTGGCCGCCATGCAGGCGCATCAGTTGTGCAGCCAATCCGCTGATCGGCGTGGCCGAGCCCTGCTCGCGGGAGAACTTCACCGCCCCGTCCAGATCCTTGAGCAGGGTGCGCACATGCCATTTGATCGGTTCGAAGCGGCTTTCGGCCATCTGCGGAGCGAGAATCTGCAACGGCCTGGAATCGGCGAAACCACCGGCCAGCGCCTCGGCCAGCAATGACGCATCGACCCCGGAACGCTCGGCCAGCGCCACCACTTCGGCGATCACCAGGGCATTGCAGGTGACGATCATCTGGTTGCAAGCCTTGGTCACCTGGCCGGCGCCGACGCCGCCCATATGAGTCACCCGTTGCCCCAGATTGAGCAGGACCGGGCGCACCCGTTCGATATCCGCCGCCTCGCCGCCGACCATGATTGCCAGGCTGCCGGCCTCGGCACCGGGCGTGCCGCCGGACACCGGGGCATCGACCCAGCCCATGCCGGTGCTGCTGGCCAGTTGCGCGGCCATTTCCCGGGTGGCGGTCGGCTCCAGGCTGGAAAGGTCCACCAGCAGTTGGCCGGCCCGGGCTCCCTGGGCGATACCCTCGGCGCCAAACACCACCTCGCGCACCACCTCGGTATTGGCCAGGCACAGCAGCACCAGGTCCGCTGCCTCGCATAGCCGGGCCGGGGTCTGCGCCAGTTGCGCGCCCGCCTCCAGCAGTGGCGCGCATTTTTCCCGGTTGCGATTCCACACCACCAGGGGATAACCCGCCGCCAGCAGACGGCGACACATGGGCAAGCCCATCAGGCCAATACCGGCGAACCCGAGGGTGGGTAACGTTGCCATCATCTTGCCTCCTTTTGATTAAAGATCACCAAAAACTGGCCGATTTATCTGAGCTTAGGAAAGGATTCCCCCTAGCGGCCATCAGACTTATCCCTATCGCTGGGGCCAATATCGCGCTGTAAAGTCGCGAGATCCCACTTGATGGCTCTTTGATATCTTGTCACCGAGCCGACCAGTCCAGACACACGGCGCACAATGACTTCTAAAAACAATTCTGCCAACGCAGTATCCGAACTCACGCTGACCCCGGGCAGCCAGAGCTTTTCAGATTCGAAGCCATTGTCCAGCTCGCGCCCGCAGGCGCCCCAGCAATACCTCTACTTCACCGAAACCAACACCGACCGCATCCTCGACAACCTCGACGGCCTGCGCGACTCGGTATTTCCCCGCGCGCCGCACCTGGAAGACGAACTCGAGGCGCGCCGCGAGCAGGAGTTTCCCTCGGTCTGCCTGATCGGCCTGGGCCGCTGCGGGTCGAACATCGCCCTGGATGTCGCGGAGCTGGTGTACAACGCCCGCAAGTTCTACCTCAACGAATTCAACACCGACGACAAGGCCTATGCCGACAAGGGCTACAGCCCCGCCCAGTGGATCCGCCACAACCTGCGCCTGGGCCAGAGCAAGGCCAGCAAACCGGTGTTCCTGGTCGAACCGCTGGTGATGCTGGGCGACCTGGACAAGGACATCGCCGGGCGCATCCGCTTCTCGCGCAAGGGCGAAAAAAGCGGCTTCATCCGCGACTACAGCAAAATGAAGATCATGGACCTCTCGGAAGTCCATGCCGGCGGCGCCGGCAACGCGCCGATCCTCGGCCAGTACCTGGCCAAGATCATCCTCAATAAGGACACGCAGCGCTTCTCCAGCCCCGACTGGAAAATGATCCACTCGTACCTGATCGACTCCTGCGGCATCAAGGCCAACCAGTCGCGCCTGTACTTCTCGATCTTCAGCGCCGGCGGCGGTACCGGTTCGGGCATGGCCTCGGAGTTCGGCCTGGCCCAGCAGTACTCGTACATGAACAAGACGTTCGACACCAAGCCGATCGACGAGCACGACAGCAAGAGCGGCCACTCCTTCGTCTTCGAGCCGATCTTCACCAGCGGCATCTGCGTACTGCCGAACATCTCCGATCACCGCAGCGAAATGTCCGAAGCGTTGCACATCAACGCCGGACGCTTGCTGTGCAAATACCTGTCGGAAGAATGGGACTTCTCCTACAACTTCGATAACGAAGACAGCAGCGAAGCCAGCGTCATGGGGCGCATCCGCCCATGGAACGCGATGATGCTGATCTCCAACGACATCATGCGTTATGCCGAAGAAAGCGATGACGGCAACATCCAGAACATCGACGTCAACGCCATGGAGAAGCACGCCAACCAGTACATCTCCCAGCAGATCTTCAACATCCTCACCGCCCAGGCGGTGACCACCGATTACGACCAGAACTACTTCCGCCGCGCCGGCATCGACATCGGCGAGACCATCCGCCTGGATGCCAACGACCTGTTCATGAGCCTGGCCGGCCCGGTGGCGATCGCCTATGCCGAGTCCGTGGTCCCGGAAACCCCGGTGCCGAGTGGCGACAAGTTCAAGGTGTTCGAGAAAGAGCCGCAGCGCCTGAACATCGACGACCTGTTCTTCCGCTCCATCGACCTGCCGCACTTCAACAAGGTGACCCAGGCCATCGAAGGCATCAGCCTGCTGCCGATCGAGTCCAAGCGTTATCGCGCGGCGCTGGAGCAATACAAGGCTTCCGGTTACGACGCCGCCGCCCTGCACGATCTGCACTTCTTCAAGAACTGCTCGTCGGTGGTGTCGATCGTCTCCCTGCCCAAGGACTACAAGCTGTCGTACATGGACCTGAACCGGCTCAAGACCCACCTCAACAGCCTGTTCCCCAATACCACCCTCAAGCGTTACGCCCTGGTGATCGGCGCCTCGGCCAACCTGTCGCTGACCACCCTGATTGCCAAGAGCCCGTGCCTGTCGGACGACTTCCTGACCCTGATCGTGGCCTTTATCAAGCGTTGCTTCGCCCGCAACCCGTACCGCTTCGACGAGACCCTGGACAACTCGATCCTCGACTTCATCGTCAGCGAGGCATTCGATGAAAGCCGCATCGACGAGTTGCTCAACGAGTTCGAGAACCCGGCGAAGATCCTCGATACCAACTGGTACGCGATCAAGCCGATGTACGAGAAGAAGTACCGCGAGTTGATCAACGACAAGGACAAGTTCGTCTCGATCAACGACATCCGCCTGTCCCGCGATTGCGTGAAGAAAGCCATCAAGTACCTGCGCGAGATCTACCGCCACCGCATCGGCAAGACCAAGGTCATCTCGCTGAACAACCATACGGGCAGGACGGCTTACTAACAGCTGTCCCTCTTCTGTAGGAACAGCCGGTCGACGCTCGATTGCTCGCGATCAGCGGCATCGAGCTGAAGCGATGTCGACTGGCAGGACGCCATCGCGAGCAAGCTTCGCTCCTACAGGGGAAATGGCGTTTACAGGGAAGTGATGTTAATCCCCTGAAACAATCAGGCAGCCCTCGGGCTGCCTTGCAAACTGTTCCCATTCCGCTTACGTCACCGTCAGCCTGAAATGGGTGGGGCCTTTCTCCACGGGCAACTTGCCATCACCCTGATCGCGGTTACTCGGCTACACACTTTCAACCGGAAAAACCAGGCACTATTTTGGTGCTCAGTCTTCGCCCTGCGCCCTTTCCTGGACCAGAATCCACGGCGAAACCACCACCGCCCACAGCAGCGGATCGCGCTCCACCAGATCCAGCACCCGCGTCGCAGACACCTTGCCCACCTTCTCGGCGGCCAGCCAGGCAGAGACTTTCTCGGCCTGGTTCTCGGCCATGGCCTCGGCTGCCTCGATCAAATCCAGGCTGGCGTCGACCCACAATAGGGCACCCTTGGCGAAGAACGGTTCCAGCTCCTTCCAGGTAATGGATGCGGTTTCACCAAGCAGCTTGGCATAGAGGGTGCTAGGTTCTTGAGTCATGGGCCTGTCCCGAAAAGAAATCGGCGCAATGATAACGTCGGTGCTCTGGCAGACAAACCCGGTTGCAATTGCGTCAACGATAGAGAAGTGCAGGAGAGCCAGGGATTGCTCGCTGAATACGGTCAAAACCCCGCCGCGATTCTGTCTTTTTCTTTCAATAAAGCGACACCCCCTGATTTTGCCCCCTGGCGCCAGCTTCCCAGGCTAACAATCGGCGCTCTACACTGTACCGGTACAGTTGCCGGGGGCATTTTCCGGGGATATCCAAGAGATATCTGACCCGGTTCTGCTGCTACGGCGCCAGGACTATAAAAATTACAACAGTAAGAGTGGAGCACTATGAATAAGGCTACTAAGCAGATTTCCAAACTGTTTGCCGCTATGGTTCTGGCCGGAGTCGCCAGCCATTCGTTCGCAGCTGACACCATCAAGATCGGCATCGCCGGCCCCAAGACCGGCCCTGTAGCCCAGTACGGCGACATGCAGTTCAGTGGCGCCAAAATGGCCATCGAACAAATCAACGCCAAGGGCGGCGTCGATGGCAAGCAGCTCCAGGCCGTCGAATACGATGATGCCTGCGATCCGAAACAAGCCGTCGCCGTAGCCAACAAAGTCGTCAACGACGGCGTCAAGTTCGTGATCGGTCACCTGTGCTCCAGCTCCACTCAACCGGCTTCGGACATCTACGAAGACGAAGGCGTGGTCATGATCACCCCCGCCGCCACCAGCCCGGACATCACCACCCGTGGTTACAAGATGGTGTTCCGCACCATCGGCCTGGACAGCGCCCAGGGCCCTGCCGCCGGCAACTACATCGCCGACCACGTGAAGCCGAAAATCGTTGCCGTGCTGCACGACAAGCAGCAATACGGTGAAGGCATCGCCACCGCCGTGAAGCAGACCCTCGAGAAGAAAGGCACCAAGGTTGCCGTGTTCGAAGGCATCAACGCCGGCGACAAAGACTTCTCCTCGATGATCGCCAAGCTCAAGCAAGCCAACGTCGACTTCGTCTACTACGGCGGCTACCACCCGGAGCTGGGCCTGATCCTGCGTCAAGCCCAGGAAAAAGGCCTGAAAGCCAAGTTCATGGGTCCGGAGGGCGTGGGTAACGACTCCATTTCACAGATCGCCAAGGACGCTTCCGAAGGCCTGCTGGTGACCCTGCCGAAATCCTTCGACCAGGATCCGGCCAACATGGCCCTGGCGGATGCCTTCAAGGCCAAGAAAGAAGACCCGAGCGGTCCGTTCGTGTTCCCTTCCTACTCGGCTGTCCAAGTGATTGCCGAAGGCATCAAGGCCGCCAAGTCCGAAGACGCCACCAAAGTGGCCGAAGCCATCCACGCCGGTACATTCAAGACCCCGACCGGCGACCTGAGCTTCGACACCAAGGGCGACCTGAAAGACTTCAAGTTCGTGGTCTACGAGTGGCACTTCGGCAAACCTAAAACCGAAGTCTCGCCTCAATAAGGCCCTGTCTGACTGACTGCCAATAAAGCCCACGGCGTGCCGTGGGCTTTGTTTTGCGAACGTATTGGGCCTGTTTTCCGTGATCCGGAAGCCCGCCCACCTGAAAATCTCAAAACCGTCATCAGCGGTTCGCTGGCAAAACCTGACCCGAAGTGGATGCAGATCCACGGGGCACAGGCGGGAAAATGACTCCACCAGTGAAATGCGTATCAGGTTTTTAGGAGCGCTGTAATGCCTGACCTCTATCACTTTTTCCAACAGCTGGTTAACGGTCTCACCGTTGGCAGCACGTATGCCCTGATCGCCATCGGCTATACGATGGTTTACGGCATCATTGGAATGATCAACTTCGCCCACGGCGAGGTGTACATGATCGGTTCCTATGTGGCGTTCATCGCCATCGCGGGCCTGACCATGATGGGACTCGACAGTGTCCCGCTCTTGATGACCGCGGCCTTCATTGCGACCATCGTCGTTACCAGTGCCTATGGCTACAGCATCGAACGGATCGCCTACCGCCCCCTGCGCGGCAGCAACCGTCTGATCCCGCTGATCTCGGCCATCGGCATGTCGATCTTCCTGCAGAACACGGTTCTGCTGGCGCAAGACTCCAAGGACAAATCCATCCCCAACCTGATCCCGGGCAACTTCTCCATCGGGCCAGGTGGCGCACATGAAGTGCTGATCTCCTACATGCAAATCGTGGTGTTCGTGGTGACCCTGATCGCCATGCTCGGCCTGACCCTGTTCATCTCCCGTTCCCGCCTGGGCCGCGCCTGTCGTGCCTGTGCCGAGGACATCAAGATGGCCAACCTGCTGGGTATCAACACCAACAACATCATCGCCCTGACCTTCGTGATCGGTGCCGCGCTGGCGGCGATCGCGGCCGTGCTGCTGAGCATGCAATACGGTGTGATCAACCCCAACGCCGGCTTCCTGGTCGGTCTCAAGGCCTTCACCGCCGCGGTACTGGGCGGCATCGGCAGCATTCCGGGCGCCATGCTGGGCGGCCTGGTACTTGGGGTGGCGGAAGCCTTCGGTGCCGATATCTTCGGCGACCAGTACAAGGACGTCGTGGCGTTCGGCCTGCTGGTTCTGGTGTTGTTGTTCCGGCCAACCGGCCTGCTGGGCCGTCCGGAGGTTGAGAAAGTATGACTAGGAATCTTCGACAGGCGTTCTTCAGCGCCTTGCTGGTGTGGGCCGTCGCCTACCCGATACTCGGTTTGAAACTGACCATCGTCGGCATCAACCTGGAAGTCCATGGCACCAGCCCCACCACCCTGATGATCATCGCCGCGTGTTCGGTGCTGATGTTCCTGCGGGTGCTGTTCGACCAGCAGATCAGCGCGGCCTGGAAGTCCTCGCCCAACATGCCGGTAATCCCGGCCAAGGCCAGTAACTTCCTGACCCTGCCGACCACCCAGCGCTGGATCATCATTGCGTTGATCATCGGTGCGCTGGTCTGGCCGTTCTTCGGCTCCCGCGGCGCGGTGGACATCGCCACCCTGGTGCTGATCTACGTGATGCTCGGCCTGGGCCTGAACATCGTGGTCGGCCTGGCCGGCCTGCTGGACCTGGGGTACGTCGGCTTCTACGCCGTGGGCGCCTACAGCTACGCGCTGCTGTCGCACTACTACGGCTTGAGCTTCTGGATCTGCCTGCCTATCGCCGGCCTGATGGCGGCCACTTTCGGCTTCCTGCTGGGCTTCCCGGTATTGCGCCTGCGCGGTGACTACCTGGCGATCGTGACCCTGGGCTTCGGCGAGATCATCCGCTTGTTCCTGCGTAACCTGACCGACCTCACCGGTGGTCCGAACGGTATCAGCAACATCGATAAACCGACGTTCTTCGGCCTGACCTTCGAACGCCGGGCCGCCGAGGGCCTGCAGACCTTCCACGAGTACTTCGGCATCGAATACAACTCGATCAACAAGGTGATCTTTCTCTACCTGGTCGCGCTGTTGCTGGCGCTGTTCGCCCTGTTCGTCATCAACCGCTTGCTGCGCATGCCCCTGGGGCGTGCCTGGGAAGCCCTGCGTGAAGACGAAATCGCCTGCCGCGCACTGGGCCTGAACCCGACCGTGATCAAGCTGTCGGCCTTCACCCTGGGTGCCTGCTTCGCCGGTTTCGCCGGCAGCTTCTTCGCCGCGCGCCAGGGCCTGGTGACGCCGGAGTCCTTCACCTTCATCGAGTCCGCGACCATCCTCGCCATCGTCGTGCTGGGCGGCATGGGCTCGCAGTTGGGCGTGGTCCTGGCGGCCACCGTGATGATCCTGCTGCCTGAACTGATGCGCGAATTCAGTGAATACCGCATGTTGATGTTCGGCGCCATGATGGTGCTGATGATGATCTGGCGTCCTCAAGGCCTGCTGCCCATGCAACGTCCCCACATGGAGCTGCGCAAATGAGCCGTGAGATCCTCAAAGTAACGGGCCTGAGCATGCGCTTTGGCGGCCTGCTGGCGGTCAACGGCGTGGCCCTGACCGTCAAAGAGAAACAAGTGGTATCGATGATCGGCCCGAACGGCGCCGGCAAGACCACGGTGTTCAACTGCCTGACCGGTTTCTACCAGCCCACCGCCGGCAGCATCCTGCTCGACGGCGAGCCGATCCAGGGCCTGCCCGGCCACAAGATCGCCCTCAAGGGTGTGGTGCGCACCTTCCAGAACGTGCGGCTGTTCAAGGACATGACTGCGGTCGAGAACCTGTTGATCGCGCAGCACCGTCACCTGAACACCAACTTCCTGGCCGGCCTGTTCAAGACACCGGCGTTCCGCAAGAGCGAGCGCGAGGCCATGGAATACGCCGAGTACTGGCTGGAAAAGGTCAACCTCAAGGAGTTCGCCAACCGTCCCGCCGGCACCCTGGCCTACGGTCAGCAGCGGCGCCTGGAAATCGCCCGGTGCATGATGACCCGTCCGCGGATCCTCATGCTCGACGAACCGGCCGCCGGCCTCAACCCGCGGGAAACCGAAGACCTCAAGGCGCTGATCGGCGTGTTGCGCGAAGAGCACAACGCCACGGTGCTGCTGATCGAACACGACATGAAGCTGGTCATGAGCATTTCCGACCACATCGTCGTGATCAACCAAGGCACGCCCCTGGCCGACGGCACGCCGGAACAGATCCGCGACAATCCTGAAGTGATCAAAGCCTACCTGGGGGAAGCGTAAATGCTGCAGTTCGAAAACGTTTCCACCTTCTACGGCAAGATCCAGGCGCTGCACAGCGTCAACGTCGAGATCCGCCAGGGCGAGATCGTCACCTTGATCGGTGCCAACGGCGCCGGCAAATCCACCCTGCTGATGACCCTCTGCGGTTCGCCGCAGGCCCACAGCGGCAGCATCCGTTACCTGGGTGAGGAACTGGTGGGGCAAACCTCGGCGCAGATCATGCGCAAGAGCATTGCCGTGGTGCCGGAAGGTCGTCGGGTGTTCGCCCGCCTGACCGTGGAGGAGAACCTGGCCATGGGCGGGTTCTTCACCGACAAGGGCGATTACCAGGAGCAGATGGACAAGGTCCTGGGCCTGTTCCCGCGTCTCAAGGAACGCTTCAACCAACGCGGCGGCACCATGTCCGGCGGCGAACAGCAGATGCTCGCCATCGGCCGCGCGCTGATGAGCAAGCCCAAGCTGTTGCTGCTCGACGAACCGTCCCTGGGCCTGGCGCCGATCATCATCCAGCAGATCTTCGACATCATCGAACAGCTGCGCCGTGACGGCGTGACGGTGTTCCTGGTGGAACAGAACGCTAACCAGGCGCTGAAGATCGCCGACCGTGCCTATGTACTGGAAAACGGCCGGGTGGTGATGCAAGGCACCGGAGAAGCCCTGCTGACCGACCCCAAGGTGCGCGAAGCCTATCTGGGCGGCTGAGCACTTGCTGCAAACAAGAACGGCCCTGCGGGGCCGTTTTTTTTCGCCTGGAAATCGCCCCTCCTGTAGCCGCTGCCTCAGGCTGCGATCGGGGCAACGCCCCGCACAGGCTGACCACTCGGAAGGCTCGGTACACCACGCTGCCATTGATTGCGACGGCTTCGCCGTCGATCGCAGCCTGCGGCAGCGGCTACAGAAAAATTTCCACCGCGGCTTGTAACAAACCCCAGCGACCTTTCTCTAGAGGGGTAAGCAGGCACGAATGCCTGCCTACACCACTACCTTTTCTGGAGAAACACCATGACCGCTACCACTCGCACCCTGTCCGCCGCCGCCCTGGCCCTGGCCCTCGGTTCTGCCTTGAGCATCGCCGCGCTGCCGACCACCGCCCAGGCCGCCGACGACATGGAGAAATGCTTTGGCGTCGCCATGAAAGGCAAGAACGATTGCGCGGCAGGCGCGGGCACCACCTGTGCCGGTACCGCCAAGGTCGACCACCAGGCCAACGCCTGGAAGCTGGTTCCTAAAGGCACCTGCGAGAAAACCGCCAGCAGCACCTCGCCTACCGGTTTCGGCCAACTGCAAGCCTACAAAGCCAAGTCGTAAGCAACCTGCCTGAGTGTCGATGATGAACATGGCCGTACCACTCCCCCTGCATCCCGCCACTCAGGCGACCGTCTCCAGCCTGCCGCAACGCGCCGGGTTGGGACTCAAGACCGAGCACTTTCGCCAGGTCCTGAAGGAACAGCCCGATATCGGCTTCTTTGAAGTCCATGCGGAAAACTACATGGTCGCTGGCGGGCCGTTCCATCACTACCTGGGGCTGATCCGCGAACAGTATCCGCTGTCGCTGCACGGCGTCGGCCTGTCGATCGGTGCCGAAGGTCCGCTGGACCAACAGCACCTGAAACGCCTGGCCGTGCTAATCGAGCGGTATCAACCCCAGTCCTTTTCCGAACACCTGGCCTGGTCCAGCCATGGCCCGGTGTTTCTCAATGACCTGCTGCCCCTGGCCTATGACCGGCCGACCCTGAACCGCGTCTGCGAACACATCGACCAGGTGCAGAGCACATTGCGCCGCCCCATGCTGCTGGAGAACCCGGCGACCTACCTGGAGTTTCGCCAGTCGAGCATGGCCGAGGCCGAATTCATCCGCGAGGTGATACGCCGCACCGGCTGCGGCCTGTTGCTGGACGTGAACAATGTCTACGTGTCGTGCATCAACCACCGGCGCGACCCGCTGGCCTATATCGATGCCCTGCCGCTGCACGCGGTGGGCGAGATCCACCTGGCCGGGTTTGCCGAAGACACCGACAGCCTGGGCGACCGGCTGTTGATCGACGATCACGGCGCGCCGATCGATAACGCCGTGTGGGCGCTGTACCTGCGGCTGCTGGAACGGATCGGAGCGACCGCGACCCTGATCGAGCGCGACAACCAGGTGCCGGCGTTTTCCGTGCTGCACGCTGAAGTACGCCAGGCGGATGAGCTGCTGCAATGCGCCAGGAGGCTGCCGTGAACACACAAGCCAGCTTCGCCAGCGCCCTGCTCGACTCCGAGCAGCCCTGCCCCGCGGGCCTGTACTGCGGCAACGGCGCCGACCCGGCCAGCCGCTTCGCGGTGTACCGCAACAATGTGCAGAGCTCGTTGATCAATGCCCTGGCCGATGCCTATCCGGTGGTGGCGCAACTGGTGGGCGATGAGTTCTTCCGGGCCATGGCCGCGCTCTACGTCAGGCGCTTCCCGCCCACCAGCGCCGTGCTCAGCGACTATGGCCATGACTTCGCCGATTTCATCGGTGGTTTCCCTCCCGCCGCCGGCGTGCCTTACCTGGCCGATGTCGCGCGCCTGGAGCGCCTGCGGGTCACCGCCTACCACGCCGCCGACGCCTGCCCGGTGCCACTGGCGCAGCTCGCGACGGCCATGGCCGAGCCGCAAACGCTGGGGCAATTGCACCTGGAACTGCATCCCTCGCTCGGCCTGCTGAACTCGCCCTATCCGGTGGTCGATGTATGGGCCGCCCACCAGGGCGATGACGACTGGCAAGGCGTCGACCTAAAGAACATCGACCTGTGCCAAGGACAAGACGCCCTGGTACTGCGTCATGAGCTGGAGGTCGAGGTGTTCGCCATCGACGCCGGGGTCGCCTGCTTCATCCACGCCCTGCACCACTCGCAGCCACTGCAAGTCGCCGCGGCCAATGCCTTGGCTGTCGATCCGGCGTTCGAGCCGAGCCAAGCCCTGGCGCTGCTGATCGGTCGCGGCGCCATCACTCGCCTGTCCCCCCATTCCGAGGTCTGAACATGCACACCCACTGCACCAAGCATCACCCGCTCACCCATGGGGTGAACCGGCTCATCCAGCTGCTGGAGCGTATTCCCCACAGCCTGATCGCCTTTATCGCGCGCTTCTCCATTGCCGCGGTGTTCTGGAAGTCCGGCCAGACCAAAATCGAGGGCCTGGCCATCGACCTGTTCTCCGGGACGTTCGAGCTCGGCATGCCGCGCCTGGCCGACTCGACCATTCCGCTGTTCCAGAGCGAGTATCAGGTACCGCTGCTCTCCCCCGAACTGGCCGCACACCTGGCGGCATTCGCCGAGCATCTGTTCCCGCTGCTGCTCCTGGTCGGTTTCGCCACGCGCTTCTCGGCCCTGGCGCTGCTAGGCATGACCCTGACCATCCAGCTGTTCGTCTACCCCGACGCCTACCCGACCCACGGCACCTGGGCGGCGGTGCTGCTGTACCTGATGGCCCGCGGCCCCGGCAAGCTGTCCATCGACCACCTGATCGCCCGCCGCTATCGCTGAGCCCCCGCTGTAGTGCTGTAGCCGCTGCCGCAGGCTGCGATCGGCCCCGAAGGGGACGCAAGGTCTTGAGATCGCTGAAGGCCTTCGGCCTTATCGCAGCCTGCGGCAGCGGCTACAGGCGCAAACCGTCAGGTCAAAGGCGATCCAGCGCTTCGCCGCTGCGCTTGAACCAGCCGATCAAGTAATCGGCCAGGACCTGGGTGCGCCTGGGCAGCCCACCCTGATATGGGTGCACCAGGTACATCGGCATGCTGCGGGTCTGGTAGTCGCGCAACAGCCCGCGCAAACGCCCGTCGGCCAGTTCCGCCTGCAGCAGGTAGGACGGTAGCCGGGCGATCCCCGCCCCCACCAGCGCGGCCTTTTTCAGCAGGTTGTAGTGATTGCTGGCGAAAGGTCCCGAAACCCGTATCCGAAACAGTTCGTGCTGCTGGTGATAGAGCCACTCCTCACGGCCGCTGTAATGGCTGTTGAGCAGGCAGCGATGCTCGGCCAGGTCCCTGGGCACCTGTGGCTCGCCATACTGTTCCAGGTAAGCCGGGCTGGCGCAGGTCATCTCGTGCCAGGCCAGCAGCGGCCTGGCCACCAGTCGTTGGTCATTGGCCACTTCCGAACGGATCGCCAGGTCGAAACCGTCCCGGGACAGATCGCGGTAGTTGTTGTTCAACTCCAGCTCGATCTGCACCTCGGGGTACTGCCGGGAAAACTCCAGCAACAGGCCTTCGAAGAAGGTCTCGCCCAGGGACACCGGCACCGTCAGCCGCACCGGCCCGGCCATGTCGTCCTTGAGCCGCGCCAGCGCCTGGCGCGCCCGCTCGACCTGAACCAGCAGCGCCTGGGCCTGGGGCAACAAGGCGGCGCCCGCCGCGGTCAGGCTCAAGCGCCGTGTGGTACGCTGCAACAGCACCACCGCGAACTGCGCCTCCAAGGTGCTGATGCGCTTGGACAATTGCCCCTTGCTGCACCCCAGTTGCTGGGCGGCCAGGGTGAAACTGCCGGCCTCGATCAGCACAGCGAACGCCGCCAGGTCATCCATCTCGCTCATGGATTGTTTCCATTTGAAAACCAAAGGTTGCCTATTAGCGCGCTAATCAACAGGAAAAACCAGCACTAGACTGCAACCTCGTTCAACCCACGCGAGGAACCGCCCCATGAAAATTCTTCTGATCGGCGCCAGCGGCACCATTGGTTCGGCCGTCGACAAAGAGCTGTCGCAACGCCATGAAATCATCCGCATAGGCCGCAGCATCGGTGACTTCCAGGTGGACATCAGCGACAGCACCTCGATCCGCGCACTCTTCGAGCAAACCGGCCGGTTCGACGCGCTGATCTGCGCCGCGGGCAATGTCAGCTTCGCGCCGCTGGGCGAGATGAGCGCCCAGCACTTCGCCCTGGGCCTGCAGGACAAGCTGATGGGCCAGGTCAACCTGCTGCTGATCGGCCGCGAGTTCGCCAACGACGGCGCCTCGTTCACCTTCACCTCCGGCATCCTCAACCGCGACCCGATCCGCAGTGGCGCCTCGGCGGCCCTGGTCAACGGCGCCATCGACGGCTTCGTCCGCGCCGCCGCCATCGAACTGCCACGCGGCCTGCGGGTGAACTCGGTGAGCCCGACCGTGCTGGAAGAAGCCATGGACAGCTACGCCCCGTACTTCCGTGGCTACAAACCGGTTCCCGGCGCCGATGTGGCGCTGGCCTACGCCAAGAGCGTGGAAGGCCTGCAGACTGGCCAGACCTATATCGTCGGCTGACCCACATGCCTCTGCAGGAGCGAAGCTTGCTCGCGATAACGCTGCACCCGGCATACCGCAGCACCTGGATCACCGACAAGCCTGGCTCCTACAGAGACATGAGTGGATCCAGGGTTGTGATGAACGGTCAGGCTGCGTAACGTGGCGGCACTTGATTGGAGACCCGACGATGCGTGCCGCCCGTTCCCTTGTTTGTATTGCCCTGCTCCCCCTGTTTGCCGGTTGCCAGATGCTGTCGGTGTTCGATGGCCAGTCCCGGACGCAGTCCCAGGCCGGCCAGACCCGCATGCAGGGCACGCTGACCGCCGCCGACGGCCAGTTGCTGTTCAAGCCCTGCGTCGGCGAGCAGCGTTATGTGGTCAAGGACAACGGCGGTACCAGCATCCTTCAGGAAGCCGCCAGCCTGGCCGACCAGCAGGGCACGCTGTTCGCCGACCTGCGCGGGCATTTCTCCCCGAGCAAGTCCGGCGGTGCCGACAGTGAAGTGGCGCTGAGCCAGCTGTACCGCGTCGAACGCTCGAACGACGCCTGCAGCGATCCCGACTTCCCGCGCCTGATCCTGCGGGCCAGTGGCAAGGCCCCGGACTGGAACGTCGACGTCAGCGCCAAGGGCATGCGCATCGAACGCGCCGGCCAGCCGGCGCTGGCGTTGCCCTACCTGGAAGAGCAACTGGGCGACGGCCGTTTCAACCTCAGCAGCGAAGCCAACAACCGCCACGTCGAACTCTGGGTCGCGCCGCAGCGCTGCATGGACAGCAAGACCGGCAGCGTGCAGCACCTGACGGCGGAACTGCGGGTCGATGGCCAGGTCCAGCGCGGTTGCGCCTATTTCGGCGGCTCGCGCAGCGACTGAGGCGACGGGCAACCGTTTTAACCTCACGGGGTCCGGGCTTTGCGGCTTATAATCGCCGGTTTGTAAAACCGCCCTGACGCATTGGTGCGTCCCGCGAACCGGACCCTGTCATGTTACGAATCACCGAACTCAAGCTGCCGATCGACCATCCCGATGAAGACCTGCGCCCCGCCATCCTGCAGCGCCTGGGCATCGCCAGCGAGGACCTGCTCGACTTCACCCTGTTCAAGCGCAGCTACGACGCGCGCAAGAAGTCGTCCGAGCTGTGCTTCATCTACACCCTCGATCTGAACGTGCGCGACGAGGCCAGGCTGCTGCACAAGTTCGCCGACGACCGTAACGTCAACCCGGCGCCGGATGTCAGCTACAAGGTCGTCGGCCAGGCGCCCGCCGACCTGGAGCAGCGCCCGATCGTGGTGGGTTTCGGCCCCTGCGGGATTTTCGCCGGCCTGCTGCTGGCGCAGATGGGTTTCAAGCCGATCATCCTCGAGCGCGGCAAGGAAGTGCGCCAGCGCACCAAGGACACATGGGGCCTGTGGCGCAAAAGCGTGCTCAACCCGGAATCCAACGTGCAATTCGGCGAAGGCGGCGCGGGGACCTTCTCCGACGGCAAGCTGTACAGCCAGATCAAGGACCCGAAACACCACGGCCGCAAAGTCCTGCACGAGTTCGTCAAGGCCGGCGCGCCGGAAGAGATCCTCTACGTCAGCAAGCCGCACATCGGCACCTTCCGCCTGACCGGCGTGGTCGAGAACATGCGCCAGCAGATCATCGCCCTGGGCGGTGAAGTGCGTTTCGAGCAACGGGTGACCGACGTGCTGATCGAAGACGGCCAGCTGGTCGGCGTCGAGCTCAACAGCGGCGAACAGATTCACTCGAAACACGTGATCCTGGCCCTCGGCCACAGCGCCCGCGACACCTTCCGCATGCTCCACGGCCGTGGCGTGTACATGGAGGCCAAGCCGTTCTCCGTGGGTTTCCGCATCGAACACCCGCAGTCGTTGATCGACAGCGCACGCCTGGGCAAGTACGCCGGTCACCCGAAGCTCGGCGCCGCCGACTACAAGCTGGTGCACCACGCGAAGAACGGCCGTTCGGTCTACAGCTTCTGCATGTGCCCGGGCGGCACCGTGGTGGCGGCGACCTCCGAGCCGAACCGCGTGGTCACCAACGGCATGAGCCAATACTCGCGTAACGAGCGCAACGCCAACTCCGGCATCGTGGTCGGCATCACCCCGGAAGTGGATTACCCGGGCGGCCCGCTGGCCGGTATCGAGCTGCAGGAACGCCTGGAATCCCACGCCTTCGTGCTCGGCGGCAGCAACTATGAAGCCCCGGCGCAACTGGTCGGCGACTTTATCGCCGGCAAGCCGTCCACCGCCCTGGGCAGCGTCGAGCCGTCCTACAAGCCGGGCGTCGCCCTGGGCGACCTGGCCCTGGCCCTGCCGGACTTCGCCATCGAGGCGATCCGCGAAGCGCTGCCGGCCTTCGAGCGGCAGATCAAGGGTTACTCCCTGCACGACGCGGTGCTGACCGGAATCGAGACCCGCACCTCGTCGCCGCTGCGCATTACCCGCGACGAATCGATGCAGAGCCTGAACGTGAAAGGCCTGTACCCGGCCGGCGAAGGCGCCGGTTATGCCGGCGGCATTCTGTCGGCCGGTGTCGACGGGATCCGCATCGCCGAAGCCGTGGCGCGAAATATCCTCGGAATCGAGGCGTAAAAAAGGCCCCTGCTGCAGGGGCCTTGTCACAGACAGGCTCGCTCCTCGGGGGAGCGGGCTTGCACGCTCAGATGCCGGCGCGCAATACGCTGGCCGGCAACGCCTCGCCACGTTCCACACTCGCCGCCACGCTCTCGATCAACTCACTCAATTCGTAGCCCTGAGCGGCCAGCCAGGCCTGATCGTAATAGGTGGTCGCATAACGCTCGCCACCGTCACACAGGATGGCGACGATCGAGCCACTCTCCCCGGCCTGTTTCATCTGCTGCGCCGCCATCAGCGCGCCGATCAGGTTGGTACCGCTGGAACCGCCCACCCGCCGCCCCAGGCGCTGCGCCAGGTAATGCATGGCCGCCAGCGACAGGGCATCCGGCACCTTGACCATCGCATCGATCACCTTGGGCAGGAACGACGCCTCGACCCGTGGCCGGCCGATCCCTTCGATGCGCGAACCGCAATCCAGGCGCAGGCTGGCATCACCGCTCTGGTAGTAATCGAAGAACACCGAACGCTCGGCGTCAGCGCAGAGTACCCGGGTGCAATGCTGGCGATACCGCACATAACGCCCCAGGGTGGCGGTGGTGCCGCCGGTGCCCGGGCTGGAGATCAGCCATTTGGGTTCCGGGTAACGCTCGAAGCGCAGCTGCTGGAAGATCGACTCGGCGATGTTGTTGTTCGCCCGCCAGTCGGTGGCGCGCTCGGCGTAGGTGAACTGGTCCATGAAATGCCCGCCGCTCTCCCGGGCCAGGCGCTCCGACTCGGCGTAGATCTGCGTCGGGTCCTGCACCAGGTGGCTCTTGCCGCCGTAGAAGGCGATCTGCGCGATCTTTTCCTGGGACGTGGTGGCCGGCATCACCGCAATGAACGGCAAGCCCAGCAGGCGCGCGAAATAGGCCTCGGAAATCGCCGTCGAACCACTGGATGCCTCGATCACCGGCGCCCCGGGCTTGAGCCAGCCGTTACACAGCGCATAAAGGAACAACGAACGCGCCAGGCGATGCTTGAGGCTGCCGGTGGGATGGCTGGACTCGTCCTTGAAATACAGCTCGATGCCCGGCAGGCCCGGCAGAGGCAAGGGGATCAGGTGGGTGTCGGCGCTGCGCTGGAAGTCGGCTTCGATGATCCGGATGGCCTCGCGGGCCCACTGACGGTTGTCGCTCATGGTGTTTTCTCGTTGGCTCGAACGCCACATGGACGCAGAAAGATGAAGTGCACCCAGCATAGGCGATCCAGGCACAAGGAAAATCAGGCGCTGCAACAGGCAAAAGTCCCCGGCCCGTCGGGCTGGGGCCGGACATGTTAGGAAACATCCCCGGTCTCTCACAGGTACAGTTTTGAATCAATTGGATACACAACTGCTAGGCTGGTTTTCCAGCAGGCCGCTGCTCTGCTGCATATAACAAAAAAGAATATAACTTTTGTTTTAACAACTAACAGTACGGGTTAGGGTGTGCCACCTTTTTAGTTTTCTGATGGAGAGCGACCTTGCCTCTGCGTAGCACTTTCACGCGTTTCTTTCAGTTGGAAGCTGCCAGCGGTCTGTTATTGATTGCCGCTGCCGTGCTTGCCCTGATCATCAACAACTCACCGCTGTCCTGGCTGTACAACGGCCTGCTGGACACACCCGTGGTCGCCCAGATCGGCGCCCTGAAAATCGCCAAGCCGCTGCTGCTGTGGATCAATGACGGCCTGATGGCCATGTTCTTCCTGCTGATCGGCCTCGAGGTCAAGCGCGAGCTCCTCGACGGCCACCTGTCCAAGCCTTCGCAGATCGTCCTGCCGGGCGCCGCCGCCATCGGCGGCATGGTGGTGCCGGCGCTGATCTACTGGTTCCTCAACAAGGACAATCCGCCGGCGCTCAGCGGCTGGGCGATCCCCATGGCCACCGACATCGCCTTCGCCCTCGGCGTGCTCGCCCTGCTGGGCAAGCGGGTTCCGGTGTCGCTGAAGCTGTTCCTGATGACGCTGGCGATCATCGACGACCTGGGAGCCATCATCGTCATCGCGATTTTCTACTCCGGCGCCCTGTCGACCCTGTCGCTGGTACTCGCGGCTGCCTGCCTGGCGGCGCTGGTGGCGATGAACCGCCTGGGGGTGGTCAAGCTCGGGCCGTACATGATCATCGGCCTGATCCTCTGGGTCTGCGTGCTCAAGAGTGGCGTCCACGCGACCCTGGCCGGCGTGACCCTGGCGTTCTGCATCCCGCTGCGCACCCGCAATGCCGAGCCTTCGCCGCTGCTGAGCCTGGAACATGCGCTGCATCCGTGGGTCGCCTACGGCATCCTGCCGCTATTCGCCTTCGCCAATGCCGGCCTGTCGCTGCAGGGCATCACCGTGGAAAGCTTCACCCACTATGTGCCCATGGGCATCGCCATCGGCCTGCTGCTGGGCAAGACCGTCGGCGTGTTCGGCCTGACCTGGCTGGCGGTGAAGATGGGGCTGGCCGCCCTTCCCGGCGGCGCCAACTGGGGCCAGGTGCTGGGCGTGGCGATCCTCTGCGGGATCGGCTTCACCATGAGCCTGTTCGTGGGTTCCCTGGCCTTTGTGCCCGGCAGCAGCGAATACGCCGGCATGGACCGCATGGGCATCCTCACCGGCTCGCTCTTCGCCGCCCTGATCGGCTACGCGGTGACGGCCGCGGCCAGCCGCAAGAACCCACAACTGCCGGCATAACCGCCGGCGTTGCCAGGGCTGAAAACACAAAACCCCGACCAGTTGCCTGGCCGGGGTTTTGTTTTGTCGCGGTTAACGCTTAGTGCGCAACACGGCTGGTGCCGTTGACGCTCATGATGCGTACGCGCTCGCCAACGCGGAACACTTCGTTTTGTTCAACTTGTTGTACATAGGCACGCATGCTGCCGTCGTCTTCACGCACGGTGATTTCCACGCCCTGGGTACGGGTCAGGCCTTCCTCGGTGGCGGAACCGATCAGACCGCCCGCCACCGCACCGATGACCGCCGCCACGATGCTGCCTTTGCCGCCGCCGATGGCGCTGCCGCCAACGCCGCCGACCGCTGCGCCGGCGAGGCCGCCGATCGGGGTCTTGGTGCCTTCGATTTTCACCGGGCGCAGGGATTCGATGGTGCCCATGCGAACGGTCTGTACGCGACGCGCCTCGTCACGGGAGTAAGAGTCACCGGACAGATTGGATTGGCAACCGGTGAGCAACATGGCCATCGTGGAAAAGGAAGCAACCAGCAAAACAGACTTACGCATAGGATCAACTCCAAAGGACAGATAATCATTAAACTCCGCAGCTTGACGCCTGTCACGGCGTCGCCCGGATAAAATGTGTTCCATTCAGCAGCAGTACAGACTGCTTGAATATAAAAACTCTTCACACGGTAGCGCTTATTTCCCGAGTTGCGCCACCGGCCAAAGGATTTTCCATGGATTACTTCATCATCGTCGTGACCACCGTTGCCGGCCTGTACTTCCATTGGTGGCTGTATGTACGGATCAAGCGCTGGATGGACCGGGACCTGGCGCTGTCGCTGGCCGGCGGGGACGAGAAGAAGAAATCCTTCATGCTGCAACAACTGGCGAATGCCCATCGCCAGAAAGTAAAACGCCGGGACCTGCCACGGTGGCTTGAAGCCGCCGCGGCCGGTTATCCCGGCGAATGACCTGATTCCTGGTTCAGGGGGCCAGGCGCTCACGCACCCAGTCGGCACCTTGCAGGCGGTAGTTCAAGCGATCGTGCAAACGGCTGGCGCGCCCTTGCCAGAACTCGATACGCTCCGGTAGCAGGCGATAACCACCCCAGTGCTCGGGGCAATGGGGCTGGGTATCGCTGAAGCGCTCCTCGGTGTTCTTGAGCAAGGCTTCCAGCTCCTGGCGATCGGCTATCACCTGGCTCTGCGGCGATGCCCAGGCGCCCAGACGGCTGCCCAGCGGGCGGACCTGGAAGTAGGCATCGGACTCCTCGGCGGTGACCTTGACCACCCGCCCTTCGATACGCACCTGACGCTCCAGGGCCGGCCAGAAGAAGGTCATGGCGGCAAAAGGCCGTGCGGCCAGTTGCTGCCCCTTGGCGCTGTCGTAGTTGGTGAAAAAGGTGAACCCCTGCGTATCCAGCCCCTTGAGCAGCAGGATGCGGCAATGGGGGCGCCCCTCTTCGTCAACGGTCGCCAGGGTCATGGCATTGGCCTCGACCGGCGGCTGCTCGGTTTTCACCGCCTCCGCGAACCACCGGTGAAACAGCGTGAAGGGCTCGACCGGAGCCTGGGCTTCGGTCAGTCCGTCACGGGTGTAGTCGCGGCGCATGTCCGCCAGTCCCTGGGTCATTGCAGGTTCCTTTTGCCCGATGCCTGATGAATCAGTTCTTCGCCTGTTCGGTCGCTGCCTTGGTTGGAGCCTTGGCAGTGGTGGTTTTCTTGGCGGTTTCTTTCTTCGCTACAGACTTCTTGGCTGGGGCTTTTTTCGCCGGAGCGGCTTTCTTCGCGGCGACGGCTTTCTTCGAGGAAGCAGCAGGAACGACCGACTTCACATCCTGCACGGCAACCAGTTCAGCCTCGGATGGAGTCGGCTGGTTGTACTTGCTCAGCAGGGCCAGCATGGTGCTGCGCTGGGTGACGATGATTTCCACCCGACGGTTCAGCGCACGCCCTTCGGCGCTGTCGTTGGCCGCACGAGGCATCACCGAACCCATGCCACGCAACATCAGGCGATCGCGCTTCAGGCCGGTGAGGCTGAAAATCGCGGCGACGGACTGCGCACGGTCACGGCTCAGCTTCTGGTTGGCCGCCGCGGCACCGGTGGTGTCGGCATGGCCCAGTACCAGCACGGAAGTCTTGGCGTCGGTACCCACGGCCTTGGCCACGCGGGTGAACGGGCTCAGGGTGACCGGCAGCAACATGGCCGGGCGATCCGGGTTGAACGAGCCGTCGACCGGGGCGGTCACCACCAGGGTGTTCTCGCGACGCTCCAGTTGCAGGCGGCTGTCCTTGATGGCTTCACGCAGGCGCGGCTCGTAGTCGTCCAGCCAGGCCTGGGTAATTTTTGGATCCGGCATCGGGATGTCTTTAACATCTGCCTTGGTCGGAGACGTGGGCTGCTGATTGAAAGGCCACCACCAGTTGCCGGTCTCGGTCTTGGCGACCTTCGGAGCCGCGGTCGCGGCGTCCGCCTTGGCCTTGGCGTCGGCTACTGGCTCTTTGACTGCGTCTTTGCTCGTGTCCTTGGAAGGGAACGGCCACCACCAGTTGCTGGTCTCGGCCTTGGCGGCCGGAGCAGCGGCGGAAGCGGTTGCGTTTTCGACCTTGGCCACTGCAGGAGCGGTCGCGGACTTGGCAGTGGATGTGGCGGCGGACTTGGCCGCGGAAACCTCGTTGGCAGCTGCTTTTGCTGCCGGTTGCACCGCTTCCTTGCTGGCGGCCTTATCGGAACCGAAGGACCACCAATGCCCACCTTCTGCGTCATTTTGTGGAGTTTGTGCACAACCGGTGACAGTGAGGCAAAGAGCCAAGGCTAAAGACTTGTTCGACGACATGGGATATCCACAAAATGAGATCAAAAATTACGGTCTCTACGAACCGTACAAACAGACGCTTTGAAAGTATAAAAGCCACAGGGTTCCTTTCTGATGCCTTTACTCATGTTTAGGCAAAAAAAATCCTGACAGCAACTTTTTTACAGACAATCCGACAGAACCCTCACCAACTTCTGCGCTCTTGGATCCATCAGCACGTACGGCCCCAGGGTATTGGTGACAAAACCGAAGGCCACATCGTACTCAGGATCGGCAAAACCGATGGAGCCACCCGCTCCCGGATGGCCAAAAGCACGTGGGCCGAGACCGAAGGTCGCGTTGGCCACCTGCGGCTGGTCAAGCATGCAACCCAGGCCGAAACGGGTCTGGGTCAACAGGGTCTTGTCCATGCCGACGCTGTGTTCGCGCGTCAGCTCTTCGAGCATGTCCGCTTCCAGCAGGCTGCCATCGAGCAGACCGCTGTAGAACCCGGCCAGGCTGCGGGCATTGCCATGGCCATTGGCCGCTGGCTGTTGCATGCGCCGCCATTCCGGCTTGTTGGTACTGGTCATGATCGACGGCGGGTTGGTGAACGCCCGGGTGGTCATGGCCGTGGGTTCGCGCATGGTCACTTGCAGCAGGCGCTGCGCGGCCGCGTCGCCGACGTTGCCCTTGCCCCGGGCGATATGCGCCACGCGGTAAAACTCCTCGTCCGCCAGGCCGACATGGAAATCCAGCCCCAGCGGCCTGGCGACCCGTGCCACTATGGACTCGCCGGGACCACGCCCGTCAGCCCGCCGCAGCAGCTCACCCACCAGCCAGCCGTAGGTAATGGCCGCATAACCATGACCTTCACCCGGAGTCCACCAAGGAGCCTCCGCCGCGAGGGCATCGACCATGGTTTGCCAGTCGTAGAGCGCCTCCGGCGCCAGCAGCTCACGCAAGGCCGGCAGCCCGGCCTGATGGCAGAGCAACTGCCGCAGGGTGATCGCTTCCTTGCCGGCCGCGGCGAACTCAGGCCAATACCGGGCAACTGGCGCGTCCAGCTGCAACTTGCCTTCGGCCACCAGTTGCAGGGCGGTGACCGCGGTAAAGGTCTTGGTGCAGGAAAACAGGTTGGCGATGGTATCGCTGTGCCAGGCCTCGCTGCCGTCCTTGTCGGCGGTGCCGGCCCAGAGGTCGAGCACGGTTTCCCCGCCGATCTGAATGCACAACGCCGCGCCGCGCTCCTGGGGATCCTCGAAGAGTGCCGCGAAGGCTTCGCGCACCGCCTCGAATTTAAGCTCGTAATGACCCTGAATCTGCACCCGTGACTCCCCCAGACCATGCTCTACAAAGTGATGCGCATTGTTCCAGCCCTTGAGGGTTTTGGGAACAGAAGCGAGCCCGGCGGCGATCCACCGGAAGAATTGTTCAGAAATCGACGGACATTGAACGTAGCGCGGGCCGGCCAGCCCCTACGAGTGACTGCAGAGGCGGACCGGCCCGCACGAGGGAAGCCGTACCCTAGAGGCCTGGCTCAGCGATTAATGGCCATTCGCCGAATGACCACCCGCATGGCCGCCGCCCTGCCCTGCGCCCTTGCCATCATGGCCCGGCTTGCCACCATCGGCATGACCCGCGGTCTTGTCGGCTTCTGCCTTGGCCTTCCCGGCTTCCTTGCCCAACTGCTCAAGGGCCTGCAGGTTGCTCTTGCGCACGCTGTCGACAAAACCCTGGAACGGCACATCGGTGATGCCCACCAGGCCGAAATGGCCGTTCTCGCCGTCCAGCAGGCGGCCGGTGACCGGTTGATCGAGGTACTGGAACCAGTGCACGCCGACAATCGACGGCTCGTTCAGCGCCTGTTTGAGGAATTGGGTATAGGCCGGGCCGCGATCCTCCTCCCGCACCAGCTCGGTCACACCACCCCAGAATGGGCCGCGATCCCGTGAGCCGAAGTTGAACTCGGTGATCAGGACCGGCTTGTCCAGCGTGTTCAGCCGGGCAAAGTCGTAACCGTCCTGTGGCTTGAGGGTGTACATGTTGAAACTCAACACATCGCAATACTGAGCGCAGGACGCCACAGCCTCGGGGGTGCTGATGGCGAAGCGTCCACCCAGCAACAGGTGGTTCGGCGCGTGCCACTTCAGCGAATCGGAAATGGTCTTGAAGTAGGTGTCGGCAAAGACCTTCTGGAAGTATTTGAAGTCGGCTTCAATCTCCGGATGTTCCGGGCTAGGCAAAGGCGGCTCGAACCCCGGGTCTTCCATCAGCTCCCAGGCGGTCAGGTTGATGCCCCAGGCCTTCGACAGGCCCTCCTGGTTACGGTACTTGTCGCGCAGTTGCTTGAGGAACGCACGCTTGGCCGGCACGTCGGTGGTCATGCGCAACGTGCCGTATGCCAGGGCATAACGCGACTTGGGGTCATCGCCGGGGCCGGCCCAGGCCAGTTCGTTGTCGGCGAAGTAGCCGATCAGCCAGGGATCGTCGCGGTGATCGCGGGCGGCAATAGCCACGGCGCGCTCGGTGGCCATGGCGAAACGCGGATCGAACGGATCGGGCATGCCGCCCCACCAGTCGGTGCCGGTGCTGATGCTTGCATAGTCGCCGACGATCGACAGCGGCAAGGTGTAGGGCACGCGGTCGTTCAGGCCCAGCGCCGGCGCGCTCCAGTTGCCGATGGTGTTGAAGCCCCAGGCTTGCAGGCGATCCAGGGTGTGGCTGGCCCAGCGTTTCTGGTCCAGGGCCGCAGCAGGGCAAGGTGCTGCGGCTGGCGGCTCGGTGCCCGGCCCGGCCTGGGCCTCCTGGGCGTCGGCCTGGGTGGCATCCGCCACACCGGCCTTGGTTTCGCTGCCCGGAGTGCAAGGCACGCCGTAGGTGCGCTGCAGATTGGCGCCATAGAAGTCGTACCAGCGACCGGCGTTGTAGGCGCGGCCCTGGTCGGCGCCATTGCCGCCGCGGTTGTCGCCTTCTCCGTAATAACCGGCCAGCGGCTCGCCGACGTTGGGCAGTGTCGCGAACATCCACTCACGACCCGCGACGTAGGTCTGGCTGTTGTCCGCCGCGACCGCATTGACCCCCAGGGAATAGAATGGATGCCCCTGGGGCGTTACCAGATACCAGCGGCCATCGCGCTTCTCGGTACGGAAGAAACCACTGGCCTTGAAGGCTGGCCCGTTGCTCCAGCCACCGAAGGTGTCCAGGGAGGCGCGCTCACGTTCGGCCAGCCAGGTTTTCAGTTGCTGTTGTTCCTTGCTCGCGGCGGCCTTGAGCTGCTCGTCGCTGGCGATTTTTTCCGACCACTTGGCGCGGGTCGACTGGCCATAGGCATCCACCAGACCACCGTAGGCCGCCTTGGCCACCGCCTCGCCGTCCTGCACGCCGAAACGTTCGAGCAGGATGCTCTGGGCGGCTTTCGGTTGATCCATGGACAAGGTCACCGAGATCACCTGGCTGCGGTCCAGCTCGCCTTCGCTGCTGGCCAGCAGTACGCGCTGGCCTTCGAAGGTCATCGGCATCGGCGGACCGGCCTTCATGCCCTGGCTCAGCGGCGAACTGGCAACCAGCGGCACCAGCAGGGTCTGCGCCGGGCCGGCCGGCAGGTCGATGCGACTGACCAGGGTCTTGCCGTCATTGCTCTGGATCTTCACGTACAGGGTCAGGGCCCAGTTCATCGCGCTCTGGATCCGCAGGCTCATGGCCCCGGACTGCGACCAGTCCCAGGCACCGGTCTGCGGGGTCAGGCGCAGGCTGGGTTGAATCGCCGGATTGAAGGTCACCCGGCGCAGTACTTCGCCCTCGGCTGTCTGCTCCGCGTTGGCTTGCGGCAGGCTGGCATCCACTGTCGCCACCTGCACCACATCGGCAGGCCGGACAAAGTTGAACAGCGTCTGTTGCCCCGCGGGCGCGGCGAGCAGCGGCGTGGCGAACAGCAGGGCAAAGACAGCGGGTAACGAACGGCGAATCATAGGGACCTGGTGCTCCTTAACGGCCGATGAGCGGCCTGTGTGCAATCAGAGGGATATGCAATGGACAACGCGACCGGCCCACAGGCCGGCCGCGCTCAGGAAATTTCCCGGCGAAACGGCGGCAACGCATTGAGAATAGCCTTGCCATAACGCTGGGTGACCAGGCGCCGGTCCAGCAGAGTGATGGTGCCGCGGTCCTGCTCGGTACGCAGCAGGCGACCGCAGGCCTGGACCAGCTTGAGCGAGGCGTCCGGCACCGAGATTTCCATGAACGGATTGCCACCCCTGGCTTCGATCCACTCGGCCAGCGCGGCCTCCACCGGATCGTCCGGCACCGAGAACGGGATCTTGGCGATCACCACATGCTCGCAGTAAGCGCCGGGCAGGTCCACACCCTCGGCAAAGCTGGCCAGGCCGAACAGCACGCTGGAATCGCCACCATCAACCCGCGCCTTATGCTTGTTCAAAGTTTCCTGTTTCGACAGGTTGCCTTGAATGAACACCTGCTTGCGCCAGTCGCGATCGAGGCCGTCGAACACGTCTTGCATCTGCTTGCGCGACGAGAACAGCACCAGGGTGCCCCGCGAGCCCTCCACCAACTCCGGCAGGTCGCGGATGATCGCCGCGGTGTGGGCCGGCGCATCCCGTGGGTCGGCGCGCAGGTCGGGGACGCGCAGCACCCCGGCGTCGGCGTGATGGAAGGGGCTAGGCACCACCGCCGTCACGGCCTTTTTCGGCAGCCCGGCACGCATGCGGAAGCGATCGAAGCTGCCCAGGGCAGTCAGGGTGGCGGAGGTCACGAGCGCGCCATAGGCCACGTTCCACAGGTTGCGACGGAGCATCTCCGCGGCGAGGATCGGGCTGGCGTTGACCTCGATGTCGAACAGCGAGCCGCTTTCCGCCAGGGTCAGCCAGCGTGCCATCGGCGGGTTGTCTTCCGGGTCTTCGGTGGTGAAGGCGGTCCACAGTTCCCAGTTGCCCGAGGCGCGGGACAGCAGGCTGCCGAACAGCGGGTACCACTCTTCGGCCTGGTTGCTGGCGATGCCGATATTGACCTCGCCGTCCATGCCTTCCTTGAGCAGGTCGGTCAGGCGGGTGAACAGGTCGGTCAGGCGCGAGAAGCCTTTTTTCAGCTCAATGCCCATTTCGCGCATATGGTCGGGGATCAGCCCGCCGACAAAACGGTGGCGCGGCCGCTCGCGGCCCTCCATGTCTTCGCCGGTCTTGAAGTCGGCCAGTTGTTCGCAGGCGGTGAACATGAACTGTTGCTGGGTCTTGATCTCCCGCGCCAGCTCTGGCACCTGCTCGATCAGCTTGCCCAGATCGCCCGGCAACGGGTGCTGGGCCAGCAGCTTGGTGAGGTTCTTGGCGGTCTGCTCCAGCCAGTCGGCGGTGGAACGCAGGCGAGTGTAATGGGCGAAGTGGCCGATGGCCTTGTCCGGCAGGTGGTGGCCTTCGTCGAACACATAGAGGGTGTCGCGCGGGTCCGGCAACACCGCGCCGCCGCCCAGGGCCAAGTCGGCCAGGACCATATCGTGGTTGGTGACGATCACGTCGACCTTGCCCATGCCTTCGCGGGCCTTGTAGAAGGCGCACTGGCCGAAGTTCGGGCAATGGCGGTTGGTGCACTGGCTGTGATCGGTGGTCAGGCGCGCCCAGTCAGAGTCCTCCAGGGCGGTGGGCCAACTGTCGCGGTCGCCGTCCCATTTATTGCCGGCGAGCTTCTCGATCATGCTGGTGAACAGCTTCTGGCTGGCCTCGTCGACCTCGATCTTGAAGCCTTCTTCTTCGAACAACTGGGCGGTGGCGGTTTGCGCGTGGCCTTCCTGCAACAGCATGTCGAGCTTGGACAGGCACATATAGCGGCCACGGCCCTTGGCCAGGGAGAAGGTGAAGTTCAGCCCACTGTTGCGCATCAGGTCGGGCAGATCCTTGTAGACGATCTGCTCCTGCAGGGCGACGGTGGCGGTGGCGATCACCAGGCGCTTGCCGGCGGCCTTGGCGGTCGGGATCGCGGCCAGGCTGTAGGCCACGGTCTTGCCGGTACCGGTGCCGGCTTCCACAGCCACCACGGCCGGGTCGCCGGAGCGACGGCCTTCGTCATCGGTGTCGACATCGCCCAGGACCTTGGCCACTTCGGCGATCATCAGGCGCTGGCCGTAACGCGGTTTCAGGCTCTTGGCTTCGAGAAAACGCGAGTAGGCGCCCTGGATCGTGGTTTTGAGTTCGTTGCTGATCATGGTTCTTCGGGCGCGAGAAACGCTGGATAAATTTTCAGTGGTTCGGATCGGCCGCTATCATACCCCGCTAATTCATCCCGCGCAGAACGGAGTACCCGAATGACAGCCTTTGCCCTTGCCTACACCCTGCATGTCCTGGCCGCCCTGGTCTGGGTCGGCGGCATGTTTTTCGCCTGGATGGTGCTGCGCCCCGCGGCGGTGGCGGCCCTTGAGGGGCCGGCGCGGTTGAAGCTGTGGAGCGAGGTGTTCCCACGGTTTTTCGTCTGGGTCTGGGTCGCGGTGGTGCTGTTGCCGATCAGCGGCGTCGGCCTGATCCACCTGCGTTTCAGCGGCTTCGAGACCGCGCCGCGTTATGTGCAGGTGATGATGGGCCTGTATGTGGTGATGACCGCGCTGTTTATCCGGATCCAGTCGTTGCAGCTGCCAGCGCTGCGCCAGGCGGTGGCGGCCGAGGACTGGCCGACGGGGGCCACGACCCTGGGCAATATTCGGAAATTGGTGGGGATCAATCTGATCATCGGCCTGTTGCTGGTGGCGGTGGCGGCGGCCCGGCCGATGTTCTAAAAGCCGATACCGGAAAAAGCATCGCGGGCAAGCCTCGCTCCTACAGACAGCACCATCCTGTAGGAGCGAGGCTTGCCCGCGATAGCGTCAGAGTCAGCAGCGCCTGTTCGAAGGCCGCCTACAGGCGTTGTACAGTTACCGAACCCGCGGGGCCTGCCGGCCCTGCATGGCCTTCGGCACCAGGACGGCCGCTCTTGCCACCGTCGGCGCGATAGACGAAGCAGCCTTTGGACTTGCCACCGGCCCCGGGTTTGCCGCCCGCACCGGCCACACCGCCGGCCCCACCATCGACTAAGACCTTGATCTGCTCCGCCGGATAATCCCGCGGCAGTTCGACCCGCACCTGGGCGCCCGCCGCCCCCGGCTGGCCATCACCGCCGTTGTCGCCATCGGCGCCACGCCCGGCCTGGCCCCATGTGCAACCCGGCTCCTCGCCGTTGGCGCCATCAAGGCCGACATAACCCGGCGCGCCGGTGCCACCGCGCGCATCCACCGAAAGCTCCCCGGCCTGCAGCGAGGTGATGCGCAGCGTCAGGTTACGTCCGGGCTTGGCCACCTTCTCATAGGTCCCCGGAGCCCCGCGGGAGGTGATCTGGCTGCCGGCCTCCAGATCGGCATGGTCGATGTCCAGTTGCAGGCTTTGTTCAGCTGGAACGATAGCGATCCGCGCTTCGCGCCCCAGGCGCAACTCGCCGACCTTGACCTCGGTGACCGTGGACGGAATCAGTAAGGTGCCGTAGTCGGCCACTTCCAGGCGTTCCAGTCGCAGGCTGCTGGTGGTGTTGGGCAGGCGCATCAGGGAGTGGGTCTCGACTGTCACCACCTGGGCCAAAACCTGCGGGCTGCACAGTACCGCGAGCAGGCAGAGCTTACGCATGGCCGGCCTCCGCGGGCTTCGCCGCCTTGAAGGTCTGCAGATGGAAAATGCCGGTCAGGAGAATCTGCAGGCGATCGCGCCAAGGGTGGGCGCGGCCTTTGAGGCTGCCGTTGAACAGCAGCAACTCCATCAGATGGGTCAGCAGCAACAGGCTGCCTGCCAGATTGAGCAACAGATGAATCGGATTGATCAGCGGGCTGACCAGATTAAATAGCACCAGCAACCAGAACAGCAGCGTCAACAGCTTGCCCAGCCCCCAAAACACCTTCATATGCCCCCCTTTGCGAATTTTTCTTTGCGCGCACAGTACCGACTTCGGCGCGGAATAAGCCAGAGGGCGGCGAAAATTCTCCCGCCGCCCCCTGCCAAGCCGCCCTGGCGCCTGGTGCTCAACGCTGAATATGCAGCTCCACCCGGCGGTTCTGCGCCCGCCCTTCTTCGGTGGCATTATCGGCGACCGGCTCGCTCTCGCCCTTGCCCTGGCTGGTCAGTTTGTCCGGCGTCAGGCCCTGGTTCAGGAGGAAGGCAACAACGCTGCTGGCGCGGCGTTCGGAGAGTTTCTGGTTGTATTCATCCGTCCCCTGGCTGTCGGTGTGACCGATGACCTTGATGCTCTGCACGTCGGCGCCCTGAAGCTTGGCCAGCAGCCCCAGCAGCTGGTTTTGCGCTTCGGGGGTCAGCTGCGCCGAGTCGAAGGCAAACAGCACATCGCCCTGATCGCTGAGAGTGATCACCTCGGATTGCGCCGCCGGCTCGGCTGCCGGTGCGGCCGGGTATTGCGGCAGCGGGCAGCCACGATTGTCGACCGGGGTATTGGCCGGGGTATCCGGGCAACGGTCACGGCGGTCGAACACGCCGTCATCGTCCTTGTCACCATCCTGGGCGTAGCAGATCAAGCCGCCGGTCACCAGGCCGAGTGCCGCGCCACCCGCGGCCCAGCCACCGCTTTCAATGGCGCCCAGGCCGCCGCCCACCAGGCCGCCGAGCAGGCTGCAGATTGGCCACGTACGCTGGTTGAGGGGGGCAGTGCCGTCGCTGTGGGTAGCACAGCCTGTGAGCAGGCTGCCGAGCAGTAGAACCGGCAAGGCGGCTCGCGAGAGAAGACTCATCATGAATGCTCCTGTGTCACCGGCCCATACCGGTCACACAGGAGTAAAGACCCGCATGGGCGGCTGCACAAGCCGCCCATGCCAGGCAATCACGCCGGGCAATCAGCGGTTGATTTTGATTTCCGTGCGACGGTTCATCGCCCGGCCGTCGGCGGTCTTGTTATCCGCGACCGGCTGGCTCTCGCCGGCACCGACGACCGAAACGAAACTGCTGCGGGGTACGCCCGCGCTGATCAGGTACTCGGTCACCGAGCGCGCGCGCTTTTCCGAGAGGCGCTGGTTGTAGGCATCGCTGCCCACGCTGTCGGTGTGCCCGGTCACCCGCAGTTGCGCACTTGGCGCTTCCTGCTTCAGGCGCGTGGCGATGGTGTCGAGCTTGGCCTTGTCGGCAGCGGTCAGCCTGGCCGAATCGAACTCGAAGTGCACATCACGGATAACAATGGTCTCTTCCTTGACCACCACCACTTCCTCAACCACCGCCACAGGCTCTGGCGGGCAACCGTTGGCGTCCACCTGTACGCCTTTAGGCGTGCCTGGGCACTTGTCGCGACTGTCCGGCACGCCATCGCCGTCTTCGTCGCCATCACCGTGCACCCAGCAATAACCGGCCGCGACACCAGCCCCCAGCAAGGCGCCGTAGCCTGCCCAGGACGAGCTTTCAATCGCGCCCAACGCGGCCCCACCGACACCCCCGACAGCGGCGCAGGTCGGCCAGTCGGTTTTCTGCAAACCTGCGCAACCAGTCAACACACTGGTTAGCAGAACCAAGGGTAATGCTGTCCTAACTATGCTCATCTAGTTATCTCCTGAGGGAATCGGCTTAGAACCGATTGGGGGAGTAAAGACCTGGCTTTAAATCTCCGCCAGCATCAGGCCGGCGGGCTTTGCCCCTGGATTTACCCAGGATCGGCTGTCATTTCAGACAAAACGGCTCTAGGCCCGCGGGTCCGGGCAGGCTAGTCTTTGCCACTCAAAGAGTGAGGAACTTCGATGACCGCAGGTATTTCTTCGCGCACGCCCCAGCAGGCCCTGGCCGCCCTGCTCGATCGCTACGCCCCGCAACAGCTGCTGCTGATCGGTGCCAGCGGGTTTCCGGCCCTGGAGGCGTTTCGCCAGGCGCACCCCGAAACCGCCATTGCCCAGACCGCGCCCGGCCCCTTGCCGGCGGAACTGGCGGCGCGCCGTTTCGACCTGGCGCTGGCGGTCGACTGCCTGGAGCACCTGCCCAAGCGCGACGGCCTGAACCTGCTCGGCGGCATCCGCAACCTCAATGCCAGCCGCATCGCGGTACTGGCCGACCTGAATGCCTGCGGCTGGCAGGAGACCGACTTTTTCTCCCTGGCCCTGCAGGCCAGCGAACGTTTCCAGCGCGACGAACAGGTCCTGACCCTGTTCACCTACGATCTGCTTGAATACAAACAAGTGCCCGACTGGCTCAATTCCAGGTTCTGGGCGAATCCGGAAAACTTCGGAAAGTACTGGTGGTAATGCAATGAGTACCTCTATTTGTCCCTGCGGCAGCGGCAACCTGCTGGATGCCTGCTGCGGCCACTACCACGCCGGCCACCCCGCGCCCTGCGCCGAGGCCCTGATGCGCTCGCGCTACAGCGCCTACGTGCTGGGCCTGGTGGATTATCTGGTGGCCACCACGCTGCCGGCGCAACAGAGCGGCCTGGATCGTCAGTCCATCGGCGACTGGAGCGCGCAAAGCACCTGGCTGGGCCTGGAAGTCGAAAGCTCGGAAGTCTTCGGCGGCCAGCCGGAGCACGCCTTTGTCACCTTCACCGCGCGCTGGCACGACAGCCACGGCGAACACAGCCATCGCGAACGCTCATCCTTCGTGCAGAACAACGGGCACTGGTATTTCATCGACCCGACCGTACAACTCAAGGCCGGCCGCAACGACGCCTGTCCCTGCGCCAGCGGGCAGAAATTCAAGAAGTGCTGCGCCAGCTACTTCACCAGCTGAATACCCGCCCCTGAGCCTGTCCTCGCGTGCGCTCCATGGTTGCTAGACTGGGAGTTCAAACGGAGTACCCCCCATGGTCGTTCAGCTGCGCGCACTACGGACCCTCGGACTGCTCACGGTGCTGGCGCTTTCGGGCTGTGCCTCGTGGTTCGTCGACGACACCCTCGACCCGCAGGTGCACCTGGTCAAGGTCGAGGTGATCAAGGCTAATTTGCTGGAGCAGCGCCTACTCTTGCACTTTCGGGTCGACAACCCCAACGATGCCGACCTGACCGTCCGCGCCCTGGAATACCGGGTTCATCTCGGCGACGTGTTGCTGGCGGAGGGTGAGCATGAACACTGGTTCACCATCGGCCCCAAGCACAGCGCCTACTTCCAGGTCCCCGTGCGCACCAACCTGTGGCCGCAGATACGCCAGGTGGTGAAATGGCTGAAGGAACCGCAGCAACCGATCCCCTATCGTCTGGACGGTTTGCTGGAAACCGGATTATTCATCGGCCATGACGTGCACCTGGCGCGCAAAGGCGAGATAATTCCCGCCGATTTTATTCCGGAGCAACCTCGATGACCCAGCAACCCCATGTCCATGGCCCTGACTGCAACCACGATCATGACCACCACGATCACGACCATGGCCATGTTCACGGTCCGCACTGCAACCACGCTCACCAGGAGCCGGTGCGCAACGCCTTGAAAGATGTCGGCCGCAACGACCCTTGCCCATGTGGCAGCAGCAAGAAATTCAAGAAGTGCCACGGCGCCTGATGGCGTAACGCCGGCCTTTATCTTCTGTAGGAGCGAAGCTTGCTCGCGATGCAGGCGCCTCGGACCTTGCGGTGCCAAGACGTTCCGATCGCGAGCAAGCTCGCTCCTACAAGGGCGAATGAAGGATCTGCTGGGTCGTGGTCACCGTCGCGTACTCGCCATGCAGATTGCCCAGCGACATGGCATGCACCTCCTCGGCGCTGTGGGCCTGGCCGAAAAAGTCGGCCTTGTCGAAGGTGTAGCAGGCGTCTTCCACCACCCAGGTATCGAACCCCAGGTTGCCGGCGGTCCGCGCCGTCGACTCCACCGAGTTGTGGGTCGCCACGCCGACGATCACCAGCTGGCCGATCGCGGCCTTGCGTAAATCGGCCTCCAGGGTCGTGGCGCAGAAGGCATCCGGCACTTGCTTCTGGATCACCACTTCAGCGCCCAGCGGCATGAACCGCTGCTGAAACTCCACTCCCGACTGCCCCGGCCAGAACACCGACTGCTCGCTGCGGGACAGGTGCTGCACATGGATCAACGGCCGCGCCGTCTGGCGCCAGTAAGCCAGCAACTCGGCGATGCGTTCCTCGGCCTCGGGGTTGTTACGCCGCCCGAGCCGGGGATGCAGGATGCCCTGTTGCTGATCGATCAGGATCAGCGCCGCATTGGTCTGAAGCTCCATGCTGACTTTTCTCACACTGGGTCATTGAATTCCACGCACTTCAACATCACCTCTCCCGACAGGCAAGCCGTCGAACGTAGACCGGACCACCGAATACCGCTGTTTGCTGTCCGTAGCAGAATGTCCTTCGTTTACCTGGAGAGCTCCATGATCGATCTGTATTACTGGACCACCCCCAACGGCCACAAGATTTCTCTGTTCCTCGAGGAAACCGGCCTGCCCTACAGCGTGCACCCGGTCAACATTGGCCAGGGCGAGCAGTTCAAGCCCGAGTTCCTGAAGATCGCGCCGAACAACCGGATCCCCGCCATCGTCGACCATCAGCCGGCCGACGGCGGCGCGCCGCTGTCGCTGTTCGAGTCCGGGGCGATTCTGCTGTACCTGGCGGAAAAGACCGGGCAGTTCCTGCCCAAGGACCTGCGTGGCCGCCAGGAAGCCCTGCAGTGGCTGTTCTGGCAGATGGGCGGCCTCGGGCCGATGGCCGGGCAGAACCACCATTTCAGCCAGTTCGCCCCGGAGAAGATCCCCTACGCGATCAAACGCTACGTCGATGAAACCGCGCGCTTGTACGGGGTGCTGGACCGGCGCCTGGCCGACCGGGATTTCGTCGCTGGCAGCGAATACAGCATTGCCGACATGGCGATCTATCCATGGGTCGTTTCCCACAAGTGGCAAAGCCAGAACCTGGAAGACTTCCCCAACCTGCACCGCTGGTTCAACCGCATCCTCGATCGCCCGGCGACCGCGCGCGCCTACGCCATCGCCGCCCGGATCAACCCACCCAAATCCTGAGGCCCGACAGCCCATCGCCGGCCGGAAAACCCCGGTGGCTGCTCCGCTTCGGGCAGCCACCGGGCGGCCGGCGCGGGCTATTTATCCGGCAACGCAGAAATACTCTCGGCCCCCGCTTGCGCGGCACTCGCCTGCTCACTAACGTAGCGCCTTTATCGACGCTACCCCCCGCAGGAGCTTTGCCATGGCCTCGCCAGCCTTCTCACATTTTCTTCCCCGGTTCGGCGTTGCCGCGGCAGTGGCCGGCGTTCTCAGCCTGGCCGGTTGCCAGTCATGGAACACCCAGGACAGCCTGCCGCCGACCTCCGGCGTGCAACCGCTCAAGGGCCTGGCCCAGAACGTTTCGGTGCGGCGCAACGCCATGGGCATGCCGCTGATCGAAAGCAACACCTTTCACGATGCGTTGTTCGCCCTGGGTTACGTGCACGCCAGCGACCGGATCAACCAGATGGTGACCCTGCGCCTGCTGGCCCAGGGCCGGCTGGCCGAGATGTCCGGCGCAGATGCACTGGACGTCGACCGCTACATGCGCGCGGTCAACCTGAAGAACAGTGCCGGCGAGCTGTACAAAGCCTCGTCCCCACGGATCAAGCGCTTCTTCGAGGTTTACGCCCGCGGGGTCAACGCCTACCTGTTCCGCTATCGCGACAAGCTGCCGCCGGACTTGGCCGCCACCGGCTACAAGCCCGAATACTGGAAGCCGGAAGATTCAGCGCTGATTTTCTGCCTGTTGAACTTCAGCCAGTCGGCCAACCTGCCGGAAGAAATCAACGCCCTGGTGCTGGCGCAGAAAGTCGGCGCCGACAAGCTCGCCTGGCTGACCCCAAGCTACCCGGACGAAGCGCTGCCGCTGGCCGAGAGCGACAAGCTCAAGGGTCTCAACCTGAATGTCCCGGGCCTGAGCGAAATCAGCAGCGCCGCCGGCAAGCTCGGCGAACTCAACCCGCTGAGCGTGGCCGGCGCCAGCAACTGGGCCATCGCGCCACAGCGCAGCCGCAGCGGCAGAAGCCTGCTGGCCGCCGACAGCCACTCGCCGGCGTGGAACCTGGTGCAGATCCGCGCGCCCAAGTACCAGGCCGCGGGCGCTTCGATCGCCGGCCTGCCGATGATCGTCCAGGGCTTCAACGGCCAGGTGGCCTGGAGCATGACCTCGGTCGCCGGCGACAACCAGGACCTGTTCCTGGAGAAACTCAAGCGCCAGGGCAATGCCCTGTATTACGAAGCCAACGGCAAATGGCTGCCGGCCGTGGTGCGCAACGAAACCTACTTCGTCAAAGGCCAGCGGCCGATTCGCGAGGCGGTCTATGAAACCCGTCACGGCGCCCTGCTCAACAGCTCGAGCAACCTCAACGCCGGCTACGGCCTGGCCCTGCAACAGCCGGACCTTGCGGACGACAAGAGCCTGGATGCGTTCTTCGACCTGACACGGGCGCAAAACGTGGAACGGGCCTCCGACGCCAGCCGCGAGATCCGCGCCATCGGCCTGAATATGCTGTTCGCCGATGCCAGCCATATCGGCTGGCAGGTCACCGGCCGCTTCCCCAACCGCCGTGAAGGCGAAGGCCTGCTGCCATCGCCGGGCTGGGAAGGCCGTTACGACTGGGACGGTTATGCCGACCCGATGCTCCACCCCTATGACCAGGACCCGGCACAAGGCTGGCTGGGCACCGCCAACCAGCGGATCATCCCCCACGGTTATGGCATGCAGCTGTCCAACTCCTGGTACTACCCCGAGCGTGGTGAGCGCCTGGCCGAGCTGGCCGGCAGCGGCAAGCACGACGGGCGCAGCATGATCGCCATGCAGTACGACCAGACCACTCCCTTCGCCGCCAAGCTGAAGAAGATGTTCGAAGCCCCCGGCATGGCGCAGCCCCTGAAGAAAGCCATCGACGCCCTGCCCGAAGCAGACCGCAGCAAGGCCCGCGAGGCCTACAGCCGCCTGATGGCGTTCGACGGCAAACTCAGCCCGGTATCGGCCGATGCGGCGATCTATGAGCTGTTCCTGCAGGAAAGCGCCCGGCAGATCTTCCTCGACAAACTGGGCCCGGAGTCCAGCCCGGCCTGGAAAGCCCTGGTGGCCAACGGCGCGCTGTCCTACTCGGCCCAGGCCGACCACCTGCTGGGCCAGGAAGACAGCCCGTTCTGGGATGACAGCCGCACCCCGCAGAAAGAAGACAAGCCGGCGATCCTCGCCCGCAGCCTGGCCGCCGCCATCAGCGTCGGTGAAAGCCAGTTGGGTGGCGATCGCCGGGCCTGGCAGTGGGGCAAGCTGCACAGCTACAACTGGAAGAACGCCAGTGGCCAGGTGATTCGCGGGCCGCTGCAGGCCGGTGGCGATCACAGTACCCTGAACAGTTCGCCGTACCGCTGGGGCCAGGACTTCAATGTGACCCAGGCTCCGGCGCTACGGCTGATCGTCGACTTCAGCCAGAGCGAACCGCTGAGCGTGATGAACAGCAGCGGCCAGTCCGGCAACCCGGCCAGCCCGAACTACCTGAACGGCATCGACGCCTGGCTCAAGGGCCAGTACCTGAGCCTGCCGCTGCAACCGCAAAACTTCGACCGCCTCTACGGCAAGACCCGCCTGACCCTGGCGCCAGGCAAGTAACACTGGCCAGCCCGCCCCTCTGCACAAGGGGCGGGCTTGCGCCCTGTAACACTTCAATCCCCTCACCGATCCGGCCCTGCCACGCTCTCGGCAACCGCGCCCTTTCCTGCGCGAAATCTCCCACGCGCCCTATTGATGCAAGGCTTCCCACACGCTCTTTTTTGGGGCGCGGCCGACCCACGGCAGGCTCTCGCACCACCTTTTAAAACACTTGTTCGGGACTCTGGTTCGGAAATTGCTACTTTCATTAAGTCTGACGCTTTGCAGTAACAGTACTAATGCGCCACAAGCGCTCATATTGGTTTTTAGGGATTGAATAATGAAAAAAGCATTGCTGACCCTTTCTGCACTGGCTCTCTGCATGGCCGCCGGTTCCGCGCTGGCCAAGGAATACAAGGAACTGCGCTTCGGCGTTGACCCGTCCTACGCACCTTTTGAATCCAAGGCCGCCGACGGCAGCCTGGTCGGCTTCGACATTGATCTGGGCAATGCCATCTGTGCCGAACTGAAGGTCAAGTGCAAATGGGTCGAAAGCGACTTCGACGGCATGATCCCGGGCCTCAAAGCCAATAAATTCGACGGCGTGATCTCATCCATGACCGTCACCCCGGCCCGCGAGAAAGTCATCGACTTCTCCAACGAACTGTTCTCCGGCCCGACTTCCTTCGTGTTCAAGAAAGGTTCCGGCCTGACCGAAGACACCGCCTCGCTCAAGGGCAAGACTGTCGGCTACGAGCAGGGCACCATCCAGGAAGCCTACGCCAAGGCCGTGCTGGACAAGGCTGGGGTGAAAACCCAGGCCTACCAGAACCAGGACCAGGTGTATGCCGACCTGATTTCCGGGCGCCTCGATGCGTCGATCCAGGACATGCTGCAAGCCGAGCTGGGCTTCCTGAAGTCGCCACAAGGCGCCGACTACGAGGTGAGCAAGCCAGTGGACAGCCCGCTGCTGCCGGCCAAGACAGCTATCGGTATCTCCAAAGGTAACAAAGAGCTCAAGGCGCTTCTGGATAAAGGTATCAAAGCGTTACACGACGATGGCACCTACGCCACCATTCAGAAAAAGCACTTTGGCGATCTGAATCTCTACAGCGGTAAATAAGGTCCTGGCGCCCATCCTCGATGGGCGCCTTTTTTATCGCCACAGGTCTCTGATTTATGTTCGAAGAACTTCTGCAAACCCTTGGGCTTTCCGCCTTCAGCCTCAAGGGGTTCGGTCCGTTGTTGCTGGAAGGCACCTGGATGACCATCAAACTCTCGGTATTGTCGCTGTTACTCAGTGTCCTGCTCGGCCTGCTCGGCGCCAGCGCCAAACTCTCGCGGCTGGGCCTGCTGCGCCTGCCCGCCCAGGTCTACACCACGCTGATCCGCGGCGTACCGGACCTGGTACTGATGCTGCTGATTTTCTACAGCCTGCAAACCTGGCTGACCACCTTCACCAACTTCATGGAATGGGAATACATCGAGATCGACCCATTCAGCGCCGGGGTCATCACCCTGGGCTTCATTTATGGGGCGTACTTCACCGAAACCTTCCGTGGCGCCATCCTCGCCGTGCCGCGCGGGCAGATAGAAGCCGCCACCGCCTACGGCCTCAAGCGCGGCCAGCGTTTTCGATTCGTGGTGTTTCCGCAGATGATGCGTTTTGCCCTGCCGGGTATTGGCAATAACTGGATGGTGATGCTCAAGGCCACCGCGCTGGTGTCGATCATCGGCCTGGCCGACCTGGTCAAAGCGGCCCAGGATGCCGGCAAGAGTACCTATCAGCTGTTCTACTTCCTGGTGCTGGCGGCGTTGATCTACCTGGTCATCACCAGCGCTTCCAATATTGTCCTGCGCTGGCTCGAACGCCGTTATGCCGCGGGCTCGCGGGAGGCGGTGCGATGATCGAGCTCCTGCAGGAATACTGGAGACCTTTCCTCTACAGCGACGGCTACAACGTCACCGGCCTGGCCATGACCATGTGGCTGCTCAGCGCCTCGATCTTCATCGGTTTCCTGGTGTCGATCCCGCTGTCCATCGCCCGGGTCTCGCCCAAGCTCTACCTACGCTGGCCGGTGCAGTTCTACACCTACCTGTTTCGCGGCACGCCGCTCTATATCCAGCTGCTGATCTGCTACACCGGGATCTACAGCATCGCCGCGATCCGCGCCCAGCCCGTGCTCGACGCGTTCTTTCGCGACGCGATGAACTGCACCATCCTCGCCTTCGCCCTGAACACCTGCGCCTACACCACGGAGATTTTCGCCGGGGCGATCCGCAGCATGGCCCACGGCGAGGTCGAGGCGGCCAAGGCCTACGGCCTCAGCGGCTGGAAGCTGTATGCCTACGTGATCATGCCGTCGGCCCTGCGCCGCTCGCTGCCCTACTACAGCAACGAAGTGATCCTGATGCTGCACTCGACCACCGTGGCCTTCACCGCGACCATCCCGGATGTGCTGAAAGTCGCCCGCGACGCCAACTCGGCCACCTTCATGACCTTCGAGTCCTTCGGCATCGCCGCGCTGATCTACCTCACCGTGACCTTCGCCCTGGTCGGCCTGTTCCGCCTCGCCGAACGCCGCTGGCTGGCCTTCCTCGGGCCGACTCACTAGAACAAGGCAAATCATCATCCATGCGCCAACAGACTCATGATCTGCTCGCCCCGCTGCCGGGGACCTCGCGCCAGATCCACAGCTTTCACTTCGGCCCCGAGCGGGCCGAAGGCAAGGTCTACATCCAGTCGTCGCTGCACGCCGATGAACTGCCGGGCATGCTCGTGGCCTGGCACCTCAAGGCACGCCTGGCGGAACTGGAGGCCCAGGGCCGCCTGCGCAGCGAAATCGTCCTGGTCCCGGTGGCCAACCCGGCCGGCCTGGAACAGGTGCTGATGGACGTGCCGCTGGGCCGCTACGAGCTGGAAAGCGGGCAGAACTTCAATCGCTGGTTCCTCGACCTTGGCGAGGAGGTAGGCAACGACATCGAAGGCCAACTGGGCGACGATCCGCGGCATAACCGTGAAATCATCCGCGCCAGCCTGCGCAACGCCCTGGCGCGGCAGACCGCCGGCACCCAGTTGCAGTCCCAGCGCCTGGCCCTGCAGCGCCTGGCCTGCGACGCGGACATGGTGCTGGACCTGCACTGCGATTTCGAAGCCGTGGCCCATCTGTACACCACACCCGAGGCCTGGCCGCAGGTCGAACCGCTGGCCTGCTATATCGGCTCGCAAGCTTGCCTGCTGGCCACCGATTCCGGCGGCCAGTCGTTCGACGAGTGCTTCACCCTGCTCTGGTGGCAATTGCAGCAGCGTTTCGGCGAGCGCTTCGCCATTCCCCACGGCAGCTTCTCGGTCACCGTCGAGCTGCGCGGCCAGGGCGACGTCAACCATGGCCTGGCCAGCCTGGATTGCCAGGCCATACTGGATTATCTGAGCCATTTCGGCGCTATCGCCGGCGAGGCTCCGCCCATGCCCGAGTTGCCCTACCCGGCCACGCCGTTGGCCGGCGTCGAACCTGTGGCCACGCCCGTGGGTGGCCTGCTGGTGTTCACCGCCCTGCCCGGGGAGTATCTGGAAGCCGGGCAACAGGTGGCCGAAGTCATCGACCCGATCAACGATCGCGTCACCCCCATTCATTGCAGCTGCGCCGGCCTGCTCTACGCCCGCTCGCTGCGCCGCATGGCCACCGCCGGCATGGTGATCGCCCATGTCGCCGGCCGCGAAGCCTATCGCAGCGGCTACCTACTTTCGCCTTGAGGATGCATGCCCCATGTACAAACTGACCATTGAAGGCCTGCATAAATGCTACGGCGACAATGAAGTGCTCAAAGGTGTTTCGCTCAAGGCGAAGACCGGCGACGTCATCAGCCTGATCGGCGCCAGCGGCTCGGGCAAAAGTACCTTTCTGCGCTGTATCAACTTCCTGGAAATCCCGGACGACGGCGCCATGAGCCTGGACGGCCAGCCGATCCGCATGGTCAAGGACCGCCATGGCATGCACGTGGCCGACGCCGACGAGCTGCAACGGATTCGCACCCGTCTGGCCATGGTGTTCCAGCATTTCAACCTGTGGAGCCACATGACGGTGCTGGAGAACATCACCATGGCGCCGCGCCGGGTGCTGGGCGTTAGCAAGAAGGACGCCGAGGAGCGCGCCCGGCGCTACCTGGACAAGGTCGGCCTGCTCCCCCGTGTGGCCGGCCAGTACCCGGCCTTTCTCTCCGGTGGCCAGCAACAGCGGGTGGCAATTGCCCGGGCTCTGGCGATGGAGCCGGAAGTGATGCTGTTCGACGAACCCACCTCGGCCCTCGACCCGGAACTGGTGGGCGAAGTGCTCAAGGTGATCCAGGGCCTGGCCGAGGAAGGCCGGACCATGATCATGGTCACCCATGAAATGAGTTTCGCCCGCAAGGTGTCGAGCCAGGTGTTGTTCCTGCACAAGGGCCTGGTGGAAGAGGAAGGCGCGCCGGAAGAGGTGCTGGGCAATCCGAAGAGCGAGCGCTTGCAGCAGTTCCTCAGCGGTAACCTGAAGTAAGCCAGGCGCCTCTATGGACAAAGGCCAGCCCGCCGGTGGAGTCCGGCGGGCTGGCCTTTTTTATGGGTTGGCGTCAATCAGGCCACAGGAGCGGGAGGCGGTTCGTCCGGCAAGGTCGGTTCGCCAGGTTCGGTCGGCTCGGCGGGTTGCGGGGTGTCCGGGTCGGGTTGACCGGGAATGCCGCCTGCCGCGCTGGGGTGCGCCAGCAATGACCAGGCCAGGACGCCGACCTGATTGGGCTCAAGTCTGGCAAGTGTGGCGCTTATAAGCGGATCGATCTTCATGAGGCACTCCTGAGCTAAGCACGGTCCGCTGTGCGCAAACCGGGGCAGTCCTCTGGTTAGAGTATCTGCCCGCAGAGGAATTCCCGCTATTTGTCAGATGAACGACTCAGGTACGCGGCAGGGTCACGCCACGCTGGCCCTGGTATTTGCCGCCACGGTCCTTGTAGGACACTTCGCACTCTTCGTCGGACTCCAGGAACAGCATCTGCGCCACGCCTTCGTTGGCGTAGATCTTCGCCGGCAAGGTGGTGGTGTTGGAGAATTCCAGGGTCACGTGACCTTCCCACTCAGGCTCGAGGGGGGTGACGTTGACGATGATGCCGCAACGGGCGTAGGTGCTTTTACCGAGGCAGATGGTCAGCACGTTGCGCGGAATACGGAAGTACTCGACGGTGCGGGCCAGGGCGAAGGAGTTCGGCGGAATGATGCACACGTCGCTCTTGATATCGACGAAGCTGCCGGCGTCGAAGTTTTTCGGATCGACGGTGGCCGAATTGATATTGGTGAACACCTTGAACTCATCGGCGCAACGCACATCGTAGCCGTAGCTCGACACACCGAAGGAAATCAGCCGCTCCGCGCCTTCGCCGCGCATCTGGCGCTCCACGAAAGGCTCGATCATGCCGTGCTCTTGCGCCATGCGGCGAATCCACTTGTCCGATTTGATGCTCATGGCGGGTGTCCTGAAATAGCGAGGTGGAAAAATTCTGTCCGGCATCTTACCGGGGTGCGCCTGCGGGTTCAAAGTCTGGGCTGCTTTTCTCGCTGAAAGCCGCAATACTTGCGGGCTGGAAGGTATATACCGCACCGCCAGTCACTAAAAGCGCGAATCCTTCGCAAAGAACATTGGCAGGTTCCGGAAAAAGGGTTAAGGTGGCGCCACTGTGCTGCTTGTGTCACTGAGAATCTCTACACGATGTTGAATTTCGATCCAACCATCTCCAAGAATTTTTCCTGCTCTTTGCACTCAGTCTCGGCCAGGGCTTTTCCTGAGTCGCAGTTAACTTTGTCCAAGGAGATACACCATGTCTAATCGCCAAACCGGTACCGTTAAGTGGTTCAACGATGAAAAAGGCTTCGGCTTCATCACTCCACAATCCGGTGACGACCTGTTCGTACACTTCAAAGCTATCCAATCCGACGGCTTCAAAAGCCTGAAAGAAGGCCAACAGGTTTCTTTCATCGCTACCCGCGGTCAGAAAGGCATGCAAGCTGAAGAAGTTCAAGTTATCTAACTTGTACTGAAACAGTAAAAAGCCCCGCCCTCAAAGCGGGGCTTTTTTGTGCCCGGATGTTTTTGCTTAATGGCACCCAGGCTATATGATCCGCCCCCTCGGACAATCATATGGAAACTGCAGGATGCCGTTCAGACACCGGAAGTTGTTGAGCGCAGCGGTGCTCACACTCGCCCTCCCTCTCGCACTCAACGCCACACCTCGCCCCGACCATCCAACGATCATCCTCGGCATGGACAGCGGCGCCAGCTACATTGCCAAGGACTCGCAACAACAACCCGAGTTGCGACGCGCGGTACTGCTGGAGCTTTCCAGCGCCCATCGCTGCGGCAGCAACGAGGTTTACCTCACCCCCGAATCCTCAGGCATCCCCACGGAGTCGTTCGGCCAGGCCCTGGAGGAAATCCAGCAACTGATCGATGACCAGACCCCACTCCTGCTGACCCTCTCGGACTGCGACGGAAAACGAGCCTTTTTCGAAAAGGTCCGGCCCTGCACCGCCCAGGAATGCGGCGAGCTGACCGCATCCCTGGTCGACGGCAAGCTCTACCTCGACGAGCGCTATGCGCCGACGGGCCAAGGCCAGGCCTCGTACTTCCTGACGATGCCGATGAGCTACGACAAGCAGCAAAAAGCCTGGAACGCGAAAATCTTCTACGTCGAATCAGGCACCCTGCGCCGGGACTATTTCGTCAGCGCCGAAGATTTCGTTTCGGGCAAAGCTGTTCACGCCTCGAAAACCTACTATCCGGACGGCCAGGTCCGCCACAGCGCTGGCTATGACCTCAATGGCAAACGCCAGGGAGAGGCGCTGACCTACTCCGAGAGCGGTGTCGTGGTTAAGCGCTCGAACTATCAGGACGGTCTCCTCGAGGGCTGGCAGAGCACCTACCACGACAATGGCAAAGTCGCCGAGTCCTACAACTGGCGCCAGGGCAAACGCGTCGACGGCGAATACCTGGAGTACGACGAGAACGGCAAGCGGGTCGGGCGCATCACCTACCGGGCGAATCTGCCGGACGGCCCGATCACCAGCTATTACCCGGATGGCAAGATCAAAGACAGCGGGCAGTTCGTTGCCGGCAAGAAAGTCGGCCCCAGCCCGTCCTATTACCCTGACGGCACACTGGAAAGCACCGTCGATTACGTGGACAACCAGCCCGTGGGCTGGCAAATCCAGTACCACCCCAACGGCAAGGTAAAACAGAAGCAGTTCAACGACGAACACGGCACCCAGCGCAGTTATGCCCTCTGGAACGAACAGGGTGTGCAGACGCTTCAGTGGCAATGGGATGAACAGCACCGCGAGCAGGGCGACTTCAAGGCCTGGTACGACAACGGCCAGCTCAAGGAGCACAAGGTCTACAAGGACGCGAAACTCGAAGGCCCCGCCGTCACCTGGTATGAAAGCGGTCAGATGGAATCATCTACCGATTACCTGAATGACAAAGAGCATGGCTGGATGCGCCTCTGGAACGAGGACGGCAGCCTGCAGAGCGAATGCCAGTACCAGACGGGCACCCGTCAAGATGCATGCAGTTGAGGCTGACATAACGCAGCGCTATTGAGACAGCCCTCTTCCCGCAGCCAAACAAAAAGTCCCGCGGGTGCAAACCGCGGGACTTCTTCATTTCAAGGCCTGCAAGCTTACCAGGCGACGCCAAACCCCGCGGTGTAACGGGTCTTGTTGAGATCGCTGTCCTTGGTGCCACTGATGATGTCCCGTTCGGCCTTGAGGTTGAGCGACGCCCATTCCGTGACCTTGTAGCGCAGGCCGATCTCGGCATCCAGGGCGTAATCGGCAATATTGGACAGCGGCCGCCCCACCTCGCCATTGGTAAACAGCTCGACCCGCTTGCCAATCAGGTAACGGTTGTAGTCCCACTTCATGGCCAGGGAATAGAAGTTGTCTTTACCGCCATCCTTGTACTCGTAGTCGGTGCGGTTGAGCAGCGAACCCAGGGAGAACGCACCCAATTCGTTATCCCAGAACTGGTAACCCGGACCGGTACCCACCACGCGCTGACGAGCCAGGACCTCGACCTTGTCACGCTTGTAGTTCAACCGCCCTTGCCAGAACCATTTATCGGTAAGGAAGCGATCCAGTGCGTATTCGCCGCGCCAGTTGTCGGTGGTGACCACATCGTTCTGGAATTCGCGGTTGTACTCGCCTTCCGCCGTGTGCCGCCATTTGCCGTGGCGCGCCGAGGTCTTGAAGTCGATGTCGTAGTCGTCGGTGTCCTTTTCCGCCCGCTGATAATCCAGCGCCATGTCGACATTGCCCTTCCACACCAGATCCTCGACCACCGGCTTGGGCTTCATGATCTGCTGGATGCTCGCCAGCTCGACAGTCTTCGGCGCCTCGCCATTGGCCAGGGTGACCTTGCCGTCTTCCGCCGCGTGCAGGGACTTGGCCTTCTCGCCGGTGTAGGCATCCTGCTTGACCAGCAGTTCCTGATCGCTCTCCAGCGTCTTGACCTGCTTCCAGTCAATCGGGATGGCCCCGGCATACTCGGTCTGGATCAATAACTTGCCACCGTCGAACACTTTGATCTTGCCGCTCAGACGATCACCGTTCTTCAACCAGACGGTATCGGCGAGCAAAGGCGTGGCGGTACTGAAAACGGCAAGGCACAGCAGGGTTCTGGACAACATAAACAGATACAGGGCTCGAGTTCGCAAAAAAAACCGGCATTATCCACATGAATAAAACCTCAGGCAGGGACTGACTCGACTATCTATAGTGAGTTCAATTCTCAACTGTTAATAAACCCTTTGTCCTACAGACGGTTTACAGGCCTGCATCAGGAAACCCGAACGTGATCGAACCGCTCGACGCCGACCAAAGCCCCGCCGAAATCCGACGCACGGCGCTCTACCTGACCCTGGCCCAAGTCCCGGAAGGCAAGGTAGTCAGCTATGGGCAACTGGCTGAAATGGCGGGCCTGGGTCGCGCGGCGCGCTGGGTGGGACGTACCCTCAGCCAGTTGCCCGCCGACACCACCCTGCCCTGGCACCGCGTACTGGGTGCGGGCGGGCGCATCAGCCTGCCCGTGGGCAGCGCTTCGGGCGACGAACAGCGCGCGCGACTGCGTATGGAAGGTGTCTCGATCCTGAACAATCGTGTGGATATTCGGCGCCATGGCTGGCGTCCGGTAGAGCACAGCGGTTAGAGTGCGCGCTTTGTTTCCGTAATTCTTGAGGCAGACTCCAGCCCATGCCCCGTAAAACCTGGCGCGCCGCGCTCGCCGCCTATGCCAGCCCCTCGACGCTCGTGCTGTTGCTGCTTGGTTTCGCCGCCGGCCTGCCCTACATGCTGGTGTTTTCGACACTTTCAGTCTGGTTGCGCGAAGCCGGTGTTGCTCGCGAAACCATTGGCTACGCCAGCCTGATCGGTCTGGCCTACGCCTTCAAATGGGTCTGGTCGCCCTTGCTCGACCAATGGCGCCTGCCCCTGCTGGGCAAGCTCGGGCGCCGCCGCTCCTGGCTGGTCCTGTCGCAATCGCTGGTGCTGCTCGGGCTGATCGGCATGGGGTTCTGCGATCCGCAAAAGCACCTGTCCTGGCTGATCGCCATTGCCGTTATCGTCGCCTTCGCCTCTGCCACCCAGGACATCGCGGTGGACGCCTACCGCCTGGAAATCGCCGAAGACAGCCGCCAGGCCGCCCTGGCCGCCGCCTATATGTCCGGCTACCGCGTCGCCGCCCTGCTGGCCACCGCTGGCGCCCTATTCTTCGCCGAAGGTTTCGGCTCCACCGGTTTCAGCTATAAACACGCGGCCTGGACCGGCACCTACGTGCTGTTCGGCGTGCTGATGATCCCGGCCCTGCTGACCACCCTGTTCATGCGCGAACCGCCGGTGCCGCTGCGTACCCAGCTGTCGGCCGGGCGCTACAGTTTCGTGCACCAGCTGGTGTCGGTGTTCGTGCTGATCGTGCTGCTGGTGTCCGTGCCGGCGATGTTCACCCAGTTGTACAACACTGACTTCGCCAGCGTGCTGTTCGAAGGCGCCAGCCTGCTGGACCTGCTGCTGGAAGACCGGGCGTTCCTGCGCGCCATTCTCTACATCATCCTGACTTCGCTGTGCCTGTCGGCCATGGGCCGCCGCGGCCTGGCCCCGGTGCTGACCCCCGTCAATGACTTCATCCTGCGCTACCGCTGGCAAGCCCTGCTGCTGCTGGGCCTGATCGCCACCTATCGGATGTCGGACACGGTGATGGGCGTGATGGCCAACGTGTTCTACATCGACCAGGGCTTCACCAAGGATCAGATCGCCAGCGTCAGCAAGATTTTCGGCCTGATCATGACCCTGGTCGGCGCCGGCATGGGCGGCCTGCTGATCGTACGCTTCGGCATCCTCCCGATCCTGTTCATCGGCGGCGCCGCCTCGGCCGGGACCAACCTGCTGTTCCTGATGCTGGCCGACATGGGCCCCAACCTGCAGATGCTGGTGGTGACCATTTCCCTGGACAACTTCAGCTCGGGCCTGGCCACCTCGGCCTTCGTCGCCTATCTGTCGAGCCTGACCAACCTGAAGTTCTCGGCGACCCAGTACGCCCTGCTCAGCTCGATCATGCTGCTGTTGCCGCGCCTGATCGGCGGTTATTCGGGGGTCATGGTGGAGAAGTTCGGCTATCACGACTTCTTCCTGATCACCGCCCTGCTCGGCGTGCCGACCCTGGTCCTGATCGCCTTGCACTGGTTCCAGGAAAGCCGCCGCGCCGAACCGCCGCAAGCGCCCGAAGCCACACCGCCGGCCACTCCACCCGCAGCTGCTGCCAGCGAAGAACCCTAGGAAACCCCGGGGCACGCCGGCCTTCATCCGGCGCCCCGATCTCCCCCGGCCGCAATCCTGTACGCCAACGGTTCTCGCCCGTACAATGCTTCGTCATTTCTAGTCTTCAGCAACCGACAACGGCCTACCATGCGCACCAGTCAATTTTTGCTCGCCACACAGAAAGAAACGCCTTCCGATGCGGTCGTGATCAGCCATCAGCTGATGCTGCGCGCCGGCATGATCCGCAAACTGGCCTCGGGCCTGTACACCTGGCTCCCGATGGGCCTGCGGGTGATGCGCAAGGTCGAAGCCATCGTTCGTGAAGAAATGAACGCCGCCGGCTCGCTTGAAGTGTTGATGCCGAGCACGCAGCCGGCTGAACTGTGGCAGGAATCCGGTCGCTGGGAGGAGTACGGCCCTGAACTGCTGCGCTTCAAGGATCGCCACGGTCGCGATTTCTGCGCCGGCCCGACCCACGAAGAAGTGATCACCGATCTGGCCCGCAACGAACTGAGCAGCTACAAGCAGCTGCCGATCAACCTGTACCAGATCCAGACCAAATTCCGCGATGAAATCCGCCCACGCTTCGGCCTGATGCGCGGTCGCGAGTTCATCATGAAGGACGCCTATTCCTTCCACGCCGACCAGGCATCGCTGCAGGTCACCTATGACCGCATGCACCAGGCCTACTGCAACGTGTTCACCCGCCTGGGCCTGAAGTTCCGTCCGGTCGAAGCCGACAACGGTTCCATCGGCGGCGCCGGCTCCCACGAATTCCACGTACTGGCCGAGTCCGGCGAAGACGACATCGTTTTCAGCAACGGCTCCGACTACGCGGCGAACATCGAGAAAGCCGAAGCCGTGCCACGGGAAACCTCGCGCCCGGCGCCGAGCGAAGAACTGCGCCTGGTCGACACCCCTGACGCGAAAACCATCGCGCAGCTGGTGGAAGGCTACAACCTGCCGATCGAAAAGACCGTCAAGACCCTGGTGGTGCACGCCGAGGAAGCCGGCAAGCTGATCGCCCTGATCATCCGTGGCGACCACGAGCTGAACGAAATCAAGGCCGCCAACCAGCCTGGCGTCGCCAGCCCTCTGGTGATGGCTTCCGAAACCGAACTGCGTGACGCCATCGGCGCCGGCGCCGGCTCCCTGGGCCCGCTGAACCTGCCGCTGCCAATCATCGTCGACCGCTCGGTGGCCCTGATGAGCGACTTCGGTATCGGCGCGAACGTCGACGACAAGCACTATTTCGGCTTCAACTGGGAACGCGACATGCCGGTCCCGACCATCGCCGACCTGCGCAATGTCGTCAGCGGCGACCCAAGCCCGGACGGCAAGGGCACCCTGGAAATCAAGCGCGGCATCGAAGTCGGGCACATCTTCCAGCTGGGCAACAAGTACAGCAAGGCGATGAAGTGCGAAGTGCTGGGCGAGAACGGCAAGCCGGTCACCCTGGAAATGGGCTGCTACGGCATTGGCGTGTCCCGCGTGGTGGCCGCGGCCATCGAGCAGAACAACGACGAGAACGGCATCATCTGGAGCGACACCCTGGCCCCGTTCCAGATCGCCCTGGTACCGCTGCGCTATGAAACCGAGCAGGTTCGCGAAGCCACCGACAAGCTGTACGCGCAACTCACCGCTGCCGGCTTCGAAGTGCTGCTGGACGACCGCGACAAGAAGACCAGCCCGGGCATCAAGTTTGCGGACATGGAGCTGATCGGCATTCCACACCGGATCGTGGTCAGCGACCGCGGCCTCGCCGAAGGCAACCTGGAATACAAGAGCCGTACCGAAGCCGAGGCGCAAGCGCTGCCGGTGGCTGACGTGCTGTCCTTCCTCCAAGCCCGTATCCGTCGCTGAAACCAGATAGAGAAGTCATGTTCAAGCGAAACACCTTAAGCCTCGGTGGCGCCGCCTTGTGCGGCGCCCTGTTGCTCAGCGGCTGTGCCAACCAGATGTCGCAACGCAGCGAGCACGAGGAACGTGTCGAGCGCAAATTGCTCGATCACAGCCTGCAGATCGATGTCGGTGAGCCTAAGGTGCTTGAGCTGCCGCAACGCCGGGTACGTATCCACGAGCAGAAGACCTTCGAAGTCACCGAGTTCGAAGTCACGCGTCGCTACGATCGCTATACGCCCTATCAACCCTGGCGGGAGATCTACGAGATCCCGCTGGGCGCGGTGGCCGTGGTCGCGGGTGTCGGCGCCAACGTGGTCAATGTGTTTGCCCTGGGCAACCTGCCGGACAGCGTCACCAAGGACTGGATCAGCTACGGCGTGGCCGGGCTCAACCCGTTCATGAACGTGCAGTCCCACGGCCGGGCGCAGCAGAACCTGGCAGGGATCGATGAAGTCCAGCGCGACAAGCGCGTGGAGTATTCGAGCCTGCCCTGGAGCGAACGCCCGGTGCAGGTCAAGGCCGGCAAGGAAACCCACGAGCTGAGCACCGACCGCAACGGCGTACTGCGCCTGAACCTGTTGGACAGCCCGTTTTCCGAACAGGACCTGAACCACATCGGCAAGCTGCAGATCAGCGTCGCGGATGCCCAGGACGACGTGCATTCCGATTCGTCGCTGGCCATCAGCAACACCCTGCGCGGCAAGCTGCTGGAAGCGCACAACCTGATCTACGACGACCTCGAAGATGACGAAGTGAGCCAGTGGGTGCACCGGGTCAAGCGTCTCTCCGAATTGGGTCTGGAAGAAGAAGCCAGCGAACTGGAACAGAGCCTGATCGAGCTGACCCGCAACGATCCGGAACTGCAAAGCGAATTTCTCAAGTCGCTGACCAAGAACGCCGGCCGCCTGGTCGCCGATCCCGGCGCCCACTGATCAGATAACCATCGCGAGCCAGCCTGTTTCCGCACTGCGGGGGTGGGCTGGCTCGCGATGCTGTTTCAGGAACGGCTGAACAACTCCAACTGCTCATGCCCGCCACGCAGATCCTGCAAACGTACACCGATCCCCAATAGCCGCACCGGCCTGTCCCCGCGCTTGAACGCCTGGGTCAAAAGCTGCCGGTAACTCTCCAGGTCCCGCCCTGCCCCCGCCTGTTCGAGCGTGGTCTGGGTGAAATCGTGAAACTTCACTTTGACGAAGGGCTTGCCCGGACGATAGCTGCTGTCGATTCGTTCGATCCGGCCGGCCAGGGTCTGCATCAGCTCCGGGAGTTTATCCAGGCAGCTCTGCAGATCGGGCAGATCGACGTCGTAGGTGTTTTCCACACTGATGGACTGCCGGCGACTGTCGTTCTGCACCGGCCGTTCATCGATACCCCGGGCGAGGTTCCACAACCGCTCGCCAAAACTGCCGAACTCGCGCACCAGCGCCAGCTTGCCCCATTCGCGCAATGCCTCGCAGCTGACGATGCCCAGGCGTCCCAGCTTGTCGGCCGTGACCTTGCCCACGCCATGCAGCTTGTTGACCGGCAAGGCCGAAACGAAGTCCTCGACCTGGTCCGGGGTGATCACGAACAGGCCGTTGGGCTTTTTCCAGTCGCTGGCGATCTTGGCCAGGAACTTGTTCGGTGCCACCCCGGCCGACACCGTGATATGCAGCTGGTTGGAGACGCGGCGACGAATGTCCTGGGCGATTCGCGTGGCGCTGCCGGCGAAGTTGGGGCTGTCGGAAACATCCAGGTAGGCCTCATCCAGGGATAAAGGCTCGATCAGGTCGGTGTAGTCGCGAAAGATCGTATGAATCTCTTTCGACGCTTCCCGGTAGGCTTCCATGCGCGGCTTGACGATCAGCAGGTCTGGGCACAGCGTCAGCGCATGCCGAGAGGACATGGCCGAACGCACGCCAAAAGCGCGGGCCTCATAGTTGCAGGTGGCGATCACCCCACGTCGCTCCGCCGAGCCGCCCACCGCCATCGGCCTGCCGGCCAACTGCGGGTCGTCGCGCATTTCGATGGCGGCGTAGAAGCAATCGCAGTCGATGTGGATGATTTTGCGCTGCGTCATATAAAGGCAGAGTTCATGGAAGCAAGAGGTCGATCACAAGACAGGGCGACAGTATCTCACCGAGAACTGTATATAGCACCAGTAGTTTGATTTCTCCTGCCTATCACCAGAAAAATCGGAAGATGAATTTATTTTCTCAATCGGTCAAAGCCCCTCAATAGAGCTGAAAACCTTGTGCAGCATGCCCTCAGGGCCGATTGAGGGGCTGCATTTTCAAGCTAAGCAATTGAACGAAAACAGTTTTTTTCGGCCAATTGGTTGACAGGCCGGCGATCCTCTGTAGAATGCCGCCACACAGACGCGGGATGGAGCAGTCTGGTAGCTCGTCGGGCTCATAACCCGAAGGTCGTCGGTTCAAATCCGGCTCCCGCAACCAAACATCAAAAAAGGCTACTCGAAAGAGTGGCCTTTTTTGTGCGCGCCCGTTTTGTTGTCGCACAAAACAAAACCCTTTGCAGTACCGGGACTTAACCCGCCTTGCGAGTCATTCAACACTTATTTGACTCAATGGACCATTAACGGTTGACACTCCAGCATTCGTCTGTAGAATGCCGCCACACAGACGCGGGATGGAGCAGCCTGGTAGCTCGTCGGGCTCATAACCCGAAGGTCGTCGGTTCAAATCCGGCTCCCGCAACCAAACAACAAAAAAGGCCACTCGAAAGAGTGGCCTTTTTTGTATCTGTCGAAAAAATCTTTTCGCAACAATGACCTGGCAACCTCCCGTGAACCGTCAGTCACCTCCCCCACTCTTTCCAACCCGCTATGCTCATTGCCAGGCAGCCGCTTGAAAACGCTAGCCGTCCGGGCTCGCAGGGCCATGGTGAGACGCGTTAATATTTGAAACTATTTTTTCTGCAGGGATTGGTAACTTGGCTGGATACCCCCATCCTGTCGCGCACAATCCACGAGGTGATTGATGCGTGCCAACTCGTCTGATTCACAAGACACCGATACCGTTACAGCGAACCAACCGGTCGCGGCCACCCGCTTGCGCTGGCTGGAGCTATTGAGCAAATACCGCCAGCCCATCGGCATGGTCGTGACCCTGCTGCTGTTCGGCATCGCCCTGATTGCCTGTCGTCACCTGCTCAGCGAGCTGGATCTGTATGCCCTGCATGATTCGATCCTCGACGTGCCCAAGCCGGCCCTGCTCGGCGCCCTGGCCGCGACCGTGGTCGGTTTCGTCATCCTGCTCGGCTACGAATGGTCCGCCAGCCGCTACGCCGGGGTGAACCTGCCGCCGCGCACCCTGGCCCTCGGGGGCTTCACCGCCTTTGCCATCGGCAACGCCATCGGCCTGTCGCTGCTCTCCGGTGGTTCGGTGCGTTACCGCCTCTATGCCCGGCATAGCGTGGGTGCCGGCGACGTCGCCCATATGACGCTGTTCGCCAGCTTGTCCCTGGGTTGTGCCCTGCCACCGCTCGCCGCCCTGGCGACCCTGAGCAACCTGCCCGCCGCCTCCGCCGCCCTGCGCCTCTCCGAAGGCCTGCTGGCCAGCATTGCCGGCGCCGTACTGCTGCTCTGCGCGATCCTGGTCATCGGTATCTACCGGCGCCGCCTGCCTGAACAGCCACTGCCGGACAACCTGTTGGTCAAGGCCGGGCGCCGCACCCTGCGCCTGCCTGGACGCCGCCTGACGCTCCTGCAACTGCTGATCACCGCCCTCGACGTCGCCGCCGCAGCCACCGTGCTCTATCTGCTGCTGCCCGAGGCACCGCCCTTCGGCGCCTTCCTGCTGGTCTACCTGCTGGCCCTGGCGGCCGGCGTGCTCAGCCATGTACCCGGCGGCGTCGGGGTGTTCGAAGCGATTCTGCTGGCCGCCTTCGCCGACAAGCTCGGTGCGGCGCCACTGGCCGCCGCCCTGCTGCTGTACCGGCTGATCTACGTGATCCTGCCGATGCTGGTGGCCTGCGTCCTGCTGCTGATCAATGAGGCCCAGCGCCTGTTCCAGACCCGTCAATCGCTGCGGGTGGCCTCGGGCCTGGCCGCACCGATCCTCGCGGTGCTGGTGTTCCTGTCCGGCGTGGTGCTGCTGTTTTCCGGCGTGACCCCGGAAATCGACACCCGCCTGCAACACATCGGTTTTCTGATCCCGCACCGCCTGGTGGATGCCTCGCACTTCGGCGCCAGCCTGGTCGGGGTGCTTTGCCTGCTGCTGGCCCAGGGCCTGCGCCGGCGCCTGTCCGCGGCCTGGATATTGACCACCATCCTGCTGCTGGTCGGTGCCGTGCTCTCGCTGCTCAAGGGTTTCGACTGGGAAGAAGCCAGCCTGATGACCCTGACCGCCAGCCTGCTGGCGGTCTTCCGCCGCTCCTTCTACCGGCCGAGCCGCCTCACCGAACTGCCATTCTCGCCGCTGTACCTGGTGGCCAGCGTCTGTGTGCTGGGCGCATCGATCTGGCTGCTGCTGTTCGCCTATCAGGACGTGCCCTACAGCCATCAGCTGTGGTGGCAGTTCACCCTCGACGCCGATGCCCCACGGGGCCTGCGCTCGCTGCTGGGGGCCGCGGTGCTGCTGGTGGTGGTGTCCCTGACCTGGCTGCTGCGCACCGCGCGCCCGGTGATTCACCTGCCCAATGGTGAGGAGCTGGACCGCGCGGCGAAGATCCTCATGGCCTCTTCGCAGCCCGACGGCGGCCTGTCCCTGACCGGCGACAAGGCCCTGCTGTTCCATCCCAACGACGACGCCTTCCTCATGTATGCCCGGCGCGGCCGCAGCCTGGTGGCGCTGTACGACCCGATCGGGCCGACCCAGCAACGGGCCGAGATGATCTGGCAGTTCCGCGACCTGTGCGACGTCCACCATGCGCGTCCGGTGTTCTATCAAGTGCGCGCGGAAAACCTGCCGTACTACATGGACATCGGCCTGACCGCGATCAAGCTTGGCGAAGAAGCCCGGGTCGACCTGAACCGCTTTGACCTCGAAGCCAAGGGCAAGGAGATGAAGGACCTGCGCTACACCTGGAACCGCGGTACCCGCGACGGTCTGTCGCTGGAAATCCATGAAGCCGGGCAGGCGCCGATGGACGAGCTGAAAGTCATTTCCGATGCCTGGCTGACCGGCAAGAATGTCCGCGAGAAAGGTTTCTCCCTCGGGCGTTTCAGCGAGGACTACCTCAAGCATTTCCGTATCGCGATCATCCGTTTTGAAGGACGTCCGGTGGCCTTCGCCAACCTGCTCGAGACCTACAGCCATGACCTGGCCAGCCTCGACCTGATGCGCGCCCACCCGGAGGCTCCCAAGCTGACCATGGAATTCATGATGGTCGGCCTGATCCAGCATTATAAAAACCATGGGTATGCCCGCTTCAGTCTGGGCATGGTGCCGTTGTCGGGTCTGCAACCCCGGCGTGGCGCGCCACTGACCCAGCGCCTTGGATCGATGGTTTTCCGTCGGGGTGAGCAGCTGTACAACTTCCAAGGGTTGCGCCGTTTCAAAGACAAATTCCAGCCTGACTGGGAACCTCGTTACATGGCCGTGCCCGCCGGACTGGATCCGCTGGTGGCACTGGCCGATACCGCCGCCCTGATTGCGGGCGGCCTGACTGGATTGGTGAAACGCTGATGATTCAACGCTCCTGGCGGTATGTATTAGCCACTCTGGTGGTGTTTGCCCTGATAGCGGGAGGCGGCTACTGGTACTGGAATCGTCCGGCACCACAACCGACCCTGGAACACCTGGCCCAGACCGATGGCTCGACCCTGACCCGTGTCACCCCGGCCGCCCAGGCCAAAGCCCGGGTCGCCGTGGCCGTCCTCGCCGACGAAGCCCTGACCGATACCCAACTCCTGGCCTTGAGCCGCGGCGGCGCGGCGCAGATCGTCCAGGTAATCCTGCCCAAGGACGACTGCAAGCTGCAGGAACAAGCCCTGCAGACCGCCTTGGGCCAACTCGCGGGCCCGGCGACCCTGGTCAGCGGCATCGGCCCTGGTGCCGCCCTGGCCTGGCGCTGGATCGCCACCCAGAACGACGACAAGGCCCAGGCCGTGTCGGTGGGCTTTACCATCAACCCGGCCCCGGGCTGTACCAACCCGTTGCCCAAGACCCTGGCCCACGGCCACTGGCTGGTGGCCTGGAACGACAACCCGGATGACGAAAGCGCCGGCTTCGTGCGTGACACCCCCAATGCCAGCACCAGCATCAGCGACTACGACATTCACCTGCCCCAGGTGCTGAACAACGAGCTGCGCAAGCTGCTGGTGGGTTCGGACAACGGCGGCCTGAACATCCCGGTGGTCGAAGTGCCGGCCGGCCAGGCCAAGGACACCGTGACCCTGTTCCTCTCCGGTGACGGCGGCTGGCGCGACCTGGACCGTGACGTGGCCGGCGAGATGGCGAAGATCGGCTACCCGGTGGTCGGCATCGACACCCTGCGCTACTACTGGCAGCACAAGACCCCGGAGCAGAGCGCCACCGACCTGACCGAACTGATGCAGCACTACCGGCAGAAATGGGGCACCAAGCGCTTCGTGCTGACCGGCTACTCGTTCGGCGCCGACGTGTTGCCAGCCATCTACAACCGCCTGCCGGAAGCCGAGCAGCAGCGAGTCGACGCCATTATCCTGCTGGCCTTCGCCCGCACCGGCAGTTTCGAGATCGAAGTCGAAGGCTGGCTGGGCAACGCCGGCAAGGAAGCCGCCACCGGCCCGGAAATGGCCAAGCTGCCAGCGGCCAAGGTGGTGTGCATCTACGGCGAGGAAGAAGTCGACGAAAGCGGTTGCACCGACAAGACCGCCGTCGGCGAAGCCATGAAACTGCCGGGCGGCCATCACTTCGACGAAAACTACCCGGCCCTGGCCCAGCGCCTGGTCAACGTCATCGAGAAACGCCAGGGCAAGGACAAGGTCGCCGAAGAGTGATCTGAATGCCCAGACAAGGCCCCCGCTGCCAACCGGCACCGGGGGCTTTTTCATCCTTGAAATCCCCCTCTGCGGGAGCGGAGCTAGCTCGCGATCAGCGCGGGCTGCCAGGTAGAGCGCCATCGCGAGCAAGCTCGCTCCTACAGGGGAAAGCGCCCTCCTCCAACAAAAAAGCCCCCGTCACCACAGCGGTGACGGGGGCTTCTGCTGTCGCGCCAGCTTACATCTCGATCTGCGTACCCAACTCGATCACGCGGTTCACCGGCAGCTTGAAGAAGCGCAGGTTGCCGTTGGCGTTCTTGAGCATGAAGGCGAACAGCGTCTCGCGCCAGCGCGCCATGCCGACGATCTTGGAGGTGATGACCGTCTCGCGGCTGAGGAAGTAGGTGGTGCGCATCGGGCTGAAGTCCAGCTCGTCGAGATGGCACAGTTTCAGCGCTTCAGGCACGTCCGGCTCGTCGGTGAAACCGAAGTGCAGGATCACCCGGAAGAAGCCTTCGCCATAGGAATCCACCTCGAAGCGCCGTTGCGTCGGCACCCGCGGGATATCTTCATAGACCACCGTCAGCAGCACCACTTGCTCGTGCAGCACCTGGTTATGCAGCAGGTTGTGCAACAGCGCATGGGGCACGGCGTCGGAGCGCGCAGTGAGGAACACCGCGGTGCCCTGGACTCGATGCGGCGGCTGCACACGGATGCTGTTGATAAAGATCGGCAGCGGCAACGCGCCCTCGCCGAGGCGGTCCATCAACAGTTCCTTGCCGCGTTTCCAGGTGGTCATCAGGGCGAACAGCACAATCCCCGCCAATACCGGGAAAGCACCGCCCTGGAAGATCTTCGGTACGTTGGCGGCGAAGAACAGCCCGTCCACCAGCAGGAAGCCCACCAGGATCGGCACCGTCAGCACCGGCGACCACTTCCACAGCAACAGCATCACCGCCGACACCAGGATGCTGGTGATCAGCATGGTCCCGGTCACCGCCACGCCGTAGGCCGAAGCCAGTGCGCCGGAAGACTCGAAGCCCAGCACCAGGAGGATCACCCCGACCATCAGCGCCCAGTTCACCGCACCGATGTAGATCTGCCCCTGCTCCGCGCTGGAGGTGTGCTGGATGTACATGCGCGGGATATAACCCAGCTGGATCGCCTGGCGGGTCAGGGAGAACGCGCCGGAGATCACCGCCTGGGAGGCGATCACGGTAGCCAGGGTCGCCAGCACCACCAGCGGGATCAGGGCCCAGCTCGGCGCCAGCAGATAGAACGGGTTACGCGCCGCTTCCGGGTTCTCCAGGAGCAAGGCGCCCTGGCCGAAATAGTTGAGCACCAGCGCCGGCAGCACCAGAGCGAACCAGGCGCGAGCGATCGGCTTGCGCCCGAAGTGGCCCATGTCGGCGTACAGCGCTTCGGCACCGGTCAATGCCAGCACTACCGCGCCGAGAATGGCCACGCCCATGCCCGGATGCACGATGAAGAACCGCACGCCCCAGACCGGGTTCAGCGCCTGCAGCACTTCCGGATGCTGGGCGATGCCGTAGATCCCCAGCCCGCCCAGCGTCACGAACCACAGGACCATTACCGGTCCGAACAGCTTGCCGATGCGATCGGTACCGTGTTTCTGGATCAGAAACAGCGCCACCAGCACGATCAACGCCATCGGTACGACCCAGTGCTCGAGCCCGTCGAAGGCAATCTCCAGCCCCTCCACCGCCGACAATACGGAAATCGCCGGGGTGATCATGCTGTCGCCGTAGAACAAGGCCGCGCCGATCAGGCCCAGGATGACCAGGACCACCCGCAGCCTCGGATAGGGCGTCGACGCCCGCCGGGCCAGGGCGGTCAAGGCCATGATGCCACCCTCGCCCTGGTTGTCGGCCCGCAGGATGAACAACACGTATTTGATCGAGACCACCCAGACCAGCGACCAGAAGATCAATGCAAGAATGCCGAATACACCGTCGTGGTTGACCGGGACCCCGTAATGCCCCGCGAATACCTCCTTCAAGGTATAAAGCGGGCTGGTACCGATATCGCCATAAACCACCCCGACCGCCGCCACCAGCATCCCCAGGGGCCTGGCCCTGGAATGCTCGCCGCCTACCGCCTGACTACTTGCCTGACCCATCCACCACTCCTACTACCCAGATCGGGGCTTCTTATAAAAGGCATGACATTCAAGACAACGCCAAGCTTGCAAGACTCTCGTGAATGCCAATGCAGCATGCGCCCTTTTACTTACAGTTACAGAGGTTCTCTTGACTATAAGAATTCACCTGGGCGCAACGGCGCGAAGCATAGCGCAGCACTCGTCGTATTTCCCTGCATAAAGCTGGTCAAGTGCGCCGGCCATCGCTAGAATTGCGCACTTTTTGATCAGAGGCGCGCCAAGCGCCCGTCCGTCGCCAGCGGTTTTACCCAAGCCGCCGAGCGACCCGACACCTATGCCGAGGTTAGACATGTCCACCCCTACCGCGCCAGCCAACCCCAAGGTCGGCTTCGTTTCCCTGGGCTGCCCGAAAGCGCTGGTCGATTCCGAGCGCATCCTCACGCAACTGCGTATGGAAGGTTATGACGTGGTGTCCACCTACCAGGACGCCGACGTCGTGGTGGTCAACACCTGCGGTTTCATCGACTCGGCCAAGGCCGAATCCCTGGAAGTGATCGGCGAAGCCATCAAGGAAAACGGCAAGGTCATCGTCACCGGCTGCATGGGCGTGGAAGAAGGCAATATCCGCGACGTGCATCCGAGCGTGCTGGCCGTGACCGGCCCGCAGCAGTACGAGCAAGTGGTCAGCGCGGTGCACGAAGTGGTGCCGCCGAAACAGGACCACAACCCGCTGATCGACCTGGTACCGCCACAAGGCATCAAGCTGACTCCGCGCCACTACGCGTACCTGAAGATTTCCGAAGGCTGCAACCACAGCTGCAGCTTCTGCATCATCCCGTCGATGCGCGGCAAGCTGGTCAGCCGCCCGGTGGGCGATGTACTGGACGAGGCCCAGCGTCTGGTCAAGTCCGGGGTCAAGGAACTGCTGGTGATCTCCCAGGACACCAGCGCCTATGGCGTCGACGTCAAGTACCGCACCGGCTTCTGGAACGGCGCGCCGGTGAAAACCCGCATGACCGAGCTGTGCGAAGCCCTCAGCACCCTGGGCGTCTGGGTCCGCCTGCACTACGTCTACCCGTACCCGCACGTGGACGAGCTGATCCCGCTGATGGCCGCCGGTAAGATCCTGCCGTACCTGGACATCCCGTTCCAGCACGCCAGCCCGAAAGTGCTCAAGGCCATGAAGCGCCCGGCCTTCGAAGACAAGACCCTGGCCCGGATCAAGAACTGGCGCCAGATCTGCCCCGAGCTGATCATCCGCTCGACCTTCATCGTCGGCTTCCCCGGCGAAACCGAAGAAGACTTCCAGTACCTGCTCGACTGGCTGACCGAAGCCCAGCTCGACCGCGTCGGCTGCTTCCAGTACTCACCGGTGGAAGGCGCGCCAGCCAACGACCTGGACCTGGAAGTGGTCCCGGACGAAGTCAAGCAGGACCGTTGGGAGCGCTTCATGGCGCACCAGCAGGCAATCAGCTCGGCGCGCCTGCAACAGCGCATCGGCAAGGAAATCGAAGTGCTGATCGATGAAGTCGACGAACAGGGCGCCGTGGGCCGCTGCTTCTTCGACGCCCCGGAAATCGACGGCAACGTGTTCATCGACGGTGCCGGCGACCTCAAACCAGGCGACAAGGTCTGGTGCCGGGTGACCGACGCCGACGAATACGACCTGTGGGCCGAAGTCCTGTAAGGCGTAAAAAACCGCAAAGCCCCGCTCTCTTCGCGAGATGCGGGGCTTTTTTACGTCTATCGTTTGCTCAGGACCACGGATGCGTCACCACAAAGGAGCAGGCGGCATGCGCCATCATTCGGTCATCCACACCCCGAAACACAGCGACTACCCGGAACTGACCCGGGTCTGGGAGGCCTCGGTGCGCGCCACCCACGACTTCCTGCCGGACAGCTACATCGAACTGCTGAGAAACCTGGTGCTGAACCGTTATCTGGATGCAGTGATGCTGATCTGCACCCGGGACCAGCGCCAGCACATCACCGGCTTCGCCGGGGTCGCCGCCGGCAAGATCGAGATGCTCTTCATCGATCCCGCCCATCGCGGCCAGGGCCTGGGCAAGCAATTGCTCAGGTACGCCATCGAACACCTGAACGCCGACGAGCTGGACGTCAACGAGCAGAACCCGCAAGCCCTGGGCTTCTACTTCAAGCAGGGCTTCGAGGTCATCGGTCGCTCCGAGCACGACGGCATGGGCCAGCCCTATCCGCTGCTGCACATGCGCCTGAAACAGCCCCAGCAGCAGGCACTGCGCGGCTAAAAGCCACAGCGGGCAAATGGACCCGCGATTAACCGGCGCCGGGCAGGTACAATGCCTGCCCCCTTTTGCTACGGCCCCTGTCATGACTGACCCGATTCGTCTCTCCAAACGCCTCATCGAACTCGTCGGCTGCTCCCGCCGGGAGGCTGAGCTGTTCATCGAGGGCGGCTGGGTCACCGTGGATGGCGAGGTCATCGACGAGCCGCAGTTCAAGGTCGACACCCAGAAAGTCGAACTCGACCCACAGGCCAAGGCCACCGCGCCGGAGCCGGTGACCCTGCTGCTGAACGTACCGGCCGGCCAGGACGTCGACAGCGCCATGCAGTCGCTGAGCGCCGCCAGCCTGTCCGAGGAGCACCGCTTCGGCAAACGACCGCTCAAGGGCCACTTCCTGCGCCTGACCGCCAGCGCCGACCTGCAAGCCAATGCCAGCGGCCTGCTGGTGTTCACCCAGGACTGGAAGATCCTGCGCAAGCTGACCGCCGATGCGGCCAAGATCGAGCAGGAATACGTGGTCGAGGTGGAAGGCGAGATGGTCGCCCACGGCCTTAACCGCCTGAACCACGGCCTGACTTACAAGGGCCGGGAACTGCCGCCGGTCAAGGCCAGCTGGCAGAACGAAAACCGCCTGCGCTTCGCCATGAAGAACCCGCAACCGGGCGTGATCGCCCAGCTCTGCGAAGCGGTAGGCCTGAAGGTGGTCGCCATTCGCCGCATCCGTATCGGTGGGGTTTCCATCGGCAAGGTGCCGGTCGGGCAATGGCGCTACCTGTCCGCCAAAGAAAAATTCTAGGCCGACACCCATTCAGACGCCGCGCGTGCATGCGGCGCTCAACGTGAACAGACCAGGACTGTAGACATGATTCATAACGATGTACTGCGCAGCGTGCGCTACATGCTCGACATCAGCGACAAGAAGGTCGTCGAGATCATCAAGCTCACCGGCTTTGACGTGAGCCTGGACGACATAGTCGGCTACCTGAAAAAGGACGAGGAAGAAGGTTTCGTGCATTGCCCGGACGAGGTCATGGCGCACTTTCTCGACGGACTGGTGATCTTCAAGCGTGGCAAGGACGAAAGCCGTCCGCCGTTGCCGATCGAACTGCCGGTGACCAACAACATCATCCTGAAGAAGCTGCGGGTCGCCTTCGAGCTGAAGGAAGACGACATGCACGCCATCCTCAAGGCCGCCGACTTCCCGGTGTCCAAGCCAGAGCTGAGCGCGCTGTTCCGCAAGTTCGGCCACACCAACTACCGCCCGTGCGGCGACCAGTTGCTGCGCAACTTCCTCAAGGGCCTGACCCTACGCGTCAGGGCTTAAGACAGCTACAAGCTGCAAGTTCAAAGCTTGTAGCTCGAAGCTTGCAACTTGAGATTTGCAAAATGACCTACAGCGTTTCCCCCATCGGCTTCGTGCGCTCCTGCTTCAAGGAAAAGTTCGCCATCCCGCGCCAGCCGCAACTGGCCCCGGCGGCCCGTGGCGTGCTGGAGCTGGTGGCGCCCTTCAACCAGGGCGACGCGGTGCAGGGCCTGGAACAGGTCAGCCACGTCTGGCTGCTGTTCCTGTTTCACCAGGCGCTGGAAGACAAACCGCGGCTCAAGGTCCGCCCGCCGCGCCTGGGTGGCAACAAGTCCATGGGGGTCTTCGCCACCCGCGCCACCCACCGGCCCAACGGCATTGGCCAGTCGGTGGTCAAGCTGGACAAGGTCGAGGCCAACCGCCTGTGGATCTCCGGCATCGACCTGCTGGACGGCACGCCGATTCTCGATATCAAGCCCTACGTGCCTTACGCCGACATCATCGATAGCGCGAGCAACAGCATCGCCAGCGCGGCGCCGCAGCTGATCCCGGTGCAGTGGAGCGACAACGCCCTGCAACAGGCTCATACGCACGCTCAACGCCTGCAGGAGCCGCTGGTGGAGCTGATCGAGCAATGTTTGGCCCAGGACCCACGCCCGGCCTACCAGACGCCCACCCCGGAACGCGAATACGGCGCGCAGTTCTGGGATCTGGACGTGCGCTGGCACTACCCCCAGCCGGGCCTGATCCAGGTCCTGGAAGTGGTCCCCGCGCGCTGACCGGAAGCCGGAAACGAAAAAGCCCGCGTTGCCTTCTCAGGCAACGCGGGCTTTTTCTGTGCTGCGAGTCGCTTACTTCTCGACGAAAGCGCGCTCGATCAGGTAGTCACCCGGCTCGCGCATGCGTGGCGAAACGGTCAGGCCGAAGCTGTTGAGCACTTCGCTGGTCTCGTCGAGCATGCTCGGGCTGCCGCACAGCATGGCGCGGTCGTCCTGCGGGTTGATCGGCGGCAGGCCGATGTCGCTGAACAGCTTGCCGCTGCGCATCAGGTCGGTCAGGCGGCCTTCGTTCTCGAACGGCTCACGGGTCACGGTCGGGTAGTAGATCAGTTTTTCACGCAGCGCTTCGCCGAAGAACTCGTTCTGCGGCAGGTGCTCGGTGATGAACTCGCGGTAGGCGACTTCGTTGACGTAACGCACGCCGTGGCACAGGATCACTTTCTCGAAACGCTCGTAGGTTTCCGGATCCTGGATGACGCTCATGAACGGCGCCAGGCCGGTGCCGGTGCTGAGCAGGTACAGGTGCTTGCCAGGCTTCAGGTCGTCCAGTACCAGGGTACCGGTAGGCTTCTTGCTGATGATGATCTCGTCGCCTTCCTTCAAATGCTGCAGCTGGGAAGTCAGCGGGCCATCGGGAACCTTGATGCTGAAGAACTCGAGATGCTCTTCCCAGTTCGGGCTGGCAATCGAGTAAGCGCGCATAAGCGGGCGGCCATTGGGCTGTTGCAGGCCGATCATCACGAACTGACCGTTCTCGAAGCGCAGGCCCGGATCGCGGGTGCACTTGAAGCTGAACAGAGTGTCGTTCCAGTGATGAACACTGAGGACACGCTCGTGGTTCATGTTGCTCATGTACGGGGGACTCCTGGAAAGTTGTCGGCGCCTGCTCTGCGACAAGCGAGCCGAGCGCAATTGCACAGCATTCTAATGGCGGCGACAATATCTGTTAACTGGATTATTAAGATAAGGGTTATCGGTTATATCGATATGCGATTTACTCTCCGTCAACTGCAAGTATTCGTCGCCGTCGCCCAGCAAGAGAGCGTTTCTCGTGCTGCCGGCCTGCTGGCCCTTTCCCAATCCGCGGCAAGCACTTCAATCACCGAACTGGAACGGCAATCCAGTTGCCAGTTGTTCGATCGCGCCGGCAAGCGCCTGAGCCTCAACGCCCTGGGCAAACAGCTGCTGCCCCAGGCGGTGGCGTTGCTGGACCAGGCCAAGGAAATCGAAGACCTGCTCAACGGCAAGTCCGGCTTCGGCTCGTTGTCGGTGGGCGCGACCCTGACCATCGGCAATTACCTGGCGACCCTGTTGATCGGCAGCTTCATGCAGGTCCACCCGGAGAGCCAGGTCAAACTGCATGTGCAGAACACTGCGCATATCGTGCAACAGGTCGCCCACTACGAAATTGACCTGGGTCTAATCGAAGGCGACTGCAGCCATCCGGACATCGAAGTACAAACCTGGGTCGAGGATGAGCTGGTGGTGTTCTGCGCCCCGCAGCACCCCTTGGCCAAACGCGGCCATGCGAGCATGGAGGAGCTGACCCACGAAGCCTGGATTCTGCGGGAACAGGGCTCGGGCACGCGCCTGACCTTCGACCAGGCCATGCGTCATCACCGCAGCGCGCTGAATATCCGGCTCGAACTGGAACACACCGAAGCGATCAAGCGCGCGGTGGAGTCGGGGTTGGGGATTGGCTGCATTTCCAGGCTGGCGCTGCGCGACGCCTTCCGGCGTGGCAGCCTGGTGCCGGTAGAGACGCCGGACCTGGACCTGGCCCGGCAGTTCTATTTCATCTGGCACAAACAGAAATATCAGACCTCGGCGATGCGCGAATTCCTCGAACTCTGCCGTGCCTTTACCGCCGGGGTGCAGCGCAGCGACGAGATCGTGCTGCCGAGCATTCCCTAGGGTCTGTACGAAAAGTCGGCGAGCGAAGGTCAGGCAAGGCAAAAACAGGCGAGGAACGGCCGGGGTCGCGTTCGACTTTAGGGGCCTACATGAGCATTCCGATCGGACTCGCGCACGAGCCTGTTTTTAACGCAGCATGGCCGAGTGCAGCCACTTTTCGTACAGACCTAGATCAGGATCACCGCCCAGACCACAGTGATCATGCTCAAGGCTACGAGTTGCGCGGCGCTGCCCATGTCCTTGGCATTTTTCGACAGTGGATGGCGATCCAGGGAGATCCGGTCGATCGCCGCCTCGACCGCCGAATTGAGCAGTTCGACAATCAGCGCCAGCAGGCAGACAGCAATCAGCAACGCCCGCTCGACCCGGCTGACATTCAGCAGGAAAGACACGGGGATCAGAATCGCGTTGAGCAGCACCAGCTGACGAAACGCAGCTTCGCCGGTGAAGGCGGCCCGCAGGCCATCGAAGGAGTATCCCGAGGCATTGAGGATGCGTTTAAGACCGGTTTGACCTTTGAAAGGCGACATAAATAGGCAACTAGAACAATAAGGAATGGGCAAGCTAGTTCAACAAAAGTCAAAAAAGCGTGAAGAAAGAGCCAGTTACTGGCTGGAAATTGACTCAAGTTGTTGCAGGAGCAGCGCCGCCTGGGTGCGGGTCCGCACCCCCAGCTTACGGAAGATTGCCGTCACATGGGCCTTGATGGTGGCTTCCGAAACGCTCAGTTCATAAGCGATCTGCTTGTTCAGCAAACCCTCGCAAACCATGGTCAGCACGCGGAACTGTTGTGGCGTCAGGCTCGCCAGGCCTTCGCTGGCCGCCTTGGCCTCAGCGGAGACGCTGACCTCTTCAAAGGCCTGTGGCGGCCACCAGACATCGCCGTCGAGCACGCTGCGCACGGCCTGTTGAATGACTTCGAGAGAACTGGACTTGGGAATAAAACCGCTGGCGCCAAATTCGCGTGAACGCACCATCACTGATGCTTCTTCCTGTGCCGACACCATCACCACCGGAATCTGCGGGTACTGACCGCGCAACAGCACCAGGCCGGAAAAGCCGTAAGCGCCCGGCATGTTCAGGTCCAGCAGCACCAGGTCCCAATCGGCCTTTTCGGTCAGGCGGGCTTCCAGTTCGGCAATGCTCGCCACTTCCACCAGACGGACATCCGGGCCGAGGCCCAGGGTCACCGCTTGATGCAGTGCGCTACGAAAGAGGGGGTGGTCATCGGCAATCAGGATTTCGTATGTGGCCATTTTTCAAATGATCCTGTTTTTTATGGGAGTACCGATGCATTCGGTCCTCGCCAAGGCAACACAGGTGTCAGCCAGAATGCTGCACCCAAAGAGCACGATCAACGCCAAGAGCCCGGAAATGCAGCGTTTCAAAGATCGGTCGCGCCCTAATCGGCGCCAAGCATGCCCAGCGAAGCCGGGGTGGTCAAGCTTCGGGCTGTGCGGCATCTTAGCTTGCTAACTAATAACAGTGCCATCATACAAAGCCATGCCCGCACGGCTGCGCCTTGATGCTGAGCGGGATGCTGGTGGCACAGCTCCGGCCGAAAAAACTCCAGTCCCTTGCCTCAGGTATTACAGAAAAGGCTTGAGGCGCGTGTGCGTCTCGTCGTCAGGGTCGATCTCAAGCTGGAACTTGGCCGACAGATAATGGGTGCTGAACACATCCAGATAAGCATCCAGCACTTCGCCGGCCTGCCGGTCCGCGGCCAACTCCAGGCACAGCGCCGCAACCTCCGCGGTACAGAAATGGTCATCGCGCTTGGAGCGCCGCAGCTTGTAGCGCGACAACTGCTCCGGCTCCAGGCTCAATACCGGCAAGTGTTCAAGATAAGGGCTTTTGCGAAACATCTTGCGCGCTTCGCTCCAGGTCGCATCCAGCAGGATAAACAGCGGGCGCTTGCCCGCCTCCAGGTGGACTTCGTTCACCACCCGCTGTGGCGCGACGAACTCTGCGGGGAACACCACATAAGGCTGCCACTGGGGATCGGCCAGCAAGGCCAGCAATTGTGGGTCGACTTCTGTTCGCGACCAGGGGAACGCCATGGTGTCTTCTATGACATCGGCGATCAGCCAGCCGGTATTGCTCGGCTTCATGGGTTCGACGTCATGCATGATCAGGCACATCGCCGACTGCGCGGAAACCTTGGGGCGCCAGGCGCACATGCAGTGGCTGGGAATCACCCGACAGCCCGCACAGCGCTCCGCCCGGGAACCCCGGGCGGTAAAAGGTCTGACGGCACGCGCAAGACGTTGGGCACGCAGGCGGGATACGGCATGACTCATTAGAAGCCGCCCTGGCAGAAAGAAGGAATCGACACGAAAAGAACTCGGAAAGCTGAAAATTCGCACAAGTTTATCAGAGCTCTCTGCTCAAACCTGTACCGCCTACCCTCGCTCCCCTATAATTCGCCGCCACTGAACGCACAGTCGCGTGACTGGTCGAAGCATCAGTCACTGAACCAGGAGAGTTTCATGTTGCGCTTTATCGTTCCCACCGCCACCCTTCTGCTGGCCTTGCCGTTCAGTGCCCAGGCTGCATCGCTGCAAGACTTCGAACTGAACAAGACCCTGCAGAAAACCGCCGAGGAAAGTAACGTCGGCACGCCTCGGGAAGTCAACGAGAACATCCTCGACCAGGGTTATACCGTCGAAGGCAAGGAGTTGATCAACCACCTCAGCGTCCAGGCCGAACACGCGGAAAAAATGCGCGCCAACCCCAAGGCGGTCTACCTGCAACTGGGCGCCAGCGTTTGTCGTGACCCGAACTACCGCAAGCTGATGGCCAAGGGCGCGATCATGCGCTACGAATTCACCGAGAACCGCACCAACCGCCCGGTCGCCTCGGCGCGCTTCCAGGAGTCGGACTGCCCGGCCCCGACGAAGAAGAAAAAGTAATTCAGTGCCCCGCTGCGTGCCGCTGTTGATCATCGGCTCGCAGCTCCGCCAACAGGGCCTGCAAATAGCTCGAACGGCGCTCCCCACCTTCAAGCCGGCGTCGGCATTCCTCTTCAAGAGTCAGATGATTGGCGTCTGCCGCTGACTTCAGCAGTTGATACAGCTGCGCATCTATTTCCAGTACGACTTTGTGCATGACCAGCCTCCGTGCCCCACTCGCCATTACCTGCGCGACAACCCCGCCCTGTGCATCCTGCCCTTTGACGCCAAGCTGTCTTGCTAGCGCTGTAACTTAGTAAATCAGAGCCTCCACCGGCCGGCATGCGTTCAGACAGGCGGTGAAAGCGCTGCACACCACCGCTAATAAGTGATTGCCAGCCCCGACTTTCAAGGCCCATGATCAAGTCAGCGCGAATCATCATGAAGGTCTAGATTTCAAAGTGTTCATGCTGAATTTTCCTGGGTGGATCCGGAGGCCGCCCAAGCGCGTCTTGCAGTGCACATGCTTTCTAAATCAAGGAATAGCAGAACCTGTATGGATGGCCCGCTGGCCACGTCAGGGTTTTTCCGCCCTGGCGAATCAGCCGCCAAAGCCGGGCTGACAGCGACACATGCAGTGTCGTGATGCCAACGAATGCTTCGTTCGTGTCAAAGGTTCTGTGCAGAAGGAGAAGTTGAATGCCTTACGAACCGAATGACCTCCTCAGTCGTCATTTTCAGAGCAACGGTATCGACCTCAGCAAGGTCGAAGAACAACTCAACCTGATCGCTCCCAACAGCCCCAACATTCCTCTTTATCGCGACATGATTCTCACCGTCCTGCGCATGGCCCAGGACGATCTCAACCGCTGGAACGCGAAAATCACCCTGCAGGCCCTGCGCGAACTGGAACATGCTTTTCGCGTGCTGGAACAGTTCAAGGGGCGACGCAAGGTGACGGTATTCGGCTCCGCGCGCACGCCGATCGAACACCCGCTGTATGGCCTGGCGCGAGAACTCGGTGCGGCCCTGGCCCGCTCCGACCTGATGGTCATCACGGGCGCCGGTGGCGGCATCATGGCCGCGGCCCACGAAGGTGCCGGTCGCGATCACAGCCTGGGGTTCAATATCACCCTGCCCTTCGAGCAGCATGCCAACCCAACGGTGGACGGCACCGAGAACTTGCTGTCCTTCCACTTCTTCTTTACCCGCAAGCTGTTCTTCGTCAAGGAAGCCGATGCCCTGGTGTTATGCCCGGGTGGCTTTGGCACGCTTGATGAGGCGCTGGAAGTACTGACCCTGATCCAGACCGGCAAGAGCCCGTTGGTACCGGTGGTGCTGCTGGATGTTCCGGGAGGAACCTTCTGGCAAGGGGCGCTGGACTTTATCCACAACCAGCTCGAGAACAACCGCTACATCCTGCCAACCGACATGAAGCTGATGCGCCTGGCGCACAACACCGAGGAGGCGGTCGAAGAAATCAACCAGTTCTACAGCAACTTCCACTCCAGTCGCTGGCTGAAACATCAGTTTGTCATTCGCATGAATCACAAGCTCAGCGAACCGGCGCTCGAGCAGATGCAGACGGCTTTTGCTGACCTGTGCCTGAGCGATCGCTTCCATCAACATGCCTACAATGTCGAGGAGCACAACGAACCGGAGTTCAGCCATCTGGCACGCCTGTCGTTCACCTTCAACGCCCGCGACAATGGTCGCCTGCGCGAACTGATCGACTTCATCAACCTGCCGGAAAACTGGGCGATGAATCAGGCCAGGACGCCACAACGCAATAGAGAACCGATCAAGGTCACTTGAGCGGGGAAGCAGCGGCCCGCGCATTCGACTCGCGGGCCCTACAGGTCAATCGTCCACCCTTCGGCCGCTCAACAAGCGGCCGATCATGTCCATCGAATATCCCCGATACCCCAGAAAGCGGCCTTGTTTGGCACGCTCCTTGGCATCTATCGGGAAATGCCCGGCAAACTTGCGCCGCCAGACATCCTCCAGTTGTGCTTGCCAGTCGATGCCGCTCTCACGCAAGGCGAGTTCGATATCGGCACGCTGCAAACCGCGCTGGCTGAGTTCTTCGCGAATACGCATGGGGCCGTAGCCGGAACGGGCACGATAGGAAACGAAACTTTCGAGGTAGCGGGATTCGGATAGCAGCCCCTCCTCCGTCAAACGGTCAAGGGCTGTTTCGATCATCTCGGGAGAGGCGCCGCGCTGACGCAGTTTACGCGTCAGCTCGACTCGACCGTGCTCGCGTCGCGCGAGCAGGTCCATTGCGGTTCGCCGCACCGCGACAAGGGTATCGAGTTCGGCGGTCATCGGATCGATCAGATATCCGCGTCGGCCATGTCATCGATGGTCTCGTTGACCGGCGAAGCTTTGACATCAGCGGTCGGAGCCAGCAGCTTGTCGCGAATCTGCTTCTCGAGGGCGTTACCGATTTCCGGGTTGTCCTGCAGGAACTTGGCCGAGTTGGCCTTGCCCTGACCGATCTTGTTGCCCTGATAGCTGTACCAGGCACCGGACTTCTCGAGGAAACCGTGCAGCACGCCCAGATCGATGATCTCGCCGTTCAGGTAGATACCCTTGCCGTACAGGATCTGGAATTCAGCCTGGCGGAACGGTGGAGCCACCTTGTTCTTGACGATCTTGACCCGGGTTTCGCTACCGACGACTTCGTCACCTTCCTTCACCGCGCCAGTACGACGGATATCCAGACGAACCGAAGCGTAGAACTTCAGCGCGTTACCACCGGTGGTGGTTTCCGGGCTGCCGAACATCACGCCGATTTTCATACGGATCTGGTTGATGAAGATCACCAGGCAGTTGGCGTTCTTGATGTTGCCGGTGATCTTGCGCAGCGCCTGGGACATCAGACGGGCCTGCAGGCCCACGTGCATGTCGCCCATCTCGCCTTCGATCTCGGCCTTGGGCACCAATGCCGCCACGGAGTCGATCACGATCACGTCGATGGCATTGGAGCGCACCAGCATGTCGGTGATTTCCAGCGCCTGTTCACCGGTATCCGGCTGGGAAACCAGCAGGTCGTCAACGTTGACCCCCAGCTTGCCGGCGTATTCCGGGTCCAGTGCGTGCTCGGCGTCGACGAAGGCGCAAGTGGCGCCCATCTTCTGTGCCTGGGCAATCACGGACAGGGTCAGGGTGGTTTTACCGGACGATTCCGGACCGTAGATTTCAACAATACGGCCCTTTGGCAGGCCGCCGATGCCGAGTGCGATGTCCAGACCCAGAGAGCCAGTGGAAATGGCCGGGATCGCCTGGCGGTCGTGATCGCCCATACGCATTACGGCACCCTTGCCGAATTGACGTTCGATCTGACCCAGGGCCGCAGCCAAGGCTTTCTTCTTGTTGTCGTCCATTAAAGTCCTCACGTAATCAATAAGGCCTGACGGCCAACACCTGTATAAGTAGCCAGTATTATTCCACAGCGTTCGTGGATCGCCTACCCCTGTTTTGAGATTTCTGCCGCGGCATGTTGCAGCAAGCCCTCTAGCGCGGCCTTCACCGTTTGTCGGCGGACGTCGTCCCGATTCCCGGCAAAGTGTCGGCACTCGGCCGTTACCGCCTCTCCCACGCCCCAGGCCAGCCATACGGTGCCCACCGGTTTCTGCGGCGAGCCGCCGTCCGGGCCGGCCACGCCGCTGACCGCCACGGCAAAACGCGCCCTGCTTTTGCCCTGCGCGCCCTGCACCATCGCCTCGACCACCTCGCGGCTGACCGCGCCGACGGAAGCGAACAGCGCTTCCGGCACCCCTAGCTGTTTGGTCTTCTGCCGATTGGAGTAGGTCACATAACCCGCTTCGAACCAGGCCGAACTCCCGGGAATGCGGGTGATGGCCTCGGCAATCCCGCCACCGGTGCAGGATTCGGCGGTGGTGACGTGGGTATTCAGAATCTGCAGGCGCCTGCCAAGTTCAGCGGCAAGCTGGGTGATTTCGTTCACGGTCCTCTCCTGATCGGGTTGGCGGAGGTCTTACCGTACACGAGCGATACGCGCTTGCAAGGCACGGAGCGGATCAAAATGTTTAGCGGTTCAACGCCCTGACGTAGGCCTGGCACGCCTGCAGGGCGATCAGTCCCTGGTCGCCGGCATCGGTGATGCCGATAATTCGTTGAGCATGCGCCGGGTCAAGTCGGGCTCGCGGGGCTCCATGAACCACGCCGCCGGTGGCGGGGGTGGCAGGCACCGGGCAGCCGCCGGCGCTGTCATCGGCGGCGAGGAGGACTGACAGGCGCAGATCAGCAGTGGCAAGACGGTCGCGCAGGCGACCTTGATCACGTTGTGCATCGTTCAAGGCTCGGTAATGGGTTTGGTCGCTGGCTTGCAGCTGTTGCTCCAGGGCCAGGCGTTTATCCTGCTCGTCCCGCTGCCGGGCAGCGGCCGCCAGGTTCAACTGATTCAGAGCTTCGCCGTGCAGCCTGGCCTGCTCCGCCAGTTGCCGGCCAAAACGCCACTCCTGAACCTGCCAGGCCAGCGTCCCCGCGACGCCGGCCACCACGGCCAGCAGCACGACGACAACCATTGCCCGGGAAGACAGAGGCATCAGGCCGAAGGCTGGCATAACACCTCCCGCGCCCGCGCCCAGAGCTGCAGACGATCCTCCAGCCCGTTCAAGCCGCCGTTGATACGACGGGTGATGCTGTTGAACTGGTCGCGGTCGGCCAGTTCGTTAAGACCGTTCTGCTGCCAGAACCAGGCGGCCGACTCGGCGGCCCACTGCGGCTGTTCCAACAATTCGGGCAACGCCAGCAAACGCTCGTCACCGAACAGCCCAAGGCTGCATTGCCGGTAGTTGTTGCGACCGGTGACCTGGATCAGACCGCGGCCACGGTATTTCTGGCCGTCGCCATCGGCCTCCGGGGTATTGCCCAGACGGGCCGCCAGGCTGCCGGTGTCGTATTTGCTCAGGTACTGGTCATTGCCCAGCTCCCGCACATAACGCAACTGCCCCGACTCATGACCGACCTGCGCGAGGAAGGCGGCCATGCGCTTGGGCGTGTTGATATGGCGGTTCAGCATGGCGGTGTTAAGCGCAGAAACAAAAACGCCCGCTTGGGAGCGGGCGTTGGGCATGATGCGTTGAATCATTTCAAGGGTAACAGGCATTTCACTCTACCTCCTCTGCCTCGAGGACGTTCGGAACAAACAGGGTCATTTATGCTCCTGCAGAACAGGTTCAAGCCAACCTGGCTCGACAGGCCGATACTCGGCGTTCGGAAAATCGGCGGCCGAAGGCCAATCCCGCAACCCCTGTCGATAGGCCAGCAGCTCCTTGAACTGCTCGGCACTCAGCGTCGTACCTTCGCCCATGTCCATTTCTTCGTTATCACGAATAACCAGCCACTGAGTGGACTCCAGCATCTTGCTGCGCCATGCCCTTTCAATCGCCTCGGCTTTCCGCGCAGAAGCGCCTGCAGTCGATACAGCAAGAGCAGAAATCAAACCGATGTTGAGGGACGGTCTTGCGACAATAGAAGGAAAACTCGAGGACTCCGGCCAGCTACGCAAAGCCCGGCGGTAGGCTTGTAAGTTCTCATAGTCAGCAATTGATATCGTTGTATCGATCCCAGCCTCCAGCTCATCGCGATGCCTTGCGACGATGCCATCGGTTTGTAGCAGCTGCGAATCACGCCAGACACGCTCAGCCCCATCCGACTCAGTATTGATCGTGATCGGTTGTGGCTCTCCCCCATAACTCAGCCATTGCAAGTAGGCAGCCCAATCGCGATTGGCCAAGTCTTCTGGAATAAAAACCGAATCGGCAAGGCGATAGACCCCATTAGCGGTCAGTTGATAACTCATATGGTTTTATCCCTATAGTTCGGCATCTGCCGTTGCATGGATGTAATAAGCCTGAGGTACCACCGCGACATCCGAGTTGTACACCCAGGCTCCTCGTGTAGAGACTGAAAAGGGACGCGCATTGCCAGACGAAATCGCGTCGCTCCCGGAGCGCCACTGACCAACAGTCCCGCTCTGCGAGGTCCTGTACAGGGCAATACTGGGAGTCGTTCTTTTTTCTACCTTGAAAGACCACTGTGCCAAGGGTTGGGAAAGAGAGCCCGCCTGCCCCTCCACGACGATTGATATAAGAGCCCCAGCAATAGAGCTTGATGTATCGCCTGGCTGAATGTCCTGCCTGAATGTTTTCTCGTAATAACGTTGACACAGCATCAACTCTTCGGCGGGACTTCTAAACTCAAAAGGCGTTGAAACCGCTCCTTCTTCAAACTGAACTTGAGCTAAATCGATTGTTTGCAAGACATTCAATGGCAAATCGAAGGCCAACCTAAGAGAGTCGTTCTCCGCACCGCCCAGGACTTTGCCTGCAATCGATGGGACTTTCACAGTCGCTGTATAACGCGCCCATGTGCTGGTCAGCTTAAACACTCCCACAGTCGTGACCACAGACTCCGAGCCACCGCCAAAAGACTGGGTCACCGTCACCGTGATATTTCTCTCTGCATCGGCTTTCGCCCAGAAAGTCACGGTTGCCAGCTTTCCGGCCAGGGTTCTAACAGACTCAACATACTGTGAAATCTTATGTGTATTTGCCCCAGCACCGGCCGTGACTTGCTGCCAACGTAGAAAAAATCGTGGCTCATTGGGAACTTCTGTTTGTCCCAAAGTAAAGCTCTGACGCGAAATATTGACTCCAGCATTGCCATTCCAGTCACAACGAAACCGATCTGCAACATATCCTCCAATATTGGTCCCCTGGTTAGCGCCCCCCCGCTGCCAAATATCGAAGTTCCCATTAATCACATGGTTCTTTCGATAGACCTGAACCGGAAATGCTTGCAACGGATCCAGCTTGGCAAGCTCTTTGATAGCCAGTGTTAGCTGATTGTTCTGATCCTCTACAGGAGACATTCCTGCCGCATCGATTGCATTAACAATCTCTTGAGTGACCGCATTCCCCCAACTCGCGGGGATTAGAGACCCTGGCGTTCCTGCGATCGGATTTTCATCGACAAACTTTCCATTTACCAAACCGGCACTCGGTACACTCTTTGGGTAGTCCACTGTCTAGCCCTCATACAAATTAAACATAAAAAACTTCAGCATTCGGCAAAGCCCAATACAGAGTCGACAAACTCAAACGGACTCGGTCATCTGCACCGGCTTTCTCACCCTCTTTCTTTTCACCGTCGCTCCTGTAGTGCCGGAAGTCATTCGCAGCACGGGGCGATCTGCGGCGGCAGGAAACTTTCGTGATTTTGGCCAGCTGCGCAAATCGCAGCGATAGGCTTGCAGGGCGTTGTAGTCGGCATCGGACAAAGTGGTGGTGGCTTGAGACTCCAGCTCATCGCGGTGCCGGGCGACCAGCGCATCGGTCTTGAGCAACTCCGAGTCACGCCAGGCGCGCTCAATTGAAACTAATTGTTCAGGCGAGGGACCGGCAGGGTCGACAAGAATGGGCGCACCGTTGTCATTGGCCACAATCCGCTTGCCCACGCCCTGCCCGGCAAAGAGTTCGGCATATTCAGCCTGGCTGATTTCCACTGCGCCTTCTGGCGGGGCCTCGTTCGCAGAGGCGACAACATCGAAACCGAGGGTTTTCGCAAAGAAATAAATCTTCATGGTTATCGTCCCCACACAACTATGCGCCCGGTTATACCCGCGGCCACTCTAATGGTCCCAACTTCGACCGATCTGACACGGGCGACAGCTGTTGAAGTATTTGATGAACTCAAGTCAAACGACCAGACCGTAACATTCGCACCGCCCCAACCTGCGGGATAGCCTTCGTCAGCAATACCTCCCAATATTGCATTGGGAAACTTCATGGGTAATGACAGGGACATAACGCCATTGGCGTCAGACCCACCTAACACCCATTGCTCAATCAAGCCGCTCGGATATTTCTGATAACCCGCGGTCGAAAGCTGAGCCCCATACAACGCGGAGTACTTGAGGCTAGCCGTACCATAAACGGTCCAGACTCCCCACTCCCGAACCAGATTCGCACTTTCACCACTGCTCATCACGATGGAGTTCAGATAGTTCCCTTGTGGACTGATCTGCGCACCGCTCTTGCTAGCCACGGTCACTTGCGCGCTACTACGACAATGCAAGCTGATCGTCGCGCCATCTGGAACAGTCGAGACATCCGGCAGGGTGACGGTAAAGGCGGTAGTCCCACCCAGGCCGATGGAACAACCGACATCGGCAATGGTCAGTTGCGTGCTTTCCGATATTCCTCGAGCGCTGGAGTAATTACCCAGCGCGCGCTGTACAAACTCTGGAGTAGCGACCGAACGACTCACGTCAAAACGAGGAGGTGTAGAAAAGAGTGTTGAACTGCGTAATGCACCCAGCAGTTGATCATTCGCCCCTTCGTCCGGCGTCATGCCCGCCGCCTGAACTACACCGAGAATTTCCTGGGTAACGCTATTCCCCCAACTTGCCGGAATGAGCGAGCCTGGCGTGCCGGCCAATGGCTCTTCATCAACAAACCTTCCATTCACCAGCCCTACACTGGGCACACTCTTTGGATAATCCAAGGTCTTGCTCCTGATAATAAATTCTGTTGGCCCACCTGCGGACCAGGGCCATACAGCGGCCAACTGCGCGCCAAAAAAAGCCCGCTTGAAGCGGGCGTGATGAGCGCGATGCAGATAAATACGCTGCTGATCTATTTGAAATAAACGCAGCACTCGATCAATCAGCTATCTGAAAAAAACGCACTGACCACTCTGGAATCGGCGGACGGGCGGTCATCTCGGGAAAGCTATCGGAGGCGGGCCAATCGCGCAGTGCCTGGCGATACTCGAGCAACTCCAGATACTGTTTCGCCGTCAGCGTCGTGCCCCGTCCCAGCTCCTGTTCATCATGATGGCGGGTTACCAGCCATTGGCTGTCCGTCAACACGGACTGGCGCCATTTGCGCGCCTGGTCCGGAGCATCCTTGTCAGTCGCCTTGCCCCGTACTTCGGAAGCAAGCGCCACTGCTGCCACCACGTCCACCACGGGGGAAAGCGGCGCAACCTGTTCGGGAAGGTGGATCGGCTTCCCCAGCTCAACCTCGACACCCTCAGGGACAGCGACCATCGAACTGAGAAAATCCGCGGCAAACAGCTGGGAAATCATGAAGCTGCCGGTCTCGATCAGCTCGACGACAACGTCGTCTTCGACTCGTGCATAGAGGGCCATTATTCGTACTCCCAGATTTCACAATAGGCATTGCCGCCGGCGCCACTCACATATGAAGCAGATGGATTGCTCGAGCAGCTGCCGCTGCCGCCGGAACCTCGTTGTCCCGCATTGCCATTGCCATTCACCCCGTTGAAGGGGCCGCCGCCATCGAATGGACTGGCAGCCCCCCATCCGGAAAGCAGGCCCCAATTGGGATTACTCATCGCATACCCCCCCGTTGCACCACGCGCATTGGCAAGGTTGCCACCCGTTACGACTTGGCCCCCCATGCCGCCCTGGACAAATCCAGGGGTGTTCGACACGAAGGTCAGAATCTGTCCCCCTCCTCCCCCTGCGGCGCTCATGAGGCTGCCAAACGACGCTGCGCCTCCTGCGGCCCCCGTACTGGTTCGAGCGGCCCCACCGGCGCCCAATGTGACGGGTACACCCGCCAACATTTCGGGAGTCACGTCGTAAAGACTCTCCGCATAGGCACCAGCCCCTCCGCCACCGCCCAGGCTTTGATAAGTGGCCGCTACCGGCGGACAACCGGCACCTGAGCCTCCCGCACCGACCAGACGGACCCGAATCCGCCTGGCCTTGGGGTTGGGGCGATAGACCGTGACGCCAACGGTGTCGAACTGCTTCACCGCCAACAGACGCCCACCGGCATCAGTGATGCCATATCCACTCAAGGTGGTTGGGGTGTTCTTCAGTTTGGTGAAGTCGACCAGTGCGGCAATCGCCAGCGCCAACTGGTCGTTTTTCGCTTCGTCCGGCGCCAGGCCGGCAGCCTTGATGACATTGAGGATTTCTTGCGTCACCCCGTTGCCCCAGGCAGCGGGAATCAAGGAACCCGGCGTTCCGAGAAGGGGGTTCTCATCGACAAACCAGCCATTGACCAGCCCGACGCTGGGGATACTTTTTGGATAATCCATATCATTGCCCTGCGATTTCCCTTGCTCAGGGAGCTCTGTGCGAAAAGCCGCCCACTTTGCAGTGAGCGCCATAGCATGTTTACGAAAGACAGGCCCGACAGAAACCCGATCAGTCGCCGGCAACCTTGCGAATCGCCTCGATCGCTGCCTCACAGACGTCTTTCGCAGCTTCCTGCTTGCCCTTGCTCGCCTGAGCCCGAATACGCTCTTTTGCCTGCAATCGCAGCGTGCGAAGTGCGAGCAGCTTGCTGCTGAGCTCGGCCGCCTTGGCGAGAATCTGGTCGGCCGCTTCCCTGGCGGTACGGCCTTTCACCACCCAGGCGCTTACCGCGAGGGGCACTGCTTTTTTCGGGTAGCCGGCCTCCTTGAACGCCTGGGCGTCGCTGGCGGCCTGGGCATACTCCGCGGCCTTGAGCGGATCGCCACTGATCATCTGCCGGGCGGTGTCAGCCTCTGCATCCACTCGCCGGCACAGTTGCTCCGTCTCTTGCTCCGCGGCTGCCGCGGCCTGCTGGGAGTCCAGCGCCCACTGGCTGCCATCCCAGTAGTGAGCCGCGGAGGGTGGAGGTACATCGACCCGGGTCAGCTCGCCATCCAGCACGAAATGCAGTGCATCTTTGCGCTTCCATTGTTCGGCAGTGACCGGTAGTACCTTCATGGTCGGCGCAGGAGCGGCATAGGCGAATTGATCGAGGTCCTGCCAATCGATGACTGTTCCCGAGGTCACGCAATAAAGAATCTGTTTGCTCATGTTTTCACCACTCGATCAGCATGAAACCGGGCACGCCATTACCGCCAGGCTGGGCAAGTCCGGTACCCGCGAGGTAATAGCCACCCGCGCCGCTGCCGCCTGCGCCATAACCAAAGGCTGGCTTACCAGGGACCCCGGAGGACGTACCCGACCTTGCGATACCTCCACCCGCACCGAATGGCCCGCTGGCCCCTGCCCCTCCTATACCGGCAACAGTATTGGGCGAGACATCCGTAGCATCACCTCCTGCCGGAAAGCCATTGCCACCTGGAGGACCTGGCACATAACCAGAGAGATTGACCCCAGGGGGACCTCCGTTCCCGCCAGACAGCGACAGCAGGGAGCCGGCTGTACCGACCAATGTATTTCCCCCACTGGTCGCCAATACCGCGCCATTGCCACCCACCCCGGCCGCCCCAATCACCACAGGAATGACCTGCCCCGGCGTCACGGAGACAGGAAAGCGGATAACCGGCTGCCCGGCACCACCGCCACCACCACCGGAAGCAGTCGCGCTCGTGCCTCCCGGACACGCCCCGCCCCCGCCCCCACCCGCACACCCACTCAGCCAGATCTTCGTCACGCCCTCCGGCACGGTGAAGTTGCCATTGGCGGTGAAGCGCTGAATGCCGAGCCCCGCGCTCTTGCGGCTGATGTTGCGAATCGCGCTCAACAGCTGCGTCAGGTTCGCCTCGCTGGGCGTCAGGTCGGCCGCCGTGATCACAGCCAGCAGTTCCTGGGTCACCCCATTGCCCCAGTCCGCCGGAATCAGCGAACCCGGGGTGCCGGTCAGCGGGTTCTCATCGACGAACCTGCCGTTGACCAACCCGGCACTGGGCACACTCTTCGGATAATCCATCGGTCTATCCCCTAGTCATAATTGATATGCACCCGCGTATGGGCCGGCGCGCTGCGGTGGATCTGGCATTCCAGGGCCGAGCCCGGATTCATGCCGAAACGCTCGCCCCAGTAACTCGCGCCAAAGCGGCGGCCCAGGAGCAGTCGTCCACCGGTGTTGAGCGTCCACATGAATTGCGCCTGCCAGGTGCCGAAATGCGCTTCACCAAACCGTGCGCGGCCCATGCGCGGGGCTTCGAGCTCGGTGATGGTGGCGTTCGGATAACCCTGGCTGCGGGCGATCTCGACGTAGTAGGCGAGCGCCTGGCTGCCGACAGCCAGCAGCCGCCGGCGAACGGCCAGACGGCGGTCGTCGAACAGTGGGGTCGCACCCAGGCAGGGGTCGGGCAGATTCATCACCCGCTCCCAATCCGGTACCAGCTCGCTGGCGCCCGCCGGGTCCATTTCGTTGAGCAGGTCGGCGGCGCGGGCGTCGAGGCGGGCGAGTTCCTGGGAGACGCCTTCAAGCACCTCCTCGAGTTCCGGCACCCGCTCCGGGTCCCAGGCCGGACCGCTGGGCAGCAGGCTGCGCAGCTGGCTCTGGTATTGCGCGGCGGTTCTTACTCCAGCCATACGCAACCTCCGAACGTCAGCAACTGGTTACTGGCGGCGGGAACATCCGCGGCCGGTACGCTGAGCCGGTGATCGTTCTCGCCGGCGGCACTGCTGATGGCCTCGCGGATATGGCTGATCAACAAGGTGTCGCCCAGGCCGGCCTCGCGGTTGTGCAGATCGCGCAACTGGGCCTCGACCGCCGCGCGCACCGCGCTGGTGTCCGGCGACAAGCGCAGGCTGTAGGTCACGGGCGACTGCTGCGGCGCCAGCACATGCAACTCGGCCGTCACCGGACGCAAGGGTTCGATGTAGGTCTTTACCTCCGCCAGTTGCTCGGCGTTCGGGATAGGTTGCGCATCGTCGTCGCGCATCACGAACAGACCCACGGTGCCTGGCCCCAGGTAGCTGCCACGACACCACGCCCGGGTAATCCCCGGGCACTCCAGCGCCCAGGTTTCATAGTCCTGGGCCGAGCCGCCGTGGGGGATGATGCGGTAGGAGCGGATCACCCGGGCACGCAGCGATTCCAGGCTTTCCGCGGCGACGCCGCCGCTCAGACCGGGGGCGAGCACGGTGAAGCTGTTGCCGATGCCCTGGATCGGCTGCACCGGGATCAGGCTCAGGCCGGCCTCGGCATTGCCCAGGGTGCCGGCGTCGAGGGCCTGGACGGTGGTGCTGTTGCTGCCGGCGCTGGTGGTGCGGGCGGCGGTGACTTTGTAGGTGCGGCCGTCACTGGCCTGCAGCAAGGTATCGACGTCCAGCACCGCGCCTGCCGCCGCCGTGAAGCTCACCGAACCGCTCGCCGCCTGGGCGGCCTTGCGCGGCTGGTTGAGGCGCAGCGCGGCGATGCGTTCCAGGGTCGACTCGTCGGCCTTGTCCGGCAGGATCTGATCGGCGATCCAGTCCAGGTAGCCGTAGAGGCCATAGGCGGCGCCACCGAGGGTACGGGCCAGCACTTGCGCATCGGACTGGCGCAGCGCATCGCTGGCCAGGTCGCTTTGGGTGCGCTTGATCAGCACCGGCAGCGAAGGGGTATCAAAGGGCATAGGTCACCTGCCAACTGTTATCGGGGTTGATGTCCAGGCGTTCACCGTTGGCCAGGACCAGCGTCGTGCGCAGGTTCAGGCGCTGGTCGTCGAGACGTTCGCTGATGATCTCGACCGCGCTGCAATGGCCATCGTCGATCAGCCATTGCAGGGCTTCGCGGGCATAGAACTCGGCGTCGAGCTGGGTCTGGCGGGTCAGCTTGACCCGCCGCAGCAGCCACAGCCGCGAGCCGATGCGGTCGTCGGCCACGGTGGGAAAGCTGTCGCCCCACCAGCCGAAGCGCTCCTCGTCATCCAGCGGGTCGTCGTCCGCCGCGCGGCGCCAGGTGAACAGGCTGATCAGCACGGCACGGGTCAGTGCGCGGTGCAGGTCTTGGCTGATGAACATCATTGGCCTCCCGCCGGCGCGCCGGTCTGCCCGCTACCCGACTGCACGCCGCCATGCAGGTGCTTGATCTGGCTGATGCCGCCAGCGACCTGGTCGCCCTGGGAGACGATCTTGCCGGTCTGGGTCAGGGTCGGGGTGTCGATATGCACCGCGCTGCTGGCGCGGATATTGAGGGTGGCGGTCTCGATGTCGATGATCCGCCCACGCTTGAAATGAATCTTGTCGCCCTCGTCGGTGTAGATCGCCACTTCGCCGGGGGCCAGGGCCTTGAGGCGAAAACGGCGGTCGGCGACCACCAGCACGATGGCATGGGAGCGATCGCCGCCGAGAAAGGTGGCGATACCTTCGGCGCCGGCCAGCGGGTTGCTGGTGAAGCCGTAGGGTTCGAAGTGCTCCATGTCGTCGTTCACTTCGCCGGCGGTCAGGCGCATTTGCAGCGATTGCAGTTTGTTGGCCGAGTTGGCGAGCACGACGGTGCCGCGCGCCAACAGGCGTGTCAGTAGGCTCATGGTTTTTTCCTTGCCCCTTGTGCAGGAGCGAGCTTGCTCGCGATAGCGGCCTTACAGGCACACCGTGTCGCCCCCATCGCGAGCAAGCTCGCTCCTACACTACCGGGGGGTTTTAGGCTTTAGGTGGCACGGGGCTGGCGTCGAAGGTATGGGGCGGCGCCACCTGCAGGGTGGTGATCGAGCCCTGCTCGGAGAGCGAGTAGGTGACCTTGGAAATCAGCAGGTCCTGGTCGAAACCCAGCATCGGGTCGATCACCCGGACCAGGGTGTTGTGGCGCCACAGCTCGCCGTTGCTCTGGCGCCAGCCCTGCACCTTGTAGGTGCTGGTCAGGGCCTTGCCGGTGCGAATGGCGCTTTCCCAGTCGGCCCGTTGCTGGGCCAGCTCCTGGGTCAGCTGGGCCGGTTCGTTGATCACCGTGACCCGCTTGCGCTTGGCCGTGCCGTCGCTGGCCACGCCCGACACTTCGCTGACCGCGGCGCCGCTTTTCTGGTCGTTGCCCTTGTGCTGGCCGATCACCCGGTACTCGGAAAACACCTGGCTGAAGTCCATCGGCGCGCTGGCCGAGAGGATGTTCTTGCCCAACTCCAGCACATCCACCGCGCGCCCGCCGCTGCCCGGCCGGGCCAACAGCACCCGGCCTTCGGCATCGTCGGTGGAGAACACCCGGAACAAGGTCAGCAGGCGGTCGATGGACTGGAACACGGTTTCCCCAGGCACGATGCTGTGGCTGCTCAGCCGCGTGGTTTCCGCGATCTCGCTGACCACCCCGACGCCGTAGGACGCGGCCAGGGCCTGGACGATTTTCAGCAGGCTCTGCTCGCGCCATTGGCCGGGCTGGTTGATCGCCGCGCAATCCACCAGGTCCTGGGTCAGGGAACTGCCCTCGATGCTCAAGCCGATCTGCCGACCGTCATAGCTGATCGGCGCCTTGAACACATGGCCGCTGAGCAACAGCTCGGCGCCGATCCGCACCTGGCACTTGGCGCCGGGACGGATGCGCTGGTCCAGGGTCTGCCCTGGCCATTGCCAGGTCACGTCGAGCTTGAAGGTGCGAAACTGCCGCTCCAGGTCGGCGCTGATTTCCACGCTTTTCCAGCCGCCGTAATCCTGGCCGTCCACCGTCAACAGCACCCGGTTATCGAAGTTGCCCATGGCTCACTCCCCCGCCACTTTGACGTTGGTTGGCGGCAGGAAGCCGGGATGGGCCACGCCGTTGCGCTGCTGCACTTCGGCCGCCCGGGTAGCATCGCCAAACAACCGATAGGCAAGCACCACCGTCGGCAGGCTCTGCATCGGGTTCTTGACCACCAGCCGCACTCCGGACGAAGCCACCGCGGTGAGGTGGCCGTAGACCAGCTGGCGCAGGCCGTTGAGCACCTCGTAATGCAGGGCGTCGGCTTTTTCCGCGGCCTGCCAGATCGCCTCGTTGATCGCGTTGCGCAGCGCCAGCACCTCATCGGCCACCGGCACTTCCGCGCGGGTCACCGGCTGGATCGCCTGCTTGGCCAAAGGCGGCGTGCCGCTCAGCTTGACCGCCGGGGTTGCCACCGGCAGCGAGGCCACGGCCTGGGCAATCCGCACCAGCACGGCGTCCTGCACCAGGTCGGCCATGGCTTGCGCCGCGGCGGTGGTGTCCTTGCCGGTGGTGAGTTTCGGCGTGTCGATCTTCTTCACCGCCTCGACCTGCTGCGAGACATTGGCCAGCACGCCGCGGTAACCGTTGCGCGCATAGTCCTTGAGGTCCTTGATGTCCCCCAGCAAGCCCTTGAACTCGGCGCTCACTTCCTTGGGCAAGTCCTTGATCGCCCGCACCAGCAGGTTGAGATCGCGGTAGGTGTCGATCAGCGGCTTGAGCTCCTGCTCGATGGTCTGGTAGACCTCCTTGAGGCTGTTGCGCAGGTCGGCGATGCCGATGCGCGCGGCCTTGACCAGGGTCATGGCCTCCTCGAAGCGGCGCACCGCCGAGCCGATAAGGCTGTCGGCCGACACCAGCAACAGCTGGCGGGTGTTGACCGTGGCGCTGGGGAACTGCAACGGCTGGTCGGGGTAGAACTTCAGGGTGAAGGTCACCAGGCCGCCTTCCTGGCGGCTCTGGGTCATCTCGCATTCACCGACCTTGACCTGCAGGCGCCCCAGCCACGGGTGCACCAGTTCACCGCTGCCCTCCTCCAGCGCCTGGAGCAGCTTGTCGCGCTGCTCCAGGCAATCGGCGCCGACGATGAACGCCGTCAGGTCGTGGGTCCGCGCCTGCTGCCCCAGGCTCTCGTAGAACGGCAAGTCACGCTGCGGGTACTCGTGCAACTGGCCCTTGTGGCCGACCGGGGTTTTCGCCTGGTCGACCCAGAACCCGACGCCACGAAACGACGCCGGCAACAAACGATCACGCCAGCTCATTGGAACCTCCTAGCGAAAGTGAGCGGTAGCCGACACGCGACGACAACGCCACGCCGGGTTGGTTGATTTGCGGCGCACTGGTACGCAGGCCCGCCGGGGCGTTTTCGAAGCTCACCGTCAGCCCGCCCTGCAATTGCGTGCGGTTGTTGGCCGCGCTCTGCTGCAACAGCGAGGTGGAGCTTTGCGGCAGGCCGGCGGAAAGCGCCGAAGAACCCGGCGCCGGCTGGCCGCCACCGAAGAACGCCGGCGCCAGCGCGCCTTTGCCTTCGGCATTGGTTTGCCGCTGCGCCTCGGTGAGGTTTTCCACCTTGCCGGTGACGCGGGCGACGAAACCGGCGAAACCACCGTCGAACAGTTCCCTGATCGGTGCGATCACCGCCTGCAGCCGTTGCCACAGGCCACTGAACCATTCGGTGATCGGCTCCCAGTTCTTGATGATCTGCCCCAGGGGCGACCACTCGAACATACCGCGCATAAACTCGATGGCCGGCGCCGCCAGGGCTTTCAACACCTCCCAGAGGGCCGCGAACACATCGCTGATGGGCTGCCAGTTGGCGATGATCTGCCCCACGGGCGACCACTCGAACAGGCTGACAAAAAAGTCCTTGATGACCTGCGCCGCGCTTTTCAGGGTTGCCCAGATGGCGTCGAAGTAGGTGCCGATCGTGCCCCAGTTATTGATCACCATCCCCAGTGGCGAGGTATCGAACAACGTGACGAAGAAGTCCTTCACCTGTTGCGCCGGACCTTGCAGGCCGGCCCAGAGCGAAGCGAAGTAAGCGCTGATCGCGCCCCAGTTGTTGATCACCATCCCCAGTGGTGAGCTGTCGAACAGCCCGATGAAGAAGGCCTTGACCCGCTGCGCCGGACCTTGCAGGCCGGCCCAGAGCGAGGCGAAGAAACCGCTGATCGCGCCCCAGTTGTTGATCACCATCCCCAATGGCGTCCAGGCGAACAGGCCTTTGAGGAAGTCCATCGCCGGGACGGACAGCGCCTTGAGCAACTCCCACAGCGCGGAAAACAGGCCGCTCAGGGGCGTCCAGTTTTCAATCACCAGCCCCAGCGGCGTCCAGGAAAACACCTGCTTGAAGAAGTCGATCACGGACGCGGCCATCGTCTTGAGCTGCTCCCAGAGGCCGGCAAAAAAGCCGGTGATCGCTCCCCAATTGGCGATCACCATCCCCAGCGGGGTCCAGCCGAAGACGGTCTTCAACCCCACCATCAGTTGCGCGGCGGCGTCCTTGATGCTTGCCCAGAGGGTGACAAAAAACGCCGACAGCAGCTCCCAGTTGGCCACGATCAGGCCCGCCGCTACCGCGATCCCCAGGGCGATCAGGCCGATGGGCGAGGCCAGCAGGCCGCTGCTGAACAGGGTCACGGCGGACGAGGCCAGGGTCATGGCGCCGCGGATCGCGGTGAAGGCCAAGGCGCCGGCGGCGAGGCCCTGGACCAGCTGCGGGTTGCTTTCAATGACCTTGGCCACAAAGCCCAGCAGCGGTTGCACGGCGGTCACTACCGAATTGACCGCCGGCAGAAGCGCGCTGCCGAACTTTTGCGAGATGTCGTCGACGCTGTCGCTGAACGCCTTCAGGTTAGTGCCCGTCTCGCCCAGCACATCCTTGGGCGGTTCGATGCCCTGCGCCACCAGCTTGGCCCGCGCCGCCTGGTTCTCGAATTCGATGGCGGAATTGACCCCCGCCACGAAAGGCGCGGCCAGGCCACCGCCCTTGATCAGGCCGGAAAAATCCAGCCCGCCCAGGCCGCTGTCTTCGATGCTTTTCTTGAAGCGGCTGACTTTCGAACGCACCTCGCCCAGTTCGGCGTCCAGTTTCTGCATGCCTTGCATGACCACCAGCATGTTCACCGTGGTCTGCACATTGGTCACGCTCAGGCGCTGTTTGATGCTCGTCTGATTCAAGCTTTGATTGATGTTCGCCATCACTGCACCTGCTGCATCGCATTGATCCGTTGCGCGTGCTCCAGGGACTCCCGGAGCACATCCAGTGGCCTGGCCATCATCTGTTCGGGGTCAACCTTCCAGAACCAGGCCAGGTCATAGGCAACCGCGATCAGGTCGCTGATGGCTCCGATGCCGCACTCATGAAAAAACTCGCGACCGCCCAGCTCAGGGCGTTGAGGTCAGCCAGGTCCATCTGGTTGACCGAGGACGGAGGAATGCCGGCACAGACCGCGATGTACTTGGCCGCGACGTCCATGTCGAGGCTGACTTCTTCGCTCTTGTCGATCTTGTACGGCAGCGCCTTGATCGCCCGCACCTCCTGCACCGTCGGGCGGCGCAGGGTCAGTTCGGTCAGCGGTTCGCCGTGGGCTTCGATGGCCACACGCAGCTTTACGCTATCGCTCATTGCCAGGTCCCCTTGATGCCTTCGAACTTCAGTTCGATGCTCGCGTCGTCACCCTTGGAAACCGGTTCTTCCACCAGGTAGGCGCCAGCCAGGACGTAGACCTTGCCGTTGCTGAACTCGCAGGTGACGGTCATGTCGGAACCGGCCACCAGCTGCTTGAGCGGGAAGTCCGGGGTGTGCAGCGCCGTGACCTTGAAGGACGGGGCAATGTCGGTTTCCTTGTAGAAGCCCGGCACGATGGTTTCCCGTTTCACGGACATCAGCGGCGCTTCGCAGCCGCCGTTGATGGTCAGTTGAGCGCCGTCCACTTTGACGTAGCAGGTGCCCGCAATCAGTTGACCCATGGTGTTTCTCCCAAAAAATGAGCCCGCACCAGGCGGGCTGGAAAAGCGCAGTGAAAGAGGCTCGGCTTAGGCCGCCGCGTCGTACTGCAGACGGAATTGGTTGAGCAGCGCGAACACACGCAGACCGTTGATGTAGTCCGGCGGGAACAGCACGTTGACCCGGCTCGGGTCCTGGCTGTCGCGCTCGACGATCAGGTGCTCGGCGAACAGCTCGGCGTTCTCCACATGGCCTTCCAGTTCGAGCTTGGCGTACTGGGCGATCAGCTCGCCGCGAATGGTGCTCGGGGTCACGATCGGCTGGCCGGCGCCGAAGCGGGTACCGTCGGCGGCCAGTTTGTGGCGCCCGTACTTGCTGGTGATCACGCTTTGCAGGCGGCGCACGATAAAGGCCGACTGGTGCATGGTTTCGCTGTCCAGGTAGGAGTTGTCGGCCTGGCCGTAGGCGTTCTTCTGGTAGGTGGTGATCGAACGCTGGATGCGCACATAGCCGCCTTCGTAGTAGGCGGTGGCGATGCCGTAGCTGAGCAGCGATTGACGCTCGGTCAGGGTGAAACGCTCGCTGGCCGGCGCCGGATCGACGCCCGGCAGGCTGCCGCTCTGGGTCGGACGGCTGGCATCGGCGGAGATGAACACCGAGGTGCGCGCGGCCAGTGCCGCGGCCTGCACCCAGAACGGCTGCGGTACGCCCGGCTCCAGGGCCTGGATGGTGATGTGCTGGTCGTTGCGTGCTTGCCCTGCCGCCACCAGGGTGCCGACGGTGCCGCGCTTGGCGCTGTAGACGTGACCGAACAGTTGCTTGGCCCAGGACCAGCGACCGGTGCTGTCGTCCATGACGGCTTGCCAGGCGTTGAGGGTCGCGGTGTCGGTCCACGGCATGCAGATGAACTCGAAAGGTTCATCGCCCAGGGCCGCCAGTGCGGCAACCTGATCCGGCACGCCGGCGCCGCCGGCCATTTTGCCGACCGTCACGCTCAAGCCGGCCGGGGTTTCTTCGCCATTGCTCTTGCCCAGGCGGTTGAGCTGCAGGCTGATGTCGTTCGCGCTGTCGCCGGTCCATTTGGCGGTCAGGGTCAGGGTGCCTTCGACCGCCTCGGCGCTCACTGGCAGGTCGGCGGCGGCATTGATTTTCAGCGCCAGCGCGCTGGCGGCCTGAGCCGCGGTGGCGGCGTTGACGATGGCGGCCTGAACCCGCACACCACCGACATACAGGTTGAGCACGCCGCTGGCGCTGGCGGTGCCGGTGAACTTCAGCTCAGCCTTGGCCACGCTGCCTTCGACGTTGTGCAGCGGCAGGCACCAGATTTCACCAATCGGATCGGTCTTGCGCCAGGTCTCGTACATGGAGGCGAGCATCGAGCCCTGACCGCCGATACTCTTGGCCAGCGCGACGCTGGACACCAGCACCAGCTTGCCGGTTTCGGCCGGCGCGACGTTATCGTTGACCTGGGCCACGATCAGTCGGCGCATGGCCGAAGAAGCGCTATTGGCCGCCGAATTGTCCATCTCGGCGTAGAACAGCGGCACACGAATGTCCGCCGGAATATTGCTGAATCCGATCGCCATTATTTGGCTCCTTGTGGTTTGGCCGCCTTCGCGGCCTTGAGGGTGATATCGCCATCGGCCAGACGCCGGCGCCACCAGGCGTTGTCGTCGACTTCACGGCCTTCCAGCGGCAACAGGTCGCCGGCTTCGGGGTCCGGCACGGCGCGGCCCGCGGCCGGCAGCACAGTGATGCGTTTGCTCATTGCGTTACGTCTCCTGAAAAAGTCATCTCCAGGCGCCCGTCGGGCCCTGGGCGTTTCAAATTGGGGTCCGCCGGGTCGATGGCATCGACCCGCACCGTGACCCCGGTAAAGGACGGCAAGCCATCCAGTTCACGCTCACGCCAGGTTTCCGCCGGCTGGCTGGCCAGGTTGCGTCCCAGCTGGAACTCGGCGAAAAAGCGCAGCTGATAGAACAACCGCGTGGCGCTGAGCGAAACCAGCTCGCCACCGTCGTATTCGATCGGGTTGTAGTCCGCGCCCGGCTTGAACCCCACCAGCGCCCGCCACAACTCGGCCCGCAGGCTTTCGAGTTGCTCCAGGGCCTGCCGGCCGTCGCTGGCGTCCAGCACCAGGGTGATCACCAAGCGGTCGCGAATGGCCTGGCGGGTAACGTTCTGCCCGGTGCTCGGGCTGGCCAGATCGGCGATCGGCGTCACATGGGCACTGGGGGTGGGCAACGCGGTATTACTTTGCAGCAGCGCGAGATCGACGCCGACGGCCACCTGATTGGCCAGGCCGGGGCAGTGATCGCGCAGTTGCGTGAGGATCGGAGTGATCTTCATGAAGAAGCTCCAGAATCGAATGAGATAAGAAAACCTGGGGGCTACCCGGCAGCCCTTGGCGGATGCACAAAGGGCGAACGCTCCCCTCCCCCACATAGGCTTGAGGTTTATCAGGGGCTGACAGAGGAGAAGGTTGCGGACGGCCAGAGAGATCAGGCCGCCGTTGAGCCGGGCAAACTCAGTCCGGCTGGGGCTCCAGGCATTTGGCCGAGAGGGTGCAGCGATAGCCCTGGGTGCGGGAGCCGCTGGAGGTCACCTTCTTGATCGACCAGCGTCCCCGCATGAAGCCGGGCCAGGTGTCGTCGAGCAGGACCAGCCCCTCGGCCGACAACGCCGGGTTGCCAGGGCATTCGATCTGGATATTGCGCGCCTCACGTTCCTGTCTGCGCATCTCGCTGACGGCCGCGGCCAGGGCTTCCTGCTCGCTGGCCCGACGCTGGCCCAACTTGTTGAAGGGCGCGGTACCGACCTGCACCACTCGCTCCTTGGCGGCGGCGCTGTCCCACCAGGTGCTTTGGCAACCCTGGAATTTCGAGCGGCTTTCCTCATCGACCTTGGCCGAGATGAAGGCCGAATCCCCCGGGCGGTTATCCCGGGTCACCGACAAGCGCACATCCGGCAGCGTTTGTCCCGACAGGGACTTGACCTGACCGCTGCGAGCCAGCACATACAGGCCGTTCACCGGTTTGGTCACCGCGCCGTACTCCCTGGCCAGGCGCGTCAGAAAACTCATGTCGGTTTCGTTGGACTGATCGACATGAGCGATCTGTACCCCATCGAGCTCCGGCGCTACCCGCGGCGAAAACCCGTGGCGGGTGACCAGTTGACGAAACAGCGCGCCGAGGGTGATCGGCCCGTAGCTGGCGGATCGGCGGCGCCTGAAACCCGTCTCGTCGCTCTCCTTGAACGGCGCGGCGGTGGCCACCAGCACCAGGCGCATGGGGTACAGGAAGGGGGTGCGCCGGGCAATGATGAACTGCCCCTTGTCCACCATGCCCGACTCCAGGTAACCGACCCGCAAACCAATGCGGCCGCCCAGGCTGGGCAACCCGTCGAGCCCTTCGGTATCGAGGGTCAGGGTCAGTTGATCGGATTCGATTCCGGCCGCGTCGATGTGCTGCCATTGCACCAGACGCTCATTGAGCAGCGCCGCGTTGGCGCCGTAGATCTCTACCAACGGCGTAAATCCAAGTGCCATGTCGCCTCCTTAATCCCAGGCCGATACTGGCGTCGCGAGTACCGGCCGGGTCTCCAGCTCGGGTAGTTTCACCCAGAGCCCCGCCGGCAGCACCGGCCCATGCTCGGCCAGCCCTGGGTTGAGCCGCCAGAGTGCTTCCTCGGCGGCATCGTCGTTGCGACCAAGCTCGCGGTAGAGCAACAGGTTCACCGAATCGCCGGCAATGCTTCTGACCTTACGCATTGATGAACTCCGTCAGTTCTATGACCCAGTCGTTGACCATCGCCGTGCCGTCATCGATCACGTAGCTTTGGCTCTCGGACACACTGTCGATTCGCCACAGGCCCCAGTTACGGCCGATGCCATCGACCAGCGGCAGCGGCACCCGCAACGCCTGCAAGGCACGCAACTCATCGAGCCGCGTCATGGCGATCGCACGCATGGACTTGCCACTGATTGTCAGCCCTTGCAGGCCCTGACCGGTCTGGCTGGATTTAGGCTTGCTGGTGAGAATCTCCAGGCTCACCCAACCACCACCCGACTTGCGCACCAGGGAGCTGTAAGCGAACCCCCGCGACTGGCCGAAAATAAAACTGCCCAGCACCATTTGCTGTCGCATCAAACACCTCCATCGCTCAGGGCGGCACCGCGTCTTACCGCGAGTGGGTCGGTCATCATCAAGGGTATGAACTGCGCCCTGAGCTGTTGCAGCACGAGGTCGGCAATATGCTGGGAGCTGGCTTGATCGGGCCCGCTGATCTGAATGACCGGAGCGAAGGTGATCGGCGGGTTGACTGCCTGACCGGCACCCGCCGGGTTCGCCAGCTGGCCGTCCACCAGGTCGTTCTTGACCTGCTCCGGCGAGCTGAGGCGATCGACCAGGGCACCGAGCTTGTCGCCCAGGCTGGCGCCATAGTCACCGCCATAATAGCCGCCGAACAGTCCACCGACGGCCGCACCGAGAGCCGTTCCGATGATGGGCACGACACTGCCGATCGCCCCGCCGAGGGCAGCCCCTGCGGAAGCCCCCGCCCAGCCGCCACCGGCGGTTCCCAGGCCAGAAGCGAGCATCTGGGTATCGCCGGTCACCAGGCCTTCGGCGACATCCACCGCGGCGCCGAGGTACTTCGCCGGCCCTGGAGCCCTGCGGCTCAAGGAACGAACCGAGGCCTGCGACCCGGACAAACCAAAAGCAAAGGACGAACCTGCACCTGGAACAGCGGCCGTGGCGTTCAGCGCTTTCTGGGCAGCCTTTTTAGCGGCCCTCTTTGCGGCCTTGCCTTTGGAACGTTGTTCCTGGGGAACATCTATGCTCGGACCGCTCGGGGAACTCGGAGCACTGGGACCGCCCGAAGAACCTGGAGCGCCGGGCTGGCGAGCGCCTGCACCGTCAAGGATGCGTTTGGCGCCGCGGTTGAACACCTCGTCCACCACCGCCTTGGCCTGCTTGCCGATCAATGGCGCCAGCGCCGCGCCGAGCAGCACGATGGCGGCTGTGACCTTGGGAAAGGTTTCGGCCAGTTCGCTGAGGCCATCCACCAACTCGCCAAGAGGAGTAAGCGTACTGTCGACTACCGGTGCCAACGCGTTGCCCGCGGCAGTGGACAGTCGCTCGGTGCGTGCCTCGAAGGTGTCCCAGGTGGTTTTCTGGGTCTTTGACTGCGCCAGCGCCGACTCCCGTGCCGAGCCGTGGTAATTCGACTCCGAGGGGACATCTGGGTCCGAGCCGGCTACCCGGGAGAAGGTCTGCTTAACGTCATCGAGATTCTGTGCCAGACGCAGCACCGCCTGATCGCCCTCGGCAAACAATGCCGTGGCCAGCGTCGACCGCTTCTCGGCGGGCTGCCTGTTCAGAGCCTGCAGCACAGATGCCACAGTTCCCCCGGCATCCTCGCGCAAGCCCCCGGCCACTTTCGCCGGGTCCAGTCCCAGCGCCTTCCAGGCCGCTTGCTGAGTCGCCGTTGCCTGATCGCCCTTACCCAGGGTCGTGACGATATTCTTGAGCGCACCGCCGGCATCGGCCTTGGACGTATCGCTGTTGAGCAATGCCGCCGTGAGGGCCGCGGCCTGCACCGGCGCTAGGCCAACCGAGGTCGCCGCACTACCATGACGCTGGAGGATGGCTCCGATATCAGCCGCCTCGGCGTCACCGGGGGCTTTACCCAGGTGATTGGTCGCATCCGCCAGATCCATGGCCTGGTCGGCGTTGAGCTTCATCGATGTGCGCCAGCCGGCCATCATCTCCCCGGCATCCGTGCCCGACATCTTGAATGCCGTCGCGGTGATTGCGGCAGCATCGGCAAAGGCCAGCAACGCCTTTTGCCTGGCTTCACCCGAGCCTTGATCGCTACCGATCCCCGCCTTGGCCGCCGTGTATTCGATCCTTACCAAATCGACCGCCTTGGTTCCCCCGGCAGCAATCTGTGGAAGCGCAGCCATCCGCTGGTTTTCCATAGCCATTGTTTCGCGATCGCGCCCCTGGAAATCGACCAGGCGCCCCAGGTCGGCCATCGCCGAGTCCATGCTGATCGCAGGTTTGAGCAAGTCCGGCGGCTCGATGCCGCCGCCTGCCTTGCCCGTACTTTTTTGCTGGCCTGCCTCGCCCTTGGCGCCACCAGCCTGGGTAGCCGTAACCGCCTGCCGCAGACGTTGCGACGACAGGGTCAGGTTCAGGGCGTCGAGGCTGGTCACCAGCAACCCGATATCGGTGCTGAGGGTATCCAGCGCCCGGTCAAGGTCGGGTAGCCGGTCCTTGGGCAGGGCTGTCAATCCACCCGACGGCGCGATGCTCGCGACGGGCGTGTTCAGGTCGACCGACCTGATGTCACCGAACGTCAACCAGCCTTCCTTGACGGCGGTGTACTTGAGCGAAAACTTATCGTCCGCCATCCCGCTCTACTCCTGTTTCACGCCAAGGCGAGTGATCGCGATGTCGTAGCGGCGCAATGCCTTGCCGGCGTCCCACTCCAGGATTTCCGCTTCACTCACCGAGTAAATGAGCGGCACCACATCGAGTATCACTTCGATGTCGCGCTCCGAAAGAAGGCCGCCGGTTTGTTTAAAAAATCGTCGATGCGTACCTGCAGCTGGGTCCAGTCGGGCACCGTCAGCTGGGCAAGATCGGGAATCATCAGGCCGGTGCAGTGGGCGGTGATGAACTCGGCGCGTTCCTTGGCCGTCTTGAGTTTTTTCATCGCTTTGGTCGCCCGCAGCGCCGGCATTTCCAGGGTCAGCGAGGTCACGTCCTGGCCGGCCACGGCCAGCGGCAGCAACAGTTGCACCTGGTCCGGGTTGTCCTCGTTGATCTCGCCCTCGGCCTGTTTGAGGAAGTGGGCGGTCGGACGGGTCGACATCTCGTGAACGTACTGCGCAATGCTCACGTAATCCGGTCGCTTGAGCTGATCCAGCTCTTTCACCGACAGGCCGGTGGCCAGCTTGGCCAGCTCGAAGAACTGATCGTCCTCATCGTCGCCGGCACGGGCCAGCGCTTCTTTCTGCGCGGCGTAGAACAATGGCTTGAGCTGAATCTGCGCGATCTGCGACTCATCGTCGGCGGTGATCGGGCACAGCAGGACATGGATCGGAGGCGTCCAGGACATGAATGAATTCCTATGTGAAAGGTAGGAGCGAGCGGGCTCGCGACAGGAGATGAACAGCGCTTGCGATGCGGGCTGTCAGGCCGTCATCGCGAGCCGGCTCGCGCCTACAGAGGGGAAGTGTCGCGGGTTACGGCATCAACACAGCGCGGCGCGCATCACCGAGGATGTCGACACCATTGAGCATGAACTTCTGGGTACGTACGTCGATGTCGATCACCGGCACGCCGTTTTCCAGGCGGTTGTAGGTACGGCAACTGAGTTCCAGATTGGTCTTAGGCTTTTCACCCATTTTCAGTTGCGTCTCTTCCAGGGACTTCAACTTGCCGCCGACCGTGTGGTAGGTGAAGTAGGTGTTGCCATCCTGGTCCTGGCCGGCTTCACGCACATTCAACAGAATGTCGTCGCCCACGCTCACGCCGAGGGCGAGCATGATTTCCGGGCCTACGCCCTGGAGGGTCAACTTGGCGTTGAGCACCTTGCCGCCCTTGGCCATTTCTTCGCCGATGAAGCGCCCGCCGCGCATCTCTTCCATGTCGAATTCGATCTTCGGCGGGGTGAACTCTTCCACGGTCGCCGACAACGGCAGGCCTTGCAGGGTGGCCGCGATGGCCTGTCTTACGCGGTTGGTAAACATTAGAGAACATCCTCCAGGAACTGCTCGATGATTTCATCGCGGGCGTTGAGCTGATACACCATGTGCTCGTTCGGCGCGTAGCGGCCGTAGTCGATGACCACGTACCAGGTACCGTTCTTGTACTTCTCGACGCTGTTCAACTCGGGGTGCAGGTACACGCTGCCGCCCGGGATGGTTTCGTCGGCGACCAGGGTCTGCAGCCAGTCGTTGATGCGCTTGACCTCCTGGTCCATGAAGGACTTGGTCAGGTTCTTGGCCATGGCTTTCTGCCCGGCCTTGACCAGCTTGCGGCTGATCGCATCTTCCAGGCCGACATAGCTGATGAACTTGCCGGTGATGGAGCGGTTACCCAGCAGCGAGAAGCCGCCGAGCACGGTGCGGGCGTAGTAGCTGACGCCGTAGCGGTTGAGCAGGTCGCCCTCGGTCGAGGTGTCGAGGATGTTGTATTCCACGGTCCGCGAGACGTCTTCGGCGAAGGTCACCTGGTTGCCCGGGCTCTCCCACTGCTTGACCTTGGCCAGCGCGGCGATGGCCAGGCTTGACGGCGCCAGGAACACGTTCTTCTTCGCCGCCTTGGAGTACACGGCCGGCATGTTGTGCACCACCAGGCAGCGGTCGAAACCCAGGTCCGCGCCGCCCAGTTCCTTGCTGTAGGTCACCTGATCGGCGACCGAGGCGTCCTTGCCGTCGAGCACCACACGGGCCTTGATGCGCTTGCCGAAGGCAGCGAACTCACCGGCCACCGCCTTGGTACCGGTGAAGCCCGGCGCGCCGATGATGGTCAGGTCTTCCGGGACACTGCCCAGGGCAGCCAGGCCGAGCTTGCGGCCGGTGGTGGCGTCGACGCCGCCGATCACGTTGTTGACGGTGTCGGCCGGGGTCGCGCCCTCTTCAACGATCACCACATAGACCGGGACCTTGACCACTTTGAGGATCTGGTACACCGCCTGGAACAGGGTGCCCGACTCAGCGCCGGTCGGGTCCAGCAGGGCCTGGGTGGTGAAGCTGTTGATGCGGAACGGCGCATTGCGCGGAATCAGCGGGTCGGCCTTCGGCGCGGTGCCGACCAGACCGATGACGTTGTCACCCAGGCCACCCATGGCCTCGGGGGATTCGGTGGCATTGACGGTAATGCCGTTGTGCTCGAAGTTCAGGACCTCAGCCATGGTTATTCAGCCTTCTTGGCAGCGGCTTTTTTGGCCGCGGTGGATGGGGTGGCCGGTTCGGCCGGTTGGCGCGCCGCAAGGACGCTGGTCAGTTCCAGGCGGCCGGCGGCACGCAGGGCACTGGCCTCGACGTCGAGCAGGTCGAGCTGTTGGTCGACCTTCGACCAGTGGCCGCCGCCGGTGGGGAACGGCACGAGGACGGTGTAGGTTTGGCGGTTAGCCATTTCAGTCTCTCCAGATACGAAAAAGCCCCAGGTGAGTGGGGCTGTTGGGTGTTGCTTTGCGGACAAGAAAACGCCCCGACGATGCGGGGCGTTTATTCGAGTTGTTCAGCCAGCCAATCGGGCGCAGAGGGGCGGTGATCGATCAACGGAAAGTCACCCGACTCGGGCCAATCGCGAAGAGCACGACGGAATGACTGCAATTGTATGTATTGCTCCATTGAGAGGGTCGTTTGCCCCCCCTCCTCTTGCTCGTCACGGTGACGAATAACCGCCGCGTCCGTTAGCAAAAGCCTCTGAGAACGCCAGAAGCGTTCAAGTGCTGCCGAGCGCTCGATAAGATCGACCTCAGGTGCTGGCAAAACCACAACACGGCCATCCTTGACAGAAAGTAAATCGCCTGGCTGACGAGCCATGGCCGCGGTGAAATCCTCTTCAAAAACATCAATAACATCGTCTGGAATATCATCTTTCCGATAACCAAAGTCGTCAGGATAAAACTGTCCCTTAATTGGGCTGAATTTCATGTCAATAACTCCTAACGGCCAATAGCTTGCCAACGAATAGAAGTATCAGTAGTCCAGCTACCAGCAGCATAAAAACCATTATTAGTTTCACCGGTGGTCACTATTACAACTGACGGACAGCCTGCACTATTGTGAGTGGCCACAACACCGAACAACTCATTTGGAAAAGGGATAGGGAAGGCGTTATAGGTACTTTTCACAATTGAGTTGCCGAACGCGCAATGATTTGCGTGACCGCCCGCGCCACCATCCCCCCACATGCGAATTAAGCCATTCGGCATACGTTCATAGCCATTCCGCGCAACTAAGGCTTTACCAACCCCACCAACCACTCGATATGAAAAACCCGGTTCGCCAACCGAAGCACTGGACATGACAATGAACTCGCAGGCGCTGCCGTTCCTCAGGACATATGAAGATGACACCATCTGCGCTGCAGGCCCTGCAAACCTCGAGTTTGGCGCCGTTAGCGAAACGTCCCCTCCGACAGCCTCAAGGTAGAAGCTCGTTCCTAAGGGAAGCGTGTTTGCGTCGGGGAGCGCGTACGCCTGAGCAGCCCCGCGGTTAAATCCAATGTATTTTCCGGCATCAGACACCGGGACTGTTCCGCTTGCCGCCTGATAGTCGATGTAGCCGCTGCGGCTGCCCTGAGCGAACCGAACGAATTCGGTTGTGGCAAGCAACTTGGAGTTATTAAAGCGCGGAGGAGTCGGGCCGGTAGGGCTCCCCACAAATGCCGGCGAAAGCAGACGTGCGAAACCCGCTGTCACATCCTGAAAAGCGAGCGCGGTAGTACCCAGTACAATCTGACCATCAGTAGTCAGTTGCCAGATCGTATCAGCCTGCGTCGCCCCCTCCTCTACCGAAATCGTCAGGTTCGGGGTTACCTTGGCGTTGTTATCCGCATCTTTTGCACGAGTCCATAGTTCATTGGCAACGACATAGATACCGTTGTCCTTAGCCAGGGTCTGATTCTTGACAAGCACCCGATCACCAGCCAGCACCGCGACACCATCAATCATCTGCGCAGCACTTAAGACGATATTCCCTGTGGTCGACGCCCTCACTGACTGCTTCGCGTCGAGCTTGGCCAACTCATCGGCGACATAACCCGCCACCCAGGCCCGTGTCGCTTTTACCACCGTATCGTCGATCAGCAGCGTCACCAGCGACGCATTACTGGTCTCGAAAATCGAGCGGATATAGAACTCTTTCCCCGATCCCGAAGTCGCCAGCACCGGTTTGAACGACTCCGGATACTTGACGATGGCGTAAAGGATTCCAGTATCGGTCCACAGCCCGGCCTCGCGTACATACCAGCCGCCGACCTCGGGCGGGATGGTCACTTCGGCCAGCAGCCAGCTGGGGTTTTTCTCGTCCTGGAACAATGCGTTCAGCGGGCCGCGCCAGACTTCGCGCTTGAGTGCGGTGGCAGTCGCCGCCGGGTTGTAGACCGCGCCACCGCCGTCACCGACGGAAATCTGCGACAGCTTGATCGGTACGCCTGCCGCCTTGCAGGCGGTTTCGTAGGCGATCCCCGCATTGGTGAGCAGGGTGTAATAGTCGGCCATTTAGGACCCCTGAGGATAAATAGTGGATGTTTCGACGCTGTACAGCCCGGCGGCCATAAAGGCCTGGCCCGAGGCTTCGAGCCCTTCGACGACGATCGGGTAGAGGGTGGTCAACTCGCCGCAGACGGTCGCTGCCGCGATGGAGTGGGAACCGAATGCGCTCAGGCCCACGGATATCGCCAAGATGTCGCGTTCACTTTTGGCATCCGCCAGGCGCCGATCGAGGCGCGCGTCGATCTCTTCGCTGTAGGGCTGCTCGGTGAAGGCCCTGACCGAAAAGCTGTAAGGCGCCCCCGCTGGGGTCTGCTCATACCAGGCGCGAACCTCGGGTATCAATTGCAAACCCTTGGCGGCATTTTCCAGCGCCTTGCGTGTACCGGCCTGGCGCGCGGTGGGCCAGGCCAGTTCGACCGTCAAGCGTTTTTCGGCCTCGGGCGCTTCGGAGCGCCACTCACCGACACCCCGATCAGCCGCGAGATAGGGCAAGAACTCCACCGGCGTTTCGGCAGGACTCATCAGCTCCGGAAACGGCGGTGCGACACGCTCGAGCAAGCGGGCAAAACCGAGGTCGAGCGCTCGCTCCAAAGGCGAACTGTTGACCGGCAGGAGACTTGGGTGAGCGGCTTCGTCCTTCATAGCGTGAGCACCTCAACCTCGACATCCGTGCAGTACGGCGCCTGGAAGGCCGTCGTGACGATCGGCGCCAAGGGTTCGAGAATTTCCAGCTGCACCGCACCCGCGGCATGCAGCGTGTAATCGATCCAGCTCGGATCCACTCGCCCTTCCAGGCGATGGCAGCTGTCGGCGTACGCCTGCAATTGCTGCTGCGTGGCGAGCTGGGTCAGTCCGGAATCGGGCCCCGGGTTGATCTTGGCCACCACGCGGATCTTGTAGGGCTTGATCTGTGCCGCCTGCACCGTCACCCGATCCGTTTCCGGCTTAACATCCGGTCGCGCAAAGTGTTTGCGCACGCCTTCAAGCAGGTCCTCGGATGGGGTGCCGTCGCCTTCCCGCGAGAGCACGGTGACCTGGACTTCGCCCGGCGCGGTACGGCGCCCGTTGCCATCCTTGACCTGAGCGGCGAAACCGTCCGGGTCGAAGGTGTAGATGACGGTCACCACGCCCGCCTCGGTGGAGTCCACCTTCACCGTCGGCCGCTCGCTGAGGGTGAAGACTTCGCGGCGGTACTGCATGCGCGAACCGGCGGCCGGTGCGTGGGGCGCCAGGTAATAGCGCAGACGAGCGTCTTGGTCGCTTTCGTAGACCGCGGGCACCGGCGGAAAGGCCGCCGGATCGCCCGGGTCGAGCAACTGCCGCTCCAGGCCCATGTCCGCCAGGCGTGCATCGAGATTGCTGCCGGTGGCCCACCAGGCCAGCATCTGCTTGATGCGGGCGTTGTACTTGCGCTCATGGGTTTGCAGGCGCAGGCAGAAGGCTTCCAGCGCCAGGGTCAGCAGCTCGCTTTCGTTGGCCAGGCTGGCCTGGAGTTTCTGCGCATTGGCGGGGGAACGCTGGGCCACGTAATCGACGACGAAGGTCTTGAACTCGGCGAGCAGTGGCTCGAACTCTTCGACGGTGACAATGGCCGGCTCGGCCAACTGGTGTTCACCGGGTATCAGCATGCTCATGTCACGACCTCGAACGTCTGTTGGCGGTTTTTCCAGGTGCCGGCGAAACGCAACAGCAGCCCGGCGCCGCGCCGACTGGCGACTATGACCTGCGGCTCGAAATCGCCGATGCCGTTCTGCTCGTTGTAGAACGCCTGCGCCGCATGGCTCTGGGCGAGGATCAGCAAGTCATCGCCGAGGTTCTGGCCCAGCAGGTCGGGAATCAGCGAGCCGTACAACGGGCGCTTCTGCCGCGTGCCCAGCGGCGTGGTCAGGGCGCGGGTCGCGCGCTGCACGAACTGCAGCCAGTCATCGACCGCGGCGCCGGTGTTTCTATCGACTCCAATCATGGGAAGCCTCTTAATCAAGGGCTGATAACGCGGCCCTGGTGTTCCACCAGGGGGCCGCTGAAGTGGATGCCGGCGCTGTCGAGCAAGATGCCGACCGCGCCGCCCAGCCGCAGCTCGATCGCCTCGGGCCGCATCGCCAGCCGGGCGGGACCGATGCTCAACTCGACCGCCTCGCGGGAGGCGGTCAGCGCGGTCGGGCCATTGCTCCAGCTCAAGACATGGCCGGCATCGTCATAACTGCTTTGGGTGCCATCGGCGTATTGACGGCGGGTCAGCGCGGCCAGGGTCGACACCGGTGGAAAGCGGTCGCAGTTGAGGCCAAACAGCGCCACCGACTGCGCGCCGCCGTCGCCGCCACCGTAGTTGAACAGCAGGCACTGCTCGCCCACGGAGGGAATGCGCGACTCGCTTTGCGCGCCGGCGCTGGGGTTGAAGAAGCGGATCGCCGGGGTCAGCAGCTCTCCGTGGCTGACCCGACAGGTGTTGCTGGCCGCATCGACCGCCTGGCACACGCCGATACGGCAATGGTTTTCCGCCCGTCGGTGCAAGTCATCGAGTTCGGTTTCCATTTCGGCCAGGCGCTCGATGATCGGGCCCAGCTGCATGCGCAGCAGCTCGTCAAACATGGCTCAGCCCTCCAGTGCTTGGTATTGGTCGGGGTCGTCGATGTTCGAGACTTCCCAGGTGCGGGCGAACTTCGGTATGCCGGTCGGGTCGTCCAGCAAGGGCTGCCCGAGGTACAGCGTCTGGGTGAACGACAGCGTCCAGGCCATGTGCTGCTGCTCGCCGCGAATCAGGGTCGAAGGCAGGCCCTCGAGGTTCATCGGCAGGTCGCACTGCGCTGCCGGTAATCCCCAGCGGTTATCCGTGGCCAGATCCTTCAGCACGCTCGCCAGATCGCAGGGCTCGAACCCGGACCGCTCGGCCCCCACGGCCGCCACAACTTGCAGCGAGACTGTCAGGGCATGGGCGATACGCCCTTCCTGGCTGCGCATGCCCGGGGCATCGCGCTCGATCGCAATCAACACCCAGGCTTGATCGAGCACTCCATCAAAGTCCTGGTGACTGCCAACCTTGAGGCCAAGGCCAGCCCCTCGCAGGGTCTCGGCAATGGCGAAAAACAGCTGCGACGGCTTGTCGATGACTGCGGGCATAGAGAGGCCTCCTGTTCAGATATCAGGGGTTGAAGTTGCGCAGGAGCGCTGCGGATGTCGCGCGAGGTGGAGGAACAGCGAATGTCGATTTGGGCAGGATTCTTGATCGCCAGGTCGGCGAGCGACGTCAGGGACGGGATCGGTGATGCAACGGATGGCTCACGAGACTTCGCTGAGGTCCGGCATCACCTTCGATGGAGCCCCCTGCCCTGCGAGCGATTCGCCTTGATCGAATCAGGCGTACTTCTCGTTCAGCGCATACAGGATCGCGCAGGTTTCCATGTCCAGTTTCCCGGTGTAGTTCTTCGGCCTGAAGTGCATCTGGAACGCCCGCACCAGCGACTGGAAGAAGTCGTCCGTTGCCTGGGCCGGCACGCCATAGCCATAGGTGGCGAAGGCCTTGAGCACTTCGGCACGCTCGGGCAGTCCCGCGGCGCGGAATTGCTGGACGTATTTCTTCTTGGTCGGCTCGTCGTACCAGGCGCCAATGCCGGCTTTGTAGAGCTCTTTCCAGGGCAGCTTGGGGCCCGGATCGGATTTGCGGCCCACCGCGATATCGGAGTGGCCCACCACGTTTTTCGGCGACAGGTCCGGATAACGCTGGAGAATATTCAGGGCCAGTTGCTTGAGCGCCTCGACCTGGGAGCGTTCGTAGTCCGGGAACGTGAAGACGCCATTGACATCGGTGGCCTCATTGACGATCTCAATGCCGATGGAGGTGTCGTTCAAGCCGATGCGACCGGCCCAGTCACTGACACCGGCATGCCAGGCGCGATCTTCTTCGGCCACCAGGTTGAAAATTCGTTGTTCCTGGAAGCCCGCGGCCTGATACGTCGGGTCCTGCAGCGCCGGGATCAGGTAATGGGCACTCGCCGCGCCAGTGGTCAGCGCCTTGACCGATGCCTCGAAGTTCAGCGCCGTGTAATGCAGCACCAGGAAACGCACCCGCTTGTTGTAGGGCGCGAGGGTGCGGTAGCTGTTGTAGTCGATTGGGATCATGATTTTGCCTCTCTTTGAAACGGATGGGTGTAAGGCGCTGGGCCGTATCGGGCACCTCCCGGCCGGGAGGGTTGATTGAGCGCCGCTCAATACGAGTACGCGTCCTGCGTCAGGCGGGTAGATACCCACGTGGATAAGGTGGCGGGGTCGACTTAATGAATGAACGAATGCTTGTGGCGGTTGTTCAGGCGTCCGAGCGGGGATCCTTGGGCGGCACCTCACACACACCGAGCCGCTTGGCCGCCCAGCGCTCGTAGAGCCCGATGGCCACATCGGCGCCCGCCATGGCGGTCAGGCAACCGAAGGCGCCGGCGGTCCAGATCGATACGCCGGCGGCGTACAGCAGCATGATGGTCGAGACCCCGCAGATCACGCAGGCCCCGGAGCGCAGGGCCAGGCGCCGCAGCAGCAACCAGCCGCGGGCGCCCTCCTTGTCGGCGCGCCACATTTCGCCGGACACCCCACCCACCAGGGCAAGGACGATGACAAGCCAGATGGGCATGTCCAGCAACGCTTGTTGCTCGTTTGTCATGTCACTCCTCCTGAGTGGAAAAGGCCAATGCGCTGGCCCGGTAATCAATTGGCTTGTGTATCAACGGTGCATATCCCGGCATGGCCCACGGTAGGTAGGCATTCCAAAAAGCCCGGTCGCCCGGGCTTTTCAGTAATGCGGTCCAGTTTCAAGGGGACCTGATCGTTCGGCGCTACTGGCGCGGTACGGATCCATTCAAATTGTTCCTCCGACCGCGACCCTGTCCGCCGGATAACTGTTCACGGTGCTTTACGCTGCACACCCGGGTCAGTTGCCAACCCTCTGAACCGTCGAGGCCGGTTCATCGCTGCCTTTGCTTTTGCCACTAAAGAGCGGTGTTGCTCGCCGCTGTCGGGCGGCTTGGAACGAATAATATGCATGGATGCATATACAGTCAATGCATAAATGCATTTATTTATGCGCGGCAAATGCATCTGCGCTTGAGCACCGCATAAATAAAGGCGTGGAGGGTTTTCCGCGGGCACAAAAAAGCCCGCTCGATGGCGGGCTTTGGCGTTATGGGCTGCGGTTAGCGGGCGTACATACCCCACCAGAAGACGTGACCGAGGATGACGATCTGCTCTTCCTGCATTTCCTGGAAGCTGTAGTCCTCATCCGGATGTTCGTCGCGGTTGAAGCTACGCAGGCGAATACCGGAAGGCAGGCGATAGAGCTGCTTCACCCGCAGCTGGCCGTTGTGGTTGATGGCATACAGGTCGCCGTCGATGATATCGCCGATACCGCACTTGCCGGCATTGACCCCCACCGTGGCGCCGTCGCGCAGCACCGGCAGCATGCTGTTGCCGCGGACCGTCACGCATTTGGCCTGGTCGAACTGCACGCCATTGTGCCGCAGGCTGCGCTTGCCGAAGCGCAGGCTGGAGCGCTCGCTTTCCTCGATGACGAATCTTCCTGATCCCGCAGCCAATTCAACCTCGCGAAGAAAGGGGACCGACACCTCGTCGTCATCGACGGGGGTATCGTCGTCCCACAGACTTATGTCCTTGAGTTCCGAATGCGGATCGGCCGACCGGGCAGGAGCGACAGCCGCACGCCCGCGCAGTTGATCGGTGCTCACCAGGAAGTACTCGGCGATCCGCGAGATGTGTTTGTCCGAAGGATCGACAATCTTGCCGCTGAGGATCCGCGAAAGGGTGGATTGAGGCACACCGGTACGCCGATGGAGTTCCGTGGGGGAAATGCCATCGCGATCGAGCAGCTCTCTTAAGACGGTAGAAACGTTGCGCTTTTGCATAATGCGCATATTGCGGGTTATTTTCGCCGACGGCAAATGCTAAAATGCATATTCATGCATAAAACACCCGAAATCCTGCCGGGGTCATCCCTGCGAAGGTCGGACCGCCCATGGTAACCTTGCGCCCATCGCGAAAAAGCCGGGCCCATGCCCTCTGCTTTTGCCCACCCTTTCAACGAATCAACCTGACGACCCGATGAATAAAGCGCTCACCGATCTGTCCTCCCACACCCCGATGATGCAGCAGTACTGGCGCCTCAAGAACCAGCACCCCGACCAGCTGATGTTCTATCGCATGGGCGACTTCTACGAAATCTTCTATGAAGACGCGAAGAAGGCCGCCAAGTTGCTGGACATCACCCTGACCGCGCGCGGGCAGTCGGCTGGCCAGGCGATTCCGATGTGCGGGATTCCTTATCACGCCGCCGAAGGTTACCTGGCCAAGCTGGTGAAGCTCGGCGAGTCGGTGGTGATCTGCGAACAGGTCGGCGACCCGGCCACCAGCAAGGGCCCGGTGGAGCGCCAGGTGGTACGGATCATCACCCCGGGGACCGTCAGCGACGAGGCCCTGCTCGACGAGCGCCGGGATAACCTGATCGCGGCGGTGCTGGGCGACGAGCGTTTATTCGGTCTCGCGGTGCTGGACATCACCAGCGGCAATTTCACGGTCCTGGAAATCAAGGGCTGGGAAAACCTGCTGGCCGAGCTGGAACGCATCAACCCGGTGGAACTGCTGATCCCGGATGACTGGCCACAAGGCCTGCCGGCGGAAAAACGCCGCGGCGTGCGTCGTCGCGCGCCTTGGGACTTCGAACGCGACTCGGCCCACAAGAGCCTGTGCCAGCAGTTCTCCACCCAGGACCTCAAGGGTTTCGGCTGCGAGAACCTGACCCTGGCCATCGGCGCCGCCGGTTGCCTGCTGAGCTATGCCAAGGAAACCCAGCGCACCGCCCTGCCCCACCTGCGCAGCCTGCGTCACGAGCGCCTGGACGACACCGTGGTGCTCGACGGCGCCAGCCGGCGCAACCTGGAGCTGGACACCAACCTCGCCGGCGGCCGCGACAACACCCTGCAGTCGGTGGTCGACCGTTGCCAGACCGCCATGGGCAGCCGCCTGCTGACCCGCTGGCTGAACCGCCCGCTGCGCGACTTGAAAGTCCTGCAGGCGCGACAGACTTCGATTGGCTGCCTGCTGGACGGTTACCGTTTCGAAAGGCTGCAACCGCAGCTCAAGGAAATCGGCGACATCGAGCGGATCCTCGCCCGTATCGGCCTGCGCAACGCCCGCCCCCGCGACCTGGCGCGCCTGCGCGATGCCCTGGCGGCGCTGCCGGAACTGCAAGTGGCGATGACCGAACTCGAGGCCGAGCACCTGAGCCAACTGGCTGTGACCACCAGCACTTACCCGGAACTGGCCGCGCTGCTGGAGAAAGCCATCATCGACAACCCGCCGGCGGTGATCCGCGATGGCGGCGTGCTGAAGACCGGTTACGACGCCGAGCTGGACGAACTGCAATCGCTGAGCGAAAACGCCGGCCAGTTCCTTATCGACCTGGAAGCCCGGGAAAAGGCCCGTACCGGCCTGGCCAACCTGAAAGTCGGCTACAACCGGATTCACGGCTACTTCATCGAATTGCCAAGCAAACAGGCGGAACAGGCCCCGGCGGACTACATCCGCCGCCAGACCCTCAAGGGCGCCGAACGCTTCATCACTCCGGAGCTCAAGGCCTTCGAGGATAAGGCGCTATCCGCCAAGAGCCGCGCCCTGGCCCGCGAGAAGATGCTCTACGAAGCCTTGCTGGAGACCCTGATCGGTCACCTGCCGCCGTTGCAGGACACCGCGGGGGCGCTGGCTGAGCTGGACGTGCTGAGCAACCTGGCCGAGCGAGCGCTGAATCTCGACCTCAATTGCCCGCGCTTCGTCAGCGAGCCATGCATGCGCATCACCCAGGGTCGCCACCCGGTGGTCGAGCAGGTCCTGACCACGCCGTTCGTGGCCAACGACCTGAGCCTCGACGATCAGACCCGGATGTTGGTGATCACTGGCCCGAACATGGGTGGTAAATCCACTTATATGCGACAAACCGCGCTGATCGTGCTGCTGGCCCATATCGGCAGCTTCGTGCCGGCAGCGAGCTGCGAGCTGTCTCTGGTGGACCGGATCTTTACTCGGATCGGCTCCAGTGACGACCTGGCCGGCGGTCGTTCCACCTTCATGGTGGAAATGAGCGAAACCGCCAACATCCTGCATAACGCTACCGAGCGCAGCCTGGTGCTGATGGACGAAGTGGGTCGCGGCACCAGTACCTTCGATGGTCTGTCCCTGGCCTGGGCTGCGGCAGAACGTCTCGCCCAGCTGCGGGCGTACACCCTGTTCGCCACCCACTACTTCGAGCTCACCGTCCTGCCGGAAAACGAACCGCTGGTGGCCAACGTGCACCTCAATGCCACCGAGCACAACGAACGCATCGTGTTCCTGCACCACGTGCTGCCAGGCCCTGCCAGCCAGAGCTATGGCCTGGCCGTGGCCCAGCTGGCGGGGGTTCCGAGCGATGTGATCGTCCGTGCCCGCGAGCACCTGAGTCGCCTGGAGACCACCAGCCTGCCCCATGAAGCGCCGCCTCCGGTAGCGGGCAAGCCTTCAGTCCCGCAGCAAAGCGACATGTTCGCCAGCCTGCCGCACCCGGTACTCGATGACCTGGCCAAGCTCGATCTGGACGATATGACCCCGCGCAAGGCACTGGAAATGCTCTATACATTGAAGACACGCATCTAACGCTGATGCTTTCAAGCTGTTAGAATCTCGCGCGGTTTGGGATGCTGCGGACTATTAGCCTGGTCCGCAGACTATCGCTCCCGAACCTGGCGACCCCGTCCTGAAGGGGCTCCGCTGCCGCCGCCTGAGGAGAGAATTAGAAATGACCTTCGTCGTCACCGACAACTGCATCAAGTGCAAGTACACCGACTGCGTAGAAGTCTGTCCGGTGGACTGCTTTTACGAAGGCCCGAACTTCCTGGTGATTCACCCGGATGAGTGCATTGATTGCGCGCTGTGCGAGCCTGAATGCCCCGCTGTAGCGATCTTCTCCGAGGACGAAGTTCCAGAAGAGATGCAGGAGTTCATTCAGTTGAACGTTGAGCTGGCCGAGATCTGGCCCAACATCACTGAAAAGAAAGATTCCCTGCCCGATGCCGAAGAGTGGGATGGCGTCAAAGGCAAGATCAAGGATCTCGAACGCTGATTACCTCGCGTTCCCCAAAAAGGCCCGTTGCGGGCCTTTTTGCTGTTCCGGATTCACTTTTACACAGGCAAAAAAAGGGGCGGTATGACCCGCCCACCTTTTTTCCCTAGTCCCTGTGTTCCTTTTCATCGTCCTGATGAATCGCGTCCTGCGATGTCCTGACCATCATCCTTGATGGCTGTGTCTATCCGTCGACACAGGGCTGATATTAGAGAGTTTCCATGACAGAGCAATGGCACTGACGGGTAGAAAACGTGTCGAACACTGCTCCAAGCATTAAAATAAGTTGTTATAAATCAATAAGATAACTAAAAACATCAGATCAAACGGACAACTTTCATACCGCATAAAAACCGAACACTTACGAAAGAGTCAGCCTTTACTTACATGCTCTTTCAGCTATTGAACGCGCGCCTGCCTATTTCATCTGGCTCCTATCGATTACCCAATAAAAAGCCCCGAACGTGTCGGGGCTTTTCACGGCAGGATCGCTCGTGCCGTTACTGGAACAGCGACTCGCTGGAGAGGCCGTTCTTCTCGAGGATCTCACGCAGACGCTTGAGACCTTCGACCTGGATCTGGCGTACCCGCTCTCGGGTAAGCCCGATCTCCAGGCCCACATCTTCCAGGGTGCTGCTCTCGTGGCCGCGCAAGCCGAAGCGGCGAACTACCACTTCACGCTGCTTGTCGGTCAATTCGGAAAGCCACTGATCGATGCTTTGCGACAGGTCGTCATCCTGCAGCAGCTCGCACGGATCGGTAGGACGATCGTCGGTGAGGGTGTCCAGCAGGGTTTTATCCGAATCCGGACCCAGCGAGACGTCGACTGAAGAAACCCGCTCGTTCAAGCCCAGCATGCGCTTGACCTCACCTACCGGTTTCTCCAGCAGGTTGGCGATTTCTTCAGGGGAGGGTTCATGGTCGAGTTTCTGTGTCAGCTCCCGTGCTGCCCGCAGGTAGACGTTGAGCTCTTTGACCACATGAATCGGCAGCCGGATAGTCCGGGTCTGGTTCATGATTGCCCGTTCGATGGTTTGACGGATCCACCAGGTGGCATAGGTCGAGAAGCGGAAACCGCGCTCCGGATCGAACTTCTCCACCGCCCGGATCAGACCGAGGTTGCCCTCTTCGATCAGGTCCAGCAGCGAAAGCCCACGATTGACATAACGTCGGGCGATTTTCACCACCAGACGCAGGTTGCTTTCAATCATGCGCTTGCGCCCGGCCGGATCGCCACTTTGCGACAGACGCGCAAAATGAACTTCTTCTTCCGGAGAGAGCAATGGGGAAAAGCCGATTTCATTGAGATACAGCTGCGTCGCGTCGAGCGCTCGCGTGTAATCAATGTATTTGTGTTGTTTCAATGAAGCGGAGTGTTTGGATTTGGCACGAACTGAAGGTACAGCAGATCCCTCATTCGACATCGAATCAGTGGCGATATCCGTCTCCATAAGGAGAACTTCATCGTCGATGTCAAACTCCGGCACTTCTTTACTGAGAGCCATTGTTATAGTCCTTTGGTGAGTTCGACCTCAGGCTCAAGCGACGCCTTTATCCTTGGCAACGCTGGAACCTGTTCCCTCTACGTGACGGAACAGGCTTGGTAACGGATCAACGACGTGGCAGGAATTGCAGCGGATCTACAGGTTTACCTTGTCGGCGAATCTCAAAGTGCAGTTTCACCCGGTCTGTACCAGTTGATCCCATTTCGGCAATTGTCTGTCCGACTTTGACCTGCTGCCCCTCCCGAACCAACAGCCTACGGCTGTGGCCGTAAGCACTGACGTAGGTATCGCTGTGTTTGATGATGACCAGTTCGCCGTAGCCCCTTAAGCCACTCCCGGCGTAAACCACCGTCCCATCAGACGCAGCTAAAACAGGCTGTCCCAAATCCCCGGCGATATCAATGCCTTTATTCAAACTACCGTTTGAAGAGAATTTTCCAATCAGAATACCGTTCGCAGGCCAGCCCCAGCCCTTTGGCGCGGGGCCCGCAGGCGGTAATGGAGCCGGAGCGGGCTGGCTCGCAATCGTTGGCGCGGCCCCTGCCGGACGACGAATTACCGTGGTTTTACTTGAAGAAGATGCACTGGAAGCCGACTTTGTAACCACGGCTGTCGGGGCCGAACCCGAGCGGCCGTCGAAGCGGATGGTCTGCCCCGGGTGAATGGTGTACGGCTCGGCAATATTGTTGCGCGCGGCCAGGGCCTTGTAGTCCCAGCCATAACGGAAGGCGATGGAGAACAGGGTGTCGCCGCGACGAACCGTGTATTGCCCCGTAGTCACCGTCGGGCGCTGCGGTACCGCGCTGGTGCGATCGACGACCCGGGCGCTGCTCGACTTATTGCTCGAACAGCCGACCAACAGAGAACTCAAGACAAGGCCAATCACCAGTCGCTGAAAGCTTGTTGTACCCATACGCTGCGCAATGACTGTGAGACTCACCCGCCGCTCCCTTTGTGGTGGTTGAAGATAATTAGTGCCTGGCTCAGGCATGAAATGTCGCAAGTATAACCGGCCACCCACGCTTTATTCCCGGCAAAGCGAAATCAGCAGGCACCAGCCTATCGATCAGGGTTCAAGGTTACTTAACCGATTGATCAAGCTGTAAGACCAAGCCGATCAAACAGAATTCACCCGTTCCAAACAAATGCTCAGGCCAATGGCCCGTTGAGCAAGGGAACGAAGCGAACCGAGCCGAGAACCTGCCGTGAAAACCCCTGTTCCTCACGAATGACCAGCATCAGTTGCTGCACTTCGCCGGCACCGACTGGAATCACCATCCGGCCACCGGGCGCCAATTGGTCCAGCAGGGCCTGGGGGATGTCGGTGGCGACCGCCGTCACGATGATCCCGTTGTACGGCGCCAGCGCCGGCCAGCCTTCCCAGCCGTCGCCCCAGCGGAATACCACGTTGCGCAGGTTCAGCTCGACCAGACGCTCCTTGGCCCGATCCTGCAACACCTTGATGCGCTCGACCGAGAACACCCGCTCCACCAGTTGCGACAATACCGCCGTCTGGTAACCCGACCCGGTGCCGATCTCCAGCACCTTGTCCAACGGACCAGCCGCCAGCAGCAACTCGCTCATGCGCGCCACCATATAAGGCTGCGAGATCGTCTGGTTGTGCCCGATCGGCAGGGCCGTGTCTTCATAGGCCCGATGTGCCAGGGCCTCGTCGACGAACAGATGCCGCGGTGTACGCCGAATGACTTCCAGTACCTGGGCGTTGGACAGGCCTTCATCGTAAAGACGCTGGATCAGGCGTTCGCGGGTACGCTGGGAAGTCATCCCGATACCGCGACGCAACAAATCGTCCTGCTCGCGAGCCATCAGCGCAGCCCCTCCAGCCAGCCATCAAGACTTCTGAAGGCATCATTGAAGGTGCGATCGAGCTGCAACGGCGTGATCGAGACATAGCCCTGCATGATGGCGTGGAAGTCCGTACCCGGGCCGCCGTCCTCGGCGTCCCCCGCCGCGGCGATCCAATAACCGGCCTTGCCGCGCGGGTCGACCGTCTTCATCGGCGCCGCCGCACGGGCGCGATGGCCCAGGCGAGTCAACTGAATGCCACGAATGTGATCGATCGGCAGATTGGGAATGTTCACGTTCAGCACGGTACGTGGTGGCAGATCCAGCTGCCCGTGGGCCTCGACCAGTTTGCGGGCGAAATAGGCAGCCGTCGGCAGGTTATCCACCTGACGCGAGACGAACGAAAAGGCAAACGCCGGCAGGTTCAGGAAACGCCCTTCCAGGGCCGCGGCGACGGTGCCGGAATACAGCACGTCGTCACCCAGGTTAGCCCCGAGGTTGATTCCGGACACGACCATGTCCGGATCGCGTTCCAGCAGCCCGTTGAGGCCCAGGTGCACGCAATCGGTGGGGGTGCCATTGATACTGATGAAACCGTTACTCAAGGTGTGCGGGTGCAACGGCCGGTCCAGCGTCAGCGAGCTGCTGGCGCCGCTTTTGTCCTGGTCCGGGGCGATCACCACGCACTCGGCGTAATCCGCCAGCGCAGCATGAAGCGCGGCGAGACCGGGTGCTGTTACACCATCGTCGTTAGAAATCAGAATACGCATGGGCTGTCCGTCTGCCCCACCGGCACCAGATCGACGAGTTCACGCACCAATACGGTGGCGAAGCATCCGGCCGGCAGGACGAATTCCAGTTGCAGAATGTCAGGCTCGGGATAATGCCACGTCAACCCGCCAATGGGCAGCCGCAGGATGCGACGTTCGTGGCTCATTCCGGCTTTAATCAACCAATCGCGCAGATCCGCTTCGTCGGCAGCCACCTGCTGCTCCAGCAACTGGGTCGCCCCAGCGGCAGGTGATTCGCCTTCGCCCCACTGCGGGCCGGTCGGGTGCAAGTCGAGGATGGCCAGGCGCGGATCGCTGCATTCGGCTTCGCCGGCCGGGAAAAAACTGCGGCTGTCGGTGAAGGCCAACAGGTCGCCGACCTGGGCCCGCTGCCAGCTGCCATCGGCCACGCGCGCCGCCAGCACCCGGTTGAACAGATAGCTGCGCGCGGTGGAAAGCAGCCGCGAACGTACATTGCGCTGCTCCGGCAAGGCCTTGCGGGCGGCCCAATCGCGGGCATCGACCAGGTTACCGCCGTTATGGCCAAAACGCTGTGCGCCGAAATAATTGGGGATGCCGTGTTTGGCGATCGATTGCAGGCGTTCTTCGATCCCCGCCTTGTCTGCCTTCAATTCGGTCAGGCGCAGGGTAAAGCCGTTGGCCGCATGGGCGCCGCGTTGCAGCTTGCGCTTGTGGCGGGTCAGCTTGAGGATCTTCAGCGTGTCGTTTTCAGCCGCCGACAGGTCTGGATCCGCCTTGCCGGGCAACTGCACACTGAACCACTGCCGGGTCAGCGCCTGGCGATCCTTCAAGCCGGCATAACTGACGGTGCGCAACGGCACACCCGCGGCCTTGGCAATCCGCCGTGCCGCTTCTTCGGTGTTCAAGCCGCGCTTTTCCACCCATAACCACAGGTGTTCGCCTTCGCCGGTCAGGGGAATGTCCAGGACTTCGTCGACCTGGAAATCTTCGGCGGTGGCCTTCAGTACCGCGCTACCCAAGGCTTCGCCATAGGCCCGCGGGCCCAACAGTTGCAGTTCGTTCATGCGCGCAGCAACAAGGCAACGGAATGCACGGCGATGCCTTCTTCGCGCCCGACGAAGCCGAGCTTTTCGGTGGTGGTGGCCTTGACGTTCACTTGATCCAACTCGACTTGCAGATCCGCGGCAATCAGCGCGCGCATCGTTTCAATATGGGGAGCCATCTTCGGCGCCTGAGCCACGATGGTGTTATCGACGTTGCCGACCTTCCAGCCCTTGGCATGAATCAGTGCGACGACATGACGCAACAGCGCACGGCTGTCGGCGCCTTTGAACTGCGGATCGGTGTCCGGGAAATGTTTGCCTATGTCGCCCAGTGCGGCAGCACCCAGCAAGGCATCGCTCAGAGCATGCAACAGCACGTCGCCGTCGGAGTGGGCGAGCAGCCCGAAGCTGTGTGCAATACGCACGCCGCCCAGAGTGATGAAATCGCCTTCAGCGAAACGGTGCACATCGTAGCCGTGGCCAATACGCATAAAAAAACGCCCTGATTGAGTCAGGGCGTGATTCTACCTGCTTTGGCGGACATTAGCCGCTCAGAGCGCGCGCATGATGCTGCAGGTGGTCGCCAATGAAGCTGGCGATGAAGAAATAGCTGTGGTCGTAGCCGGGTTGAAGGCGCAACGTCAGCGGATGACCCGCGGCTTTCGCCGCCTGTTGCAGCACTTCGGGCTTGAGCTGATTGGCCAGGAAATCGTCACGATCGCCCTGGTCCACCAGCAACGGCAGCTTTTCGCTGGCCTCCTGGATCAGCACGCTGGCATCCCATTCGCGCCAGCGGGAGCGCTCTTCGCCCAGGTAACGGGAAAAGGCTTTCTGCCCCCACGGGCAATCCATCGGGTTGCTGATCGGCGCAAAAGCCGATACCGACTGGTAACGTCCCGGATTGCGCAACGCGCAGACCAGAGCACCGTGGCCGCCCATGGAGTGCCCGCTGATGCCGCGCTTGTCCGAGGCCGGGAAATGCGCCTCGACCAATGCCGGCAGCTCCTGCACTACATAGTCATGCATGCGGTAATGCTCGGCCCAGGGCTGCTGGCTGGCATTCAGATAGAATCCGGCCCCCAGGCCGAAGTCCCAGGCGCCATCCGGGTCGCCCGGCACGCCAGGGCCGCGCGGGCTGGTATCCGGCGCGACAATGATCAACCCCAGCTCGGCGGCCAGACGCTGGGCACCGGCCTTTTGCATAAAGTTCTCGTCGGTGCAGGTCAGGCCGGACAACCAGTACAGCACCGGCAGCTTGCCGCCCTGCTCTGCCTGCGGCGGCAGGTACACGGCGAACACCATGTCGCAGCCCAGCACCTCGGAATGATGCTTGTAGCGTTTGTGCCAGCCGCCGAAGCTTTTCTGGCAGGACAGGTTTTCCAGACTCATGGGCATTTCAGCCGCAGGCTTCAAGCTTCAAGCTGCAAGTTGGCGGTGATCGCTCTTGCAGCTTCCGGCTTGCAGCTTGCCACTGCTCCTTAGAAATGAATGACGGTACGGATGCTCTTGCCTTCATGCATCAGGTCGAAGGCCTTGTTGATGTCCTCCAGCCCCATGGTGTGGGTGATGAAGGTATCCAACGGGATTTCGCCGCTCTGGGCCATTTCCACATAGCTTGGCAACTCGGAGCGGCCACGCACGCCACCGAACGCCGAACCGCGCCAGACGCGACCGGTAACCAGCTGGAACGGACGGGTGGAGATTTCCTGGCCGGCACCGGCCACGCCGATGATCACCGACTCGCCCCAGCCCTTGTGGCAGCACTCCAGTGCGGCACGCATCAGTTGCACGTTGCCGATGCATTCGAAGGAGAAGTCCACGCCGCCGTCGGTCATGTCGACGATGACCTCCTGGATCGGCCGGTCGAAGTCTTTCGGGTTCACGCAATCGGTGGCACCCAACTGCTTGGCGATCTCGAACTTGGCCGGGTTGATGTCGATGGCGATGATCCGGCCAGCCTTGGCTTTCACGGCACCGATCACCGCCGACAGGCCGATGCCGCCCAGGCCGAAGATCGCCACGGTGTCGCCGGCCTTGACCTTGGCGGTATTGATCACCGCACCGATCCCGGTGGTGACGCCGCAACCCAGCAGGCAGACTTTTTCCAGAGGCGCTTCTTTAGGGATCTTGGCCACCGAGATTTCCGGCAACACGGTGTACTCGGAAAAGGTCGAGGTGCCCATGTAGTGGAAAATCGGCTGGCCTTTATAGGAGAAACGGGTGGTGCCGTCCGGCATCAGGCCCTTGCCCTGGGTGGCGCGGATCGCCTGGCACAGGTTGGTCTTGCCCGACAGGCAGAATTTGCACTTGCCGCATTCCGGGGTGTACAGCGGGATCACGTGATCGCCCACGGCCACCGAGGTCACGCCCTCGCCGATGGCCTCGACCACGGCACCGCCTTCGTGACCGAGGATCGACGGGAAGATGCCTTCCGGATCGGCCCCGGACAGGGTGTAGGCGTCGGTGTGGCACACGCCGGAAGCGACGACCCGCAACAACACTTCGCCGGCCTTGGGCATGGCGACATCGACTTCAACGATCTCAAGGGGTTTCTTGGCCTCGAAGGCAACGGCAGCGCGTGACTTGATCATCCTGGGTCTCCAGCGAATAAAAACGAGACAGGGAGTGTAAAACAGCGCCTGACGATGAATAATCCGGACAAAAGCAAAACATTATTGCTGTGCAGGGATAATCACCATGAACGAGAACCGCTGGGAAGGCATCGACGAATTCGTCGCCGTGGCCGAGTGCAGCCAGTTCACTGCCGCCGCGGAGCGCCTCGGGGTGTCGTCTTCCCATATCAGCCGGCAAATCGTCCGCCTGGAAGAACGGCTGCAGACCCGCCTGCTGTATCGCAGTACCCGCCGAGTGACCCTGACCGAGGCCGGGCAGACTTTCTTGCAGCATTGCCAGCGCCTGCAGGACGGGCGCGAAGAGGCATTGCGCGCCGTCGGCGACCTGACCAGCGAGCCCAAGGGCATGCTGCGCATGACCTGTGCGGTGGCTTACGGCGAGCGGTTTATCGTGCCGCTGGTCACCAGTTTCATGGGGCTTTATCCGCAACTGCGGGTGGATATCGAACTGAGCAACCGGCCCCTGGACCTGGTGCACGAGGGCCTGGACCTGGCGATTCGCCTCGGTCGCCTGCAGGACTCACGACTGGTGGCGACCCGCCTGGCGCCACGCCGCATGTACCTCTGCGCCTCGCCGTCCTACCTGGAACGCTACGGCCGCCCCCACAGCCTGTCGGAATTGAGTCGCCACAACTGCCTGATCGGCAGCTCGGACATCTGGCAACTGGAGCAGGACGGCCGCGAGTTCTCCCAGCGGGTGCAAGGCAACTGGCGCTGCAACAGCGGGCAGGCCGTGCTGGATGCAGCGCTACAGGGGGTTGGCCTCTGCCAGCTACCGGATTATTACGTGCTGGAACATTTGCATCAGGGCACCCTGATTTCCCTGCTCGAGGCGCATCAGCCGCCGAATACCGCGGTATGGGCGCTGTATCCGCAACAACGGCATCTGTCGCCCAAGGTGCGCAAGCTGGTGGACTATCTCAAGGAGGGGTTGGCCAAACGGCCGGAGTACAAGGATTGATCCGTAGCCGCTGCGGCAGGCTGCGATCGGCTTGAAGTACATGACGACTATAAAAAACCCGTCCCGTTCCGGGCCGTTCGCAGCCTGCGGCAGCGGCTACAGGGGCCCGCGAAAAGCTAAGCTCAGCGGCGATTGGCCCAACGCTGGCGCAGCCACTCCAGGTCTTCCGGACGGGTCACCTTGAGGTTGTCCGAACGCCCTTCGATCAGGCGTGGCGCCTGGCCGGCCCATTCCATCGCCGACGCTTCATCGGTAATCGCCACATCCGCCACCAGGCTGTCGGCCAAGGCGCGATGCAAGGCGCCAAGACGGAACATCTGCGGCGTATAGGCTTGCCAGATCAGGCTGCGGTCCACGGTTTCCTGCACTCGGCCGTGCTTGTCGATCCGCTTCAGGGTGTCACGGGCCGGCACCGCGAGCAGGCCGCCCACCGGGTCATCCGCCAATTCGCTCAGCAGCTTGTCCAGGTCATCACGGGACAGGTTCGGCCGTGCGGCATCGTGAACCAGCACCCAGTCCTCATCCGCAGCGCCCTGGGCATGCAGATGGAGCAAGGCATTGAGGACCGATCCGGAACGCTCCGCACCGCCTTCGACCCGCTGGATCCTTGGGTCGTGGGCACAGGCCAGGGTCGGCCAGTAAGGATCGTCAAGCGCCAGGCTGACCACTAGCCCCTTCAGGCAAGGATGGTCGAGGAAACAGCCGAGGCTGTGTTCGAGAATAGTGCGCCCGCCCAGTTGCAAGTATTGCTTGGGACGGTCCGCGGCCATGCGGGCACCGACGCCCGCGGCAGGAATCACGGCCCAGAAGGCCGGTAACGACTGGATCATTGGGCCAACTGGTAGAGGGTTTCGCCCTCCTTGACCATGCCCAGTTCATGACGAGCCCGCTCTTCCACGGTCTCCATGCCTTTCTTCAATTCCATGACTTCCGCGTCGAGTACACGATTGCGCTCCAGCAAGCGCTCGTTTTCAGCGCGCTGATCGGCAATTTGCTGAGTCAGGTCGGTTACCTGCGCCAAGCTGCCATTCCCCACCCAGAGGCGGTACTGCAGGCCAGCCAGCAGCAAGAGCAAGACGAGGAACAACCAATTGGGACTGCGCATCGAATATCGGGTATCCAGTGAAAAAAGACAGCCATGCCAACAACTTCGAACCTACTGACAGCACGAAGCCTGGAAGAACCAGGCTTGTGCTCTTAAGGCATCAGATTAGTGGCAAAAATCTCGCTGATGCGATTTTTCTGACCCAATCCGGTGTCTTTGTACCATCTACCGCTTAACCGCGAAACTCGCTGCGACCGTTGTACTTGGCTTTGCCATTCAATTGCTCTTCGATACGCAGCAATTGGTTGTACTTGGACACGCGGTCGGAACGGCACAGCGAACCGGTCTTGATCTGGCCAGCCGAGGTGCCCACGGCCAGGTCGGCAATGGTCGAGTCTTCGGTTTCGCCGGAACGGTGCGAAATCACTGCGGTGTAACCGGCAGCCTTGGCCATCTGGATGGCTTCCAGGGTTTCGGTCAGGGTGCCGATCTGGTTGAACTTGATCAGGATCGAGTTGGCGATCTTCTTGTCGATGCCTTCTTTCAGGATCTTGGTGTTGGTCACGAACAGGTCGTCGCCCACCAGCTGGGTCTTCTCGCCGATCTTGTCGGTGAGGATCTTCCAGCCAGCCCAGTCGGACTCGTCCAGACCGTCTTCGATGGAGATGATCGGGTAACGCTCGGTCAGGCCTTTCAGGTAGTCGGCGAAACCTTCAGCGGTGAACACCTGGCCTTCGCCGGACAGGTTGTACTTGCCGTCTTCGAAGAACTCGCTGGCTGCGCAGTCCAGAGCCAGGGTCACGTCGGTGCCCAGCTTATAACCGGCGTTGGCCACGGCTTCGGAGATCACTTTCAGGGCGTCTTCGTTGGAAGCCAGGTTCGGCGCGAAACCACCTTCGTCACCCACGGCGGTGCTCAGACCACGGGCCTTCAGCACAGCCTTGAGGTGATGGAAAATCTCGGTGCCCATGCGCAGGCCTTCGGAGAAGGACTTGGCGCCAACCGGCTGTACCATGAACTCCTGGATGTCGACGTTGTTATCGGCGTGCTCGCCACCGTTGATGATGTTCATCATCGGCACCGGCATCGAGTAGACACCCGGGGTACCGTTCAGGTTGGCGATGTGCGCGTACAGCGGCAGGTCCTGGTCCTGTGCTGCTGCCTTGGCCGCGGCCAGGGAAACGGCGAGGATCGCGTTGGCGCCCAGGGTGGCCTTGTTGTCGGTACCGTCCAGCTTGATCATCGCCTGATCGAGGGATTTCTGGTCGCTTGGGTCTTTACCCAGCAGCAGGTCGCGGATCGGACCATTGATGTTGGCTACGGCCTTCAGTACGCCCTTGCCCAGGTAACGGCTCTTGTCGCCATCACGCAGCTCCAGCGCTTCACGCGAGCCGGTGGAGGCACCGGACGGCGCGCAAGCGCTGCCGATGATGCCGTTATCGAGAAGCACGTCCGCTTCGACGGTGGGGTTGCCACGGGAGTCGAGAACTTCACGACCTTTGATGTCGACGATTTTTGCCATTGTTGTAAACACTCCAAAGTTGACGAAAACGACGCAGCTGAAGGGAATCTCTTTACCGTCGGCAAGCAGGGAACAGGGGGCAGACTTGCGGACGATAAGGCTCAGGCCCGCGGGCCTGAGCGATTAATCGTGCGGTACTTTACCGGAGAAATCGGTTTTACGCGGTCTCTACCGTCGGAAAACTCTTAACCAGTTCGTCCAGGGCCTTGAGCTGGGCCAGGAAAGGTTCGAGCTTATCCAGGCGCAGGGCGCATGGACCGTCGCATTTGGCGTTGTCCGGGTCCGGGTGGGCTTCCAGGAACAGGCCGGCCAGGGACTGGCTCATGCCGGCCTTGGCCAGGTCGGTGACCTGGGCGCGGCGGCCGCCAGCCGAGTCGGCACGACCGCCGGGCATTTGCAGCGCGTGGGTCACATCGAAGAACACCGGGTATTCGAACTGCTTCATGATGCCGAAGCCGAGCATGTCGACCACCAGGTTGTTGTAGCCGAAGCTCGAACCACGCTCGCAGAGGATCAACTGATCGTTACCTGCTTCCTCGCATTTGCTCAGGATGTGTTTCATTTCCTGGGGCGCGAGGAACTGGGCTTTCTTGATGTTGATCACCGCACCGGTCTTGGCCATCGCGACCACCAGGTCGGTCTGGCGCGACAGGAAGGCCGGCAGCTGAATGATGTCGCAGACCTCGGCGACGACCGCGGCCTGGTAGGGCTCGTGGACGTCGGTGATGATCGGCACGCCGAAGGCTTGCTTGATGTCCTGGAAGATGCGCATGCCCTCTTCCAGGCCAGGACCGCGATAAGAGGTCACAGAAGACCGGTTGGCCTTGTCGAAACTGGCCTTGAACACGTAAGGGATACCGAGCTTCTCGGTGACCTTCACGTACTCTTCGCAGACCTGCATGGCCATGTCACGGCTTTCTAGCACGTTCATGCCGCCGAACAGCACCATGGGCTTGTCGTTGGCAATCTCGATGTCGCCAACGCGGATGATCTTCTGTGCCATCGGGGTTACGCCTTCTTCTGGTGTTGAGCCAAAGCGGCCTTGACGAAGCCACTGAACAGCGGATGGCCGTCACGTGGGGTCGAGGTGAACTCAGGGTGGAACTGGCAGGCGACGAACCATGGATGATCCTGCGCCTCGACCACTTCAACCAGCGCGCCATCGCCGGAACGACCAGAAATTTTCAGACCGGCGTCGATCAGCTGCGGCAGCAAGTTGTTGTTCACTTCGTAGCGATGACGGTGACGCTCGACGATCACGTCCTTGGCGTAGCAATCGTGCACCTTGGAGCCAGCTTCGAGCAGGCATTCCTGAGCGCCGAGACGCATGGTGCCGCCCAGGTCGGAAGCTTCGGTGCGGGTTTCGACGGCACCGGTGGCATCTGCCCACTCGGTGATCAGGCCGACGACCGGGTGACCGCTGGCACGATCGAACTCGGTGGAGTTGGCGTCTTTCCAGCCCATGACGTTACGAGCGAACTCGATCACGGCCACTTGCATACCCAGGCAGATACCCAGGTACGGCACTTTGTTTTCGCGAGCGTACTGGACGGCGGTGATCTTGCCTTCCACGCCACGCAGACCGAAGCCGCCTGGCACCAGGATCGCATCGACGCCTTCAAGCAGCGCGGTGCCCTGGTTCTCGATGTCTTCGGAATCGATATAGCGCAGGTTGACCTTGGTGCGGTTGGTGATGCCGGCGTGACTCATCGCTTCGATCAGCGACTTGTAGGCGTCCAGCAACTCCATGTACTTGCCGACCATGGCGATGGTGACTTCGTGCTCGGGGTTGAGCTTGGCGTCGACCACCTTTTCCCACTCGGACAGATCGGCACCGTTGCATTGCAGGCCGAAACGCTCGACGACGAAATCGTCCAGACCCTGCGCGTGCAGCACGGCCGGGATCTTGTAGATGGTGTCGACGTCTTCCAGGGAGATCACCGCGCGCTCTTCAACGTTGGTGAACAGCGCGATCTTGCGACGCGAGGACACATCCACCGGATGGTCGGAGCGGCAGATCAGCACGTCAGGCTGCAGGCCGATGGAACGCAGCTCTTTCACCGAGTGCTGGGTTGGCTTGGTCTTGGTCTCGCCAGCGGTAGCGATGTACGGAACCAGGGTCAGGTGCATCAGCATCGCGCGCTTGGAACCGACTTCGACACGCAGCTGGCGGATGGCCTCGAGGAACGGTTGCGACTCGATGTCGCCCACGGTGCCGCCGATCTCTACCAGGGCCACGTCGGCATCGCCGGCGCCCTTGATGATGCGACGCTTGATCTCGTCGGTGATGTGCGGAATCACCTGGATGGTGGCGCCCAGGTAGTCACCCCGGCGCTCTTTGCGCAGCACGTGCTCGTAGACGCGACCGGTGGTGAAGTTGTTGTTCTGGGTCATGGTCGTGCGAATGAACCGCTCGTAGTGGCCCAGGTCCAGGTCGGTCTCGGCGCCGTCGTGGGTGACGAACACTTCACCGTGCTGGAACGGGCTCATGGTGCCCGGGTCGACGTTGATGTACGGGTCCAGCTTGAGCATGGTGACCTTAAGTCCCCGCGCCTCCAGGATGGCCGCCAATGAAGCCGAGGCAATGCCTTTCCCCAATGAAGAAACAACACCGCCCGTGACGAATATGTAGCGCGTCATGAAAAACCCTAGAAGTCTGCGTTAAAGCGGTCCGAGCCGCCGGGGAAAGCGAAGGAAGGCCGAAGCCCCCGATCACCTGCATTAATCACAGTGCACCTTTCAAAAAAACCGCCGCGTTGGGACAGACCGGAAGAGAAAACACCGGTACGTTGCTCGCTACACATTTTTTGGAATCGCCCAGCAAAGACTGCTTGGTAATCGGCAACTCCTGCAATTCAGGCGAATCCACAGAAGTTGTATCAAGAAGGGAGCGTAGTCTACCGGAAAGGGACTTTCAGCTCAAACCTTGATCGCTCGAAGGCGGCTGCCAATGCAATTGCCAACCTTCATGGGCATTTGCGTCAAGACCTGGCAGGTTCGCCACCGCGAGCAATTCTTCGCCTCGATACAGCAGCGGCAATCTGCCACGGACGAAGGCCGGCAGACCTGCCTCGTTGAGCAGACGCTTGAGGTCGCGGTGGCCGCGTCCTGGCAGTTGCATCACCTCGCCCCCCTGACGGTAACGCACTTGCAAAGGCCCTTGCGGCGCGCTACCGATGAATTGCAACCGACCATTACCCGGCAACGGCAGAGGCGCAGCGGTATCGACCCAACTCGGTGCAGACAGTACGGGTTGCAGCCAGCTATCCGACAACCACCAGACGCGCCCTGCCGCCCGCTGCAACTCGCCCTGCCCCAGCCGCCATACCGGACGGCTGTCGCCCGCGGCATCGCGCAGCGTCTGCCAGCCCACCCAGTGATCGCTGTCCGGCAGCGGCGTGAACCGGCTCAGCCAGTGACTCAGGGCATTGCGCTGGCGTGCCTGCGACAAGCCGAGCAAAGGCGCCAGCGCCAGGGACGGTAATCCCAGCCACTCGAACTCGGCGCCCTTGGCCGCCTCTTGCAGATCGATAATGGCCAGCTCATCCAGCAACTCCCGCGCCTCGCGCAAATGCGCCGCGCTGCGCGCCATGCTGCTGGCAGCTTGTGGCCAGCGGGCGGTCAGCAATGGGAATACCTGATGGCGCAGGTAATTGCGGGAGAACTGCCGGTCCTGGTTGGAGGGGTCGTCGATCCAGTGCAACTGGTGATCCCGAGCGTAACGCTCCAGTTCGTCGCGGGAGACGTCGAGCAAAGGCCGCAACAAATGCCCCAGCCCCAACGCACGCGACGCCGGCATGGCCGACAGCCCCCTGATTCCGGCTCCGCGCAGCAGACGGAATAACAGGGTTTCCGCCTGATCGTCGCAGTGCTGGGCCGTCAGCAGCAACTCATTGCTGCCGGTTACTGCCTCGAACACGGCATAACGCGCTTCTCGCGCCGCGCGCTCGAGGCTGGCTCCTGGTTGCACCTGCACCGCTACCACCTGTAACGGCACAGCCAAAGCCTCGCACTGGGCCCGGCAATGCTCCGGCCAGGCGTCAGCCGCAGCCTGAAGGCCGTGATGGACGTGTATGGCGGTCAAAGGGGGAAGTCTGTGTCGCTGCTTGAGTTGGGCAAGCAGGTGCAGCAGGACGGTGGAATCGAGGCCACCAGAGAATGCGATGCGCCAGGCCGATCGATCCAGCCAGGGCAGGAGGCGTTGCAGCAGTTTTTGCGTGAGGGCTGTATCGAATGGGCTCATGAATGGAGCGGATCCTGAGTAGAGACCGAGCGTGCTCGCAGTGCCTGAAAAGCCTCGACCTGAATGGCCGAGGCGCCCATTTCGCGAGCAAGCCCGCCCCTACAAGGAGCGTCGATCTATCAGAGACCGTAGCTCATCAGGCGATCGTAACGACGCGCCAGCAGGGTGTCGTTATCCATCTTCTTGAGCATCGCCAGCTGGGAAGTCAGCTCGGCGCGGATCAGCGCGGCAGCGGCAGCCGGATCACGGTGCGCGCCACCCAGCGGCTCGCTGATGACCTTATCGACAATGCCCAGGCCTTTCAGGCGCTCGGCGGTGATGCCCATGGCTTCGGCGGCATCCGGTGCTTTCTCGGCGGTTTTCCACAGGATCGAGGCGCAACCTTCCGGCGAAATTACCGCGTAAGTGGAGTACTGCAGCATATTCAGCTGATCGCAGACACCAATGGCCAGCGCACCGCCAGAACCACCTTCACCGATCACAGTGGCGATGATCGGGGTCTTCAGGCGCGCCATGACCCGCAGGTTCCAGGCAATGGCCTCGCTCTGGTTGCGCTCTTCGGCGTCGATGCCCGGGTAGGCGCCCGGGGTGTCGATGAAGGTCAGGATCGGCATCTTGAAGCGCTCGGCCATTTCCATCAGGCGGCAGGCCTTGCGATAGCCTTCAGGGCGCGGCATACCGAAGTTGCGACGGACCTTCTCGCGTACTTCACGGCCTTTCTGGTGACCGATGATCATGACCGGCTGGTCGTCCAGACGGGCAACGCCGCCGACGATCGCGGCGTCGTCGGAGAAGTGACGATCGCCATGCAGTTCGTCGAACTCGGTGAAGATGTGCTCGATGTAGTCCAGGGTGTACGGACGACGCGGGTGACGCGCCAGGCGTGCGATCTGCCAGCTGGTCAGCTTGCCGAAGATGTCCTCGGTCAGTGTGCTGCTCTTGTCTTGCAGGCGGGAGATCTCATCGCCGATATTCAGCGAATTGTCATTACCGACCAAGCGCAACTCTTCGATCTTGGCTTGCAGGTCGGCGATCGGCTGTTCGAAATCAAGAAAATTCGGGTTCATAGGCGTCCGTCTTGGGTCGACGTCCAAGAAAGCTTGGGCCGGCCGGTTGTCTATTCGCGCCCTACCTTAAGGGAGAGGCGCGTTCAGGTCGAGATTAAAAATTCGGGTCGAGATCGGCGCACTTTTATGGCGCCAGACCGTCAACGGTATTGGAGGAAGACGTTGTCTCGCCCGAACTGGTCACGCAGGGCTTGAATCAAGGCATCCGCCGGATCGATCCGCCAGGCTTCGCCGAACTGCAGCAAGGCCTTGGCGTCCTCCTTGGTGTACTCCATGGAGATCGGGCAAGCGCCGCGATGGCGTTTGCACAACTCCCCCAGCCAGCGTAGCTGATCGCCCTTGAGGGCTTCGGTGTGCACCTTCAGGCGCAGGCTTTCCGCCAAATTGGTACGCGCATCTTCCATGCTCATCACCCGCTTGACCCGCAGGCGCAGGCCGCCGGAGAAGTCGTCGTTGCTGACTTCGCCCTCGACCACCACCATCGCGTCGGTCTGCAGCAGGGACTGGGCCGAATGGAAGGCCTCGGCGAACAGCGAAGCCTCGATCCGCCCCGAACGATCGTCAAGGGTAATGAACCCCATCTTGTCGCCCTTCTTGTTCTTCATGACCCGCAGGGCAATGATCATGCCCGCGACGGTCTGGGTATCGCGCGCCGGCTTCAGGTCGACGATGCGCTGGCGGGCGAAACGGCGGATCTCACCTTCGTATTCGTCGATCGGGTGCCCGGTCAGGTACAGGCCGAGGGTATCTTTCTCCCCTTTCAGGCGCTCCTTGAGGGTCAGTTCCTTGGCCTTGCGATGATTGGCGTAGACATCCGCATCTTCTTCGACGAAGACCCCGCCGAACAGGTCGGCGTGGCCACTGTCAGCGGTACGCGCGGTCTGCTCGGCCGCCTTGACCGCTTCCTCCAGGGCCGACAACAGCACCGCGCGATTGCGGTCGATGTTGGCCTGGTAAGCCTTGATTTCGTCGTGGAAGTAAGGCCCCAGGCGGTCCAGGGCACCACTGCGGATCAAGGCATCGAGGGTACGTTTGTTGATGCGCTTGAGGTCGACCCGGCTGCAGAAGTCGAACAGGTCCTTGAACGGGCCACCTTCGGCACGGGCCTCGACGATCGCCTCCACCGGCCCCTCGCCCACGCCCTTGATCGCTCCCAGGCCATAGACGATGCGGCCGTCGTTATTAACGGTGAACTTGAAGTCGGAACTGTTCACATCCGGAGCATCGAGGCGCAGCTTCATGCTGCGCACTTCTTCGATCAGCACCACCACCTTGTCGGTGTTGTGCATATCCGCGGACAGTACCGCGGCCATGAAAGGCGCCGGGTGATGCGTCTTGAGCCATGCAGTCTGGTAGGACACCAGGCCGTAGGCGGCCGAGTGGGACTTGTTGAAACCGTAGCCGGCGAACTTTTCCACCAGGTCGAAGATGTTGCCCGCCAGGTCGGCATCGATATTGTTGTTGGCGCAACCTTCGATGAAGCCGCCGCGTTGCTTGGCCATCTCCTCGGGTTTTTTCTTACCCATGGCACGACGCAGCATGTCGGCCCCGCCAAGGGTGTAGCCCGCCATCACCTGGGCAATCTGCATCACCTGTTCCTGATACAGAATGATGCCGTAGGTCGGCGCCAGTACCGGCCGCAGGCCCTCGTACTGGTAATCCGGATGCGGATAGGCCAGCTCGGCGCGACCGTGCTTACGGTTGATGAAGTCGTCCACCATGCCCGACTGCAACGGACCAGGACGGAACAGCGCTACCAGTGCGATCAGGTCTTCCAGACAGTCGGGCTTGAGCTTTTTGATCAGCTCTTTCATGCCTCGGGATTCGAGCTGGAACACCGCAGTGGTCTCGGCCTTCTGCAACAGCTCGTAAGTCTTCTTGTCGTCCAGCGGGATGAAGTCGATGTTGACGTCGGGCAGGTTCTTTTTGACCTGCTCGCGGTTGATGGTCTCCATCGCCCACTTGATGATGGTCAGGGTCCGCAGGCCGAGGAAGTCGAACTTCACCAGGCCGGCGGCCTCGACGTCGTCCTTGTCGAACTGGGTCACCAGGCCGTCGCCGGCTTCGTCGCAATAGATCGGCGAGAAGTCGGTCAGCTTGGTCGGGGCGATAACCACACCACCGGCGTGCTTGCCGACGTTACGCACCACGCCCTCGAGCTTGCGCGCCATTTCCCAGATTTCCGCCGCTTCTTCATCGACCTTGATGAAGTCACGCAGGATTTCTTCCTGCTCGTAGGCTTTTTCCAGGGTCATGCCGACTTCGAAGGGAATCATCTTCGACAGACGGTCAGCCAGGCCGTAAGACTTGCCCTGCACCCGCGCCACGTCACGCACCACCGCCTTGGCGGCCATGGAACCGAAGGTGATGATCTGGCTTACCGCGTTGCGGCCGTATTTCTCGGCCACGTAGTCGATGACCCGGTCACGACCGTCCATGCAGAAGTCGACGTCGAAGTCGGGCATGGAAACCCGTTCCGGGTTGAGGAAACGTTCGAACAGCAGGTCGTAGGCCAGCGGGTCGAGGTCGGTGATCTTCTGCACGTAGGCCACCAGGGAGCCGGCACCCGACCCCCGGCCTGGCCCCACCGGCACACCGTTGCTCTTGGCCCACTGGATAAAGTCCATAACGATCAGGAAGTAACCGGGGAACCCCATCTGGATGATGATATCCAGCTCGAAGTTCAGCCGGTCGACATACACCTGGCGCTTGGCTTCATAGTCTTCGGTGGTGTCCTTGGGCAGCAGCACGCTGAGGCGCTCTTCCAGCCCGTCGAACGACACCTTGCGGAAATACTCATCGATGGTCATGCCATCGGGAATCGGATAGTCAGGCAAGAAGTGCTTGCCCAGCTTCACTTCGATATTGCAGCGCTTGGCGATCTCGACCGTGTTTTCCAGGGCCTCGGGCAGGTCGCTGAACAGCTCGGCCATTTCCTCGGCGCTTTTCAGGTACTGCTGGTCGCTGTAGTTCTTCGAACGGCGCGGGTCGTCGAGGGCACGGCCTTCACCGATGCAGACCCGGGTTTCATGGGCCTCGAAGTCTTCGCGCTTGATGAACCGCACATCGTTGGTCGCCACCAGCGGCGCGCCGATCTTGTCCGCCAGGGCCACAGCTGCGTGCAACTGCTCTTCGTCGTTGGGACGGTTGGTACGCTGCACTTCCAGATAGAAACGATCCGGGAACACCGCCATCCACTCGCGCGCCAGGGTTTGCGCTTCTTGCAGATCGCCAGAGAGCAAGGCGATACCGATCTCACCCTCTTTCGCGGCCGAGAGCATGATCAGGCCTTCGGCGGCCTCGGCCACCCACTCGCGCTCGATGATGATCTGGCCATTACGCTGGCCATCGATGAAGCCGCGGGAAATCAGCTCGGTCAGGTTGCGATAGCCCACGGCATTCATCACCAGCAGGCTGATGCGGCTCAGTGGATTCTCGGGATCCTTGTTCGACAGCCACAAGTCGGCGCCACAGATCGGCTTGATCCCGGTGCCCATGGCCGCCTTGTAGAACTTGACCAGGGAACACATGTTGTTCTGGTCGGTAACCGCCACGGCGGGCATGCCCATGCCGGCCAACGTCTTGACCAGCGGTTTGATCCGCACCAGACCGTCAACCAGGGAATATTCAGTGTGCAGGCGTAGATGAACGAATGAAGCCGGCATAGTGATCCTGTAAGAAAGCGCGAAAACAACAAGGCCCGGAAATCCGGAGATTTAAAGGGGTCGAGCTCGGTAATACTGCGTTGAACAGCGGCTCAAAATGCTCATTGACTAACGTCAACTGCGCTTTATCACCACCGTTCGCCTTGTCTTACCTTCGCTCTTCACCCTCTAAAACAGCCGGATTGTACCGGGCCTTCGCTAAAACATCAGCCTCAGGACTGAATCTCGCCCACGTTCTCACGGGCTTCGTAGGCTTGGCGTACCGGCGCGAACGAACGCCGGTGAATCGGTGTCGGCCCCAGGCGGGCCAGCGCTTCCAGATGAACGGGCGTCGGATAGCCCTTGTGTCCGCCGATGCCATAACCGGGGTAGATCAGCTCGAACGCCGCCATCTCGCGATCCCGGCTGACCTTGGCCAGAATCGACGCCGCGGCGATCGCAGGCACCTTGCTATCACCCTGGACCACGGCTTCGGCAGGCATCGACAGTTTCGGGCAACGGTTACCGTCGATCATCGCCAGTTTCGGGGTCACACTCAGCCCTTCTACCGCGCGCTGCATGGCCAGCATGGTGGCATGCAGGATATTCAACTCGTCGATTTCCTCGACTTCGGCGCGGGCAATGCACCAGCTCAAGGCTTTCTCACAAATCTCGTCGTAGAGCTTTTCGCGACGGGCCTCGGTGAGCTTCTTCGAGTCGTTCAGGCCGAGAATCGGCCGACTCGGATCGAGGATGACTGCAGCCGTGACCACTGCGCCGCACAAGGGGCCGCGCCCTACTTCGTCGACACCGGCCACCAGGTCTTCGGCATCGGCCACCAGCGAGAAATCCAGTCCCATCTGCATCTTTTCGTTACTCATGCCGGTTTGCCAATCAGGTTCAACACCGCTTCAGCCGCCTGGTTGGAGGCATCTCGGCGCAGGGTACGATGGATCTCGTCAAACCCGCGGGTCTGCTCCTGGCCGTCTTCGATCAAGGGCGACAGGGTCTGGGCCAGGGCCTCTGCAGTGGCGTCGTCCTGCAGCAGCTCGGGAACCAGCAGGCGCTGGGCCAGCAGGTTCGGCAGGGAAATATAAGGGCTCTTGACCATACGCTTGAGAATCCAGAAGGTCAGCGGCGCCAGGCGATAGGCAACGACCATCGGGCGCTTGTACAGCAGCGCCTCAAGGGTCGCGGTGCCAGAAGCGATCAATACCGCGTCGCAAGCCGCCAGCGCCTGATGCGACTGGCCATTGAGCAGGGTCAGCGGCAGGTCGCGACCGGCCAGCAGCTCTTCCAACTGAGTGCGTCGCTCGGGGCTCGCGCAAGGCATGACGAAACGCACCCCAGGACGCAAGGCGCGCAGGCGCTGTGCCGCGTCGAGGAACAAGGCTCCCAGGCGCCCGACTTCACCGCCACGGCTGCCCGGCATCAGGGCCACCAGCGGGCCCTCGGGCAAGCCCAGCTCAGTGCGAGCCGCGGCCCGGTCAGCCTCTAGCGGAATGGCGTCAGCCAGGGAGTGCCCAACGAACCGCACCGGCACACCCTTCTCTTCATAGAATTTGGCTTCGAACGGGAATAGCGTCAGCATCAGGTCGCAACCTTCGCGGATCTTCAGCACGCGCTTTTGCCGCCACGCCCAGACCGAGGGGCTGACGTAGTGCACGGTCTTGATGCCGGCCTGACGCAACTGGAGTTCGATGTTGAGGTTGAAGTCGGGGGCATCGATACCGATAAACACGTCCGGCTTCTCGGCGATCAGGGTCTGAACCAGCTTCTTGCGCCGGGCCAGCAGTTCGCGCAAGCGCCCCAGGACTTCCACCAGCCCCATGACCGCCAGGCGCTCCATCGGGAAGTAAGAGGTCAGCCCTTCGGCCTGCATCAGCGGGCCACCGACACCGATGAATTCAACGGCGGGATGCTGGGCCTTGAGCGCGCGCATCAAACCGGCGCCAAGAATGTCGCCGGAAGCTTCGCCAGCCACCAGCGCAATACGCAGTTTGCTCATGATTAACGGGTGATGCCGCGGGTCGAAGACTGGATCGAGTCGCGAAATACCGCGACTTCGGGAAACTGTGCAGCAGCTTCTGCCAACTCGACGAGCGCCTGATCGACGGTCAAGCCTTGGCGATACACCACTTTATAGGCTCGACGCAGGGCGTGAATCGCGTCTTCGCTGAAACCACGACGACGCATGCCCTCGAAGTTCATACTGCGTGCCTCGGCCGGGTTGCCGAACACTGTGACAAAGGCCGGAACATCCTTGCCGATCGCCGTACCCATGCCGGAAAAGCTGTGGGCGCCGATATGGCAGTACTGGTGAACCAGGGTGAAACCGGACAGGATCGCCCAGTCGTCCACATGCACATGGCCGGCCAACGCCGTATTGTTGACCAGGATGCAATGGTTGCCGATCACGCTGTCGTGACCGATATGGGCGTACGCCATGACCAGGTTGTGATCGCCGAGGGTGGTCTCGGAACGATCCTGGACAGTGCCGCGATGAATGGTCACGCCTTCACGAATGACGTTGTGGTCACCAATCACCAGGCGGGTTTCCTCGCCTTTGTACTTTAGATCGGGAGTGTCTTCGCCTACCGAGGAGAACTGGTAGATACGATTGTGCTTACCGATCCGGGTCGGGCCTTTGAGAACTACATGAGGCCCGATCACCGTACCCTCGCCGATTTCCACACCGGCACCAACGATCGACCACGGGCCAACCTCAACGTCGTCGGCCAGAATGGCCGTCGGATCGATGATTGCGCGAGGGTCAATCAAACTCATAGTTTGCGTTCCGCACAGATGATTTCAGCGGAGCAGACTGGCTTGCCGTCGACCGAAGCCTGGCATTCGAATTTCCAGATCTGGCGCTTGCAGCTGATGAACTTGGCTTCCAGGATCAACTGGTCACCCGGCAGCACCGGCTGGCGGAAGCGCAGCTTGTCGGAACCGACGAAGTAATAGAGGGTGCCATCGGCCGGCTTCACGTCCAGCATCTTGAAACCAAGAATGCCCGCAGCCTGAGCCATGGCTTCGATGATCAGCACGCCCGGCATGATTGGATGCGCGGGGAAGTGACCATTGAAGAAAGGTTCGTTGATGCTGACATTCTTGTAGGCACGAATGCACTTGCCCTCAACATCCAGGTCCACTACCCGGTCCACCAACAGGAACGGGTAACGGTGAGGCAGGTATTCGCGAATCTCGTTGATGTCCATCATTTCGGGGGGAAGCCTGTAGTAAAGATTGGGAGCGTGCGACTAACGCACACTCCTCTAGCAAATCAAGGAGGCAGTCTAACGGCTGTGCACACTTGATATGGAAATGGTATCAGCCATCTGATGAAGCTTTACCGTCGGGGGTCACTTCCCCAACGCGCTTTTCCAGTTGCCGCAGGCGTCGCGCGAGATCATCGAGCTGACGGATGCGTGCCGCGCTTTTGCGCCACTCGGCAGCAGGCTGCATGGCTGTACCGGAAGAGTAGGCACCCGGCTCGGTAATCGAGTGGGTCACCATGGTCATCCCGGTCAGGAAAACGTTGTCGCAAATATCGATGTGACCAACCAGCCCGACACCGCCGGCGAGCATGCAGTGCTTGCCGATCCGGGTGCTGCCGGAAATACCGACACAGGCTGCCATGGCGGTGTGATCACCGACCTGGACGTTGTGGGCAATCTGAATCTGGTTATCCAGCTTCACGCCATTACCAATGACGGTATCGGCCAGCGCTCCGCGATCGATAGCGGTATTCACGCCGATCTCGACATCGTCGCCAATGGTGACACCGCCAATCTGCGCGATCTTCTGCCAGATGCCCTTCTCGTTGGCGAAACCGAAACCTTCGCCGCCCAGTACCGCACCAGACTGAATGACCACACGCTTGCCGATACGCACATCGTGATAAAGCGTCACGCGTGGAGCCAGCCAGCCGCCCTCGCCGATCTGGCAACGAGCACCGATAAAACAATGAGCACCGATCGTGACGCCCGCAGCAATTTGCGCGCCGCTCTCGACAACCGCAAACGCGCCAACGCTGGCCGCTGCGTCGACCACAGCATCCTCGGCAATGACCGCAGTCGGATGAATACCGGCCGGCGCCTTGGGCTTGGGATCGAACAGGTGGGAAATCCGCGCGTACGACAGGTAGGGATCGGCCACGACCAGGGCATCACCGGCATAACCTTCGGCATCCGCCGCCTTCAGCAGCACGGCGCCTGCCTGACTGTCAGCCAGATACTTACGGTATTGGGGATTTGCCAAAAAGCTCAACTGAGCTGGGCCAGCCTCCTGCAAGGTGGCTAGCCCAGTGATTTCTTTCTCTGCGGAGCCACGCAGGGTGGCTCCGAGGAACTCGGCCAGCTGGCCGAGCTTTATAGTCGCTGTCATGGGTTACTTCAGCTGATTCATGCGCTCGATAACCTGGCGAGTGATGTCGTACTGAGGTTTGACATCAATCACTGCGCCACGCTCGAACACCAGGTCAAAACCACCTTTCTTGATGACTTCTTCCACGGCGCTGTCGAGTTTCGGCTTCAGTTGCTTGAGCATTTCACGATCGGCAACGGCCTTGGCTTCGTTCAGTTCCTTGGACTGGAACTGGAAGTCACGGGCTTTCTGCTTGAATTCGAGCTCCAGGCGCTCACGCTCGCCTTGCTGCATCTTGTCGCCACCGGCAACCAGACGATCCTGAATACCCTTGGCACTGCTTTCCAGGGTTTTCAGCTTGTTCAACTGCGGGCCGAACTTCTTCTCGGCGTCCACTGCGTATTTCTTCGCAGCATCGGATTCCAGCAGTGCCATCTGATAGTTCAGCACGGCGATTTTCATGTCGGCGAAGGCCGGGCCTGCTACCAGGACAGTCGCCAGGAGAACCAATTGAGTCAACTTACGCACGATGCACTCCTACAAAATCCATTGTCGTTATCTTGGGTCGGACTCTTAGAAAGTCTGACCGAGGGAGAATTGGAACACCTGGGTTTCAGCGTTGTCAGGTTTCTTGACAGGCATTGCAAGAGCAAAGCTCAGCGGGCCCAGAGCGGTTACCCACGTCACGCCGACACCCACAGAACTGGCCAGATTGCTCAGGCTGACGTCATTACACTGTGTATCGGAACGCAAACCACTAGGGTTTCTGACCTGCTCGCATTTGGAGTCGAACACATTACCCACGTCCCAGAATACGGAGGTACGAAGAGAGCGTTGGTCCTTGACGAACGGCATCGGGAACAGCACCTCGACACCGCCCTGAATCAGCACGTTGCCACCGAATGGCAGCGGATCCTGATCGGGATCACGCGAAGTACCAGAGTTACCGGTCTCAAGCACACCACGACTCGGAGTACTGCGAGGACCCAAGGTGCTGTCCTTGAAACCACGAACCGAGTTGAAACCACCAGCATAGTAGTTTTCATAGAACGGCAAGCCGTCGGTCGAACCATAACCGTCGCCATAACCCAGCTCGGTGTGCAGGCGCATGGTGTAGGTGTCGGTCAGCGGCTGGAACAACTGGCCGCGGTAGTCGAGCTTGAAGAACGACAGGTCGCTACCTGGGGTGGTGGCTTCCAGCACCAGGCTCTGGGAATGACCACGGGTCGCCAGGACACCTTTGTTCAGGGTCGACTCGGACCAGCCTGCCGAAGCCTTGAAGTTCAGGTAGTTGTCGCCTTCGCGGTTCACGAAGTCGAAGATTTCGTCGACGGTATAGCGACCGGTCTTGATCTTGTCTTGCTGCGCGGTCAGGCCGAAGGTCAGACGCGAAGTCTCGCTGATCGGGTAGCCAACGCTGACGCCGGCACCCAGGCTGTCTACCGCATAGCTCGCCACGTCGACATCGAGGTCGTCGTAGTCAGTGGTGCGATAGAACGCGTTATAACCCAGGCTCACACCATCGGCAGTCCAGTAGGGGTCGACATAACCGAAGTTGTAACGGCTCTGGTATTCGCTGCGAGTCAGGCCGATGCTGACCTTGTTACCGGTACCCAGGAAGTTGTTCTGGGTGATCGAACCACCGAGGATCAGACCGGCGCTCTGGGCGAAACCGACGCTGGCGGTGATCGAACCGGAAGCCTGCTCTTCTACTGCGTAGTTGACGTCTACCTGGTCGTCGACACCTGGCACGGCCGGGGTTTCGACGTTGACTTCCTTGAAGAAGCCCAGACGCTCCAGACGGGTCTTGGACTGGTCGATCAGGTAAGTCGAAGCCCAGCCACCTTCCATCTGACGCATTTCGCGACGCAGCACTTCGTCCTCGGACTTGGTGTTGCCGCGGAAGTTGATGCGGTTCACATAGGCACGCTTGCCCGGATCGACCACGAACGTGATATCGACCGTGTGATCTTCGTCGTGAGGCTGCGGAACACCATTGACGTTGGCGAAGGTATAACCCTCGTTACCCAGGCGGCGGGTGATCAGCTCGGAAGTGGTGGTCATCAATTTGCGCGAGAACACCTGGCCCTTCTCGACCAGCAGCAGCGACTTGACCTGGTCTTCAGGCACTTTCAGGTCACCGCTGAGCTTCACGTCACGAACGCTGTACTTCTCGCCTTCGTTGACGTTCACAGTGATATAGACGTGTTTCTTGTCCGGGGTGATCGAAACCTGGGTCGAAGCGATATCCATGTTGATATAGCCACGGTCCAGGTAGTAGGAACGCAGGCGCTCCAGGTCACCGGAGAGTTTTTCACGCGCATACTTGTCGTCGTTCTTGAAGAACGACAGCCAGTTGGTGGTTTTGAGTTCGAACAGTTCGACCAGGTCTTCGTCCGGGAACACGGTGTTGCCCACGACGTTGATGTGCTGGATGGCAGCGACGGTGCCTTCGTTGATGTTGACCTTCAACGCTACACGGTTGCGCGGCTGCGGAACCACTTCGGTATCTACGGTGGCCGAGTAGCGGCCCTGAGCTACATATTGGCGCTGCAGTTCGTTACGAACACCTTCAAGGGTCGCACGCTGGAAGATTTCTCCTTCCGCGAGACCGGATTGCTTGAGGCCTTTCATCAAGTCTTCAGTGGAAATCGCCTTGTTGCCTTCGATTTCGATACTGGCGACGGATGGGCGCTCGACTACCGTGATGACCAGGACATTGCCATCGCGGCCCAGCTGGATATCTTGAAAGAAGCCGGTTTTGAACAGCGCACGAGTGGATTCCACCAGACGACGATCGTCCGCCTGCTCACCGACGTTCAGCGGCAAGGCCCCAAAGACGCTACCCGCGGAGACCCGCTGGAGGCCGTTGACACGGATATCGGAGATAGTGAAGGACTCGGCGTGAACTTCGGCGATCATCAATACGGAGAGAACCGCAGTTAGCAGCAGACGTTTCATGAAGTCCTTTCTTATTCCAACTGGCAATAAAGAAACTGCCGCAAAATGCGGCAGATTCGCAATTCAGCGAAGCGTTACAGACGACCCAGATCGTTGACCAGGGCAAGCAACATCACCCCGACCACCAAGCTGATACCGATCTGTATCCCCCAACCTTGCACCCGATCCGACAAGGGACGACCACGCGCCCACTCGATCAGATAAAACAACAAATGCCCCCCATCCAGTACAGGAATGGGCAGCAAGTTCAGAACCCCTAGGCTAATACTCAGATAAGCAAGGAAATTCAAGAAATCAGCAACGCCCGACTGGGCAGAAGCGCCCGCCACTTTAGCAATGGTTATCGGTCCACTCAAGTTTTTTACCGAGAGCTCGCCGAACAACATTTTCTTCAGTGAGTCGAGGGTCAGCACGCTCATGGTCCAAGTACGCCGGGCACCTTCGCCAATCGCAGCCAGCGGACCATAACTGACCTCGCGAAGCATTTCCGGCGGCCAATCGACTGCCTTCACCCCAGCCCCCAGATAACCACTGGCAACTTTCTCTTTACCGCGCGCGGCCAAGGTCACCGGGACGTCGATTTGAGCACCATCACGCTCGACGCGCAGCACAATTTTGGTATCAGGACGTACACGCACCCAGTCGACGACCTGCTGCCAATCGGTCAGCGGCTGACCATTCAGCGCCAGCAAGCGATCGCCGGTTTTCAGGCCAGCCGCCTGGGCCGGGCCTTTCGGGTCGAGCTCAGCCAGAACGGGGGCGAGCTCCGGACGCCAGGGGCGAATCCCCAGGGAACGAATAGGATCCGGCTCATCGGTCCCCTTGAGCCAATTGTCGAGCACCAGCTCGCGGGGCGAATCGGCAGTCGAACCCTGCTCGCGAACCAACAACTGCAAGGTGCCGCTTTCGCCCAGACGCCGAACCAGCTGCAGGTTGACCGCCGACCACCCCACGGTGGGTTCGCCATCGATTGCAACAATTTCCTGGCCGGAACTCAGGCCGGCCTTGGCGGCAATGCTTCCAGCCTCGACACTGCCGATGACCGGACGCACCTGCTCGGTACCGAGCATCGCCAGCCCCCAGAAGAACACCAGCGCCAGCAGGAAGTTGGCGACAGGACCGGCGGCAACGATGGCGATACGCTGGCGCACCGACTTGCGATTGAACGACTGATCAAGCTGATCGACAGGCACTTCACCTTCGCGCTCGTCGAGCATCTTCACGTAGCCGCCCAGCGGAATGGCGGCAATCACGAACTCGGTACCCTGCCGGTCATGCCAACGCAGCAGCGGCATGCCGAAGCCCACGGAGAAACGCAGAACCTTGACGCCGCAACGACGCGCCACCCAGAAGTGACCGAATTCATGGAAGGTGACCAGCACACCCAGGGCTATCAGGGTGCCGACAATCATATAGAGCGCGCTCATCTACTTTCTCCGCAATCCTATCCAGTGCCGATACGCTCAGGCTTGTCGCAATCCTTACCGGCCGTTGCGACCCAGCCACTGCTCAGCCAGGGCACGGGCTTTGGCGTCCGCCGCGAACACAGCGCTCAGTTCATCGACTGCAACAACCGGCTCGAGGCTTAAAACTTCTTCGATGATACTCGCGATCTCGGGGTAGCGGATGCGCCGTTCGAGAAACGCGGCAACAGCCACCTCGTTGGCCGCGTTCAGCATAGCCGGAGCGCTGTTGCCAGCTTCCGCGGCCTGGCGCGCCAAACGCAAGCAAGGGAACCGCTGTTCATCAGGCGCCTGGAAATCCAGGCGTGCCACGGCGAACAGATCCAGGGGCGGCACGCCGGAGTCGATCCGCTCCGGCCAAGCCAGGGCATTGGCGATCGGCGTACGCATATCCGGGTTGCCCAACTGGGCCAGCACCGAACCGTCCACGTAGTCGACCAGCGAATGAATCACGCTTTGCGGATGAATCACCACCTCGACCTGGGCAGGCTTGGCATCAAACAACCAGCACGCCTCGATCAACTCGAGGCCTTTGTTCATCATGCTGGCCGAATCGACGGAAATCTTGCGCCCCATGGACCAGTTAGGGTGGGCACACGCCTGCTCGGGCGTTACCTGCTCCAGTTCGGCCAGCGGAGTTTGGCGGAACGGGCCACCGGATGCGGTCAGCAAAATACGCCGCACCCCCACATTGCTCAACCCACGGGAAAAGTCCGCGGGCATGCACTGGAAGATGGCGTTGTGTTCACTGTCGATAGGCAGCAATACCGAACCACTCTTGCCCACCGCCTGCATAAACAGCGCGCCGGACATGACCAGTGCTTCTTTATTGGCCAGGAGAATTTTCTTGCCGGCCTCGACGGCAGCCAGGGTTGGACGCAAACCCGCAGCACCGACGATAGCCGCCATGACCGCGTCGACTTCAGGGTCGGACGCCACCTCACACAACCCCTCCTCACCCACCAGTACACGGGTGCGCGAACCGGCATTGCGCAAGTCTTCCTGCAAGCTGCGCGCGGCAGCGATATGCGGGACGACGGCAAAACGGGGAGCGTGACGGATGCACAGCGCCAGCAACTCAGCCAGACGACTGAAACCGCTCAAGGCGAAGACCTGATAACGCTCGGGATGACGGGCAATGACGTCCAGCGTACTGAGGCCGATAGAGCCGGTGGCTCCGAGAACCGTAATCTGCTGTGGGCGACTCACAATGCAGCCATCCACAACAGCACGGCGAATACCGGAATGGCCGCGGTCAGGCTGTCGATACGATCGAGCACGCCGCCATGCCCAGGCAGCAGGTTACTGCTGTCCTTGATCCCGGCCTGGCGCTTGAACATGCTTTCGGTCAGGTCGCCGACCACCGAGATGAACACCACGATAGCCGCTCCGAGCAAGCCTAGAATGATCTGCCCAACGGACCAACCCGCAACCAGACCGACCACCGCTGTGATCACCAGGCTCAGCAGCAGGCCGCCGTACACCCCCTCCCAGCTCTTGCCCGGGCTGACCTGCGGCGCCAGCTTGCGCTTGCCGAACGCCTTACCGGAGAAGTAGGCACCGATATCAGCGCCCCAGACCAGCACCATCACCGCCATGATCAACCAGTTGCCCAAAGGCTGCTGCTTGATGAAGACCAGGCCTTGCCAGGCCGGCAGCAGAATCAGCAGACCGATCACCAGCTTGGCCGCGGCACCGGCCCAATGCTCACGGGTACGCGGATAGGTGAGCACCAGGAAAGTCGCCAGCCCCCACCAGAGCACCGCAGCCCCCAACACCCAAGGCGCGATACCTGGCAACAGCTGCATCAGGAACAACAGCGCAGCGACCACTACTGCATAGGCAATACGGGTCGACTGAGCCTCGAAACCCGCTAGGCGCGCCCACTCCCAAGCCCCGAGGGTCACCACCAGCCCAATAAACAGGGCGAAGGCAGAACCTTCGAGCAAGAAAAAACCGCACAAGGCGATCGGCAGCAGGATCAGCGCAGTAATGATTCGTTGTTTGAGCATTAAACCCGGGCTCCAGCTTCGACCTGCTCGCTCGTTTTACCGAAGCGGCGCTGGCGAGAAGCGTAATCGGCCAGCGCAGCGCGCATGGCATCGTGTTTGAAGTCCGGCCAGAACAGGTCGGAGAAGTACAGCTCGGCATAAGCCAGCTGCCAGAGCAGGAAATTGCTGATGCGGTGCTCGCCCCCCGTACGAATGCACAGGTCCGGCAATGGTAGGTCGCCAGTCGCCAGGCAGGTTTGCAACAACTCAGGGGTAATGTCCTCAGGACGCAGGTGCCCCGCCTGAACTTCCCGCGCCAGGCGCTGAGCGGCCTGGGCGATATCCCACTGACCGCCATAGTTGGCAGCGATCTGCAGAATGAAGCGGTCACTACCCGCAGTCATCGCCTCCGCCTCGCGCATTGCAGCCTGCAACTCAGGATGGAAACGCGAACGATCGCCAATGATGCGCAGGCTGATGTTGTTTTCATTGAGGCGTTTGGCCTCGCGGCGCAATGCCTTGAAGAACAGATCCATCAAGGCGCTGACTTCATCGGCCGGCCGCTGCCAGTTCTCACTGGAGAAGGCAAACAGGGTCAGCACCTCGACCTTGGCCTCGGCGCACACCTCGATCACCGCGCGAACAGCATCAACACCCGCTTTATGCCCGGCGACGCCGGGCATGAAGCGTTTTTTTGCCCAGCGATTGTTGCCATCCATGATGATCGCGACATGGCGCGGCACCGAGGACGGCGCACTCTGCTTGGTCTTGTCCATTTAAAGCCCGACCCTTATACGGCCATCAGGTCCTTTTCTTTTTCGTCAGTTGCCTTAGCAATCTGAGCCTCGAACTCTTTGATCAGCTTGTCGATCTCAGCACCGGCGCGACGCTCTTCGTCTTCACTGATTTCCTTGTCCTTGGACAGCTTCTTCAGATCGCCCAAGGCATCGCGACGAATATTGCGCACGGCAACACGGGCATCTTCAGCAGCAGCACGCGCCTGCTTGGTGAAGCCTTTGCGGGTTTCCTCAGTCAGCGGCGCCATTTTGATCAGCAGCAGCTCACCAAGATTGGTCGGATTGAGGTTCAGGCCGGCACTGCCGATGGCCTTGTCGATTGCCCCAAGCATGTTGCGCTCGAATGGCACCACCTGCAGGGTCTGAGAGTCTTTCACAGTAACGTTGGCCACACCGCTCAATGGGGTGTCAGTGCCATAGTAAGGCACCATCACGCTACCCAGGATGCTCGGGTGCGCCTTGCCGGTGCGGATCTGGCCAAACGCGTGAGCCAGCGACTCCAGGGACTTCTTCATGCGCTCTTGAGCGTCTTTCTTGATTTCGTTGATCATTGTTCGCCTTCCTCGATCAGGGTTCCTTCAGCGCCGCCATGCACGATGTTCAGCAGGGCGCCGGGCTTGTTCATGTTAAATACGCGCAACGGCATCTTATGGTCGCGGCACAGGCAGATCGCCGTCAGATCCATGACACCCAGCTTGCGATCCAGCACTTCATCGTAGGTCAGATGATCGAACTTCTCGGCATGCGGGTCTTTGAATGGGTCTGCGGTGTACACACCGTCAACCTTGGTTGCCTTGAGCACTACGTCGGCATCGATCTCGATCGCCCGCAAGCATGCTGCGGAGTCGGTCGTGAAGAACGGGTTGCCGGTACCGGCAGCGAAGATCACCACTTCCTTGGAGTTCAGATGGCGCATCGCCTTGCGACGGTCGTAGTGATCGGTCACACCCACCATGGAAATGGCCGACATGACAATCGCCGAGATATTCGCACGTTCCAGCGCGTCGCGCATGGCCAGGCCGTTCATCACAGTGGCCAGCATGCCCATGTGGTCGCCTGTTACCCGATCCATGCCTGCCGCACTGAGCGCCGCGCCACGGAACAGGTTGCCACCACCGATGACCAGGCCGACCTGAACACCGATGCCCACCAGCTGGCCGACTTCCAGCGCCATGCGATCGAGCACCTTAGGGTCGATCCCGAACTCTTCCGAGCCCATCAGGGCCTCGCCGCTAAGCTTGAGTAGAATGCGTTTATAGCGAGCTTGATAACCACTGCCCTGCTGAGCCATTGCGAATCTCTCCTGCGGCGTATTTTAAAAATTCTCTGCAAGCTGTTTGCAGCCTGCGTTCACTCTAGCTTGACGCTGTCACAGCGCCATCAGAACACGACTTTGTAAACCGGTTCCGAAGGCAACCCAATAAATTGGTTACCCCATTTGAAAAGAGGCTGCGCGCGTGAGCGGGCAGCCTCTTTCGGGCGACAGTTGAAAAACCGTCTTACTGTTGCTTGGCAGCAGCCAGTTGTGCGGCAACTTCTTCAGCGAAGTTGTCTTCTTTCTTCTCGATACCTTCACCTACCGCGAAGCGGGTGAACGAAACGATTTCTGCGCCGCCTTTCTTGGCCAGGGCACCCACGGTGACTTCTGGATCCTTGACGAAAGCTTGCTCAACCAGGCTGGCTTCGGCCAGGAACTTGCTGATACGGCCACCGATCATTTTTTCAACGATTTCGGCTGGCTTGCCTTTCATCTTGTCTTCGTTCAGCTGCAGGAACACAGCTTTTTCGCGCTCGATGGCTTCAGCGGAAACTTGCGATGGCAGCAGGAACTCAGGGTTGCTTGCAGCCACGTGCATGGCGATGTCCTTGGCCAGTTCTACGGAACCGCCTTTCAGGACAACCGCAACACCGATCTTGTTACCGTGCAGGTAAGTACCGACCACGTCACCTTCAACGCGAGCCAGACGACGGATGTTGACGTTCTCGCCAGTCTTGCCAACCAGAACCAGACGATCGGCTTCTTGAGCCTCGATCAGCGGAGCTGCATCGGTCAGCTTGTCAGCGAAAGCTTTTTCGACGCTGGCAGCAACGAATGCCTTGAAATCGTCCTGCAGAGCCAGGAAGTCGGTCTGCGAGTTGACTTCCAGCAGAACGGCGGCTTTACCGTCGTCCTTGATGGCGATGGCGCCTTCAGCAGCGATGTTGCCTGCTTTCTTGGCAGCCTTGATGGCGCCCGAAGCGCGCATGTCATCAATGGCTTTCTCGATGTCGCCGCCAGCCTTGGTCAAGGCTTTCTTGCAGTCCATCATGCCTTCGCCGGTACGCTCGCGCAGTTCTTTAACCAACGCTGCAGTAATCTCTGCCATTTTCAAATTCCTCTTGGATAGGTTTTCAACCATTCCACCCGACTCAACGGGCGATCAATTCTTGAGCTGCGCTCTCGAAAACCCTTGATAGCCGCCACACATGACAAGAACTGCAGGGGCGCCATCGGTAAATGATTTCCGAGGTGGCAAAAAGGGGGCCTAGCCCCCTTTTTGCGTACTGAGTAAACGCTAAGCGTCAGTTACTCAGGCTTCAGCTGCCGGCGCTGGAGCGTCTTCAGCGAATACTTCGGTGCCGCCTGCAACGTTGTTGCGGCCACGGATCACGGCATCAGCCATCGAACCCATGTACAGCTGGATGGCGCGAATGGCGTCATCGTTGCCTGGGATGATGTAGTCAACGCCTTCCGGGCTGCTGTTGGTATCGACAACGCCGATGACCGGGATGCCCAGCTTGTTGGCTTCGGTGATCGCGATGCGCTCGTGGTCAACGTCGATCACGAACAGTGCATCAGGCAGACCGCCCATGTCCTTGATACCACCCAGGCTACGATCCAGCTTTTCCAGATCGCGAGTGCGCATCAGCGCCTCTTTCTTGGTCAGCTTGGCGAAGGTACCGTCTTCCGACTGAACTTCCAGGTCACGCAGACGCTTGATGGAAGCACGGATGGTCTTGTAGTTGGTCAGCATGCCGCCCAACCAGCGGTGATCGACGTACGGCGAACCGCAACGTGCTGCTTCTTCAGCAACGATCTTGCCAGCGGAACGCTTGGTGCCGACGAACAGAATCTTGTTTTTGCCCTGGGCCAGACGCTCTACGAAAGTCAGAGCTTCGTTGAACATTGGCAGGGTTTTTTCAAGGTTGATGATGTGAATCTTGTTACGCGCGCCGAAAATGTACTTGCCCATTTTCGGATTCCAGTAACGGGTTTGGTGACCGAAGTGCACACCGGCCTTCAGCATATCGCGCATGTTGACTTGGGACATGATAGTTCCTTGATAAGTCGGGTTAGGCCTCCACGTATCCCAATGACCAACCAACAGCTTGTGCTGAGGGCACCCAGGTCATCGTGTCGACACGTGTGTGGGTTTAGGCTTTTCGGGGCATCCCCGGAAAGCGGCGCATTTTATACCACAAGAAGGGTAAAAACGGAACCCGGATTCTCATTTCCCCCGGAGGGCTTTTTTGCTCCCCCCTTGGAATCGGGCCAGAATGCTCCACTGTTATAGAAAGAAGCGACGCACAGAGCCTCAGATTTGCCCCAGGGCTCTGTTAGAATCGCACTTTTGAGGCTTTTGAAAGCGCGGCGACCCCACAACGGGATCTGCCTTCGATACACCGCTTTCAAGCCATTCCGTGTTTATCCGCGCCACTGAGCGTCAAGAGAGCCTGTATGACCGTCACCCTCAAAACTCCCGAGGACATCGCAAAAATGCGTGTCGCCGGCAAACTGGCCGCCGAAGTGCTGGAAATGATTGCCGAGCATGTCAAACCCGGCGTGACCACCGAAGAGCTGGACCGCATCTGCCACGACTACATCGTCAATGTGCAGCATGCGATTCCCGCGCCGTTGAATTACAAGGGTTTCCCCAAGTCCATCTGCACCTCGATCAACCACGTGGTGTGCCACGGCATCCCGAACGAGAAGCCGCTGAAGGATGGCGACACCCTGAACATCGACGTCACCGTCATCAAGGACGGCTACCACGGCGATACCAGCCGCATGTTCCACGTCGGCACCGTGCCGGTCTGGGCCGAGCGCCTGTCGCAGATCACCCAGGAATGCATGTACAAGGCCATCGAACTGGTCAAGCCGGGCTGCCGCCTGGGCGACATCGGCGAAGTCATCCAGAAGCACGCTGAAAAGAACGGTTTCTCGGTGGTCCGCGAGTTCTGCGGCCACGGTATCGGTAAGGTGTTCCACGAAGAGCCGCAGATCCTGCACTACGGCCGCGCCGGCACCGGCATGGAACTGAAAGCCGGCATGACCTTCACCATCGAGCCGATGATCAACCAGGGCAAGGCCGACACCAAGGTGCTGGGCGACGGCTGGACCGCGATCACCAAGGACCGCAAGCTCTCCGCGCAGTGGGAACACACCCTGCTGGTGACCGAGACTGGCTACGAGATCTTCACCCTGCGCAGCGATGACACCATCGCACGCGTCTCGGCCTGATCCACGCAGCTGCGCCCTGACCTATAGATAGAAAGGAAAGCCAATCAATGCCGCAGGTGGATCCCGAATTGTTCGACCGCGGCCAGTTCCAGGCGGAACTGGCCCTGAAGGCAAGCCCTATCGCTGCCTTCAAGAAAGCCATTCGTCAGGCACGTGAAGTGCTCGACGAGCGCTTTCGCAGCGGACGGGATATCCGCCGGCTCATTGAGGACCGCGCCTGGTTCGTCGATAACATCCTGCAAAAGGCCTGGGACCAGTTCGACTGGAGCGACGACGCCGACATCGCCCTGGTGGCGGTCGGCGGCTACGGTCGCGGCGAGCTGCACCCCTACTCCGACATCGACCTGCTGATCCTGCTGGACAGCGCCGACCACGAGATTTTCCGCGACTCCATCGAACGCTTCCTGACCCTGCTCTGGGACATCGGCCTGGAAGTAGGGCAAAGCGTGCGCTCGGTGGAGGAATGCGCCGAAGAGGCCCGCGCCGACCTGACGGTGGTTACCAACCTGATGGAAAGCCGCACCATCTGCGGCCCCGAACGCCTGCGCCAGCGTATGCTCGACGTCACCAGCACGGCACACATGTGGCCGAGCAAGGACTTCTTCCTGGCCAAGCGCGCCGAACAGAAAGCGCGGCACCACAAGTACAACGACACCGAATACAACCTGGAACCCAACGTCAAAGGCTCGCCCGGCGGCCTGCGAGACATCCAGACCATCCTCTGGGTCGCCCGTCGCCAATACGGCACGCTGAACCTGCGGGCCCTGGCCGGCGAAGGTTTCCTGGTGGAAAGCGAGAACGCGCTGCTGGCTTCGTCCCAGGAGTTCCTGTGGAAAGTCCGCTACGCCCTGCACATGCTCGCCGGGCGCGCCGAAGACCGCCTGCTGTTCGATCACCAGCGCTCGATCGCCAAGCTGCTGGGGTTCGAGGGCAACGATGCCAAGCAGGCCATCGAAAGCTTCATGCAGCAGTACTACCGGGTGGTGATGAGCATCGCCCAGCTCAGCGACCTGATCATCCAGCACTTCGAGGAAGTCATCCTCGCCCCGGAAGACGAAGCGCCGCCGCAGCCGATCAACTCGCGCTTCCAGCTGCACGACGGCTACATCGAGGCGATCAACGCCAACGTGTTCCGCCGCACGCCATTCGCCATGCTGGAAATCTTCGTGCTCATGGCTCAGCACCCGGAGATCAAGGGCGTACGCGCCGACACCATTCGCCTGTTGCGCGAAAATCGCCACCTGATCGACGACGATTTCCGCCATGACATTCGCAATACCAGCCTGTTCATCGAGCTGTTCAAGTGCGAGATCGGCATCCACCGCAACCTGCGGCGGATGAATCGCTACGGCATTCTCGGGCGTTATCTGCCGGAGTTCGGCCATATCGTCGGGCAGATGCAGCATGACCTGTTCCACATCTATACGGTCGACGCCCACACCCTGAACCTGATCAAACACTTGCGCAAACTGCAGTACACCCAGGTTTCGGAGAAATTCCCGCTGGCCAGCAAGCTCATGGCCAAGCTGCCCAAGCCCGAACTGATCTACCTCGCCGGGCTCTACCATGACATTGGCAAGGGCCGGCACGGTGACCATTCGGATATCGGCGCCGTGGACGCGGAAGCCTTCTGCATCCGCCACCAGTTGCCACTGTGGGACACGCGCCTGATTGTCTGGCTGGTGCAGAACCATCTGGTGATGTCGACCACCGCCCAGCGCAAGGACCTGTCCGACCCGCAAGTCATCCATGACTTCGCCCAGGTCGTGGTCGACCAGACCCGCCTGGACTATCTCTACGTGCTGACGGTTTCCGACATCAACGCGACCAACCCGACGCTGTGGAACTCATGGCGCGCCAGCCTGTTGCGCCAGCTCTACACCGAGACCAAGCGCGCCCTGCGCCGCGGCCTGGAAAACCCGGTGGACCGCGAAGAGCAGATCCGCCAGACGCAAAGCGCGGCCCTGGACATTCTGGTCCGCGCCGGCACCGACCCGGACGACGTCGAGCAGCTCTGGGCGCAACTGGGTGACGACTACTTCCTGCGCCACACCGCCGGCGATGTGGCCTGGCACAGCGATGCGATCCTCCAGCAGCCGGCCGACGGCGGCCCGCTGGTGCTGATCAAGGAAACCACCCAGCGCGAATTCGAGGGTGGCACGCAGATCTTCATCTACGCCCCGGACCAGCACGATTTCTTCGCCGTGACCGTGGCCGCGATGGACCAGTTGAACCTGAACATCCATGACGCCCGGATCATCACCTCGAGCAGCCAGTTCACCCTCGACACCTATATCGTGCTCGACAACGACGGCGGCTCGATCGGCAACAACCCGCAACGCGTCAAACAGATCCGCGACGGCCTTACCGAGGCCCTGCGCAATCCTGACGACTACCCAACCATCATCCAGCGTCGAGTACCGCGTCAGCTCAAACACTTCGCCTTCCCGCCGCAAGTGACTATCCACAACGACGCCCAGCGCCCGGTCACCGTGCTCGAACTGAGCGCTCCCGATCGCCCCGGCCTGCTGGCGCGCATCGGCAAGATCTTCCTGGAGTTCGACCTGTCGCTGCAAAACGCCAAGATCGCCACCCTGGGCGAGCGCGTGGAAGACGTGTTCTTCATTACCGACGCGCATAACCAGCAACTGTCCGATCCCCAGCTGTGCAGCCGACTGCAGGACGCCATCGTCGAACAGCTGAGCGTCAGCCAAGAACCGCCTACCGCCTTGACGCGCCTGAGCTTCTGACCACGCGCCACGACCCGCTTTGAGTGAGACACCGCCCCGATGAACAACGCTCTGAACCAGCTGCAGCCCTACCCGTTCGAGAAACTCCGCGCCCTGCTCGGCGGCGTCCAGCCCAACCCCGACAAGCGCCCTATCGCGCTGTCCATCGGCGAACCCAAGCACCGCTCGCCGAGCTTTGTCGCCGAGGCCCTGGCCAATAACCTCGACCAGATGGCCGTGTATCCGACGACCCTGGGGCTTCCAGCCCTGCGCGAAGCCATCGCCAGCTGGTGCGAACGGCGTTTTGGCGTGCCCGACGGCTGGATCGACCCGGCGCGCAATGCGCTGCCGGTCAACGGCACCCGCGAGGCGCTGTTCGCCTTCACCCAGACCGTGGTCAACCGTGGCGACGACGCGCTGGTGGTCAGCCCGAACCCCTTCTATCAGATCTACGAAGGCGCGGCCTTCCTCGCCGGCGCCAAGCCGCACTACCTGCCGTGCCTGGATGAAAACGGCTTCAATCCGGACTTCGACGCGGTACCGGCCGAGATCTGGCAGCGTTGCCAGATCCTGTTCCTGTGCTCGCCGGGCAACCCGACCGGCGCGCTGATCCCGATCGAAACCCTGAAGAAACTCATCGCCCTGGCCGACCAGTACGATTTCGTGATCGCCGCCGACGAGTGCTACAGCGAGCTGTACTTCGACGAGCAGACCCCGCCACCCGGCCTGCTCAGCGCCTGCGCCGAGCTGGGACGCCAGGACTTCAAGCGTTGCGTGGTGTTCCACAGCCTGTCCAAGCGCTCCAACCTGCCGGGCCTGCGCTCCGGCTTCGTCGCCGGCGACGCCGAGATCCTCAAGGGCTTCCTGCTGTACCGCACCTACCATGGCTGCGCCATGCCGGTTCAGACCCAGCTGGCCAGCATCGCCGCCTGGAACGACGAAGTGCATGTGCGCGCCAACCGCGCGCTGTATCGCGAGAAGTTCGATGCGGTGCTGGAGATCCTGGCGCCGGTACTCGACGTGCAGCGCCCGGACGGCAGCTTCTACCTGTGGCCGAACGTGGCGGGCGACGACACGGCGTTCTGCCGCGACCTGTACGAACAGGAACATGTGACCGTGGTACCGGGCTCCTACCTGTCACGCGACGTCGACGGCAGCAACCCGGGAGCCGGTCGGGTGCGCATGGCCCTGGTAGCGCCATTGGCCGAATGCGTGGAAGCCGCCGAGCGGATCCGCGATTTCGTTCAGCGCCGTAAGTAACCCCCCGTAGAAGCGAGGCTTGCCCGCGATAGAAACGACGCCGTACAACTGATACACCGCGTTATCGTTCATCGCGAGCAAGCTTCGCTCCTACAAGAAGACAGACGTTATTTCACCTGCCCCAGATTGGCCTCGCTGAGGTCCAGCTCGCCCAACACCTCGCGCAACACGTCGTCGCCGATCTGGTGCTGGCGGCTCAACCGATACAACTCCAGCCGCTGCGCCCGCAGCGCTTTCAAACGCAATTTACGCTCCAGCAAATCCATCTGAAACGCCAGCGCCTGGGCTTCGGCGGAATCGTTGAACACCTCCAGTTGATGGCGATATTCCGACATCAGCCGCCCCTTGAGCTCGGTGGCCAGCGCCGCCTGGGCCGCATCCGGCGAGCTGGCCCCATCGGCCACTTCCTCGGCCTCCAGGGCATGGATCGCCGCCTCGGCGGTTTTGCGCCAGGCGTCACGCACTTCGGCATGCCGCTTCTCGTCAGGACTCTTCTGGATGCCCCGCAGCAACAGCGGCAAGGCGATACAGGCGGCCACCAGCGACAACAGGATCACCCCGGCGGCAATGAAGATCAGCAGGTCGCGCTCGGGAAAAGCCTCGCCCGCTCCCAGCAACAGCGGCACCGACATGACGCCCGCCAGGGTCACCGCCCCGCGTACCCCGCCCACCGTCAGCAACCAGCAGGAACGCGCGGTCGGCACCAGGGTCAGTTCGCCCTTGCCGCGCCAGCGGCGCAACAGGCCGGACAGGCGCCAGATGCTTTGTACCCAGATGAACCGCAGTACCAGCAATACCAGGAAGATCGCTCCCACATCCAGGCAGCGATAGAACAGGGTCGGCCACAAGGTGGTTTCGTGGCTGACCACGGCCTTGATGATGTCCGGCAGTTGCAGGCCCAACAGCAGAAAGATCAGGCCGTTGAAGGCGAACTCCAGCAGCGACCAGACACTGCGGTTGAGCAAACGCGTGCTGGTCTGCCGGGGCAACAGATCGAGCCAGCTCTGCATCATCCCCGCCGCCACCGCCGAGAGGATGCCCGAGGCTCCCAGGCGCTCGGCCAGCACGTAGGCGGCGAACGGCAGCAACAGCATGAACACCACATGGGTCGCCGGGTCGTCCCAGCCGCGGGCGATCATCCAGGCCCGCAAGCGCCCCACCAGCCAGCTCAGGGCCACGCCGACCGCCAGGCCGCCGACGGCCACCAGGACAAAAGTCAGGCTGGCATTGGCCAGGGAAAACACCCCGGTCACGGCCGCCGCCAGGGCGAACTTGAAGGTCACCAGGCCGGAGGCGTCGTTCATCAGCGCCTCCCCCTGCAGCATGTGCATCAAGGGCGTCGGCAGGCGGTTCTGGGAAATCGCCGAGACCGCCACGGCGTCGGTCGGCGACAAGACAGCCGCGAGGGCGAAGGCCACCGGCAAGGGAATGGTCGGCAGCAACCAGTGAATGAAATAACCGGCCCCCACCACGGTGAACAGCACCAGGCCCACGGCCAGGGTCAGGATCGGCCCGCGCAGGCGCCACAGCTCGCGCTTGGGCATACGCCAGCCATCGGAGAACAGCAGCGGTGGCAGGAACAGAAACAGAAACAATTCCGGGTCCAGCGCCACGTGCAGCCCCAGGGTGGGCCAGGCCAGCAAGGCCCCGGCGGCGATCTGCAGCAGCGGCAACGGCAACGGAATCACCCGTCCGACCAGCCGCGAGAGACTCACCAGCATCAGCAGGATAAGGACGGTATAAGCGGTTTGCATAAAGCGGTTTTCCCAATCGATCAGCAGCGGACTTCAGGCAACAGGTTACCGTCGAAGTGCCATATTAGCCGCTTAAGCTGGGGCCTCGCCGCTGCACAAAAGTCGCAAGCGGCCTATGCCACTGTCACACAAAGCTACAAAGCCGGGCCTTCGCCGACGCCGAACCGGCGCGGGCATGGCATAATCCGTGACCTTTAACTCCAGCATCTCAAAAGGGGGCAATTCCTTGACCGCTTCAAGCAAAACGTTGCACCTTTTCGGCATCAAAGCCTGCGACACCATGAAAAAGGCGCGCACCTGGCTCGATGAACACGCTGTCAGCTATGACTTCCATGACTACAAAGCGGCCGGAATCGACCGCGAACACCTGGCCCAGTGGTGCAACGAGCACGGCTGGCAGGTGGTGCTGAACCGTGCGGGCACGACCTTTCGCAAACTCGACGACGAACGCAAAGCCGATCTCGACCAGGCGAAAGCGATCGAACTGATGCTCGCGCAACCCTCGATGATCAAGCGCCCGGTGCTCGATCTCGGCGACCGAACCCTGATTGGCTTCAAGCCCGATATCTACGCGGCAGAAATCAAATAACGCCTGCCCGCTCAATTTTGTAAGAGGTAACAGCATGTCCACTACCCTGTTCAGCCTGGCCTTTGGTGTCGGCACTCAAAACCGTCAAGGCGCGTGGCTGGAAGTGTTTTACGCCGCGCCCCTGCTCAAGCCGTCCGCGGAAATCGTTGCCGCCATCACCCCGGTGCTGGGTTACAGCGAAGGCAACCAGGCCATCACCTTCACCACCACCCAGGCCGCAGAACTGGCCGACGCCCTGAAAAGCATCGACGCCACCCAGGCCGCGCTGCTGACCCGCCTGGCCGAGAGCCACAAGCCGCTGGTCGCCACCCTGCTGGCCGAAGACGCCCAGTTGACCTCCACCCCGGAGGCCTACCTGAAGCTGCACCTGCTGTCCCACCGCCTGGTCAAGCCGCACGGCCTGAACCTGGCCGGGATCTTCCCGCTGCTGCCGAACGTGGCCTGGACCAACCAGGGCGCGGTGGACCTCGGCGAACTGGCCGAGCGTCAACTGGAAGCCCGCCTGCGTGGCGAGCTGCTGGAAGTGTTCTCGGTGGACAAATTCCCGAAAATGACCGACTACGTGGTACCGGCCGGCGTGCGCATCGCTGACGCCGCGCGTATCCGCCTGGGCGCCTACGTGGGCGAAGGCACCACCGTGATGCACGAAGGTTTCGTCAACTTCAACGCCGGCACCGAAGGCCCGGGCATGATCGAAGGCCGGGTGTCCGCTGGCGTATTCGTCGGCAAGGGTTCGGACCTGGGCGGCGGTTGCTCGACCATGGGCACCCTGTCGGGCGGCGGCAACATCGTGATCAAGGTCGGCGAAGGCTGTCTGATCGGCGCCAACGCCGGTATCGGTATCCCACTGGGCGACCGCAACACCGTGGAATCGGGCCTGTACGTGACCGCCGGGACCAAGGTGGCGCTGCTGGACGAGAACAACCAGCTGGTCAAGGTGGTCAAGGCCCGCGAGCTGGCCGGCCAGCCTGACCTGCTGTTCCGTCGCAATTCGGAGACCGGTGCCGTGGAGTGCAAGACCCACAAATCGGCCATCGAACTGAACGCAGCGCTGCACGCTCACAACTAAGCGTCACGCACCTCTACCTGTAGGAGCGAGGCTGGCCCGCAAAGCTTTGGGCTGCCTCGAGGCCCCCTTGGCAGGCAGCCTCGCTCCTACCGGTTACAGGTCCGGCGTATACCCGCCCATGTTCACCAGGGCCCGATAGCATGATGATTCCTTCTCCCTGGCGTGCCGACTTCCCGGCCATCGCCGCCCTGCAACGGCAGGACCAGACCTACCTGGACAACGCCGCTACCACGCAAAAACCCCAAGCCCTGCTGGATGCCCTGGCGCACTACTACGCCAATGGCGCGGCCAATGTGCATCGCGCGCAGCACCTGCCCGGCGCTCACGCCACCCAGGCGTTCGAGAACAGCCGCCACAAGGTGGCGCAGTGGCTGAACAGTGGTGACAGCGGGCAGATCATCCTTACCCACGGCGCGACCTCCGCGCTGAACCTCCTGGCCTATGGCCTGGAACACCAATTCAACCCGGGCGACGAAATCGTCATCAGCGCCCTGGAGCATCACGCCAACCTGCTGCCCTGGCAGCAACTGGCGCACCGCCGCGGCCTCAACCTGGTGGTCCTGCCGCTGGACGACGACGGCCTGATCGATCTCGACGCTGCGGCACGCCTGATCGGCCCGCGCACCCGGCTGCTGGCCGTCAGCCAGCTGTCCAACGTGCTCGGTGCCTGGCAGCCCCTGCCGCAGCTGCTGGCCCTGGCCAAGGCGCACGCCGCCCTGACCGTGGTCGACGGCGCCCAGGGCGTGGTCCACGGCCGCCACGATGTGCAGGCGCTGGGCTGCGATTTCTATGTGTTCTCCAGCCACAAGCTCTATGGCCCGGACGGTGTCGGCGTGCTGTACGGGCGCACCGAGGCGCTGCAAGGCCTGCGTCACTGGCAGTTTGGTGGCGAGATGGTCCAGCAGGCCGAATACCAGCACGCCAGCTTCCGCCCCGCCCCGCTGGGTTTCGAAGCCGGTACGCCGCCGATCGCCAGCGTGATTGGCCTGGGCGCGACCCTGGATTACCTCAGCGGTCTCGACCAGGACGCCGTCAGCGCCCATGAAGCCGCGCTGCACGACTACCTGCTGCACGGCCTGCTGGCCCGCAAAGGCCTGCGCCTGCTGGGCAAGCCGCAACTGGCGCTGGTCAGCTTCGTGGTCGATGGCGTGCACAACGCCGACCTGGCTCACCTGCTGACCGAACAGGGCATCGCCGTGCGCGCCGGGCATCACTGCGCCATGCCACTGCTGAAAAGCTTCGGCCTGGCGGGTGCGATCCGCGTATCCCTGGCGCTGTACAACGACTCCGAGGACCTGGAGCGCTTCTTCGAGGCCCTCGATCAGGCGCTGGAGCTGTTGCGATGAGCCTGCCCGCCGAGGCCCTGGCCGCCCTCGACAGCTTTCAGGGCGCTCCCGGTTGGGAACAGCGCGCACGCTTGCTGATGCAATGGGGCGAACGCCTGGCACCGCTGAGCGACGCCGACAAGGTCGAGGCCAATCGGGTGCATGGCTGTGAAAGCCAGGTCTGGCTGGTGGGCACCTTGCAGGACGGTCACTGGCAGTTCGCCGCCAGCAGCGATGCACGCCTGATCCGTGGCCTGGTGGCCCTGCTGCTGGCGCGGGTCAACGGCTTGTCCGCCGAGGAACTGCAACGGGTGGACTTGCCGGACTGGTTCAATCAGCTGGGCCTGTCGCGCCAGTTGTCGCCGTCGCGCAGCAATGGGCTGAACGCGGTATTGCAGCGGATGCGCGAGCTGGCTGGCAACTACTGATCCAATCGCGATCTACCCGCCCCGAATCTCTGTAGCCGCTGCCGCAGGCTGCGATCGACTCCGCAGGAGACGTGCTCTTGAGGCCCCCGGAAGCCCCTTCGGGCCTTATCGCAGCCTGCGGCAGCGGCTACAGGAATCTATTGCGTCAGATGGGTTTGATTCTGTCCGCCGGGCGCCGCACGCCTGCCACCAGCTTGTCCACCGCCTTGGTCGCCGCGACCATGCCGAAAGTCGCGGTGACCATCATCACCGCGCCAAAACCGCCGGCGCAGTCGAGTTTCACGCCATCGCCGACAAAGCTCTTCTGCAGGCAGATGCTGCCGTCCGGTTTCGGGTAGCGCAGTTGCTCGGTGGAAAACACGCAAGGCACGCTGTAGTGACGGGTCACGGTGCGGGAAAAACCGTAGTCGCGCCGCAGGGTCGAGCGCACTTTCGAGGCCAGCGGGTCGTTGAAGGTGCGGTTCAGGTCACAAACCTGGATCAGCGTCGGGTCGATCTGCCCGCCCGCGCCGCCGGTGGTGATGATCTGGATCTTGCGCCGTTTGCACCAGGCGATCAGCGCCGCCTTGGCGTTGACGCTGTCGATGCAGTCGATCACGCAGTCGATGTTCGGCGTGATGTATTCGGCCATGGTCTCGCGGGTGACGAAGTCCGCCACCGCATGCACGGTGCAGGCCGGATTGATCCCGCGCAGGCGCTCGGCCATGACCTCGACCTTGGCCTTGCCGACCGTGCTGTCGAGGGCGTGCAGCTGCCGATTGCTGTTGCTGACGCAGACGTCGTCCAGGTCGAACAGCGAGATCTCGCCCACACCGCAACGGGCAATGGCTTCCGCCGCCCAGGAGCCGACCCCGCCGACCCCGACGATCGCCACATGGGCGGCGCGCAAGCGTTCCAGCCCCTCGATGCCATACAACCGGGCGACGCCAGCAAACCGCGGATCTTCTGTACTCATGACCATTACCCCAAAAACCGGCGCGCATTATAGGGCCGATGTCCGTCAAGAGCATCTTTGCCCTATGAATGGCAGTCGGGGCTGCTTTAATGAGGGAACAATCTGAAAATTTCGTCGCCGAGAACTTAAATCGAGTTGGATTGCCCAACCTGCGGCTTTCCCCTGTGCGCTGTACGCTCAGTCGAAGGCCAGTGTAGGATGCGCGCCGCTTGGCGCATGCCGACCGTTCCCCCGTTCCACACCCTTTGGAACCCGAAATAGCTATGTCATCGCGTAAATTTGGACTCAATCTGGTGGTGGTTCTGGCAATCGCCGCCCTGTTCACCGGCTTCTGGGCACTGGTCAACCGCCCGGTTTCCGCCCCCAATTGGCCTGCACAAATCTCCGGCTTTTCCTACTCGCCTTTCCAGCTGGGCCAGTTCCCGCAGAAAGACCAGTTCCCGACCGACGACGAAATGCGTCGCGACCTGGAGATCATGAGCAAGCTGACCGACAACATTCGGACCTACTCGGTCGACGGCACGCTGGAGAACATCCCCAAGCTGGCGGAAGAGTTCGGCCTGCGCGTGACCCTCGGGATCTGGATCAGCCCGGACCTGGAGCGCAACGAGCGTGAAATCACCCGCGCCATCGACATCGCCAACAACTCGCGCAGTGTGGTGCGCGTGGTGGTCGGTAACGAAGCGATCTTCCGCAAGGAAATCACCGCCGACCAGTTGAGCGTCCTGCTCGATCGCGTGCGGGCCGCGGTCAAGGTCCCGGTCACCACTTCCGAGCAGTGGCACGTCTGGAAAGAACACCCGGAACTGGCCCAGCACACCGACCTGATCGCCGCCCACGTCCTGCCCTACTGGGAGTCCATCCCGATGGACAAGGCCGGGCAGTTCGTCCTCGACCGCGCCCGCGACTTGAAACAGATGTTCCCGAAAAAACCGCTGCTGCTGTCCGAGGTGGGCTGGCCGAGCAACGGCCGCATGCGTGGCGGCGCCGACGCCAGCCCGGCGGACCAGGCGATCTACCTGCGTAACCTGGTCAACAAGCTCAACCGCCAGGGCTACAACTACTTTGTGATCGAAGCCTTCGACCAGCCGTGGAAGGCCAGCGACGAAGGTTCGGTAGGCGCCTACTGGGGCGTGTTCAACGCCGCGCGCCAGCAGAAATTCAACTTCGAAGGCCCGGTGGTGGCGATCCCGCAATGGCGCGTGCTGGCCATCGGCTCGGTGGTCCTGGCGCTGCTGTCCCTGACCCTGCTGATGATCGACGGCTCGGCCCTGCGCCAGCGCGGGCGGACCTTCCTGACCTTCATCGCCTTCCTCTGCGGCTCGGTGCTGGTGTGGATCGGCTACGACTACAGCCAGCAATACAGCACCTGGTTCAGCCTGACGGTGGGCTTCCTGCTCGCCCTGGGTGCGCTCGGGGTGTTCATCGTATTGCTCACCGAGGCCCATGAACTGGCCGAGGCGGTCTGGGTACACAAGCGCCGGCGCGAGTTCCTGCCGGTCGAAGGCGACTCCAACTACCGGCCGAAAGTCTCGATCCATGTGCCGTGCTACAACGAGCCGCCGGAGATGGTCAAACAGACCCTCAATGCCCTGGCCAACCTCGATTACCCGGACTTCGAAGTCCTGATCATCGACAACAACACCAAGGACCCGGCGGTCTGGGAGCCGGTGCAGGCCTATTGCGAAACCCTCGGCCCGCGCTTCAAGTTCTTCCACGTCGCACCCCTGGCCGGCTTCAAGGGCGGCGCGCTGAACTACCTGATCCCGCACACCGCCAAGGACGCCGAAGTGATCGCGGTGATCGACTCGGACTACTGCGTCGATCGCAACTGGCTCAAGCACATGGTGCCGCACTTCGCCGACCCGAAAATCGCCGTGGTGCAATCGCCGCAGGATTACCGCGACCAGAACGAAAGCACCTTCAAGAAGCTCTGCTACGCGGAATACAAGGGCTTCTTCCATATCGGCATGGTCACCCGCAACGACCGTGACGCGATCATCCAGCACGGCACCATGACCATGACCCGCCGTTCGGTCCTGGAAGAACTGGGCTGGGCCGACTGGTGCATCTGCGAAGACGCCGAGCTGGGCCTGCGGGTGTTCGAGAAAGGCCTGTCGGCGGCGTACTACCACACCAGCTACGGCAAAGGCCTGATGCCGGATACCTTCATCGACTTCAAGAAACAGCGTTTCCGCTGGGCCTATGGGGCGATCCAGATCATCAAGCGCCACACCGCCAGCCTGCTGCGCGGCAAGGACACCGAGCTGACCCGTGGCCAGCGCTACCACTTCCTCGCGGGCTGGCTGCCGTGGGTGGCGGACGGCATGAACATCTTCTTCACCCTCGGCGCCCTGCTCTGGTCGGCGGCGATGATCATCGTGCCGCAGCGCGTCGATCCGCCGTTGCTGATCTTCGCGATCCCGCCCCTGGCGCTGTTCGTGTTCAAGGTCGGCAAGATCATCTTCCTCTACCGCCGGGCGGTCGGGGTCAACCTCAAGGACGCGTTCTGCGCGGCCGTGGCGGGCCTGGCGTTGTCCCACACCATCGCCAAGGCAGTGCTGTATGGCTTCTTCACCAGCAACATTCCGTTCATCCGCACACCGAAGAACGCCGACAACCACGGCTTCTGGGTGGCGATCTCGGAAGCCCGGGAAGAGCTGTTCATCATGCTGCTGTTGTGGGGCGCGGCGCTGGGCATCTACCTGGTGCAGGGCGGCCTGCCGAGCAACGACATGCGCTTCTGGGTGACCATGCTGCTGGTGCAGTCGCTGCCGTATGTGGCGGCACTGGTCATGGCCTTCCTGTCGTCGCTGCCAAAACCGCTTGCCGAAAGCACAGCGGTGGCGGCGGCATAAATCGCGGCAAAGCACTAAACGGCGGCCTCTGGCCGCCGTTTTGCTTTAAGATATCCGCCATTTTGCGCGCCTTGCCCCATTACCGTAGGAGCGAGGCTTGCCCGCGATAGCCACGACGCGGTTTGCCTGAGACGCCTCAGGTTTTCCATCGCGGGCAAGCCTCGCGCCTACACATAACGCCTTGCACCGGAGTTTCCCCATGACGGCCCACGCCGACCTTTCGCCGACCCTGCAACTCGCCTGTGACTTGATCCGCCGCCCGTCGGTGACGCCGGTCGACGCCGACTGCCAGAAGCTGATGATGCAGCGCCTGGGCGATGCCGGCTTCAAGCTGGAGCCGATGCGCATCGAGGATGTGGATAACTTCTGGGCCAGCCATGGCAAGCACGAAGGCCCGGTGCTGTGTTTCGCCGGCCATACCGACGTGGTACCCACCGGCCCGGTCCAGGCCTGGCAGAACGACCCGTTCGACGCATTGATCGACGAGCACGGCATGCTCTGCGGGCGCGGCGCGGCGGACATGAAAGGCAGCCTCGCGGCGATGCTGGTGGCGGCCGAGCGTTTTGTCGCCGACTACCCGGAGCACAAAGGCTCGGTGGCCTTCCTGATCACCAGCGACGAAGAAGGCCCGGCCCACCACGGCACCAAGGCGGTGGTCGAGCGCCTGGCGGCGCGCAAGGAGCGCCTGGACTGGTGCATCGTCGGCGAGCCGTCGAGCACCAGCCTGGTCGGTGACGTGGTCAAGAACGGCCGTCGCGGCTCCCTCGGCGCCAAACTCACAGTGCGCGGCGTGCAGGGCCACGTGGCCTACCCGCACCTGGCCAGGAACCCGATCCACCTGGCTGCAGCGGCCCTGGCCGAACTGGCCGCGGAGCATTGGGACGACGGCAATGCCTTCTTCCCGCCCACCAGCTTCCAGATTTCCAACCTGAATTCCGGCACCGGCGCGACCAACGTGATCCCTGGCGAGCTGGTGGCGGTGTTCAACTTCCGCTTCTCCACCGAATCCACGGTCGAAGGCCTGCAACAGCGCGTGGCCACCATCCTCGACAAGCACGGCCTGGACTGGCATGTGGAGTGGGCGTTGTCGGGCCTGCCGTTCCTCACCGAACCGGGCGCCCTGCTCGACGCGGTGTCGGCCAGCATCAAGGACGTCACCGGCCGCGAGACCAAGGCCTCCACCAGCGGCGGCACCTCCGACGGGCGTTTCATCGCCACCCTCGGCACCCAGGTGGTCGAGCTGGGCCCGGTCAACGCCACCATCCATCAGGTCAACGAGCGCGTGCTGGCCAGCGACCTCGACGTGCTGACCGAAATCTACTACCAGACCCTGATCAAGTTGCTCGCCTGATGCTTGCCTGCCCTATCTGCGCAGCGCCCCTGAGCGCCGTCGACAACGGTGTCGTATGCCCCGCCGGGCACCGCTTCGACCGCGCCCGCCAGGGTTACCTGAACCTGCTGCCGGTGCAGCATAAGAACAGCCGTGACCCGGGCGACAACCAGGCCATGGTCGAAGCCCGCCGCGACTTTCTCAATGCCGGCCATTACGCCCCGGTAGCCAGGCGCCTGGCCGAACTGGCCGCCGAGCGCGCTCCGCAGCGCTGGGTCGATATCGGTTGCGGCGAGGGTTACTACACCGCCCAGATAGCCGAAGCCCTGCCCCAGGCGGACGGTTATGCCCTGGACATCTCCCGGGAAGCGGTCAAGCGCGCCTGTCGCCGTGCCCCGCAGTTGACCTGGTTGATCGCCAGCATGGCCCGGGTGCCCCTGGCCGACGCCAGCTGCCAGTTCCTCGCCAGTGTCTTCAGCCCGCTGGACTGGCAGGAAGCCAAGCGCCTGCTCAGCCCTGGCGGCGGCCTGATGAAGGTCGGACCGACCAGCGGCCACCTGATGGAATTGCGCGAGCGCCTGTACGACGAGGTCCGCGAATACACCGACGACAAACACCTGGCGCTGGTGCCCGCGGGCATGGCGCTGCAACACAGTGAAACCCTGGACTTCAAGCTGACGCTGAGCCATCCGCAGGATCGCGCCAACCTGCTGGCCATGACGCCCCACGGCTGGCGCGCCAGTGCCGAACGCCGGGCCAGCGTGATCGAGCAGGCCGAGCCCTTCGAGGTCAGCGTGTCGATGCGCTACGATTACTTCGTACTGCAATAACCCATTAATCCACGGCCTCGAGCAGCGACTCGAGGCCGAATAAATCCGCGAATGGATTTTTCAGACCCGCAGTGAGGACATCCATGCGCCAACCGGATATCGAGATTTACCTGAAAGACGCCGACGTCGACCACAAGGCCATCGCCGCCTGGCTCGGCGCGGCCCTGGGCCCGTGCAGCGACTGGGTGCAGAAAGGCCAGACCTACAAATGCAAGGCGGGCAGCGTGCCAGTGACCTGGCTGCCGAAAGCCGTGGGCAAATGGAACAGCCTGTACCTGGAAAGCGACCAGACGCCGTGGGACGACGACATCGCCTGCGCCCGCGCCGCCTTCGCCGCGCTGAACGTCGAAGTGCGCTGCGCACCGGGCAGCTGGGTCGAGGAAGAAGGTGAGGAATCGGCCGACCGCTGGATTCGCATCAGCGCCGACGGGGAAGAAGAGATTACCTGGCGTACCGCCTGACTCTGATTACTGTAGGAGCGAAGCTTGCCCGCGATAGCGTTATCGCGAGCACGCTTCGCTCCTACAAGGCACAGCGCTTACAAGCCGACTACATCCTCTGCCTGCAAACCCTTCTGCCCCTCTACCACGGCGTATTCAACCTGCTGCCCTTCGGTCAGCGAGCGGTGGCCTTCACCACGAATAGCACGGTAGTGGACAAATACATCGGCACCACCTTCACGCTGAATGAAGCCGTAGCCCTTGGCGTCGTTGAACCACTTCACGCTGCCGGTCTCGCGAGTTGCCATCAATCCATCCTCCGTCTTTTTATTATCAGTCGGCTTACTGAAACGAAGCCGTGAGAACTTTCGCCTGGACCTGGGTTTCTATTGATGGGCCCCGCATGCCCAGGCGTCAGTCGGGCGAGTATATGACAGGCAGAAAAACTCTCAACTCAATCTTGTTTGCCGCTTTTTTGCCGATTTTCGGTGAATCCGGCACACTAGCCGCCCCGAGCAACTGCTCGGTTTTTTCCACTAAAGCAGAAGCCGTATGACCCGCTCCCCGTTCCGCCGTCTTGTGTTTGGCACCTTGCGCCGACTGTTGTACCTCTGGGTTCGCTCGGAGACGATCAACCAGTCGTCCTTCACCCTCAACCTCGACCGCAGTCGTCCGGTGTTCTACGTCCTGCAAAACCCTTCGCTCACCGACCTTGCCGTGGTCGATACCGAGTGCACCAAGGCCGGGTTGCCGCGCCCGGTGCTGCCGGTCTCGGTGGGTAACCTGCTGGAACCCGCCGCGTTCTTCTACCTGACCCCGGCCCCGGACTGGCTCGGCCGCCAGGACAAGCGTGGCGCGCCACCGACCCTGACCCGCCTGGTCAGCGCCCTGAGCCAGAATGCCGCCGAAGACGCGCAGATCATTCCGGTCAGCGTATTCTGGGGCCAGTCGCCCGACAGCGAATCGAGCCCATGGAAACTGCTGTTCGCCGACAGCTGGGCAGTCACCGGGCGCCTGCGCCGGCTGCTGAGCATCATGATCCTGGGCCGCAAGACCCGGGTGCAATTCTCCGCTCCGATCCACCTGCGCGAACTGATCGAGCACAACAAGGGCCACGAGCGTACCGTGCGCATGGCCCAGCGCATCCTGCGGGTGCACTTTCGCAACCTGAAGGCCGCGGTGATCGGCCCGGACATTTCCCACCGGCGCAACCTGGTCAAGGGCCTGCTGAACCAGCCGCTGGTCAAGCAGGCAATCCTCGACGAAGCCGAACGGGAAAAGATCTCCCCGGAAAAAGCCAAGGCCGTAGCCTTGCGTTATGGCAACGAGATCGCCTCGGACTACACCTTCACCGCGATCCGCTTCCTCGAAGTGGTGCTGAGCTGGTTCTGGAACAAGATCTACGACGGGATCAAGGTCAACCACATCGAAAGCGTGCAGAAAGTCGCCCCGGGCCACGAAGTGATCTACGTGCCCTGCCACCGCAGCCACATCGACTACCTGCTGCTGTCCTACCTGCTGTTCCGCAACGGCCTGACCCCGCCGCACATCGCCGCCGGGATCAACCTGAACATGCCGGTGATCGGCAGCCTGCTGCGAAGGGGTGGAGCGTTCTTCATGCGCCGCACCTTCAAGGGCAACCCGCTCTACACCTCGGTGTTCAACGAATACCTGCACACCCTGTTCACCAAGGGTTTCCCGGTGGAGTACTTCGTCGAGGGCGGGCGCTCGCGCACCGGGCGCATGCTGCAACCGAAAACCGGGATGCTGGCCATCACCCTGCGTAGCTTCCTGCGCTCCTCGCGCATGCCGATCGTCTTCGTCCCGGTGTACATCGGCTACGAGCGCGTGCTGGAAGGCCGCACCTACCTGGGCGAGCTGCGCGGCGCGAGCAAGAAGAAAGAGTCGATCTTCGACATCTTCAAGGTCATCGGCGCCCTCAAGCAGCGTTTCGGCCAGGTGGCGGTGAACTTCGGCGAGCCGATCAAGCTGGCCGAGTTCCTCGACCAGGAACAGCCAGGCTGGCGCGCCCAGGAGCTGGGCCCGCAGTTCAAACCGGCCTGGCTCAACGAAACCACCAACCGCCTGGGTGAAAAAGTCGCCCAGCACTTGAACGAGGCGGCGGCGATCAATCCGGTCAACCTGGTGGCGCTGGCGCTGCTGTCCACCAGCCGCCTGGCCCTCGACGACCGCGCCATGGCCCGGGTCCTGGACCTGTACCTGGCGCTGCTGCGCAAGGTTCCCTACTCGCCCCACACCACCCTGCCGGAAGGCGATGGCCGGGCCTTGATCGAGCATGTGAAGGACATGGACCTGCTGTCCGAGCAGAGCGATGCCCTGGGCAAGATCCTCTACCTGGACGAGCAGAACGCCGTCCTGATGACCTACTACCGCAACAACGTGCTGCACATCTTCGCCCTGCCGGCGTTGCTGGCGAGCTTCTTCCAGAGCTCGTCGCGCATGAGCCGCGAACAGATCCTGCGCTACACCCGGGCGCTGTACCCCTACCTGCAGTCGGAGCTGTTCATCCGCTGGTCCCTGGACGAGCTGGACGGGGTGATCGACCAATGGCTGGAGGCCTTCGTCGAGCAAGGCCTGCTGCGCTTCGAGAAGGACCTGTACCTGCGTCCGGCCCCAAGCTCGCGGCATTTCGTGCTGCTGACCCTGCTGTCCAAGAGCATCGCCCAGACCCTACAGCGCTTCTACATGGCCATCTCGCTGCTGCTCAACAGCGGCCAGCGCAGCATCAGCGCCGAAGAGCTGGAAGACCTGTGCACGGTCATGGCCCAGCGCCTGTCGATCCTGCATGGCCTGAATGCCCCGGAGTTCTTCGACAAGAGCCTGTTCCGCCACTTCATCCAGACCTTGCTGGAGCAGGACGTGCTGCGCCGCGACGAAGCCGGCAAGTTGAGCTACCACGAACTGCTCGGCGAACTGGCCGAGGGCGCGGCCAAGCGCGTGCTGCCGGCGGAGATTCGCCTGTCGATCCGCCAGGTGGCCCTGCATCGCAGCGAAGATGCTGCCGAGCAGGTCGCCGCACCGCAGCAAAGCGACTAGATTCTTATCGGCGCCAGGCGGTTTCTGGCGCCCCCCGATACGGAGATCCAGCATGAAAAAGCTCACCCTGCTCGCCCTTACCACCCTGCTCGGGGCCTGTAACAGCATGCAACCTGCCAGCAAAGCCAGCCTCGATGGCGAAGTCTTCTACCTGCAACGCATCGCCCTGCCGCCGGCCGCCACCCTGAGCGTCAGCCTGCAGGACGTGTCGCTGGCCGACGCCCCCGCGGTGCTGCTGGCCGAACAGAAGGGCCCGGTCAAAGGCCAGGTGCCGCTGCCCTTCCACCTCAGCTACGACCCGGCCCAGGTCAAACCCGGGCACCGTTATTCGGTCAGTGCGCGGATCGAAGTGGCTGGCAAACTGCTGTTCGTCACCACCGAGCACAACGGGGTGAAACTCGACGGCAGCGATCCGCAACCGCTGAAAATCCGCGTCGACGCGGTTCGCTAATCCCTTTTCTCGAACAAGGAAGCTGCCATGCTCCGTTCTTCCCTTCGCTTCACCAGCCTGTGCGCCGGCCTGCTGATCTGTGCCAGTGCCCTGGCGCTGTCCCTCGGCGACCTGTCGCAGCAAGACGCCACCGGCGGCCTCAAGGATGCCCTGACCCAGGGAGCCCAGGTCGCGGTCAAACAACTGGGCACCGCCGGCGGTTTCAGCAACAACCCGGATGTGCGCATCGAACTGCCGGGCAACCTCGGCAAAGTGGCGAAGAAAATGAAGCAGTTCGGCATGGGCGCCCAGGTCGAGGAACTCGAGACCAGCATGAACAAGGCCGCCGAGGCCGCCGTGCCGCAGGCCCAGGCGCTGCTGGTGGATGCCGTGAAGAAGATGAGCGTGGAGGACGCCAAGGGCATTCTCAACGGTGGCAAGGATTCCGCCACCCAATACCTGAGCAAGACCAGCCGCGAACAGATCCGCGTGAAGTTCCTGCCGATCGTCAAACAGGCCACCGACCAGGTGGGCCTGGCCAAGCAGTACAACGCCTTCGCCGGCCAGGCCGCCACCTTCGGCGTGCTGGATGCGAAGAACGCGAATATCGAAAGCTACGTGACCGAACAGGCGCTCAACGGCCTGTTCGAGATGATCGGCAAACAGGAAGCGACCATTCGCGAGAACCCGGCGGCAGCGGCCACCAGCCTGGCGAAAAAAGTCTTCGGTACCCTCTGAAGCCACCCGATCCCCTGTAGGAGCAGCCGGTCGACGCTCGATTGCTCGCGATCTAGACACCGCGGTGTGCCTGACACACCGCGGCGTCTAGATCGCGGGCAAGCCTCGCTCCTACAGGCGAATCAGGTTTTCCTGACCCGGAACCACGCCGCATACAACGCAGGCAGGAACAGCAGGGTCAGCGCCGTCGCGACAATCAGCCCGCCCATGATCGCCACCGCCATCGGCCCGAAGAACACGCTGCGTGACAGCGGGATCATCGCCAGCACCGCCGCCAGCGCGGTCAGCACGATCGGCCGGAAACGCCTGACCGTCGCCTCGATGATCGCCTGCCACGGCGTGAGCCCGGCAGCGATATCCTGCTCGATCTGATCCACCAGGATCACCGAGTTGCGCATGATCATCCCCGACAGCGCGATAGTCCCGAGCATCGCCACGAAGCCGAACGGCTGACGGAACACCATCAGGAACAGGGTCACGCCGATCAACCCCAGCGGCGCGGTGAGGAACACCATCGCCGTGCGCGAGAAGCTGCGCAGTTGCAGCATCAGCAGGGTCAGCACCACCACGATGAACAGCGGCACGCCGGCCTTCACCGAGTTCTGCCCACGCGCCGAGTCTTCCACGGTGCCGCCGACGTCCAGCAGATAACCGTCCGGCAGTTCGGCGCGGATCGGCCCCAGGGTCGGCAGGATCTGCTGCACCAGGGTCGCCGGCTGTTCCTTGCCATAGATGTCGGCCCGCACGGTGACGTTCGGCAGGCGGTTGCGGTGCCAGATGATGCCTTCCTCGAAGCCGTACTCCAGGGTCGCGACCTGCGACAGCGCCACGCTCTTGCCGTTGTCGGTGGGCACCGCCAGGCTCGACAGCAGCGACAGCTCGGTGCGTTCATGCAAGGTCCCGCGCAGCAGGATCTCGATCAACTCGTTGTCTTCGCGGTACTGGCTGACGCTGGAACCGGTCAGCGAGCTTTGCAGGAATTTCGCCAGGTTGGCGGTACTCACGCCCAGGGCCCGCGCACGGTCCTGATCGATATTGAGGTAGACCACCTTGCTCGGTTCTTCCCAATCCAGGTGCACGTTGACCACGTGGGGGTTCTCGCGGACCTTGGCCGCCACCTTGCGCGCCAGGGCCCGCACCTCTTCGATATGCTCGCCGGTGACGCGGAACTGCACTGGGTAGCCCACGGGCGGGCCGTTCTCCAGGCGGGTGACCCGCGAACGCAGGGCCGGGAACTGCTCGTCGAGGGTTTCGATCAGCCAGCTGCGCAGGCTTTCACGCTCCTCGATGGTCTTGGCCAGCACCACGAACTGGGCAAAACTCGCCGCCGGCAGTTGCTGGTCCAGGGGCAGGTAGAAACGCGGCGAACCGGTGCCGACGTAAGCCACATAGTTATCGATGCCGGCATGATCCTTGAGCATCGCCTCCAGGCGCTTGACCTGATCGGCGGTGTTGCTCAGGGACGCGCCCTCGGCCAGCTTCAGGTCGACCATCAGCTCCAGGCGCCCGGAAGCCGGGAAGAACTGCTGCGGCACGAAGCGGAACAGCATCACCGAGGCAATGAACAGCAGCACGGTCAAGGCGATCACGGTCTTGCGCCGGCGCACGCACCATTCCACCATCCGCCGCACCCGCTGATAGAACGGCGTGCCGTACGGATCGGGCTGTCCGTCGGCGCTGCCGTGCTTGGCCGCATGCAGCTTGGCCAGGTCCGGCAGCAGCTTCTCGCCCAGGTAGGGCACGAACACCACCGCGGCGATCCAAGAGGCCAGCAAGGCGATGGTCACCACCTGGAAGATCGAACGGGTGTATTCGCCGGTGCCGGACTGCGCCGTGGCGATCGGCAGGAAACCCGCGGCGGTGATCAGGGTGCCGGTGAGCATCGGGAACGCCGTGCTGGTCCAGGCGTAGCTGGCGGCCTTGAGCCGGTCGTAGCCCTGCTCCATCTTGATCGCCATCATCTCCACCGCGATGATCGCGTCGTCCACCAGCAGGCCCAGCGCCAACACCAGCGCGCCTAGGGAGATCTTGTGCAGGCCGATCCCCAGGTAGTACATGGTGGCGAAGGTCATCGCCAGCACCAGCGGAATCGCCAGGGCCACCACCATGCCGGTGCGCACGCCCAGGGAAAAGAAGCTCACCAGCAGCACGATCGCCAGGGCTTCCACCAGCACCTGGACGAACTCGCCGACGCCGGTCTTCACCGCGGCCGGCTGGTCGGAGACCTTGCGCAGCTCCATACCGGCGGGGAGGTTTTTCTGGATCCGGGCGAACTCCAGTTCCAGCGCCTTGCCCAGCACCAGGATGTCGCCGCCGTCCTTCATCGCCACGGCCAGGCCGATCGCGTCCTGGCCCATGAAACGCATGCGCGGCGCCGGTGGATCGTTGAAGCCGCGACGCACATCCGCCACATCGCCGATACGGAAGGTGCGGTCGGCCACCCGGATCGGGAAGTTGCTGATCTGCTCGACGCTCTGGAAATTGCCGGACACCCGCAATTGCAGGCGCTCGCTGCTGGTCTCGAAGAAACCGGCGGTGGACACCGCGTTCTGCTCCTCCAGGGCCTGCTGCACCGCCGCTAGGGGCAGACCCAAGGTCGCCAGCTTGACGTTCGACAGCTCGATCCAGACCTTCTCGTCCTGCAAGCCCAGCAGGTCGACCTTGCCCACGTCCTTGACCCGCTGCAGCTGGATCTGGATGCGGTCGGCGTAATCCTTGAGCACCGCGTAGTCGAAACCGTCGCCGGTCAGCGCATAGATATTGCCAAAGGTGGTGCCGAACTCATCGTTGAAGAACGGGCCCTGGATACCCGGCGGCAGGGTATGGCGAATATCGCTGATCTTCTTGCGTACCTGATACCAGAGCTCGGGGATCTGGTTCGAGTGCATCGAGTCGCGCGCCATGAAGGTCACCTGGGACTCGCCCGGGCGGGAAAACGAGACGATGCGCTCGTATTCGCCGGTTTCCATCAATTTCTTTTCGATGCGTTCGGTGACCTGCCGGGAAACCTCCTGGGCCGTGGCGCCCGGCCAGTTGGTGCGGATCACCATGGCCTTGAAGGTGAACGGCGGGTCTTCGCTCTGGCCCAGCTTGGTGTAGGACAGCGCCCCGACAATGGCCAGCAACAGCATCAGGAACAGCACGATCTGGCGGTTGCGCAACGCCCATTCGGAAAGATTGAAACCCATCGGGGATTACTCCTTGGCCGCCAGATTGACTACGCGGTTGGAGCGATCCACCGGGCGCACCTGCTGCCCCTCATGGAGCACATGCACACCCGCAGCCACCACCCAGTCGCTGACCCCGAGGCCTTCGAGCACCGGCACGCTCTTTTCGCCGAAGGCGCCAAGGCGCACCGGGGTCTTTTTCAGGGTGTTGTTGGCGTCGACCCGCCAGACATAGGCGGCACCGTTCTCCGCAGTCACCGCCGACAGCGGCACCGACAACGGCACACTGGCCGCGGCCTGGATGAACACTCGGGCGCTCTGCCCCAGCTCGGCCGGGACCTTGCCGGCGGTAAAGGCAATGCGGGCGGCGAAGGTACGGGAGCGTGGGTCGGCGGCCGGCGACAGCTCGCGGATCTGCCCGGCGAAACGCTGGTCGGGCTGGCTCCACAACTCCACCGACACCGGCTGGCCGATGCGGAAACGGCCGAAACCCTGCTCCGGCAGGCTGATCAGCACTTCCCGCTCGCCGTCGGTAGCCAGGGTAAAGACGGTCTGGCCGGCGGCGACCACCTGTCCGACCTCGACCGTGCGCCGGGCCACGACACCATCCTGGGGCGCGCGCAGTACGGCGTAACCGGCCTGGTTGCTGGCCACGTCGAACTCGGCCTTGATCTGCTTGAGCCGGGCCAGGCCGGAGCGATACAGGTTCTCGGCGTTGTCGTACTGGGACCGGCTGACCAGTTGCCGGTCCATCAGGGTCTTGTAGCGGTCACGCTCGGAGCGCACCAGGTTCAGGTTGGCTTCGGCCGCCGCCACCTGGGCCCGGGTGGCCTCCAGTTGCAGCCGCACGTCCTGCGGGTCGAGCTCGGCCAATGGCTGGTCGGCTTTCACCCGCTGCCCCTCATCGACCAGTCGTCGGCTAACCTTGCCCCCAATCCGGAACGCCAGGTCCGGTTCGTAACGCGCCCGGACCTCGCCGGGGTAGCTGTCCATGGCCTGCGCCGCGGGCTCTGGCTGCACCACCATGGCCGGGCGAACGGTGGTTTGCGCGGTTTCTTCATGTCCGCACGCGGACAGCAGAACGGCCAGGCTGACGGGCAACGCGAGGGGTAAGGCATAGCGGAACATGGCGGGGGACCTTTCGCTAAGGGTGCTTCGATTAATTATACTGGCGGGTATGTTATTAATAGCAAACTCACCAGTCCAGTATTAAAGCGAAGAATGTCCGACAATCTTTCCACCTCAAACGGCCCCGGCCGCCCCAAGGACCTGGCAAAACGCCAGGCCATCCTCGAAGCCGCGAAAACGCTGTTCCTGAGCAATGGCTACGCCAACACCAGCATGGACGCGGTGGCTGGCGAAGCCGGTGTTTCCAAGCTGACGGTGTACAGCCATTTCAACGACAAGGAGACCCTGTTCTCCGCCGCGGTGATGGCCAAGTGCGAGGAGCAGTTGCCGACGCTGATTTTCGAGCTGCCGGCCGGCATGCCGATCGAAAGCGTGTTGCTGAACATTGGCCGGGGCTTTCACCTGCTGATCAACAGCGAAGAATCCCTGAACCTGCATCGCCTGATCATGGCCCTGGGCAGCCAGGACCCGAAGCTCTCGCAGATCTTCTTCGAGGCCGGGCCACAACGCATGGTGCAAGGCATGGAGCGGCTGCTGACCAGGGTCGACCAGAGCGGCGCCCTGCGCATCGACAAGCCGCGCAACGCCGCCGAGCATTTCTTCTGCCTGCTCAAGGGCGCGGCGAACTTTCGCCTGCTCTACGGCTGCGGCGAGCCGCTGAGCGACGAAGCCGCCGAGGAGCATGTGCGGGAAGTGGTGGGGTTGTTCATGCGGGCGTATCGAGCCTGAAGACCCTATCGCGAGCAAGCTCGGTCCTACAGGTCATGCGCAGTCCCTGTAGGAGCGAGCTTGCTCGCGAAAAACCGATGAAGATCAGGCCTTGAGCGCCTTCTTCGGATAGATATCGTAACGGCTGGATTTGCCATCCAGCGCATGGCTCGGCTTGGGGCCTGCGATGCACGGCGCCTTGCGCGGGCGCTTGACCACCACCCGGTGGCTGGCCAGGGCCAGGGCGGCCTCCAGCAGCGCCGGGGCGTCCGGGTCGTCCCCGACCAGTGGGCGGAACAGGCGCATTTCCTTTTTCACCAGCGCGGTCTTTTCCCGATGCGGGAACATCGGGTCCAGGTAGATCACCTGGGGCGGCTCGCCCTCCCAGTTGCGCATCACCTCGATCGAGTTGCCCTTGAGCAGGTGCATGCGCGCCACGATCGGCGCCACCTCGAAATCCTCTCCCGCCCGGGCCAGGCCATCTTCCAGCAAGGCGCCGATCAAGGGCTGGCGTTCGATCAGGCTCATCTCGCAGCCGAGGCTGGCCAGGACGAACGCATCCTTGCCCAGCCCCGCCGTGGCATCCAGGATTCGCGGACGCACACCCTGGGCAATGCCCACCGCCTTGGCGATCATCTGCCCGCTACCACCGCCATACAGCCGCCGGTGCGCCGCGCCACCCTCGACAAAGTCCACCCGCACCGGCCCTGGCGCATCGGCGCCGAGCTGCTGCAGTTGCAAGCCCTGCTCGCCGACCTGCAGGGCGAACTCCGCCTCGTCGATCTGCAATGGCAGCCCCAGTCGCTCGGCCCAGTGCGCCGCCTGCGGCTGGAATGCATCGGCCAAGGCCTCGACTTTGATGCGGCAGGCCGCTGGTTGCTCACTCATCTGAAAACACGCTCAAAAAATTAATGATCGGCAAAAACTGCCGATAAAAGAACTATCCGGCATTTTGCCAGAGCTGAGCGTCGACCCGAGAGAAATGTCAGACATTCGAAGCCTATCCATTGGCGTCATATCGCCCCACGGCGATTACGGCCTAAAAAATTCCCAGGCACTGAGCGGCGTCAGCCATCTGTGGCAGGATTTTTTTGCCCAGGCGCTGGCCGAGCAACGCGGCGATGGCACGAAGGTCACTGACAACAATTCTCCGGTGGCCGTGGACGGCCCGACCGAACCCCATGGCGGCAGCGACCTGCTGGCGCAAATCGTTACCCAGCGTCATTGCGACGTCCAGGACACCGAGATCCGCCCGCCGGAACCGTTGTTCCTGCCGATCGCCGAGTTCGAGACCGAGCTGCTGGACAAACCGTTTCCGCCCTTCCCGCCGGAAGAAATCGCCGCCCAGCAACACCAACAAGACTTCGAAAGCGGCTGGGTACGCCCCATTGTCCTCAATGCCGGCCAGCCCCTGCCCGAGCCGGGCCCGGCGCCGCAACCGCGGCCGTTGCACCTGCCGATCGCCGAATTCGAACTGGAGCTGCTGGACAAACCCTTCCCGCCCTTCCCGCCGCAAGAGCTCATCGAGCAACAGAAGCAGTTCGATTTCGATACCGGCTGGGCGCGTCCGCTGATCCTGCAGAACCTGCGGATCGCTGCCTGACCTTCAACCAGCCGCGTCAGACACTCATTAGCCTGAGCGCGGCCAGCAACGACGCTTTCCCGCCCCGCTCAGCCCTTGAACAACCGATTGATCTGCCCGAACGGCAAAGCCTGGTCGGCAAAGTCGAAGCTGCCGTGGTCGCGGATTTCCTGCGCCGCCTGATAGAAGGCGCCATAGGCGGCCCGCGCCAGGGCCGAACCGACGCTGATCCGCTTCACCCCCAGCTCGCTCAACTGCGCCAGGGTCAATTTCAGGCCGCCCGACATCAGCACGTTGACCGGTTTGGGCGCCACCGCGCGGACCACGGCGATGATTTCCTCGGCCGAGCGCAACCCAGGCGCATACAGCACATCGGCGCCGGCCTCGGCATAGGCTTGCAGGCGACGAAGGGTGTCCGGCAGGTCCTGCCGGCCATGCAGCAGGTTTTCCGCCCGTGCCGTGAGCACAAAGGGAAAAGGCAATTGCCGCACTGCGGCGACCGACGCCTCGATACGCTCGACCGCCAGTTTGAAGTCATAGATCGGATCATCGGCCCGACCCGTGGCGTCTTCGATGGAACCGCCCACCGCCCCGCAGGCGGCCGCTTGGCGCAGGGTCCGGGCACAGCCTTCGGGGCTGTCGGAAAAACCGTTCTCCAGGTCCACCGCCACCGGCAGGCTGCTGGCGCCGACTATGGCGCGAACGTTGCCCAGGGTGTCCTCCAGGGACAAGGCACCTTCGGCGTCGGGGCGCCCCAGGGAAAAAGCCAAACCGGCGCTGGTGGTCGCCAGGGCCTCGAAGCCGAGGCTGGCCAGCATCTTGGCGGAGCCCGCGTCCCAGGGGTTGGGAATCACGAAAGCCCGATCACGCTCATGCAGGGCCTTGAAGGTTTGGGCACGAAGGGTTTGCGCATCCATTGGCGGACTCCTGGACAGGGAAATGATCCCGTTCAGAGCAAGCCGAGTTGCTCCGCGGCGGGCTCTCTGTATAGCTCAGGCAAGGCCGGCAATCCAGGCAGGCGCTCCATCAGGCGCGCATGGAAACGCCGCGCCAGCTCGGCGGCCAGGCGGTTATCGGCGGTGTGCAGGAAGATGTAGGGGGTTCGCCCTTCCTCGACCCAGCCGGCGACCTTGTCGATCCAGGGCACCAGGAACGGATCGTTGGCCTCAAGCTCCGGATGACCGATAAAGCGCACCTGGGGAAACTGGGTGAAGGCGGCCGGGCGCGGCGGTACCTTGGGTTTCTTCGATTGCGCATGGAGCACCGACGGCTCGCTGGAAGTGCAACTGAACAAGGCGCGCGGGTCGAGGCAGATGCGCTCTACCCCACGATCCAGCAGCAGGCGGTTGAGCATGCGCTCGGCATCGCCCTTGGCGAAGAAATCCCGATGCCGGACTTCCACCGCCAACGGCCGCTCCAGGCCGTCGATAAAGCCCGCCAATTCCGCCAGGCGCTGCGGTGTGAAGCTCGCGGGCAGTTGCAGCCACAGTGGCGAAACACGTTCGCCCAGCGGGCTGAGCAACTGCAGGAAGCTCTCGGCCGCGCCCAATTGTTCGCGCAGGTCGCCGCCATGGCTGATGTCGCCGGGAAACTTGGCGGTGAAGCGGAAATGTTCGGGCATGGTCTGCGCCCAGCGCTGCACCGTGGCCTCGGCGGGGCGCGCATAGAAGGTGGTATTGCCTTCCACGGCATTGAAGACCTGGCAATACAGGCCGAGAAAATCCGTCGGCCGCGCGCTTTCCGGGTACAGGTACTCACGCCAGGCGTTTTCGCTCCAGGAAGGACAACCGAGGTAATAAGGCAGCAACATCAGATGTGCAGGTCGAGACCCACCACTTCCATATCCCAATCGACGAAACCGGCGGTGGTCAGGTAGCTGGCCAGAGCATTGGCCACGCTTCTTTTCATGGCGCGGTGGAAGATCATGTCCTGCGGACGGGCGGGCAGGTTGCTGGTGCGCCCGGCGGAAGCCTGGGAGCGCGCCTGGGCAGGAGTCTCGGGTTGGACTTCGACGGCATCTGCGTCCTCGAGGGAGTCGTCCAGCAGCACGCTGCCTTTGCGAGGCTTGCGCTTGATGGGGTAGGACTGAGAGGAAATGCCGTCTATGCGCATAATCACATGCTCGATATCGATGATGGCAATTTAGCGGCACCTCGCCGACTACGCAAATGCCGAGTGATAACTAGAACACAGAAAATGCAAAAGGTTTAAAAGCCACCGGAAACTGGCACGAAAACCTGACGATTGACACGCTCGCCACGCGGACTCGTGATGGCGAACAGCTCTGCAGCGGCCTGTCAGCGGGCTTTTGGCGTCGCCACCTTGTCCCGCAGATACACCGGTTGCGCCTCGTCCGCCGGGATCGCCTCGCCGCGTTCCCAGGCAAAGCACGCCAGGGTCAGCAAATCTTCGGCGTGGGGCAGCATGCCCGCGTCCTGGCCACTGAGATTGACCCCGATACGCTCGGCGTAGCCCCAGCCGGTGCCCGCGCCGAACCAGTCGCCGCTGGCGTCCGCCGGCAACGCAGCGGCTTCCGGCGGCAGCACCGCTTCGGCCCCTGCCAGGCGCATCTCGCCCGCCACTTCGCGGTAGCAGCCCCAGTAGACCTCATCCATTCGCGCATCGATGGCGGTGGCCACCTGGGTCGCGCCGTGTTCGCGCAATGCGCGCTGCGCCAGCACCGCCAGGTTCGACACCGGCAGCACCGGGCGCTCCAGGGCGAAGGCCAGGCCCTGGACCACGCCGATGGCGATCCGCACACCGGTAAAGGCCCCAGGCCCGCGACCGAAGGCAATGGCATCGACGGCCTGCAGGCTGGTGCCGGCATCGGCCAGCAGTTTCTGGATCATCGGCAGCAGCTTCTGTGCATGCAGGCGCGGGATCACCTCGTAGTGGCTCGTCACCTTGCCGTCGTGCAGCAAGGCGACCGAGCAGGCTTCAGTCGCGGTGTCCAGGGCCAGCAAGGTGCTCATCGATGTATCCATAAGGCAGAGGAAGTTGAAAAAAGTGACGCATTATAAACAGCAACGGCCCGCAAGCGGGCCGTTGAAGATCAAGCTGGTACGACTGATCAGCTCAGCGCTTCGAGCACCTTGCCGGTGATCGACTCGACCGAACCGACGCCCGCGATGTGGCTGTACTTCGGCTTGCCCTGGCTGGCGGCCAGGCTCTGGTAGAACTCCACCAGCGGCTTGGTCTGGGAGTGGTAGACCGACAGGCGATGACGCACGGTTTCTTCGGTGTCGTCTTTACGCTGGACCAGGTCTTCACCAGTGATGTCGTCTTTACCGGCGATTTTCGGCGGGTTGTAGACGGTGTGGTAAACGCGGCCAGAGGCCTCGTGCACACGGCGACCGGCGATACGCTGGACGATCTCTTCGTCGTCGACGGCGATCTCGACTACGTTGTCCAGCTCGACGCCGGCTTTGACCAGCGCTTCGGCCTGAGGAATGGTGCGTGGGAAGCCGTCGAACAGGAAACCCTTGGCGCAATCGGCCTGGCTGATGCGTTCCTTGACCAGGTTGATGATCAGGTCATCGGAGACCAGACCACCGGCGTCCATCACGCTCTTGGCTTTCAGGCCCAGCTCGGTGCCGGCCTTGACCGCTGCGCGCAGCATGTCGCCGGTGGAGATTTGCGGAATGCCGAATTTTTCGGTGATGAACTTTGCCTGAGTACCTTTACCGGCCCCGGGAGCTCCCAGCAGAATTACGCGCATCGATGTGCTCCTCAATTTTTTATTTAGAAACGCTCGGATTCGCCTCGTGGGGCCAATCTCGGAAATGGGATAGTGGCCGCCCAAACGGCCAAAGGCTGATCAAGATACACAGCCGACACAGCGCACACAAGCAGCCGAAAGTCGGAGCAACCCGCCGCCTTTATGCCCTGGCGACAGGGTATTGCTGGTCGCAACCCCATAACAAAGTGTCGCCTGGCGACGGTCGCCAGCCCTCTCGGGCCAGCGCTCGAAGTACCGTGCCAAGCCACTGAAAACCCCGGCAATTACCTTAGCCGGTATTGCGCAAACCGGCGGCAATCCCCGCCACAGACACCAGCAGCGCCTGTTCCACCGGGCTGTCCTGGGCGCCGTCCTGGCGTCGCGAACGAGCCAGCAGTTCGGCCTGCAATAGATGCAGCGGGTCCAGGTAGGTATTGCGCAGGCGAATGAACTCCAGGGTGTCGGGGCTATGTGCCAGTAACTGCGACTGACCGGTCAGCCCCAAGACCACCGAACACGCCTGCGACAATAAGTCGCGTAAATGCGCACCCAATGGCAGCAGCGCCGGTTCGACCAATCGTTCGTCGTAGGAACGGGCGATATCCGCATCGGCCTTGGCCAGCACCATCTCCAGCATGTCGATGCGCGTGCGGAAAAACGGCCACTGTTCGCGCATCTGCCCCAGCAACTCGCCCTCCCCGCGCTCCAGGGCCTTGCTCAGGGCGGTTTCCCAGCCCAGCCAGGCCGGCAGCATCAGGCGGGTCTGGGTCCAGCCGAAAATCCATGGGATGGCCCGCAGGCTTTCGATGCCGCCGGCGCGCCGCTTGGCCGGCCGGCTGCCCAGTGGCAGGCGCCCCAGTTCCTGCTCCGGTGTGGACTGGCGGAAATACTCGACGAACTGCGGGTTCTCCCGCACCACCGCGCGATAGGCCTTCACCCCATCGTCGGCCAGTTCGTCCATCAGGTCGCGCCATGCCGGCTGCGGCAGGGGCGGCGGCAGCAAGGTCGCTTCCAGCACCGCCGCCAGGTAGAGATTGAGGTTCTGCTCGGCGATGTCCGGCAGGCCGAATTTGAAACGAATCATTTCCCCTTGCTCGGTGGTACGGAAGCGCCCCGCCACCGACCCCGGCGGCTGCGACAGAATCGCCGCGTGGGCCGGGCCGCCGCCACGCCCCACGGTGCCACCGCGACCATGGAACAGCAGCAGCTCAACCTGCTGCTCGCGGCAGATATCCACCAGTTTTTCCTGGGCCCGGTACTGCGCCCAGGCGGCAGCAGTGGTGCCGGCATCCTTGGCCGAGTCGGAATAACCGATCATCACTTCCTGCGGGCCCTGCAGGCGCGAACGATAGCCTGGCAGAAGCAGCAACTGCTCGATCACCGGGCCGGCGTTGTCCAGGTCGGCCAGGGTTTCGAACAGCGGCACCACGCGCATCGGCCGCAGCACGCCCGCTTCCTTGAGCAGCAGTTGCACGGCGAGCACATCGGATGCCGCGCCGGCCATGGAGATCACATAGGAACCCAGCGAAGCCGCCGGGGCCGCAGCGATTTCCCGGCAGGTCGCCAGCACTTCGGCGGTGTCGGCCGAGGGCTTGAAATAACCGGGCAACAGCGGACGACGGCTGCCCAGTTCGCGCATCAGGAAATTGATGCGCTCTTGCTCGCTCCAGTCGCCGTAGCGGCCCAGGCCCAGGTAGTCGGTGATTTCGGTCATGGCCGCGGTGTGCCGCGAGGAGTCCTGGCGCACGTCCAGGCGCACCAGGAACAGGCCGAAGGTCACCGCGCGGCGCAGACAGTCGAGCAACGGACCGTCGGCGATCACGCCCATGCCGCATTCGTGCAGGGACTCGTAGCAGAGCTCCAGCGGGTCCAGCAGCTCGCGGTTGTTCTGCAGCACCTGGGCAGTCGCCGGCACGCTACCGCTCAACGAGGCCTGGGCCCAGTTGCGGGTGGCCCGCAGGCGCTCGCGCAATTGCTTGAGCACCGCGCGATACGGCTCGGCGCTGTCGCCGGCCAGTGCCCGCAATGTCGCGTTGGCTTGCTGCATGGACAGGTCGGCCGCCAGTTGATCGACATCGCGCAGGTACAGGTCGGCGGCCATCCAGCGTGCCAGCAACAGCACCTCGCGGGTCACCGCCGCGGTGACATTGGGGTTGCCGTCACGGTCGCCGCCCATCCACGAAGCAAAGCGGATCGGCGCCGCCTCCAGCGGCAAATGCATGCCGGTGGCCGCGTGCAAAGCCTGGTCGGCCTTGCGTAAATAGTTGGGGATGGCCTGCCACAGCGAATGCTCGATCACCGCGAAGCCCCACTTGGCTTCGTCCACCGGGGTCGGCCGGGTCCGGCGGATTTCTTCGGTGTGCCAGGCCTCGGCGATCAGCCGCTGCAAGCGTGTCTGGATCTGCGCGCGCTCGGCCGAGGTCAGGTCGCGATGGTCCTGGGCAGCCAACTGCGCGGCGATGGCATCGTATTTCTGGATCAGCGTGCGGCGGGCGACTTCGGTGGGGTGGGCGGTCAGCACCAGCTCGATCTCCAGCCGTCCCAACTGCCGGGCCAGCGCCTCGGCACCATGGCCTTCGGCCCGCAGGCGCGCCAGCAGTTCCGGCAGCACCCGCGACTCGAACGGTGCCGGCTGCGACTCCTCGCGACGGTGAATCAACTGGTACTGCTCGGCGATGTTGGCCAGGTTGAGGAACTGGTTGAACGCCCGCGCCACCGGCAGCAGCTCTTCCTCGCTGAGCTGGTTGAGGCTGGCGCTGAGTTCGGCATCCAGCGAACCGCGTCGGTCGGCCTTGGCACCCTTGCGAATCTGTTCGATCTTGTCGAGGAAACCCTCGCCATACTGTTCACGAATGGTGTTGCCCAACAGCTCACCCAGCAGGTGAACATCTTCGCGCAAGCGCGCATCAATATCGGTCATCTACCTGTTCTCCAGCGGACTCGGGGCTCCTGGTAAGCCCCAAGAGTGCCGCCAGCACATGGCTATTAGCAAGGGCGGTCTTGACGCGAACGGCTGCGGGCAACGCCGGTGCACGACGAAGCGCCTTTAAACCTTGCACGATGGAGCTAGTCTCAAGAGTAAGCCGCACAACGGCTTAGCGCCGGCACAGGCCGGTCACTCACCAAGCCCTGCCACAAGCAGGTGTTCATTGAGGTTGCCATGAAAATCCGTGAGCTCGCGCAACACTGGGAAGAAAACGCCAAGGGTCGCCTGACCCAGACCGGCTACACGATCTACCTGGATGTCGAAGCCGCCGCACGCCTGGCGGCAATTTCCGAGATGTACCCCAAACGCCGGACCGAGGAACTGCTCGGCGAACTGATCGGGGCCGCCCTGGAGGAACTCGAGACCAGCTTCCCTTATGTCCAGGGCCAGCATGTGGTCGCTACCGATGAAGAAGGCGATCCACTCTACGAAGACATCGGCCCTACCCCGCGTTTTCTCGCCCTGTCGCGGCGTTATCTGCACGATCTGTCGGCTCAGGCAGACGAGCAGAAACACTGATCCACGCCTGCATTTCTCACCGATACGAGCGTTATTCCTGACCCCGGATCGGGTCAGGAGTACCCCTGCGCACGGCAAAAGTTCCTTATTTAGAGCCTTGTCCACACAGTCAGGAAATTTCCGGGCGATAGGCCATCTTCTCTGAACTATTCAAAAAAGCCTCGGGTCACAGCCAATAACCATCACTGGAACGGCCGTTTCATTTTCAACGCCCCCAGCCTTGTCGTCACTCAGCGTTACGGCGTCGGAACCGGGATGGATTTTGATGTTTTTCAGGAGTTATCCAATGGAGTTGAAGACCATGAAGATCAGCACTGCCAAATCCTCGTCAACCTCTCTGCGCGGGCTGAAACTGGCCGCGCTGGCTCTCGGTAGCAGCCTGGTCCTGGCCGGTTGCGCCGGTAATCCGCCAAGCGAGCAATACGCGGTGACGCAATCTGCGGTCAACAGCGCAGTCAGCGCAGGCGGTACCGAATTTGCCGCGGTGGAAATGAAATCGGCTCAGGACAAGCTCAAGCAAGCCGAGCTCGCCATGCACGACAAGAACTACGACGAAGCCCGGCGTCTGGCCGAGCAGGCCGAATGGGACGCCCGCGTCGCCGAGCGCAAGGCTCAGGCAGCCAAGGCCGAACAGGCATTGAAGGACTCTCAGAAAGGCGTTCAGGAACTACGTCAGGAAGGCATGCGCAGCGTGCAATGAGCCGCGGGCGCCGATTCCCACGTATTCGCAATCGATAAAAGGACGAAACCATTATGCGTAAACAACTGATGATCCCTGCCCTGCTGGCCCTGAGCGTAGCGCTGGCGGCATGCTCCACCCCGCCTAACGCCAACCTGGAAAACGCCCGGACCAACTACTCGGCCCTGCAGGCCAACCCGCAGGCCACCAAGGTGGCTGCCCTGGAGACCAAGGACGCCAGCGAATGGCTGGACAAGGCCGACAAGGCCTATCTGAACAAGGAGGATGAAAAGAAGGTCGACCAACTGGCCTACCTGACCAACCAGCGGATTGAAGTGGCCAAGCAGACCATCGCCCTGCGCACCGCGGAAACCCAGCTCAAGGACGCCGGCGACCAGCGCGCCAAGGCGCTTCTGGATGCCCGTGACGCACAGATCAAGCAACTGCAATCGAGCCTCAACGCCAAGCAGACCGACCGCGGTACGCTGGTGACCTTCGGTGACGTACTGTTCGCCACCAACAAGGCCGACCTGAAATCCAGCGGCCTGGTCAACATCAACAAGCTGGCGCAGTTCCTGCGCGACAACCCTGACCGCAAAGTGATAGTCGAAGGCTACACCGACAGCACCGGCAGCGCGGCCTACAACCAGTCGCTGTCCGAGCGTCGCGCCACTTCGGTACAGGTCGCCCTGATCAAGATGGGTGTCGATCCGGCACGCATCGTCGCCCAGGGTTATGGCAAGCAATACCCGGTTGCCGACAACGGCAGTGTTTCCGGACGCGCCATGAACCGTCGCGTGGAAGTGACCATTTCCAACGACAACCAGCCGGTCGCGCCACGTTCGGCCATCAGCGCCAACTAAGCCCGGCCCCGCGCGATAAACCGCGCAGCCAATAAAAAGCCCCGCCTTGATCGGCGGGGCTTTTTTATCCGGCAACCGGATCGCGGCTTGCGCTGGCATGCCGACCGGTCACTGCTCCAGCTTCGGGGTTTCCTGGCCCATGCAGCGCACGGCCCGCTTCTTGTTGTTGATCAGCACGCCCGTCAGCCCCTTCTGCTCGGTGTCGAACAGCACCAGCACGCCATCGATGCATTGCGCCACCTCGGCCGCCGGCTCCAGGGACACCTTGTAGTCTTCGCCGGGCACGGTCTTGAGCATGGTGAAATCGTTGAGCAGCAACGCATCCTCCGGCTTGGCGAAATGCAGGTAGCCGTAGTACCACAGGCACGCCACGGTGCCGAGGATGCTGCAGATACCGGTGATGATCAGGGGGATGGCGTTACGTTCTTCGCTCATTGCGGACTCTCTGGAGGTTCTACGACTGGATTCAAAGGTGTGGGGTAATTGGGGATTTCGCCCAGGCGGCGCAGGCCGTTGAAATGCTGCGGGTCCTCAAGGTAACGCAACATCACCTGGCGCCAGACCGGGTCGGCGAAGGTCTGCACATGACCGCCTCGGGTCAGCTGCAGCACCCTGGGCGGGGGCGCAGCTTGATACAGACGGATGCCGTTGGAAAGCGGTACGAGGGAATCGTCGATGCTGTGGTAGATCAGCTTGGGCACGCCATCCAGGCGCGCGATGGCCTTGATCGCACTGTCGCCATCCGGCACCAGCCAGGACAGCGGCACCTGGAACGGCCAGGTCATCCAGGACGTACTCAGGGCAAAACGACCCACCTCGCGGTAACTGGCCGGCACCCCGTCGAAGACTATGGCCTTGAGCTGGCGCTGGCGCTCCGGGTGCTGTTCCACCAGATAGTGGATGGCCAGGGCGCCGCCCAGGCTCTGGCCCAGGACAATCAGCGGCTTGCCCTGGACCTCGGGCGCCCGGTCCAGCCACTGGAAGGCCGCGTCGATGTCCTGGTAGATCGCCGGCAGGCTCGGTTTGCCTTGCGACACCCCGTAGCCACGGTAGTCCACCAGCAGCACCTGGTAGCCCTGCTCCGGCAACCACCAGCTGCCGCCGAGGTGCCCGGACAGGTTGCCGCCATTGCCGTGCAGGTGCAGCACCGTGCCCTTGACCGGCACCCCGGCCTTGGCCGGCAGCCACCAGCCGTGCAAGCGCGTACCGTCGGCGGTGGTCAGGGTGACGTCGCGGTAGTCGAGCCTGGCCTTGTCCGGGGTGAACGGCAGGCCCCGCTCGGGATAGAACAGCAGCGAGCTGCAACCGCTCAGGGTCAGCAGCAGGCAGACAATGCTGAGGACTCGCATCCGTTTGAAGCCTCGCGACAGGGGATGAAAAGGATACTTCCGTAGGAGCGAGGCTTGCCCGCGATAACCGATGGCGCGGTGGCTCGGAAAAACCGCGGCGCCTTTATTGCGGGCAATCTAACGTCGATCGGCCGCTCCTACAGGGTATGCGTCAGAGGATGTTCGAGTAATCCGCCTCGATCCGGTCCAGGCTCAGGTGATTGAGGAAGTTGGAGAAGCACATCCAGGCCGACAGCGCGTTCATGTCGCGGAACTGGTCCGGCAGGTACTTGGGCGGCACCACCAGGCCTTCGTCGACCAACTGGCGCAGGGTCCGCATGTCCTCCAGGGTGGTCTTGCCGCAGAACAACAAAGGTATCTGCTCGAGCTTGCCCTTGCGCACGGCCAACTGAATGTAGTTGTAAACCATGATGAAGCCCTTGAGATAGGACAAGTCTTTGGTGAATGGCAGACCCGTCGGCACCGAACCGCGGAACACCCGGCTGGCATTGCCGTAACTTTCGGCCATTTCGAAACCCTGCTCGCGGAAGAACTCGAACACCTGCATGAAATCCGCGCCCTCCTCCACCATGTGAATGGCGCGAGTGCGGTTGGTCAGCTTGCGCAGCCGGCTCGGGTAGGAGGCGAAGGTAATGATCTCCATCAGGATCGCCAGGCCTTCCTGGGTCACGGTCGACGAGGGCGGGCCCTTGGACAGGAAGGTGCAGATCGGCTGGTTCAGGCCGTTGAGAGTAGTGCCCACGTGGACCAGGCCTTCGTGGACTTCCAGGGCGCGCACATCGCGATCGTTGAACAGCGCGTCGGCGCGGATCTTGATGTAGTCGGCACCGGCCGCCGCGTCCGCGACTATGCCATCGGACTCGAAGACCCGGATGGTTTCCTCGGCCTCGCCGAACACCTTGTTCAGCCGGCTTTGCAGCAGGTTCACCGCTTCCTTGGCGCTCAGGGTCTTGGGTTCGTCCTTGAGATCGCCACGGCCGTCGATATTGTTCAGGTAATCCGAGAGCATCAGGCCCAGGTCGGCCAAGGTCGGGTCGCCGGCATGAAAGGCGTCGGAGGCCGCGCCGTAGAGTTCCTGGGAAATCAGCCCGAAGTCCTCGGTGCCACGGGCCTCGAGCATCCGCACCACCATGCGGTACTCCTTGCACATGCGCCGCATGATCTGCCCCACCGGGTTGAACTGGCCCAGCTGGCGGGTGATGTCACGCTCGATGTTCTGGAACTCCAGCTTCACCGCGCTGGAGTCGAAAGACAGCGGCCGGCCTTCGTAATAGGCGCGGTCCACCGCCGGCATTTCCTTGCCCTTGGCCTTGAGGAAACCTTTGCGGATGTTGTCATCCCACTTCACCGCATCCAGTACGCGGATCGGCGTCTGTGCCAGCACAATGCGATCGGACAAGGTGCGTATCGTCTGCTGGTAATCGTCCACCCCAAAACTCCCGTTAAAACGTCTGTACTGCGTTTACTTGCCTGCCCGCTGGAAGCGCGCCGCCTCGACGAACACGTCGGAGTTGGCGGGATCGTCCAGATAGGCGAAAACCTGTGGCAGCGCGCTGTCGATCAGCACGCCCTCGCCGTCCTTGGTGTCGAACGGTTCGCCCCGCAGGGCGTTCTGCCCGCGGGCCTGATTGATCTGCTCGAGATCGAGCTGGTAGAGCACCAGCTCGTGTTCGTCGGTCAACTCGAAACCGGCGATGGTGAAGTGCCCACCGAGCGCCTGGGGCACCGCCGCCGAGAGATACCAGCGGCTGCCGTGGCGGGAAACGGTGAACTCGTAAGTATCGTGCTGCTGCGGCTTGGCCTTGACGGAAGTGACGGCCTTATAGCGGTTGTTGCCGATGCGGCTCAGTTGCAGGGTGAGCGGTTCGCCCCAGGCATTCTTGCTGGTCCATTTGCCGAGCAGCGCCGCGGGCGCCGCCTGATCGGCCGGCAAGGGTTCCTTGAAGGACACCAGGCAGCCACTGAGCAGCAGGAACGACAAGGCGATCACAACGCGCCAGGCTTTCATTCAACACTCCCTATCAGCAGTCGACCCGTAGCCGCTAGCGCAGCCTGCGTTCGGGCGGGCGGATCACACCGAGGCCAATACCAGGTGCATGTACCGGGTCAGAATGCCCAGCATGTCTTCGTCGGCCAGAGGCTCTGCCCCGTTGAGCAGGCCCTGATATTCCATCCGTCCGATTATAGACGTCAACACTTTGGCATCCTGTTGCGGCTCGCGAGAACCCAATACCTGGAAAAACTGGCAGGTGCCCTGCAGCAGGATCTGCTGGTGGGAACGCACCAGCAGCGCCAGGCGCGGGTTGAGCAGCGCTTCCTGGCGAAACGCCTGCTCGGCCATCAGATGCTCGCGGCGGTTGTGCAGTTGGCGCTGCACGTAATCGGCGGTCAGGCGCGCAATGTCATCGGCCAGTTGCGCGCGGGACTGCGGGCTGCCGTCGCCATAGGCGACCATCTCCCGCAGCAAGCCCTCGTTGTTGGCCCACAGCTTGGCCATGAAGGCGGCGCTGCGCTCGACGTATTGGGCGAAGGTATCGGTGAGCAGGTCATCGATATCCTTGAAGTAGTAGGTGGTGGCCGACAGCGGCACACCGGCTTCGGCGGCGACCGCGCGATGGCGCACGGCGCGCACGCCATCGCGCACGACGATGCGCATGGCCGCGTCGAGAATATCCTGGCGACGTTGCTCACTGCCCTGTCGGCTGGCCTTGCGGCCCTGGTACTGAACACTTTCAGCGACCGCAGTGGCGATGCCAGCTGCACCTTCTTGAGCAATTGCACGGTTCACGACAGGTATTCCTCTCACATAAAAAATGAAAAAAGCAGTACGTCAGTGCCACACAGACAATAAAAAGCCGCCTGTTAGCGGCGGCTTTTTATTCAACATATTTACGCTTGCGGCCGCATGTGCGGGAACAGGATCACGTCGCGGATCGACGGGGAGTTGGTCAGCAGCATCACCAGGCGGTCGATGCCGATACCTTCACCGGCGGTCGGCGGCATGCCGTACTCCAGGGCGCGAACGAAGTCGGCATCGTAGTGCATGGCTTCGTCGTCACCGGCGTCCTTGTCGGCCACCTGGGCCATGAAACGCTCGGCCTGGTCTTCCGCGTCGTTCAACTCGGAGTAGGCGTTGGCGATTTCGCGACCACCGATGAACAGCTCGAAACGGTCGGTCACGTTCGGGTTCTCGTCGTTGCGACGGGCCAGCGGCGAGACTTCGAACGGGTACTGGGTGATGAAGTGCGGCTGCTCCAGCTTGTGCTCGACCAGCTCTTCGAAAATCATCACCTGCAGCTTGCCCAGGCCTTCGAAGCCGAGCACCTTGGCACCGGCCTTCTTGGCGATGGCGCGAGCCTTGTCGATGTCGTTCAGGTCCTCAAAGGTCAGCTCGGGGTTGTACTTGAGGATCGAGTCGAACACCGACAGGCGGGCGAACGGCTCGCCGAAGTGGAACACCTTGTCGCCGTACGGCACGTCGGTGCTGCCCAGGACCAGCTGCGCCAGTTCGCGGAACAGTTCTTCGGTCAGGTCCATATTGTCTTCGTAGTCGGCGTAGGCCTGGTAGAACTCCAACATGGTGAATTCAGGGTTGTGCCGGGTCGAAACGCCTTCGTTACGGAAGTTGCGGTTGATCTCGAACACTTTCTCGAAGCCACCGACCACCAGGCGCTTGAGGTACAGCTCCGGGGCGATACGCAGGAACATTTCCATGTCCAGGGCGTTGTGGTGGGTCTCGAACGGCTTGGCCGCCGCACCGCCGGGAATGGTCTGCAGCATCGGCGTTTCCACTTCCAGGAAATCACGCTTCATCAGGAAGCTGCGGATATGGGCGATGACTTGCGAACGCACGCGGAAGGTTTCGCGTACGTCTTCGTTGACGATCAGGTCGACGTAGCGCTGGCGATAGCGCTGCTCGGTATCGGTCAGGCCGTGGTGCTTGTCCGGCAGCGGACGCAGCGACTTGGTCAGCAGGCGTACCTGGGTCATCTCGACGTACAGGTCGCCCTTGCCGGAACGGGCCAGGGTGCCTTCGGCGGCGATGATGTCGCCCAGGTCCCAGGTCTTGACCGCGTCCAGGGTTTCTTCCGGCAGGGTCTTGCGGTTGACGTAGACCTGGATCCGCCCGGTCATGTCCTGGATCACCATGAACGAGCCACGGTTGAGCATGATGCGACCGGCAACCTTGACCGGGATTGCAGCCTCGGCCAGCTCTTCCTTGGTCTTGTCCGCGTATTGCTTCTGCAGGTCGTTGCAGTAGTTGTCGCGGCGGAAGTCGTTCGGGAAGGCATTGCCCTTGGCGCGCTCGGCAGCAAGCTTTTCCTTGCGCAGGGCGATCAGGGTGTTTTCTTCCTGTTGCAGGGCCTGGTCGAGTTGTAGGTCGCTCATGTCTTTAAATTTTCCATCACAGGTACGTTGCCCCTTGCCTGTGGCAAGGGATCGCGGGCCAGCCTCGCTCCTACAGAAGCGCGCCGTGCCCGCGGCATGGGTGTCGCGGCTTACAGCCCCGATTTCAGGCTGGCCACCAGGTATTCGTCGATGTCGCCGTCGAGCACCTTGTCGCAGTCACTGCGTTCGATGTTGGTACGCAGATCCTTGATCCGCGAGGCATCGAGCACGTAGGAGCGGATCTGGTGACCCCAGCCGATGTCGGACTTGGTGTCTTCCAGCGCCTGGGAAGCGGCGTTGCGCTTCTGCATTTCCTGCTCGTACAACTTGGCCCGCAGCATCTTCATGGCGGTGTCCTTGTTGGCGTGCTGGGAACGTTCGTTCTGGCAGCTGACCACGGTGTTGGTCGGTACGTGGGTGATACGCACGGCCGAGTCGGTGGTGTTTACGTGCTGGCCACCGGCACCGGAGGAACGATAGGTGTCGATGCGCAGGTCCGCCGGGTTGATCTCGATTTCCACCTTGTCGTCGATCTCGGGCGAGACGAATACGGCCGAGAACGAGGTGTGGCGGCGAGCGCCGGAGTCGAACGGACTCTTGCGCACCAGGCGGTGCACGCCGATCTCGGTGCGCAGCCAGCCAAAGGCGTACTCGCCCTTGATGTGCACGGTGGCGCCCTTGATCCCGGCGACTTCGCCTTCGGACAGTTCCATGATGGTGGCGTCGAAGCCACGCTTGGAGGCCCAGCGCAGGTACATGCGCAGCAGGATGTTGGCCCAGTCCTGGGCTTCGGTGCCGCCGGAGCCGGCCTGGATGTCCAGGTAGGCGTTGTTCATGTCCATTTCGCCGCTGAACATGCGACGGAATTCCAGCTTGGCCAGGGCCTCGTCGAGACGGGTCAGTTCGGCGACCACATCGCCTACCGCGCCTTCGTCGTTCTCTTCAACGGCCATCTCCAGCAGATCGCGGCAATCGGCCAGGCCACCGGACAACTCGTCCAGGGTCTCGACGATCTGTGCCAGCGCGGAGCGCTCGCGGCCCAGTTCCTGGGCGTATTCAGGCTTGTTCCAGACGTTCGGATCTTCAAGCTCGCGGTTGACCTCGGTCAGACGCTCATGCTTTTGATCGTAGTCAAAGATACCCCCGAATAGTTTCGGAGCGCTCGGACAGGTCCTTGATAGTGTTAAGGATCGGGTTGATTTCCATGGCAGGCAGCACTCGTTGGCGAACTTTTGAAAGCCGGCGAGTATAACGTAATCAAGCTGGTGCGGCAGCCCGCCTGGCGGCTTTAGGCCCCCGCGGTGGCGGTTTTTTTCACTCGATCCCCACCTGATTGCGGCCATTGTGCTTGGCCAGATACAGGCCTTTGTCGGCGGCCGAGATCAATTGCCGGCAACTGGTGCTCGGCTGCGGCGTCATGGTGGACAGACCGATGCTGATGGTCAGGCTCGCCCCTTCGGTCGGCGCGATATGCGGAATCTTCAGCGCGGCCACGGTCTGGCGCAGTTTCTCGGCCACCAGCCGCGCCCCGCCGGGCGAGGTGTTCGGCAGCACCAGGGCAAACTCCTCCCCGCCGTAACGCGCCGGCAGATCCGACGGTCGGCTGCTGGCTTCGCGGATCGCCGTCGCCACCTTGCGCAGGGCTTCATCGCCTTCCAGATGACCGAAGTTGTCGTTGTAGGACTTGAAGTAATCGACATCGATCATCAGCAGCGACAACTGGGTCTGGTCGCGCATTGCCCGGCGCCATTCCAGCTCCAGGTACTCGTCGAAATGCCGGCGGTTGGACAGGCCGGTCAGGCCATCGGAGTTCATCAGGCGCTGCAGCACCAGGTTGGTGTCGAGCAACTGCTGCTGGCTGACCCGCAGTGCGCGATAGGCCGCGTCCCGCTGCAACAGGGTCATGTAGGAGCGCGAGTGGTAACGGATGCGCGCCACCAGTTCGATATTGTCCGGCAGCTTGACCAGGTAATCGTTGGCCCCGGCGGCGAAGGCCGCACTCTTGATCAGCGGGTCTTCCTTGGTCGAAAGCACGATGATCGGAATGTTCTGGGTCGCCGGGTGGTTGCGGTACTCGCGCACCAGCGTCAGCCCGTCCAGGCCCGGCATCACCAGGTCCTGCAGGATCACCGTCGGCTTGATGCGGATCGCCTGGGCAATAGCCTGGTGCGGGTCGGCACAAAAGTGGAAGTCGATGTTTTCTTCATTCGCCAACCCACGCCGCACAGCCTCACCGATCATTGCCTGGTCGTCGACCAGCAGCACCATCGCAGCATTTTCATCGGTTTTAAAATCGTCGAGCTGTAAATCATTCATGGGTTGTCACCTGAGTTGCTACCTGGCCAGGACAGCTGCGTTTGTCGGTCATTTGGCAAATATCTCCAGCAATCGTGGAGCGATCTTGTCCAGTGGGCGAATCTCTACGGCAGCGTCGATGGCAGCGGCCGCCTTGGGCATGCCATACACCGCACTACTCTCCTGGTCCTGGGCGATGGTCAGATAACCCTGGTCGCGCATCAGTTTCAGGCCCTGAGCGCCATCGCGGCCCATGCCGGTCAGCAGTACGCCGACCGCATCGCCGTTCCAGTAATTGGCGACACTTTCAAAAAACACATCGATCGATGGCCGATAGATCTCGTTTACCGGCTCGGCGGTGTAGGCCAGGGTGCCGTTCTTCAACAGCCGGATATGGTGGTTGGTCCCGGCCAGCAGAACCGTACCGCTCTGCGGTGGCTCGCCTTCGCGGGCCAGGCGCACCTTGAGCCCGGAGGCGCTGCTCAGCCATTCGGCCATGCCCGCGGCGAACACCTGGTCGACGTGCTGCACCAACACGATGGCGGCCGGGAAATGGGCGGGCAGCCCCTTGAGCAACACTTCCAGCGCCGCCGGGCCACCGGCGGACGAACCGATCGCCACCAGGCCCTGGCGTTGCGCCATGGTGCGCATCGGCACCGGTACCGAACGCACGCGGTTGCCGCGCTGCTGGCCGATCAGCCAGCCGATATTGAGGATCTTGCGCAGTAAAGGCGCCGCCGCTTCCTGCGCATTGCCGGCCCCCAGGGCCGGTGTATCGACCACGTCCAGCGCGCCATGCCCCATGGCCTCGAACACTCGATGCACGTTCTGCTGGCGGTCCACCGTGACGATCACGATAGCGCAAGGGGTTTCGGCCATGATCCGGCGGGTCGCCTCCACGCCGTCCATCACCGGCATGATCAGGTCCATCAGGATCAGGTCGGGCGTTAGCTGGGCGCAGTACTCGACCGCCTCGGCGCCATTGGTCGCGACCCACACCACTTCGTGCGCGGGTTCGAAAGCCAAGGCCCGGCGCAGGGCCTCCACGGCCATGGGCATGTCATTGACGATCGCGATTTTCATGCCCGCGCTCCTCCAATCAGCTCCACCACCGCATCCAGCAGGGCGTCATCATGGAAACTGGCTTTGGCTAGATAATAGTCGGCCCCGGCATCCAGTCCACGGCGCCGGTCCTCTTCGCGATCCTTGTAGGAAACCACCATCACCGGCAACGACTGCAGGCGATTGTCACGGCGCAGGAGTGTGACCAATTCAATCCCATCCATTCGGGGCATATCGATGTCGGTGATCAGCAGGTCGAAGTCTTCCGAACGCAAGGCGTTCCAGCCATCCATGCCGTCGACGGCGACCGCTACGTCATAACCACGGTTGAGTAAAAGCTTGCGTTGCAGCTCACGCACGGTGAGCGAGTCGTCGACCACCAGGATGCGCTTGCGCGCCGTCTCGGCCTGATGGCGATTGTGCCGGGCAATGCGTTCCAGGCGGCCGGTATTGAGCAGCTTGTCCACCGAACGCAGCATGTCCTCGACGTCGACGATCAACACCACGGAGCCGTCATCGAGCAAGGCTCCGGCGGAAATGTCCTGGACCTTGCCCAGGCGGTCGTCCAGCGGCAGCACCACCAGGGTCCGCTCGCCGATGAAACGCTCGACCGCCACGCCGTAGACCGCGTCGCGCTCGCGAATCACCACGACCTTGAGCGTGGACTCATTGTTCTGCCCCGCCGGGCGTTGCAGCAACTGGCTGGCCGCGACCAGGCCGACGTGGCGGCCTTCGTGCCAGAAATGCTGGCGCCCTTCCAGCTGGACAATGTCGTCGGGCTCCAGGTCGCACATGCGTTCGATATGCGCCAGCGGGAAGGCATAGGCCTCTTCGCCGACCTCCACCACCAGGCTGCGCACCACCGACAGGGTCAGCGGCACTTCGAGGTGGAAACGACTGCCCTGCCCCGCCACCTGCTCCAGCTGCACCGCGCCACGCAACTGGCGCACCATGTGCTGCACCGCGTCCAGGCCGACACCGCGCCCGGAGACCTCGGTGACCTTGTCCCGCAGGCTGAAGCCCGGCAGGAACAGGAAGGTCAGCAGCTCTTCTTCGCTCAACTGGGCAGCAGTCTCGGCGGGGGACAACTGGCGCTCGACGATGCTCTGGCGCACCCGTTCCAGGTCGACGCCATTACCGTCATCGCTCAGCTCCAGCACCAGCAGCCCGGCCTGGTGGGAAGCGCGCAGGCGAATCAGGCCCTCGGCCGGCTTGCCCGCCAGCAGCCGCTGTTCGGGCGTTTCGATGCCATGATCGACCGCGTTGCGCAGCAGGTGGGTCAGCGGCGCCTCGAGTTTTTCCAGCACGTCGCGATCGACCTGGGTCTTCTCGCCCTCGACCTCCAGGCGAACCTGCTTGCCCAGGCTGCGCCCCAGGTCGCGAACCATCCGCACCTGGCCCACCAGCACATCGGCGAACGGCCGCATGCGACAGGCCAGCGCGGTGTCGTAGAGCACCTGGGCGCGCTGGCTGGCCTGCCAGCCGAATTCATCCAGCTCGGCGGTTTTCTCCGTCAGCACCTGCTGGGACTCCGCCAGCAGGCGTCGCGCATCTTCCAGGGCTTCGAGGGCCTCCAGGCCCAGCACCTGCTCCTTGAGATGCCCATTGAGGTTTTCCAAAGCGCGCAGGCCGTTGCTCTGCAGGCGCTTGAGGCGCTGCAGGGCCGCCAGGTAGGGCTTCAGGCGCTGGGTTTCCACCAGCGACTTGCTCGACAGGTCGAGCAGGCTGTTCAGGCGTTCGGCCGTGACCCGCAACACCCGTTCGCCCCCCTCGGCGAGCTTCTTGCCCTTGTGCGTAATCGCCGCGGCTGTCTCTTGCAGCGTTTCCTGCAATACCTCCTGCGGCATCTCGAACGGCGGGACCTGTGGTTCGGGTTCGACCCGCGGAGCCTGCATTTGCAGCTCGGCCATGGGCGGCAGGTGCGGCTCGATCCGGGGCAGGACAACGCCCGCAGGCGCCGCGCCCGGCGAGCCGACCAACTGCTCCATGAGCGCCACATAGGCGGCAATGTCCTGCTCACTGACCTCGCTGCCCGGCGTGGCGATGCGCATCAGGAAATCGGTGCCCTGCAGCAGCGCATCGATATGTTCGGGCCGCAGGTACAGCCGCCCTTCCTGGGCGCTGACCAGGCAATCTTCCATCACATGGGCCACGCTGACCCCGGCGTCGACCCCGACGATCCGCGCCGCGCCCTTGAGCGAGTGGGCGGCGCGCATGCAGGCTTCCAGCTGGTCGGCCTGGGTCGGATTGCGCTCCAGCGCCAGCAGGCCGGCACTGAGCACCTGGGTCTGGGCTTCGGCTTCCAGGCTGAAGAGTTCGAGCAGCGAGGCGTCGCGCATTTGATCGGGGGTCATGTCAGGCTCCGGGTCACGGCGGACAGCAACTGCTCTTCATCCAGCCAACGCAGGCTACGGCCCTTCCATTGCAGGACGCCACGGGTGTACTTGGCACTGGCCTGCTGACCGGAAACCGCGGCGGCGTCCAGGGTGCGCTCGTCGATGGCATGGATGCCCTCCACCTCGTCCACCGGCACCACCACCGGACCGCCCTGGGCGGCGATGATCAGCATCCGCGGAATCACCCGCGCCCCCGACACGACCGTGCTGGTGGTGTCCAGCCCCAGTAGCTCCACCAACGACAGGCAGGCCACCAGTGCGCCACGCACATTCGCCACGCCCAGCAAGGGCCGCGAGCGCTGGTGCGGCAAGGAATGGATCGGCTGCAGCGGCGCCACTTCCACCAGGCAACGGGTGGCAATGCCCAGCCATTCCTCGCCCAGGCGGAACATCAATAACGAACGGGTGACGACATCCGTATCGGCCTCGACCGCTTGCTCATGGCGCTCCTGCTGCAGCGCATAGCGGTCGAGCAGGCGGGTGGCCGCGGCGGAATACACCGAGCAATTGCGGCAATGCACATGCCCGGCCAGCAACGGGCAACTCTTGTCGCCGTGGATACCGATACGGTTCCAGCAATCGTCGATGGCCTGCGCATCTTCGTGGGTCACGTTCAACGAAACAGAGCCGCTCATGATTTACGCTCACTGTCTGCTGCACGGCCGCTGCGGGCCGCGCGCTCCTGCAATCGACGGGCACCGGCGACGTCTCCCTGGGAAGCCAGCAAGGCGGCCAGGTGCGCCAGCGCTTCGGCGTGCTGCGGATCCAGGTACAGGGCCTTGCGATAGAAACCCTGGGCTTCCAGGGCGCTGCCCGCCACGTCGCTGAGCAGCCCCAGCCAATAGAACACCTGCGCCACCGGCTCGTGGGTGTCCAGGTAATGCTCGCAAGCCACCCGGGCCTCTGCGCTTTTGCCTTCGTTGGCCAGGGCCGCGATGCTCGCCAGCAACGTCGTGGCATCGCTGGCCGGCCTGGTCGGCGCGGGGCGTTGGCTCGCCACGGCGGCACTGGAGAACGGTCGGCTGCGCACGGGAGGCGCGATGCCGCGCACCGGCTGGCGCGCCGGCAATGCGCTTGGGACAAAGGCCGGCGCGGGTTCGGGCTCGGGTTCATTATGCCGGCTGAAGGCAAAGGACTGGGCAATGCCGATCGAGCGCATGCCCAGGCGACCCAGCAGGCTGCCTTCGGCCGGGCCGATGAACAGCACGCCGTCGACATGCGTCAGGCGCTTGAGCACTTCGAACACCTGGCGCTGGGTCGGCTGATCGAAATAGATCAGCAGGTTGCGACAGAAGACAAAATCGTAGGGCGGCTCATTGGCCAGCAAGGTCGGGTCCAGCAGATTGCCGACCTGCAGGCGCACCTGCTCGCGCACCCGCTCGCTGAGGCTGTAGCGCTCATCTTCGGCGGTGAAATGCCGTTCGCGAAAATCGCTGTGCTGGCCGCGAAAGGAGTTCTTGCCGTACACCGCCTGCCTGGCCCGCTCGACCGACAGCGGGCTGACATCGAACCCCTCGACCTTGAACTGATGAGGGGCCAGCCCGGCATCGAACAGGGCCATGGCAATCGAGTACGGCTCCTCGCCGGTGGAACACGGCAGGCTGAGGATGCGCAAGGCGCGCATGCCCTTGAGTTCGGCAAGCCGCGAACGAGCGAGTTTGGCCAGGGTCGCAAAGGATTCCGGGTAACGGAAGAACCAGGTTTCCGGAACGATCACCGCTTCGATCAGGGCCTGCTGTTCATCCCGCGAGCCTTGCAGGGTCTGCCAGTAATGATCGGCGCTGGGCGCCTGCTGGGCGATGCTGCGCTGGCGCACCGCGCGCTCGATGATCGCCGGGCCCACCGAGGCCACATCGAGACCGATGCGCTCCTTGAGAAAATCGAAAAATCGCTGGTCGCTGCTCATGACGACTCCCCGAGCAACGCCGGATCCAGCGGCGGCGAGGGAAACAGCAGCGCACGCACCTCGGCATCCAGCAGATCGTCGACACGCACCCATTGCAGCAGGCCCTGGGCGTCTTCGTAGACCGGGCCCAGGTACGGCGCATTGCGGTTATCCAGGCCGTAGGCCTTGAAGTCCTGCGGGTTGCAACGCAGGGTGTCAGTGGCCTGCTCGAGGATCAGCCCCAGCAACTGCGCGGGCTGCGCCGCCTGCGGGCGGTAATGCACCAGCACCAGGCGGGTGCTGGTGCGCTCCTGCGCCGGCTCGCCAAAGGTCAGGGCACTCAGGTCGAGCACCGGCACCACCGCGCCGCGATGGGCGAAGACTCCGGCCACCCAGGACGGCGCCCGGGGAATCGGCTTGAGTTGCAGGCGCGGCAATACCTCGACCACCTCGATGGCCTGCAAGGCGTAACGTTCGGTACCGATGCGGAACACCAGGAACAGCGTGTCTTTCGTCGCCGTCCCTGCGCCGCCTTTCGCTGCGAGCTCGTTCATCAGACTTTGAAACGCGAGACGCCGCTGCGCAGCCCCACCGCCACCTGGCTCAGTTCATCGATGGCGAAACTGGCCTGGCGCAGCGACTCGACGGTCTGGCTGCTGGCATCGCCCAGTTGCACCAGGGCGTGGTTGATCTGCTCGGCACCGGTGGCCTGGGCCTGCATGCCCTCGTTGACCATCAACACCCGCGGCGCCAGGGCCTGGACCTGATGGATGATCTGCGACAGCTGCTCGCCGACCTGCTGCACCTCGGCCATGCCGCGGCGCACTTCTTCGGAGAACTTGTCCATGCCCATGACCCCGGCCGAGACCGCCGACTGGATCTCCCGGACCATTTGCTCGATATCGTAGGTGGCGACCGCGGTCTGGTCCGCCAGGCGCCGCACCTCAGTGGCTACCACGGAAAAGCCGCGCCCGTACTCGCCGGCTTTCTCGGCTTCGATCGCGGCATTGAGCGACAGCAGGTTGGTCTGGTCGGCGACCTTGACGATGGTCACTACCACCTGGTTGATGTTGCCGGCCTTCTCATTGAGGATCGCCAGCTTGGCGTTGACCAGGTCGGCCGCGCCCATCACCGAATGCATGGTTTCTTCCATCCGCGCCAGGCCCTGCTGGCCGGAGCCGGCCAGCACCGAAGCCTGGTCGGCGGCGGTGGAGACTTCGGTCATGGTGCGCACCAGATCGCGAGAGGTGGCCGCGATTTCCCGGGAGGTCGCACCGATTTCGGTGGTGGTCGCCGCGGTCTCGGTAGCGGTCGCCTGTTGCTGCTTGGAGGTGGCGGCGATCTCGGTGACCGAGGTGGTGACCTGGACCGAGGAACGCTGCGCCTGGGACACCAGGGAGTTGAGCTCGGTCATCATGTCGTTGAAGCCGGTTTCCACGGCGCCGAATTCGTCCTTGCGCTCCAGGTTCAGGCGGCTGGTCAGATCGCCCGTGCGCATGACGTCGAGGATCTTCACGATACGGTTCATCGGCGCCATGATCGCGCGCATCAGCAACAGGCCACACAGGCCCGCCGCCAGCACCGCCACCAGCAGGGAAACGCCCATGGTGACTTTAGCCGCGGCCACCGCATCGTCGATCTGCAAGGCGGCCGAATCGGCGACCCCCTTGTTCTCGTCGATAATGTCGTTGAGTTTCATCCGACCGGCGATCCAGGTGGGCGTCAACTGGTCATGGAACACGCGGACAGCCTCGGCTTCCTGATTACGCCGATGCAGATCCAGGACCATGGCCTGGATCTTGAGAAATTCCTGATGGCGTTTTTCAAACTCGTCGAACTCCAGCTGGTCGGTCTCACCGCGAAGCGTGTCCTTGTAGCTGGCCATGTATTTCTGCAGGCGTTGCTCGAAGCTTTTGAAATCGGCCTCATCCTTGGCACTGACGCCCTTGCCTTCGTTCAGACCGATGATTTCCTGGGTATGCAGGAAACTGTCGACCCACGAACCGCGAATCATCGAACTGAAATAGACCCCGGGAATGGCATCGGAGCGCATGCGGTCTTCGCCGGCCTCGATCTTCAACAAACGGGAGTACGAGGCTATGACCATCAGCAGCATGATGGTGATAATCACCGCAAAGCTCGCCAAAATGCGTTGGCGCAACGTCCAGTTCTTCACAGTCAGTCCTCGGGGCCATTCAAATGGTGGGGAGTATAGCCGAGGGCGTGCCATCATTTATCAGCGTATTGCGCACCACGTCTCACTCAGAGCGAAAGGCAGGGTCCGCTCTGGAGGGCTACTTTCCGCCAGATGACTCGAGCGCCGCCAGTGATGATCCGGCACAAGCAGAGGGCATTTCTGCCATCAAAGAGGGCGTGCGAAGCTTTCTCCAGCGCACGCCCGACTGGCGTCAAAGATTGGCCTGGCGCACCTGTTTTTCCAGTTCGAGTTTCAACCCCGGCTCCAGCTTGAGTTGACGCGCCAGCTCATCCAGATAGGCCTTTTCCATGAAGTTTTCCTCGTCCACCAGCATCACGCTGGCGACGTACATTTCCGCGGCCATTTCCGGCGTCCCGGCGGCCCGCGCCACATCCGCCGGGTCCAGGGGTTTGTTGAGTTCGGCGTGCAGCCAGTGCTGCAGCTCCTGATCGTTGTCCAGCCGGGTGAACTCACCTTCGATCAGGGCGCGCTCGCGCTCGTCGATATGGCCATCGGCCTTGGCCGCGGCCACCAGCGCCTTGAGGATCGCCTGGCTGTGTTGTTCGACCTGTTGCGCGGGCAGGCGGTCGAGGGTCTGCGGCTCGCTTTTCGGCGCGCCGGCCTGCTGCGCCTGCCAGTTGCCGTAGGCCTTGTAGGCGATCACGCCCAGCGCCGCCAGGCCGCCATAGGTCAGCGCCTTGCCGCCGAATTTGCGGGCTTTTTTATTGCCCAGCAGCAGGCCCATGGCGCCGGCCGCCAACGCCCCGCCGCCAGCACCGGACAACAGGCTGCCGAGCCCGCCGGAACCGCCACCGAGCAACCCGCCCAGCGCGCCCTTGTCGGCAGCGGATGCCTTGTTCTGCTGCGCCCCGGCCTTATTCTGCAACAGGTCCTGGCCAGACCTGAGCAATTGATCGAGCAATCCACGGGTGTTCATCCAAACCTCCAGCAACTTGAGTTGATCGAATCAATAAGGCCACCAGCCTAGATCGAAGTGCCCCGATCCTGGGCTCGAGTGTGCTTCCAGATGTTGCTTCGCCAGGCTCGGTCGTATGCCTGGGCAGCCCTTCGATTAAAAAGATATACACTCGAAAAAATCGATAAAACCGCCTGACCGGTGATTGCCCATGATGACCTTGCGCCAGATCCGTCACTTTATCGCCGTGGCCGAGACCGGCTCGATCTCGTCCGCCGCCCAGGCGGTGTTCATTTCCCAGTCGACTCTGACCCTGGCGATCCAGCAGCTCGAACAGGAAATCGGCGTCAACCTGTTCAACCGCCATGCCAAGGGCATGACCCTGACTCACCAGGGCCACCAGTTCCTGCGCCAGGCGCACCTGATCCTGGCCACGGTCGACAATGCCAAGCGCAGCCTGCAACAGAGCACCGACCAGGTGGCCGGCCAGTTGATCGTCGGCGTGACCAGCCTGGTCGCCGGTTACTACCTGGCGGACTTGCTCACACGTTTCCAGCGCGCCTACCCCAATGTGGAAATCCGCGTGATGGAGGATGAGCGCCCCTACATCGAGCACTTGTTGGTCAGCGGCGAAATCGACGTCGGGGTATTGATCCTCTCCAATCTCGAGGACCGCCACGCCCTGCAGACCGAAGTGCTGACCCACTCCCCCCACCGCCTGTGGCTGCCCGCCCAGCACCCGCTGCTGGAACACGACAGCATCAGCCTGGCGGATGTCGCTCGCGAGCCGCTGATCCAGCTCAACGTCGATGAAATGGACCGCAATGCCCAGCGCCTGTGGTCCGGCGCCGGCCTGCAACCACGCATCACCCTGCGCACCGCCTCCACGGAAGCGGTGCGCAGCCTGGTGGCGGCCGGGCTTGGGGTGTCGATCCAGCCGGACATGACCTATCGCCCCTGGTCGCTGGAGGGCGACATCATCGAGGCCCGGCCCATCGCCGACCTCAGCCAGACCCTCGATGTCGGCCTGGCCTGGCGCCGGGGCACGGCGCGCCCGGCGTTGGTCGACCCGTTCCTGACCGTGGCTCGTGAACAGCCCCACGGCGGGCGCAAGCCATCTATTTAATCGAACGCCGCATTCAGTATTTGGTATTTGTCGAGCACCGGCCCCGCCACTAGTCTCTGATCATCCGTCCAGAGAGGGCCGGGCCTCCGTCACTGGAGAGCACCATGGCCATACAAGAAAAGAGAACCCGGAAAATGGCTGGCGCGCAGACTCCGTTGTCCACCGCTTTGTTGATCGATGGCGAATTGGTCGCCGGCCAAGGGCTTGTCGAGCCGATCCTCAACCCGGCCACCGGCGAAGTGCTGACCCGGATCGCCGAGGCCAGCAGCGAACAGGTGGAAGGCGCGATCCTCGCTGCCCACCGCGCCTTTACCGACTGGTCGCGCACTACGCCCCAGCAACGCTCGAACATCCTCCTGGCGATTGCCGATGCCGTGGAAAAGCAGGCCGACCACCTGGCTCGCCTGGAATCGCTGAACTGCGGCAAGCCGCTGCACCTGGCACGCCAGGACGATCTGGGCGCCACCGTCGACGTGTTCCGTTTTTTCGCCGGTGCCGTGCGCTGCCAGACTGGCCAGCTCGCCGGCGAGTACCTGCCGGGCTACACCAGCATGGTGCGGCGCGACCCTATCGGCGTGGTGGCGTCCATCGCGCCGTGGAACTACCCGATCATGATGGCCGCCTGGAAGATCGCCCCGGCCCTGGCCGCTGGCAATACCCTGGTGTTCAAGCCGTCGGAGCATACCCCGCTGTCGATCCTGGCCCTGGCGCCGACCCTGGCCGAACTGCTGCCGCGCGGCGTGCTGAACATTGTCTGCGGCGGTGGCGAAGGCGTGGGCAGCCACCTGGTCAGCCACCCCAAGGTACGCATGGTGTCGCTGACCGGCGATATCGTCACCGGGCAGAAGATCCTCCAGGCCGCCTCGAAAACCCTGAAACGCACGCACCTGGAACTGGGCGGCAAGGCCCCGGTGATCGTCTGCAACGACGCCGACCTGCAGGCCGTGGTCGAGGGCGTGCGCAACTACGGCTATTACAACGCCGGGCAGGACTGCACCGCGGCCTGCCGGATCTATGCCCAGGGCGGGATCCATGACCGTCTGGTGGCCGAACTGGGCGCCGCCGTGAGCAGCCTGCGGTTCGCCGGCAAGCGCGATGCCGACAACGAGATCGGCCCGCTGATCAGCACTCGCCAGCGCGACCGCGTGGCCAGCTTCGTCGAACGCGCCCTGGGCCAGCCGCATATCGAACGGGTGACCGGCGCGGCGGTGCATTCGGGCGCCGGCTTCTATTACCAGCCGACCCTGCTGGCCGGCTGTCGGCAGCAGGATGAAATCGTCCAGCGCGAAGTGTTCGGCCCGGTGGTCACCGTCACCCGTTTCGACGAACTGGCGCAGGCGGTGGACTGGGCCAACGACTCGGAATACGGCCTGGCCTCATCGGTCTGGACCCAGAACCTGGACAAAGCCATGCAGGTGGCAGCCCGCCTGCAATACGGCTGCACCTGGATCAACAGCCATTTCATGCTGGCCAGCGAAATGCCCCACGGCGGCTTGAAACGCTCCGGCTACGGCAAGGACCTGTCCAGCGATTCGCTGCAGGACTACAGCGTGGTGCGCCACATCATGGCCCGCCACGGCAATGACCTGGAATAACGGCACTAAGCTGATAACAAGCCCTTAGGGCGCGCTCCATCACGTTCACAACTGCCCCGACCATAATTTGAAGAAGAGGGTTTCCCCATGTTCGTGCACAAGACCGCACTGCTCAGTGCAATCACCACCGCCCTGCTGGCCAGCGCCAGCCTCCAGGCCGCCGAACCGCTCAAGGCCGTCGGTGCCGGCGAAGGCCAGCTGGATATCGTGGCCTGGCCCGGCTACATCGAACGTGGCGAAAGCGACAAGAATTACGACTGGGTCACCGGCTTCGAGAAGGAGACCGGTTGCAAGGTCAACGTCAAGACCGCGGGCACCTCCGACGAGATGGTCAGCCTGATGGCCAAGGGCGGCTACGACCTGGTCACCGCGTCCGGCGACGCCTCCCTGCGGCTGATCGTCGGCAAGCGCGTGCAGCCAATCAACACCGCGCTGATTCCCAACTGGAAAAACCTCGACCCGCGCCTCAAGGACGCGCCCTGGTACGTGGTCGACAAGCAGACCTACGGCACGCCCTACCAGTGGGGCCCGAACGTGCTGATGTACAACACCACCGTCTTCAAGCAGGCACCGACCAGCTGGAGCGTGCTGTTCGACGCGCAGAACCTGCCGGACGGCAAGCCCAACAAGGGCCGCGTGCAGGCCTATGACGGGCCGATCTACATCGCCGATGCCGCGCTGTACCTCAAGAGCGCGAAACCGGAACTGGGGATCCAGAACCCCTACGAACTGACCGAAGCCCAGTACAAGGCGGTGCTCGACCTGCTGCGCGCCCAGCAGCCGCTGATCCACCGCTACTGGCACGACACCACGGTACAGATGAGCGACTTCAAGAACGAAGGCGTGGTCGCCGCCAGCTCCTGGCCGTATCAGGTCAACGGCCTGATCAACGAGAAACAGCCAATCGCCTCGACCATTCCCAAGGAAGGGGCCACCGGCTGGGCCGACACCACCATGCTGCACAGCGAGGCCAAGCACCCCAACTGTGCCTACAAGTGGATGGACTGGTCGCTCACGCCGAAGGTCCAGGGCGATGTCGCCGCCTGGTTCGGCTCGCTGCCAGCCGTGCCGGCGGCCTGCCAGGAAAGCCAACTGCTGGGCGCCGAGGGCTGCAAGACCAACGGCTTCGACCAGTTCGACAAGATCGCCTTCTGGAAAACCCCGCAGGCCGAGGGCGGCAAGTTCGTGCCGTACAGCCGCTGGACCCAGGATTACATCGCAATCATGGGCGGCAGGTGAGTTCCCTGTAGCCGCTGCCGCAGGCTGCGATAAGGCCGAAGGCCTTCAGCGATCTCAAGATCCTGCGCCCCCTTCGGGGTCGATCGCAGCCTTCGGCAGCGGCTACAGGTTCCTGCGCTCTTCGCCAAACCTGATTCCGCGCTTTCCCGGAGCACCGCACCATGACGCTTGCAGTCCAGTTCACCAACGTTTCCCGGCAGTTTGGCGAGGTGAAAGCCGTTGACCGGGTGTCCATCGATATCCAGGACGGCGAGTTCTTTTCCATGCTCGGCCCTTCCGGCTCGGGCAAGACCACCTGCCTGCGCCTGATCGCCGGTTTCGAACAGCCGAGCGCCGGCTCGATCCACATCCACGGGGCCGAAGCCACCGGGTTGCCGCCCTACCAGCGCGACGTCAACACCGTGTTCCAGGATTACGCGCTGTTTCCCCATATGAACGTGCGCGACAACGTGGCCTACGGCCTGAAAGTCAAAGGCGTCGCCAAGGCCGAACGCCTCAAGCGCGCCGAAGAGGCCCTGGCCATGGTCGCCCTGCAAGGCTACGGCGAGCGCAAGCCGGTGCAGCTGTCCGGCGGCCAGCGCCAGCGCGTGGCCCTGGCCCGGGCGCTGGTCAATCGGCCGCGGGTCCTGCTGCTGGACGAACCCCTGGGGGCGCTGGACCTGAAGCTGCGCGAACAGATGCAGGGCGAACTGAAGAAGCTGCAGCGCCAGCTCGGCATCACCTTCATCTTCGTCACCCACGACCAGACCGAAGCCCTGTCGATGTCCGACCGCGTGGCGGTGTTCAACAAGGGCCGCATCGAGCAGGTCGACAGCCCGCGCAACCTGTACATGAAACCGGCCACCACCTTCGTCGCCGAGTTCGTCGGCACCTCCAACGTGATTCGCGGCGAACTGGCCGAACGCCTGAGCGGCAGCCAGCGGCCCTTCTCGATCCGCCCGGAACATGTGCGTTTCGCCGAAGGCCCGCTGCCCAGCCATGAGATCGAAGTCAGCGGCCTGCTGCACGATATCCAGTACCAGGGCAGCGCCACCCGCTACGAACTGCAACTGGACAACGGCCAGACCCTCAGCATCAGCCGGGCCAACGACCAATGGCTGGACAGCGGCGCCCAGCACCAGACCGGGCAACGCCTCAGCGCGCGCTGGGCCCGCGCAGCGATGATCCCGCTGGCCGATACCCTGGCGAGCGGGGTGTGACATGAACACCCTGGCGATCATTTCCCAAAGCCCCGGCGGCTCGCCGCTGCGGCGCTTTTCCAACCTGCTGTACCGACGGCCGAACCTGTACCTGGCGCTGCTGCTGGTGCCGCCGCTGCTCTGGTTCGGCGCGATTTACCTGGGCTCCTTGCTGATCCTGCTCTGGCAGGGCTTCTACACCTTCGACGACTTCACCATGGCGGTCACCCCGGACCTGACCCTGGCCAACTTCGCCGCGCTGTTCCAACCGTCGAACTTCGACATCATCCTGCGCACCCTGAGCATGGCCATCGCCGTATCGCTCGCCAGCGCCGTGGTCGCCTTCCCCATCGCCTACTACATGGCGCGCTACACCAGCGGCAAGACCAAGGCGTTCTTCTACATCGCGGTGATGCTGCCGATGTGGGCCAGCTACATCGTCAAGGCCTACGCCTGGACCCTGCTGCTGGCCAAGGGCGGCGTGGCCCAGTGGTTCGTCCAGCACCTGGGTCTGGAGCCGCTGTTGCAGTTCATCCTGGGGATTCCCGGGGTCGGCGGCAGCACCCTGTCGACCTCACACCTGGGGCGCTTCATGGTGTTCGTCTACATCTGGCTGCCGTTCATGATCCTGCCGATCCAGGCCTCCCTGGAACGCCTGCCGCCGTCCTTGCTGCAAGCCTCCGCCGACCTCGGCGCCAAGCCGCGCCAGACCTTCATGCAGGTGATCCTGCCGCTGTCGGTGCCGGGCATCGCCGCCGGCTCGATCTTCACCTTCTCCCTGACCCTGGGCGACTTTATCGTGCCGCAGCTGGTGGGCCCACCCGGCTACTTCGTCGGCAGCATGGTCTACGCCCAGCAAGGGGCGATCGGCAACATGCCGATGGCCGCCGCCTTCACCCTGGTGCCGATCGTGCTGATCGCCATTTACCTGTCCATCGTCAAACGCCTGGGGGCCTTCGATGCACTCTGACTCAGCCAAGCATGGAGAACACGCCTCGTTGGGCCTGCGCCTTGCCGCGTGGGGCGGGCTGCTGTTCCTGCATTTCCCGATCCTGATCATCTTCCTCTACGCCTTCAATACCGAAGACGCAGCCTTCAGCTTTCCGCCCCAGGGCTTCACCCTGAAGTGGTTCAGCGTGGCCTTCGCCCGCCCTGACGTGCTCGAGGCCATCAAACTGTCGTTGCAGATCGCCGCCATCGCCACCCTGATCGCCATGGTCCTCGGCACCCTGGCCTCGGCGGCGCTGTACCGGCGGGACTTCTTCGGCAAACAGGGGATTTCGCTGATGCTGATCCTGCCCATCGCCCTGCCCGGGATCATCACCGGCATCGCCTTGCTGGCAACCTTCAAGACATTGGGGATCGAGCCGGGGATGTTCACCATCATCGTCGGCCACGCGACCTTCTGCGTGGTGATTGTCTACAACAACGTGATCGCCCGCCTGCGCCGCACCTCCCACAGCCTGATCGAAGCCTCGATGGACCTGGGCGCCGACGGCTGGCAGACCTTCCGCTACATCATCCTGCCGAACCTCGGCTCGGCGTTGCTGGCCGGCGGCATGCTGGCGTTCGCCCTGTCGTTCGACGAAATCATCGTCACCACCTTCACCGCCGGCCATGAACGCACCCTGCCGCTGTGGCTGCTCAACCAGCTCAGCCGGCCGCGGGACGTACCGGTGACCAACGTCGTCGCCATGCTGGTGATGCTGGTGACCATGCTGCCGATCCTCGGCGCCTATTACCTGACCCGCGGCGGCGAGAGCGTGGCAGGCAGCGGCGGGAAATAACCCTGTAGCCGCTGCCGCAGGCTGCGATCGACCCGCAGGGTCGTGGCGCCCTCCGGTTCGCTGAAGGCCTTCGGCCTTATCGCAGCCTGCGGCAGCGGCTACAGATCGCAGAACATCCAACAGATATTTCAGGAGAACAGCCATGCAAACCAAACTCTTGATCAACGGCCAACTGGTCAGCGGCGAAGGCCCTGCCCAGCCGGTATTCAACCCCGCGCTGGGCAAGGTGCTGGTGGAAATCAACGAGGCCAGCGAAGCCCAGGTCGATGCCGCGGTGCGCGCCGCCGACGCGGCGTTCCAGAGCTGGTCGCAAACCGTGCCGAAAGAACGTTCGCTGCTGTTGCTCAAGCTGGCCGACAGCATCGAAGCCCATGGCGAGGAGCTGGCCCGGCTGGAGTCGGACAACTGCGGCAAGCCGCTGAGCGCGGCCTTGAACGACGAGATCCCGGCGATTGCCGACGTGTTCCGTTTCTTCGCCGGCGCCAGCCGCTGCCTCAGCGGTTCGGCCGGCGGCGAATACCTGCCGGGGCACACCTCGATGATCCGTCGCGACCCTGTGGGGGTGATCGCCTCCATCGCGCCGTGGAACTACCCGCTGATGATGGTCGCCTGGAAAATCGCCCCGGCCCTGGCCGCCGGCAATACCGTGGTGCTCAAGCCCTCGGAGCAGACCCCGCTGACCGCCCTGCGCCTGGCCGAACTGGCGGCGGCGATCTTTCCCGCCGGCGTGCTGAACCTGGTCTTCGGCCGCGGCGCCACCGTGGGCCAACCGCTGGTGACCCATCCGAAGGTGCGCATGGTGTCGCTCACCGGCTCCATCGCCACCGGCTCGAACATCATTTCCAGCACCGCCGACAGCGTCAAACGCCTGCACATGGAACTGGGCGGCAAGGCACCGGTGATCATCTTCGACGACGCCGACATCGACGCCGCCGTGGAAGGCATCCGCACCTTCGGTTTCTACAACGCCGGCCAGGATTGCACCGCTGCCTGCCGCATCTATGCCCAGGAGGGTATCTATGAGCGCTTCGTCGAGAAGCTCGGCGCGGCGGTCGCCAGCATCCAGTACGGCCTGCAGGGCGACCCGGGCACCGAACTGGGCCCACTGATCAGCGCCCAGCACCGCGACCGGGTGGCCGGGTTCGTCGAGCGCGCCATCGCCCAGCCGCACATCCGCCTGGTCACTGGCGGCAAGGCGGTGGACGGCAACGGCTTCTTCTTCGAACCGACGGTGCTGGCCGACGCCCGGCAAGACGACGAAATCGTCCGCCGCGAAGTGTTCGGGCCGGTGGTCTCGGTCACCCGCTTCGCCGACGAGGCCCAGGTCCTGGGCTGGGCCAACGACTCGGAGTACGGCCTGGCTTCCTCGGTGTGGACCGCCGATGTCGGCCGCGCCCACCGCCTCTCGGCGCGCCTGCAATACGGCTGCACCTGGGTCAACACCCACTTCATGCTGGTCAGCGAAATGCCCCACGGCGGGCAGAAGCTCTCCGGCTACGGCAAGGACATGTCCCTGTACGGGCTGGAGGACTACACCGTCGTGCGCCATGTGATGTTCAAGCACTGACCGGCATCGCGGGCAAGCCTCGCTCCTACGGGTTGTACAGGTTCGTAGGAACGAGGCTTGCCCGCGATGGTCACGACACGCATGAAAGAACGATGTGGCCAGGCCCGGCGGCACCTCCGCCGGCCCGGCTAATAGCAATTACCGTCGGTTTCAGCACAGAACTCGTAGGGCGTGTTGCTGATGAACCTATCGAGCCAGTGGTGCTCCCAGTCCGGCCACTGAATGATGTAGGTCTTGCTGGCCTTGATGAACTCCAGGCCAAAGATGCTGATGCTGTTGTCGTCCTCGTACATCCGCAGGTCCAGCGACCAGTCTTCGATCAAGGGCGTGCGATAGACCCGTTGCGGCTCCTTGAGGTCGATGATTTGCAAGTAGCCCAGGCCGCCGAAGGGCACCAGCAGGCCACCGGCCGAGGCATGCTGCAGCAGGTAACGGCCGGAGGGGCTGGTGCTCGAATAGGGCTTGCGCTCAAGCACGGTGTTCAAGGCGCAGACGAACACCAGCGCGCAGGCGAACAGCAGTAAAACCAGCACCGTCAGCGTCTTCCTGTACTTCATCGCGCGCCCGCCGAAAAACTGCAATTCATTTGCCCGATCTCCTTGAAAGGCGGCTATTGAACGAGGTCTGGCCAAGCCGATCAAGTTGCGGCACCATCCGCCGCCACAAAGCGCCTGGCTCCGCAGCCCGTGGCGCTGAAACTTCTTCGGCAGCCAGGATGCGCCCATGCCCTCGCGAATCGTCAGCCTGATGCTGCAAGTGGCCGTCTGGCTGGTGCTGCCGTTCGCCGCCCTGCAACTGGGCCTGGTATTGACCCGCGCCGTCGCCGCGCCCTTTGTCTCGGCCCTGGCGATTCCCACCGGGGTCCTGTCCCTGGTACTGATCCAGATCAGCCTGGTGTATGCCGCCGCCAAAGGCTGGCACGCCTTCGGCATGCCGGCCCACTATCGCTGGCTGGGCCTGTGGCTGGGCTGCGTGCTGGTGCTGTGTGCCGTGCCGTGGCTCATGCCCTTGAGTCAGTAGGAGCCCACGAATCACTGATGCCGTTCATCCAACCGGCTGACCTGGTGTCAATCCGCTGAAATCAGGGCAACCTGAGGTACAGATGGATGTCCTCGGGTTCCAGGCGATACAGCTCTGGATCGGGGGCCGCCAACAGCTCGCAGCCCAGACGGCGATAGAAATCCACGGTATTGCGCGACGGCGTGGCCGAGACATACAGCCCCTCGCCGCCCATGCGCCGTGCCTGCTCGGCGGCCAGGCCGAACAAGCGCTGGCCCAGGCCGCGCCCGCGATACGCCTGGCTGACATGCAGGAACTTCAACTGCCGCAGCCGCAGGCCGGCGTTGTGGATCACCAGGCAATCGACCACCGCCGCGGCCACCAGCCGGTGTTCGTCGAACACCCCATACAGCCAGCCGCCGCGCTGTTCACACGCCCGCAAGACCCGCGCGTCATGCTCGGCTTCGCCGGGCGGCCAGCCGGTCACCACCTCGCGCTGGGGATAACCCAGCAGTTGCCCGTCCTGCAGGCGGTAGAACGCCTCGATCAGCTCTGCACGATCAATCAGTTTGAACAGCGGGATGTCTTGCGAGGTCAAAAGGCGTTCATTGAGCATGTGGGTTTTCCTGAAGCCGTCCGTGGTTTTACGTATCGATACACGCGGGGCATTTTTTGCCTCGGGCGAACCGATTATTCTATCCGCCCGCTGTTAAAAGTCCGTTGTGTTTGGCCGAAGGCATGACCGAACCTCCATTTCCGATCCAGCGCAGCCAGGAAGGGCTCGGGATCTCCTGACAAGGTTCACTTATGCATCGCAGGCATCTTCTGAAAGCATCCATGGCGCTGGCCGCCTACACCGGCCTGTCGGCCACGGGTCTGCTGGCCACCCGGGCCTGGGCAGGCGCAGGCGCAGGCGCCGCCGACGGCGAGGCGCAGGCCTTCGATTTCGAGATTCTCAAGGCCCGGGCCAAGCAGTTGGCCGGCAAGCCCTACGTGGACACCAAGCAGGTGCTGCCGCCGACCCTGGCGACCATGACCCCGCAGAACTTCAACGCGATCCGGTACGACGGCAACCACTCGCTGTGGAAGGAGCTGAACGGCCAGCTGGACGTGCAGTTCTTCCACGTCGGCATGGGCTTCAAGCAGCCGGTGCGCATGCACAGCGTCGACGCCAAGACCCGGCAGGCGCGGGAAGTGCATTTCCGCCCGTCGCTGTTCAACTACCAGAACACCAGCGTCGACACCGCGCAGCTCAAGGGCGACCTGGGTTTTGCCGGCTTCAAGCTGTTCAAGGCCCCGGAGCTGGACAGGCACGATGTGGTGTCCTTCCTCGGCGCCAGCTATTTCCGCGCGGTGGACAAGACCGGCCAGTACGGCCTCTCGGCCCGCGGCCTGGCGATCGACACCTACGCCAAGAAGCGTGAAGAATTCCCCGACTTCACCCAGTTCTGGTTCGAGACCCCGGACAAGGACAGCACCCGTTTCGTGGTCTATGCCCTGCTCGATTCGCCCAGCGCCACCGGCGCCTACCGCTTCGACATCGACTGCCAGGCCGAGCGCGTGGTGATGGACGTCGATGCGCACGTCAACGCCCGCACCGCCATCGAACAACTGGGCATCGCGCCGATGACCAGCATGTTCAGCTGCGGCACCCATGAGCGGCGCATGTGTGACACCATCCATCCGCAGATCCACGACTCGGACCGCCTGGCCATGTGGCGCGGCAACGGCGAGTGGATCTGCCGCCCGCTGAACAACCCGGCGACCCTGCAATTCAACGCCTTCGCCGACAAGGACCCGAAGGGTTTCGGCCTGGTGCAGACCGACCATGAGTTCGCCAACTACCAGGACACCGTGGACTGGTACAGCCGGCGCCCGAGCCTGTGGGTCGAGCCGACCACCGCCTGGGGCGAAGGCTCGGTCGACCTGCTGGAGATCCCCACCACCGGCGAGACCCTGGACAATATCGTGGCCTTCTGGACCCCGAAAACACCGCTGGCCGCCGGGGATTCGCTGAACTACGGCTACAAGCTGTACTGGAGCGCCCTGCCACCGGTGGGCACGCCGCTGGCGCGGGTCAACGCCACCCGTTCGGGCATGGGCGGCTTCGTCGAGGGCTGGGCCCCGGGCGAGCATTATCCGCCGGTCTGGGCCCGGCGCTTCGCCGTGGACTTCAACGGCGGCGGCCTGGAGCGGCTGCCGGAGGGCACCGGCATCGAGCCGGTGGTCACCGCGTCGAACGGTCAGGTCAAGGATTTCCACGTGCTGAAGCTGGACGAGATCCAGGGTTATCGCGTGCTCTTCGACTGGTACCCGACCAACGACAGCGTCGATCCGGTGGAACTGCGGCTGTTCATTCGCAGCAACGATCGCACCCTGAGCGAAACCTGGCTGTACCAGTACTTCCCGCCGGCACCGGACAAGCGCAAGTACAGCTGATGCAGCACTATCTGTAGCCGCTGCCGCAGGCTGCGATGGGCCGCGCAGCGGACCCAGGCTCTTCAGTCGATCCGCGCCGCCCGATTTGCGACCGGTTCCCGGTCGATCGCAGCCTGCGGCAGCGACTACAGGTTGCCCGCCAGCACAAAAAACCGGCCCTCGCGGGCCGGTTTTTTTATTGCCGAGCCAGCCTACTCGCGCAGATCCGACTCGTGAATCGGTTGGTCGCGATGGGTCGCGCGCTGGTATTGCGCCGGCCAGATCGCCTTGTGCCCGCTCAGGTCGTCGTCGGCATGCAGCGGCCAGTACGGGTCGCGCAGCAGCTCCCGGGCGAGGAAGATGATGTCGGCCTGGCAGGTGCGCAGAATATGCTCGGCCTGGGCCGGCTCGGTGATCATGCCCACGGTGCCGGTGGCGATCCCCGACTCCTTGCGCACCCGTTCGGCGAATCGGGTCTGGTAGCCCGGGCCGGTGGGGATTTCGGCATTGACCGCGGTGCCGCCCGACGAGACATCGATCAGGTCCACCCCCAATGCTTTCAGGCGGCAGGCCAGCTCGACGGTTTCGTCCGGATTCCAGCCGTCCTCCACCCAGTCGGTGGCCGACACCCGGACGAACAGCGGCAATTCTTCCGGCCAGACCGCCCGCACCCCCTCACACACCTGCAGGACCAGGCGAATGCGGTTATCGAAGGAGCCACCGTACTGGTCGCGGCGCTGATTGCTCAGGGGCGAGAGGAATTGATGCAGCAGGTAGCCGTGGGCAGCATGCACTTCGACCACCTTGAAACCGGCGACCAGGGCACGTTTGGCCGAATCGACGAAGGCCTGGACGATCGCGGCGATCTGCCCTTCGTCGAGCTGGGTCGGCGGCGTATGTTGCGGGTCGAAGGCAATCGGCGAAGGGCCAACCGGGACCCAGCCGCCCTCCTCGGGCTTGACGCTGCCATGCTTGCCCAGCCATGGCCGATGGGTGCTGGCCTTGCGTCCGGCGTGGGCCAGCTGGATGCCGGCGACCGCGCCCTGGGCGGTGATGAACCGGGTGATGCGTTGCAAGGGTGCGATCTGTTCGTCGTTCCACAGGCCGAGGTCCTGGGCGGTGATGCGCCCGTCGGCGGTGACCGCCGTGGCCTCGGTGAAAATCAGTCCGGCGCCACCCACGGCACGACTGCCGAGGTGCACCAGGTGCCAGTCATTGGCCAGTCCATCTACGCTGGAGTACTGGCACATGGGCGATACCGCGATGCGGTTGAGTAAGGTCAGTTGACGAAGGGTATAGGGCTCAAGCAGCAGACTCATGGGGCACCTCTCGATCAGTGGTCAGGCTCCAGGGTTCTGTTTGAAAAGTCGACGAGTGACTGGAAAGGAACAGCGCCCGCCCCCGCGGGAGAAAAAGGACAAAACGTCACAAGGCCAATCAAGCAGTGTTTAGAGCCTAGTCGACAACGGCGCGACCAGCAGGGTTCCGATGCACTTTGTCAGTGCCCGGCCTGGTACACCGCAGCGTCCTCTTCGCCGGCAAGCCTGGCTCCTACAGAAGCAGCGCCCACCGTTCGTAGGAGCGAGGCTTGCCCGCGAAAGCGTCCGCGCGGGTCAGCGCGGTTCGATATGGGCGATCATCAGTTGCACCGTTTCCTGGCCGCGGAACTCGTTGAGGTCCAGCTTGTAGGCCAGTTCCACCCAGCGGATGGTCGGGTTCGGCCAGATATCGCGGTCGATGCCGAAGGCAATGCCGTCGAGTTTCACCGAACCACATTCACTGCGCAGCACCACCTTGAGGTGGCGCTCGCCGACGACGCGCTGCTCCACCAGCTGGAACACGCCATGGAACAGCGGCTCGGGAAAGTGCTGGCCCCAGGGCCCGGCATGGCGCAGGGCGCGGGCCAGTTCGAGGTGGAACTCTTCCACCGCCAGGGTGCCGTCCGACAGCAGGCGCCCGGTCAGGTCTTCCTCGCGCAGCTGGCGGCGCACCTCGGCATCGAAGGCCTCGGCGAAGGCCGGGAAATTCTGCTCCGGCAGCGACAGGCCGGCAGCCATGGCGTGACCGCCGAACTTGCTGATCAGGTCCGGATGTTTGGCCGCCACCGCGTCCAGGGCATCGCGGATATGAAAGCCCGGCACCGAACGCGCCGAACCCTTGAGCATGCCTTCGCCGGCGTCGGCAAAGGCGATGGTCGGCCGGTGGTAACGCTCTTTCAGCCGCGAAGCGAGAATCCCGATCACCCCCTGGTGCCAGTCGGGCTCGAACAGGCACAGGCCGAACGGCATCGACTCCACCGGCAAGTCCTTGAGCTGGGCCAGGGCTTCGCGCTGCATGCCCTGCTCGATGGATTTGCGATCCTGGTTCAACTCGTCCAGTTGGCTGGCCATTTGCCGCGCCAGGGCCATGTCATGGCTGAGCAGGCATTCGATGCCCAGGCTCATATCGTCCAGGCGACCGGCGGCATTCAACCGTGGGCCAAGGATGAAGCCCAGGTCGGTGGAGGTGATGCGCGACGCCTCGCGCTTGGCCACTTCGAGGATCGCCTTGATCCCCGGCCGCGCGCGCCCGGCGCGAATCCGCTCCAGCCCCTGGTGCACCAGGATGCGGTTGTTGGCGTCCAGCGGCACCACGTCGGCCACGCTGCCCAGCGCCACCAGATCCAGCAGCTCGCCGATATTCGGTTGCGGCTTGGTTTCATACCAGCCAAGGCTGCGCAGGCGGGCGCGCAGCGCCATCAGCACATAGAAGATCACCCCGACGCCGGCCAGCGCCTTGCTCGGGAACTCGCAGCCGGGCTGGTTCGGGTTGACGATGGCGTCGGCCGCCGGCAACTCGTGGCCCGGCAAGTGGTGGTCGGTGACCAGCACTTTCAGACCGGCCGCCTTGGCCGCCGCCACGCCCTCGACACTGGAGATGCCGTTGTCCACGGTGATCAGCAGCTGGGGCTTGCGCTCCAGGGCCACCGCGACGATTTCCGGGGTCAGGCCGTAGCCATATTCGAAACGGTTCGGCACCAGGTAATCGACATGGGCCGCGCCCAGCAGGCGCAGGCCGAGCATGCCCACGGTACTGGCGGTGGCGCCGTCGGCGTCGAAGTCGCCGACGATCAGGATGCGTTCGCGCTGCTCCAGCGCCGTCACCAGCAAGTCGACTGCCGCCTCGATGCCCTTGAGCTGCTGGAACGGGATCAGCCGCGCCAGGCTCTTGTCCAGCTCGGCCTCGGACTGCACGCCACGGGCGGCGTACAGGCGGGTCAGCAACGGCGGCAGATCACCGAGAAACGGCAGGGTGGCGGGCAACTCACGAGGTTCGATACGCATGGGGTGACAGAAGCTTCTCTTCGATACGGGGGATACGGCGAAACAACGCGGCGTGGCGAACTCAGCGTTCGCCCAACAGCCATTCCAGCTGGACTTCGTGCTGGCCGCGATCGTCGGTGACGAAGATCGTGCCTTCGCTGATCATCACGTCCCACTTGATAACGCGCGGCATGTCCTTGGCCAGGACTTCCAGGACGTCCTGGGGCACGCCGGCGATATTGAGGTTCTTCAGGTTCTTCACCGCGTCCACTACGCGGGTCTGCCACACGCGCAGGCTGCCGTAGGCCAGCAGGCTGGTGCGCTCGGTACGGCGCGAACACCAGGTCAGGCGCTCGGCGTCCGGCTGGCCGACTTCGATCCAGTGCAGCACGCGGTCGTCCAGGCTTTTTTCCCACAGGGCCGGCTCATCCACTTCCGACAGGCCACGACCGAACGACAGGTGTTCGTTGTACCAAAGGGCGTAGGCCAGCAGACGCACGGTCATGCGCTCTTCGGTTTCCGACGGATGGCGGGCGATGGTTTGCTTGACGCTTTCGTACACCCCGCGATCGAGGTCAGTCAGGTTCAATTCAAACTTGTAGGTGGTAGACGGCTGGGCCATGGACGGGGCTTCTTGATACGAGGAAAGGCGGCAAGTCTAACCGATGCACGAGCCAATCCACGAATCGCGCACCATCATCCTTTGGCGAGGGAACGCCGGGCTATGTTAAAACGCTCTACCGTCCAATCTTTGTCCTACAAGGATCTTCCATGCCGCTTACCGCCAAACCCCTTGCCGGCCTGAAAGTCGTCGAACTCGGCACCCTGATCGCCGGCCCGTTCGCCTCGCGCATCTGCGCCGAATTCGGCGCCGAGGTGATCAAGGTCGAATCGCCGGACGGCGGCGACCCGCTGCGCAAGTGGCGCAAGCTGTATGAAGGCACATCCCTGTGGTGGTTCGTCCAGGCGCGCAACAAAAAGTCCCTGACCCTGAACCTCAAGCACCCGGACGGCCTGGAGGTGCTGAAGAAGCTGTTGGCCGAGGCCGACATCCTGATCGAGAACTTTCGCCCCGGGGTCCTGGAAAAACTCGGCCTGGGCTGGGACACCATGCACGCGCTCAATCCCAAGCTGGTGATGGTGCGCCTGTCCGGCTTCGGCCAGACCGGACCGATGAAGGACCAGCCCGGTTTCGGCGCGGTCGGCGAATCCATGGGCGGGCTGCGCTACATCACCGGTTTCGAGGACCGTCCGCCGGTGCGCACCGGCATTTCCATCGGCGACTCGATTGCCGCCCTGTGGGGCGTGATCGGCGCGCTGATGGCCCTGCGGCACCGTGAGGTCAATGGCGGCCAGGGCCAGGTGGTGGACGTGGCGTTGTACGAAGCGATCTTCGCCATGATGGAAAGCATGGTCCCGGAGTTCGATGTCTTCGGCTTCATCCGCGAACGCACCGGCAACATCATGCCCGGCATCACGCCCTCCTCCATTCACACCAGCGCCGATGGCAAGCATGTGCAGATCGGCGCCAACGGCGATGCGATCTTCAAGCGCTTCATGCTGCTGATCGGCCGCGACGACCTGGCCAACGACCCGGCCCTGGCCAGCAACGACGGCCGCGACAGCCGGCGCGACGAGCTGTACGGAGTCATCGATCGCTGGGTCAACTCGCTGCCGCTGGAGCATGTGCTCGAATTGCTGAACCAGGCACAAGTCCCTGCCAGCCGCATCTTCAGCGCCGAGGACATGTTCAGCGATCCGCAGTTTCTCGCCCGGGAAATGTTCCTCCAGGCCAAGCTGCCGGACGGCAAGGCATTCAAGATGCCCGGCATCGTGCCGAAACTCTCGGACACCCCGGGCTCGTCCGAATGGGTCGGCCCCGCGCTCGGCGAACACAATGCCCAGGTACTGGGCGCCCTGGGCTACGACGAGCAGCAGATCAAAAGCCTGCGTGACAACGGCGCGATCTAGTTTGAAAAACTATGCCTTTTACCGACAAGGATCAGCAGCCTGATGACCCCATGCCGTAGCAGGCGAATGATTCGTGGCATACGCCTGTTGTCGATGCTGCTGGCGCTCGGCGCCTGGTCACCGGTCAGCCAGGCCCGGGACACGCTGATCTGGGTGTTGCGCGACCTGCCGCCGATGACGATTTTCGAAGGTCCGCAAAAAGGCCTGGGCGTGATCGATCAGGCCCTGCCCGTGCTGATGGCCAGCCTGCCGGAGTACGACCATCAGTTCGTGCACGTCAACCGCGCCCGGGCCATGCAGATGCTCCGGGAACTGCCCTTCGTCTGCGATCCGGCGCTGCTGTTCACCCCGCAGCGAGCACAATGGCTGGCGTTTTCCATCACCACTTTTCGTATATTCAGCAACGGCCTGGCGGTACGGCGCCAGGACCGTCCCGACCTGCTGCCGTTTATCCATGACGGCCAGATCGACCTGGGCGCACTGCTGGTCAGCCCCCTGCACAATGTGGGCGTGGTGGCCGAGCGCAGTTATGGCGAACCGATCGACAGCCTGCTCAAACAGGCTCCGCTCGGCGCGCTGATGGCCCACTACGGCAACAGCGCCATCGGCAACCTGCTGCAGATGCAACGCCACGGGCGCCTGAAAGCCTTGATCGGTTACCAGACAGAAATCCGTTTCCAGGCGCAACAGCAAGGGATCGATCCCGATGAACTGGAGTTCTACCCGATCCAGGGCATGCCCAGGTATCAGTCGGTGAATGTCGGCTGCTCGAACACTGCGCAGGGCCGACAGGCGGTGGAACGCATCAACCGCGCGCTGCTCGAACTGCGCCCGGACACCTTGCTGGAGCTTTATGCCCAGTGGCTGGAACCGTCGCTGCGCGAGCAATACCGCAGCGATGCCCTGGCGTTTTTCCACGACGCGCCGCAGCGCTAAAAAATCCGGGCAAAAAGAAACCCCGAGCAGTGGGGAGACAACTCGGGGTTAAACGTGGTCTGAAACCAGACCCGTGCAACAAGCGACAAGCACCGGAGCACAATGCTCGATCCTGTTGCCAAGGGTCTGACTGATGGGCTGAAGCGAAGGTTCCCGAAAATTTCCAATCAGCGTGCGCTGTCGAACGCCTTCTCTTGGGCCACATTGCGCAAGGCCGCGATGACACAGGGTTCCAGGCGACCTTCGGCGATCAATACGTCGCGATGCAGACCGTCGACGACATCGGTCAACTGACGCTTGTCGGTCAACTGGGCCTGGCTGAACTCGCGCTCGACCACGATGGCCCCCAAGGCATTCTTCAGGCTCACCAGGCATTCCCCCTGCGCGCGCGGGGTCAGAGTTACCTGATACGGGCTCAAAGCTTCACCCAACAATAGGCTGATACTTTCCATCTCGATCACCACTCAATAGCTGGAATTAAGGCTCGAATACACCAATGCCGGTAGCTTTCTGGCATTCAAGTGACCATCGCCCAGAGAAGAAAGTTCGCAACCGCTGGCGGTTGCCGACCTGAGTCGATCCAGCATGCCCGCAAAACATGACAGATAAAAAACAGGCCGGATCAGACTAGAATCGGCACTCAAACCAGAAACGAACGCGACGGTGCCGGCTGATCGATCAGCGCCTCGACTTTCTTGTAGCGCAATACCGCCTGTTGGCAGGAATAGCGCCGAGGGTCGATCCGAACCGGTATCGCGACCTGCTCCCGAGGCGGATTTTCAGGCCTGGCGCAGGTCTTTCTGGCAGGTGGGGGTGTGGCCATGGGGGCCCTCTCCTCGAGCGGTTGGCAAAGCCCGGCGGCGCAGCGATGATGGTTGCCCGGTTGCAGGGCCTGTCCGAAATGCTGCCTTCTCACCGGAGCGAGTCTTGAATCAAACGTCCAATAAAAAACTGCGGATCGTCCTGGCCGACGATCACCCGATTTTCCTCATCGGCCTGCGGGCCGTCCTGGAGCGCGACGACAACCTGGAGATCGTCGGCGAAGCCAGCTCCCCGACCGCCCTCGGCGAACTGCTGCAAAGCTGTCCCTGCGACGTACTGGTCACCGACTTCATGATGCCGGGCGAACAGCAGAACGATGGCCTGCGTCTGATCGAGCAACTGCGCCGGCATCATCCCCAGCTACCGATCGTGGTGGTGACCATGCTCAACAATGCCGGGCTGTTCCGTTCGATTCTCGACCTGGGCGTCTCGGGGCTGCTGAGCAAGGCCAGCCTGGCCGACGAGCTGCCGGCGGCGATCAGCCATGTGCGCCGCGACAAGGTGTTTGTCGCCCAGGCCATCCAGCAACTTCTCAGCCTGGCGGGCGAGGTCGGGCCGGATCGCTTGTTGTCCGGGGAACAGCTGTCGCCCCGCGAGCTCGAAGTCATCCGCCTGCTGGCGGCCGGGCTGACGGTCGGGGAAATCGCCGCGAAGCTCAGCCGCAGCAAAAAGACCGTCAGCACCCAGAAGGTCAGCGCCATGCGCAAGCTCGGCCTGTCCAGCGCCGCGGCGCTGTACATCTACGTGCAGGAACACGGGCTCGCCTGAGCCCGGCTCAGCCGGCCTGCTCGTCGAGGTCGTCATGCAAGCGCCGGGCGATCCACTGGCGCACGGCGACGGCGCTCATGGGCTCGGCGATGAAACAGCCTTGCAGGCGTGCCTGCCCCAGCTTCTTGGCCGCCTGGTAGTCGGCGGCGCTCTCGATACCCGCCAGCACCACGCCCAGCGACATGCGCCGGGCCATGCTCATGGCGCCGGCCACCACGGCCGCCTTGCGCTCATCGTCAGCCAGCCCGCAGACGAAGGCCGGCGGGATCTTCAGCTCGGTGAACGGCAATTCCAACAGGCGCTGCAGGCTGGTGCCGCCGGTGCCGAAGTCGCCAATCGACAGCTTGCAGCCGATCATGCGCAGGCGCAGCAGGGCCTCCACATGGGCGATATCGGTTTCCAGTTCGGTGGTCTCGACGATTTCCAGGGTCAGCAGGCGTGCCGGCACTTCAAAACGCCGTAGCAGGGTTTCCAGCTGGCGCGCGAAGTTCGGCAGTTCCAGCATGCCCACCGGGATATTCACCGAGATCGCCAGCGAACGGCCCATGACCAGGCGCACCCCGGCCGACAATTGCAGGGCCTGCTCCAGCATGAGCCAGGTGAAGGCTTCCTCCAGGCCGGCGAATTCGATCACTGGCAGGAACTCGGCAGGCAGCATCAAGCCGTGTTCCGGGTGCTGCCAGCGCGCCAGCGCCTCGACGCCCAGGACCTCGCCGTCCTGGCTGACCACTGGCTGGAAATGCGCGACCCCATGGCGCTGTACCGCCGCCTGCCCTTCCTCGGCGGTCGGCACCTCCGGCTGGAACACATCCAGGGCCAGGGTTTCGCGCACCTGGGCCAGCGACAAGTCTTGCGGCCCAGGCTCGAAGCATTGCTGGTACAGGCCCAGCAGTTCATTGAGCAGGGTGACCGAGGCCGGCTTGGGCAGACAGCCCAGCACATTCAGGCCCTGCTGCCGGGCCATCGCCGCGGCGCCTTCGCGGACATCCGCTTGCGCGTCGCTGAGAATGATCAGCGCCCTCGCCCGTTGCTGCTCTGCCAGGTAGCGAATCAGTTCCAGCCCGTCGGCCTGCTCCAGGTACAGATCGCAGATGGCGATATCCACCGGCCCCTTGCTGTCCAGGGATTGCCGGGCGGCGGCAACGCTTTCGGCATTCAACACGTTGAACACGCCATTGGCGTTGAGCATCTGGTGCAGGGCCATCAACTGGAACGAATTGTCTTCAAGAACGAGCACTTTCAACCTGTGCATGGAACGACCTCCGATACGGCGAGAGCGGCGAGAATCCGCAGCGGGCCGGTACGTTAATCGCAGCGGGCAGGCCGCCCCATAAGACAAGTCTTAATCGCTACCCAGATGCGGCTCGATATCGCTGCGCAAGCAGCCGATGGCCTCCTTCAGGCGCAGCCAGTGCTCCGCCAGCACCGCCGTCGAGTGGGCCCGGGCAACGGCCTCCAGGTCGATGCAGACCTGGGCCAGCGGCAGCGCATCGATCAGGCAGCACACCCCTTTGAGGCGGTGCGTGGACGCGCCGATACGCGCCCAGTCCTGCTCCAGCACCGCCGACTCCAGGGCCGCCTGCTCCTGCCCCAGGTTGCTCCACAGCTCGCGCAGCATGCGTTGCAGGATCGGCTCGTCCGCCTGGGTCATGGAGCGCAGGGTCTGGATGTCGAAGGACGGCGGCGGCAAGAAGCGCGCAAGCATCTGCGCCAGCTGGTCCAGGGTCACCGGCTTGACCAGCAGTTCATCCATGCCGGCCTGCTCGCAGCGCTGCTGCTCATCCTCGAAGGCATTGGCCGTGCAACCGATCAGCGGGCAGGCGTCACGCCCTTCCCGGGCCTCGATCTGCCGTATCGCTTCGCTCAGCTGATAACCGCTCATGCCCGGCATGTGGCAGTCGGTCATCACCAGGTCGAACGCCTCGCCCTGCCAGCGCGCCAGCGCCGCCTCGGCGCTGTCGAGCGCCACCACCTTGTGCCCGAGGAACATCAGTTGCTGGCTGAGCACCATGCGATTGGCGCGCACGTCGTCGACCACCAGCACCGACATGCGACGGCTCTGCGGGCGCTCGCGGGTCACTTGGGGCGACTGGCTGAAATCCTCGACCACCTGTTCCGGGTAAAGCTCAAGGGTCACGGTGGTTCCCGCGCCAGGTTGGCTTTGCAGCAGAATGCGCCCGCCCATCAGCTCCACCAGTTGCTTGCAGATACTCAGGCCCAGGCCGGTGCCGCCCTGCTCCGGCGTCGTCTGCAGATGGGCCTGGATGAACGGATCGAACAGGCTCGCCTGCTTCTCGGGGCTGATGCCCGACCCGGTGTCGGCCACGCTGATGCACAAACGGTCGGCGCCATGTTCATCGGCCTGGCGCTCCACGGACACCCGCACCTCACCAGCCTGGGTGAATTTCAGGGCATTGCTCAGCAGGTTGTGCAGCACCTGGCGCAGGCGCAGCGGGTCGAGCCAGTAGAAGCCGTCCGCCGCCTTGTCGAAGGCCAGCGTCAGATGCAGCCCCTTGTTGCGCGCGGTGACCTCGAACAATTGCTGTATGTCTTCGAAGAAGCCTCGCAGGGCCACGGTCTGCGGCGCCAGCTGCATGTGCCCGGCCTCGATCTTGGCCAGGTCGAGGTTATCGCCCATCAGGCCGACCAGCTCCTGTGCCGATTGGTAGGCCACGCGCAGCGCATCGGAAAACGGCATGCCGCGCAGGCGCGCCTGTTCCTTTTCCAGTTCCAGCAAACCGATGATCGCATTCATCGGCGTGCGTATTTCGTGGCTCATGGTCGAGAGAAAGGCGCTCTTGGCGTAGTTCGCCTGATCCGCCGCACGACGCGCTTGCAGCAGCTCTTCCTCCAGGCGCTTGCGCTCGGTGATATCGATCCAGCCCCCCAGCAACCCCTGCAATTCACCCTGGGCGCTGTAGAACGGCACCGTCCATTGATAGACATGCACCGGGCCCCTTCTGGACTCGATCTGACGGTCGACGAACACCGACTCCTGGGACTCCAGCTGCTCCAGGAACTCGCGGTGCAACTGCCGGGCCGTGGCCTCGGGCAAGACATCCAGCTCGGTCAGGCACAGCCCCTTGATCTGTTCCAGGCGCATGCCGGTCTGGGTTTCGTAGCTTTTGTTGCAGGTGATCAGGCGCCCGGCCAGGTCGCGGACGAAGATCGGGTTGGGGATACCGTCGAGCAAGGCGCGCTTGAACGCCACCTGGTCGTTGAGCCGTTGCTCGGCTTGCAGGCGTTGGCGGATCTGCCCCTTGAGCCGGGTGTTCCAAGCCAGGGACAGCAGGCCGAACAGGATGGCGGTGAAGGTGACCCAGTAGATCCACACCGGCACCCGCTGCCACATGGGCACCGGCACTGGCGTCACCCCCAGCCATTTCAGGCGGATGGCGCTGAGCTCGGCCACCGGGAAGGCCTCCAGGGCCTTATTCAGAATGCTCAGCAGCTCGGGCTGGTCCCGGCGCACCGACAACTCGTCGGCCGACCACTTGCCTTCGACGCTGCGGCCGATGCGCAGCCCGTTCGCCGGATAACCCTGCACCTCGACTTCATTCTGGATGGTCGCGTCGGCCTCGCCATTGGCCACCAGGGCCCGCGCCTCTTGATAGGTAGCGACCGAACGCAGGCGGACCTTCGGGTAGTTCTGCCGGACGTAGCTTTCCAGCGCATGCTTGGCCGGCAGCGCCAGCACCCTGCCCGCCAACTGGCTGAAGGTGTTGAGCTGGATGTCCTCGGGGCGGACCACGAACACCCAGGCCGAACCGCCAAAGGGGTGGGTGAAGTCGAGGAAGCCGCAGCGCTCGTCATTGGCCGACAAGGTGGTGTTCATCTGGGCCCGGCCCTTGAGCAGCAGGTCCAGGGTATGGGTCGTGGAAAAGCTTTCCTCCTGGATGAACTGCAGGCCGGTCATTCTCGAGATGCGGTTGAGCAGGTCGATGTTCAGTCCGGTCCACTGGCCGTCCTTGTCCTTGAACACGTAGGGTGGGTACTGCTGGGACGCCACCACCACATGCTGATGTTCGAGCAGCCAGGCGCGCTCCGCCTTGCTCAACTTGATCCGTTCGTCGCTGGTGCTGGCGCCCAGCCCGGTGGTCCAGCGGGCCAGGATCTCCCGATCCGTGGAGTCGTCGATGCTCTCCAGCGCTCGCTCGATCAGGCGGCTCAACAACGGGTCGCTCTGGCGCGTGGCGAAGGCAAAGCCGATCGGCGGCAGCCGGCTTTCGGTGCGGATCTGCAACCCCAGGTAAGGGCGCAGCGCCTTGTAGGCACGAACGATCACCTCATTGCCGATAAAGGCATCGACATCCCCCTGCTTCAGCGCTTCCAGGCCGCTGTACAGATTGGGCGAGAGAATGATCTGGCTGTGGGGATAAGCCGCGTGGGCGACCTTCGCGTCCGCATACCCTTCCAGCAGCACCACTTTCTTGCCGGCCAGGTCCTCGGGGATCTGGGCCTCGTCCCGGCGTACGACCACCACCGCCCGGTCGGGCATGTAGTCGCTGGAAAAGTGCAGCCCGGCGACCCCGCGCTCGTAACCGTTGGCGCTGGTGAGGATGTCGATCGTGCCATTGCGCAGCGCCTCGACCGCTTGCTCGCGCTCGGAGAACCCCAACACCTCCATGGGCATGCCCAGGCGTTCGCCGACCAGGCTCAGGTAGTCGGCGCTGATGCCCTGGTAACGATTGCGGTCGCGCGTGATGTCGATCGGCTGGTAGTCATCGATCGAAATGCCCACCTTCAAGGTGCCACGGCCCGCCAGCCATTGCCGTTCGACCGGGGCCAGGGTGAGCGGCTCCAGTTCGACGAAGGCCGGCACCAGCTTGAAGGGCAGGTTCTGCGCCGCCATCAGGCACGGGGCCAGGGCCAGCGTCGCCAAAACCATCAATGTGCACAAAACCGGGCGCAGCAACATAAGCATCCTGTGGGTGATCCTCGACGCGTCGCCGCCCTATTCTAGATGCTCTGTCCTTGAGCTCTGGCCTTAAGCTCCGTCCTTGAGTTCCGTCATTGAAGGCACGCCGCGATAAACAGCCTGTGTATAAAAAGACAAAGCCCGTCAGAGACGGGCCTTGTTGACGATCGATGTCAGTCGATCAGAGCGGTTTGCCGCGATTGCCGTGCTGGCTGACGAAGGCCTGGACGGCCTTCAGGTCGTTGGCCAGGACGGTGCAACGCTCTTCGCGCTCGAACAGGTCGGACAGGTGCGCTGGCAATTCCAGGGCCTTGCCGATCCCGGCCTGCTCCACCGCTTCCGGGAACTTCACCGGATGCGCGGTACCCAGCACCACCATCGGGATGTCCAGGCTGCGACGGCACTCACGGGCGGCCTTGACGCCGATCGCGGTGTGCGGGTCGAGCACTTCGCCAGTCTGGGCGAAGACTTCGGCGATGGTCTCGCAGGTCTGCGCGTCGTCCACAGCCAGGGAGTCGAACAGCTTGCGCGCTTCGGTCCAGCGCTCCTGCTCAACGCTGAAACCGCCACCCTGCTTGAAGGAGTCCATCAGCTGAGCCAGCGCGGCACCGTTGCGACCGTGCAGGTCGAACAGCAGGCGCTCGAAGTTCGACGAGACCATGATGTCCATCGACGGCGACAGGGTGGCGTGCAGGGTTTCCTTGACGTACTGATTGCCGCTCATGAAGCGGTGCAGGATGTCGTTGCGGTTGGTGGCGACGATCAACTGGTTGATCGGCAGGCCCATGTTGCGCGCCAGGTAACCGGCGAAGATATCGCCGAAGTTGCCGGTCGGCACCGAGAACGCCACCGAACGCGCCGGGCCGCCCAGCTGCAGGGCTGCGTGGAAGTAGTAGACGATCTGGGCCATGATCCGCGCCCAGTTGATCGAGTTCACCGCCACCAGGCGGGTGCCCTTGAGGAAGCCCTGGTCGGCGAAGCTGGCCTTGACCATTTCCTGGCAGTCGTCGAAGTTGCCTTCGATGGCGATGGTATGGATGTTCTCGCCGAAGATGGTGGTCATCTGCCGGCGCTGCACTTCGGACACACGGTTGTGCGGGTGCAGGATGAAGATATCGACGTTGTCGCAACGCTTGCAGCCTTCGATGGCGGCCGAACCGGTATCACCGGAAGTGGCGCCGATGATCACCACGCGCTCGCCGCGCTTCTCCAGCACGTAATCCAGCAGGCGACCCAGCAGTTGCAGGGCGAAGTCCTTGAACGCCAGGGTCGGGCCGTGGAACAGCTCCAGGACCCACTCGTTGCCGTTCAGCTGGCGCAGCGGAGCGATGGCGTTGTGGGAGAAAGCGCCGTAGGTTTCCTCAAGGATTTTCTTGAAGTCGGCATCCGGAATGCTGCCGGTGACGAACGGGCGCATCACCCGGAACGCCAGCTCGTGATACGGCAGGCCGGCCCAGGAAGCGATTTCCTCCTGGGTGAAACGTGGCAGGTTTTCCGGTACGTACAGACCGCCGTCGCTCGCCAGGCCGGCCAGCAGGACGTCTTCGAAATTCAGGGCCGGTGCCTGGCCGCGGGTGCTGATGTAACGCATATAAGCAAACCTTTGGTGTGGAGCTGCAAGCTTCAAGTGACAGGCGACAAGTCAAAGCGAATCGGCTTTTACTTGCAGCTTGCGGCTTGGCGCTTGCCGCTGAATTAATTCAGATGTTCGACACGGATCCGCACGACCGGACCGACCACGCCCTGCAGGGCTTCCAACGCGGTGATCGCATCGTTGATGCGCTGTTCCACCACACGGTGGGTCAGCAGGATCATCGGCACCAGGCCGTCGTGTTCTTCGACCTCTTTCTGCATGATCGACTCGATATTGATGCCGCGCTCGGACAGGATGCTCGCCACCTGGGCCAGTACGCCCGGGTGATCCTTGGCCTGGATCCGCAGATAGTAGGCGCTTTCGCAGGCCTCGATCGGCAGGATCGGGTGCGCCGACAACGAGTCCGGCTGGAAGGCCAGGTGCGGCACACGGTTTTCCGGGTCGCTGGTCATGGCGCGAACCACGTCCACCAGGTCGGCGATCACCGACGAAGCGGTCGGCTCCATGCCGGCGCCGGCGCCGTAGTACAGGGTGGAGCCGACGGCGTCGCCGTTGACCATCACCGCGTTGAACACGCCATTGACGTTGGCGATCAGGCGATCGGCCGGGATCAGCGTCGGGTGCACGCGCAGCTCGATGCCGGCATCGGTGCGGCGGGCCACGCCCAGGTGCTTGATGCGATAGCCCAGGGCCTCGGCGTAGTTCACGTCGGCGGTGGTCAGCTTGGTGATGCCTTCGGTGTAGGCCTTGTCGAACTGCAGCGGGATACCAAAGGCGATGGATGCCAGGATGGTCAGCTTGTGCGCGGCGTCGATGCCTTCGACGTCGAAGGTCGGGTCGGCTTCGGCATAACCCAGGGCCTGGGCCTCGACCAGCACGTCTTCGAAGGTGCGACCCTTCTCGCGCATTTCGGTGAGGATGAAGTTGCCAGTGCCGTTGATGATCCCGGCCACCCAGTTGATACGGTTGGCCGACAGGCCTTCGCGGATCGCCTTGATGACTGGAATACCACCCGCCACGGCGGCCTCGAACGCCACGATCACGCCCTTCTCACGGGCCTTGGCGAAAATTTCGTTACCGTGTACGGCGATAAGCGCCTTGTTGGCGGTGACCACATGTTTACCATGCTCGATGGCCTTGAGTACCAGCTCGCGGGCAACGGTATAGCCGCCCATCAGCTCTATGACGATGTCGATCTCAGGGTTCGTGGCCACTTCGAACACATCGTTGGTAATCGCAATACCGGTCGTTTGGAACTGAGGCTTTGGCGTGCGCATGGCAACTTGTGCCACTTCGATTCCACGCCCGGCACGACGAGCAATTTCCTCGGCGTTACGCTGAAGTACATTGAAGGTACCGCCACCGACGGTACCCAGCCCACAGATGCCCACTTTGACCGGATTCACTCTGAACTCCCCATGAAACGGCCGACACTAGGTCGGCCGTGGAAAACAGCCGCAAACCACACGGCTCTCTATTAATGACGCGTCGGCCACAACCGCCGCGTCATGATCGTCAAAGGCTCGACGACGCAGGATTATTTCGCGCCCAGCGCCAGTTTGGCGACTTGTGGCGCAGGCTGGTAGCCCGGAATCACTTGGCCGTCGGCCAAAACGATGGCCGGCGTGCCGTTCACCCCGATCGACTGGCCCAGGGCGAATTGCTTGGAAACCGGGTTGGCGCACTTGGCGGCCTTGATTTCCTTGCCATCGACCATCTTGTCCATGGCCGCTTTCTTGTCGGCCGAGCACCAGACCGCCTGCAATTGCTCGTCACCCGGCGAACCCAGGCCCTGGCGCGGGAAGGCGACATAACGCACTTCCACGCCCATCTTGTTCAGCTCAGGCACTTCGGCGTGCAGCTTGTGGCAGTACGGGCAGGTGGTGTCGGTGAAGACGGTGATGTGGGTCTTGGTTTCGCCGATGGCCGGGTAGACCACGGTTTCAGCGACCGGAATGGCGTTGATCAGCTTGGCCACGCCCAGGCGCTCGGTCTTTTCGGTCAGGTTGACCGGCTTGCCGTCCTTGAGCTGGAACAGGTAGCCCTGCATCACGAACTGGCCGTCGGCGCTGGCGTACAGCACGCGGCTGCCCTTGAGCTTGACTTCATAGACACCGGGCAGCGGGCTGGCGCTGATGCTTTCTACCGGGACTTCGAGTTGCAGGCCCTGGAGGCTTTTACGAATCGCTTTTTCGGCGGCGTCATCGGCCATAACAAAGGTACTGGCCAACGCAATGGCTGCGGCGGCGATTATCTGGGTCACGCGCATTGGGAACTCCTGAAGGCGGACAAATGGGACGGTCAGAACGCCCGTACTGGAACACCGGGTCATAACGGCCCACTTTGTAAACCGGCAAAGCCTACCACATAAGGCCCGCCTGGCGGGCTCCCGCTGAGCCAAGCCGGTCATTTGCCGATCGGCGCGGAACCGCTCCCGGGTCGCCGCAGCCGGCATTCGCGGCGACCGACACCTCACTCAACCGCGGGGATGGTGCTTGGCATGCAGGTCCTGCAAACGGGCCCGGGCGACATGGGTGTAGATCTGGGTGGTCGACAGATCGCTGTGGCCCAGCAGCATCTGCACCACCCGCAGGTCGGCGCCGTGGTTGAGCAGATGGGTGGCGAAGGCATGTCGCAAGGTATGCGGCGACAGCGACTTGCCGATCCCGGCGACCTTGGCCTGATGCTTGATCCGGTGCCAGAAGGTCTGCCGGGTCATCTGCTCGCCGCGCTGGCTGGGGAACAGCACATCGCTGGGCCGCCCGCCGAGCAGCTCGCCACGGGCATCGCGCATGTAGCGCTCGACCCAGACAATCGCTTCCTCGCCCATCGGCACCAGGCGCTCCTTGCTGCCCTTGCCCATCACCCGCAGCACGCCCTGGCGCAGGTTGACCTGCTCCAGGGTCAGGCTGATCAGCTCGGTGACCCGCAGACCGCAGGCATACAGGACTTCAAGCATGGCGCGATCGCGCTGGCCGATGGCCTCGCTCAGGTCGGGAGCGGCCAGCAGGGCTTCGACATCGGCCTCCGACAGCGACTTGGGCAATGGCCGCCCCAGCTGCGGCATGTCGACTTGCAGCGTGGGGTCCACGGCAATCAGCTTTTCCCGCAGCAGGTAACGATAGAAGCCGCGCACCCCGGAGAGAAAACGCGCGGTCGAGCGTGGCTTGTAGGCCTGCTCCACCCGCCAGGCGAGGTGGTCGAGAATCAGCTCGCGGCCGGCATTTACTAGCTCCAGCCCCTTTTCCTGTAGCCAGCCGTTGAACAACGCCAGATCACTGCGATAAGCCTCGCGGGTGTTGTCCGAAAGACCCTTTTCCAGCCATAGCGCATCGAGGAAACGGTCTATCAGGGGATGGTCGATGGCAGGCATAAATACTCGAAAGGCGCGGCCTTGAGACCGGGCGCAAATAAATAGTGAACTGTGCAGAGGGTCACTAGTCTTTCATAGCCCGCTATTTCAAGGAACAGGGAGCTTCAATGAACGAACAACAGATTCTGTTGGCCTTTGGCGGCATAGGCGTGGCTGCAGTGGGCTGCCAATGGCTGGCCTGGCGCCTGAAACTGCCGGCCATTCTGTTCCTGCTGTTGAGCGGCATTCTCGCCGGCCCGGTCCTGGGCTGGCTCGACCCGCAGGAACTGTTCGGACCGCTGCTGATGCCACTGGTGTCGCTGGCGGTGGCCTTGATCCTGTTTGAAGGCAGCCTGACCCTGCACCTGTCGGAGTGGCGCGAGATCGGCAAGGTGGTGCACCGGCTGGTGACCATCGGCGCCCTTTCGACCTGGGCAGTGATCACCCTGGCCACCCACTGGCTGCTGGGCTTCGACTGGTTGCTGGCGCTGCTGTTCGGCACCCTGACCCTGGTCACCGGCCCCACCGTGATCGTGCCCATGCTGCGGGTGGTGCGGCCCAAGGCGTCGATCGCCAACATCCTGCGCTGGGAAGGCATCGTCATCGACCCGATCGGTGCCCTGCTGGCGGTGGTGGTCTACAGCTTCATCATCGCCAGCGCCGAGGGCCAGGGCCTGCAGCACAGCCTGATGACCTTCGGCGGGGTGATCCTCTGCGGCAGCCTGTTCGGCATCGTCGGCGGCTGGGTACTGGGCACCATCATGCGCCGCCAGTGGTTGCCGGAGTACCTGCACAACCTGGCCACGCTGGCGGCGGTGCTGGGCATCTTCATCGGTGCCAACCAGGTGATGCATGAGTCCGGCCTGCTGGCCGTGACCCTGATGGGCATGTGGATGGCCAACATGAAGGACGTCGACGTCCGGCACATCCTGCACTTCAAGGAAAACCTCAGCGTGCTGCTGATTTCCGGGCTGTTCATCCTGCTGGCGGCGCGCCTGGACCTGCATGCCCTGATCGCCCTGGGGCCGCTGGTGTTGATTCTGCTGCTGGTGATCCAGTTCATCGCCCGGCCATTGAACGTACTGCTGTCCACCGCTGGCTCGAACCTGAGCTGGCGCGAGCGGGCCCTGCTGGCCTGGATCGCGCCTCGAGGCATCGTTGCCGCGGCGGTCTCGGCGATCTTCGCCATTCGCCTGGACCAGGCCGGTCACGAAGGGGCGCTGCTGCTGGTGCCGCTGACCTTTGCCGTGATCATCGGCACCGTGGTGCTGCAAAGTGCCACTGCGCGGCCGCTGGCCCGCCTATTGAAGGTCGCGGAACCAGCGCCGAGCGGCTTCCTGATCGTCGGTGCGAACGCTCCGGCACGGACCATCGGCAAGGCTCTACAACAACTGGGCAGCCGCGTACTGCTGACCGACTCGAGCTGGGAAAACATCCGTGCCGCGCGCATGGACGGCCTGCCGACCTATTTCGGCAACCCGGCATCGCAACATGCCGATGCCCATCTGGACCTGGTGGGGCTTGGCCATCTGCTGGCGCTGTCACCCTCCGGCGAATTGAACACCCTGGCCTCCATGCGTTTTCGCCACGACTTCGGCCATCAGCGCCTGTTCGGCCTGGCCAACAGCCAGGAAAGCCGGCGCACCGACAAGCACCGGGCCAGCCATGAACATCGCGGGCACCTGCTGGGTAACGAGACGCTGTCCTACAGCAAACTGGCCAGCCTGCTGGGACAGGGTGCGGAGCTGTACAGCACCAACCTGACCGAAGGTTTTGGCTGGGAGGATTACCAGGCGCTGCATGGTGAGCGGGCGACTCTGCTGTTCGCTCGCGACAACAGCGGCTGGGTGCATGTGCTGACGCCAGGCAGCGCCCTCAAGCCCTCCGCGGGATGGACCCTGGTGGCGTTGATTCAGAAGGATACGACGGCGGGCTGAAACATATCGCCGGCAAGCTCGCGCCTGTAACCGCGAGCTTGCTTTTGATCAATCCACTATCAGTCGACAAACCCCGGCAGCACCGGTACCGGGCGCTTGTCGTCATCGATGGCGACAAAGCTGAACAGGCCATGGATGGCCTTCTCTCGCCCATCGCAGCTCATGCTCTCGACGAACACTTCAACCTCGACCTTGAGGCTGGTATTGCCGACCTTTACCACCCGTCCCACCAGCTCGACGATGGAGCCGGCGGCAATCGGGTGATTGAAGTCGATACGGTCGGTGGACACGGTGACCAGCGGCAACCGGCAGAAACGGGTCGCAGCGATGAACGACACTTCATCCATCCAGGCCAGCGCCGTGCCGCCGAACAGGGTGTTGTGGTGGTTGGTGGTCGACGGGAATACCGCCTTGGTCACGCGGGTCACCGACAGCTCGGTCCGGCGTTGGATTTCTTGCTCGCGGGGGCTCATGGTTCTACTGCCTGAAACACAATTCGGGGATAAATGACGGGCAACAAAAAAGCAGCCCGTAGGCTGCTTTTTTCTGCATCGGAAGCTGGACTTAAACCAGTTTTTCCTTGATGCGAGCTGCTTTACCCGACAGGTCGCGCAGGTAGTACAGCTTGGCTTTACGTACGTCACCGCGACGCTTGACAGCCATGCTGTCGATTTGCGGGCTGTAGGTCTGGAAAGTACGCTCTACGCCAACACCGTTGGAGATTTTACGAACGGTGAATGCACTGTTCACGCCGCGGTTACGCTTGGCGATTACAACGCCTTCGAACGCTTGCAGACGGGAACGATCGCCTTCCTTCACTTTCACCTGAACGACAATGGTGTCGCCCGGGGCAAAGGCTGGGATCTCTTTGGTCATCTGCTCTGCTTCGAGTGCAAGAATGATTTTGTTGGTCATGCTGTGCTCCTAAGGTAAATCGTCGGATCTACCATCGATACGTTGTTAACTATCGTCCCGCTCGCGGATGTATTCCTCGAGCAGCTTCTTCTCTTCTCCAGAAAGCGAGCGGCTTTCCAGAAGATCGGCGCGTCGTTCATAGGTCCGACCAAGGGACTGCTGTAAACGCCAACGCCGGATGTGTGCGTGGTTGCCACTTAGCAACACGTCGGGAACACGCTGATCCGCATACACCTCCGGTCGGGTGTAGTGCGGGCAATCCAGCAGACCATCCGTGAAGGAATCCTCCTCCGCGGAATCCGCATGCCCTAAAGCTCCGGGCAGCAGTCGCGTAACCGCATCAATCAGGACCATCGCCGGCAGCTCGCCACCGGAGAGTACATAGTCGCCAATCGACCACTCTTCATCGACATGAGCTTCAATAAAACGCTCGTCAATGCCTTCATAACGACCGGCAATCAGGATCAATGCATCCTCATTCGCCAACTCGCGTACCGCCGACTGAGTCAGTTTGCGGCCTTGGGGCGACAGGTAGATCACCTTCGCGCCCTCCCCGGCTGCCTGCCTGGCCTGAACCAGAGCATCTTCCAGGGGCTTGATCTTCATCACCATGCCCGGGCCACCGCCAAATGGGCGATCGTCCACAGTGTGATGTCGATCCGTGGTGTAGTCTCGCGGATTCCAACAGGTCAGCTGCAAGAGCCCCTGTTTCACCGCGCGGCTGGTTATGCCGTAGTCGCTGATGGCGGAAAACATCTCGGGAAACAAACTGATCACTTCTACGCGCAGGCTAGCCACGTTCAGAAGTCCGCGTCCCAATCCACCTTCATCTCGCCCGCTGCCAGGTCGACGGCCAACACGCATTGCTCGGTATAGGGCAACAGGCGTTCGCGATCATCCAGGCTGCCAGCGCAAGGCTTGACCACCATTACATCGTTCGAGCCGGTCTCCAGCAGGTGATCGATCTTCCCGAACAGTTGTCCGTGAGTGTCGATGACCTTGAGACCTTGCAGCTGGTACCAGTAGTACTCGCCGTCGATCAGTTCAGGGAACAGGTTGCGCGGCACGCAGATCTCATAACCGGCCAGAAGACGCGCTTCTTCACGATCATCGAGACCCTTGAGCTTTGCGACCAGGAATTTTTCATTCCCGCGTCCGCTGACCAGCTCAACCTGTTTCACGCTACCTTCGCGCTTGAGCGTCCAGGTTTTGTAATCCAACAGGTTTTTAATCGGATCAGTAAAGGAATAAACCTTCACTTCGCCGCGAACGCCGTGAACAGAGTAGATTTTGCCGATAACGATCAAATCATCAGCAGGAGCAGGCGTCGCGTTCATAGGGTTCAGGCTGCAGCCTTAGCCGATTCCTTCAACAGCTGAGCAACGCGCTCAGACGGTTGTGCACCAACGCTCAGCCAGTAGGCTACGCGCTCTTGGTTCACGGACAGGCGGACTTCTTGACCACGAGCGATCGGGTTGAAGAAGCCAACTTGTTCTTTGTGCGAACCGTCGCGTGGGTTGCGGCTGTCGGTCACGGTCAAGTGGTAAAACGGGCGCTTTTTGGAGCCGCCAAGGGCAAGACGGATTGTTAGCATGTGAACATCGTTCCTGTAGTCGGTGCTGCAAATCTAAATGCACAGCGGGCATGGGTGCCCGAAAGGCCGCATATTCTAAGGAATATCCGGACTTTTGCAAATGACTTTTTCCGGCGCCTACCGGCTGCCATCCAGATTTGCTATAGGGCCGTTGGCAACAACGGCAAGTCAGCTCCCGCCAAGCGCGGGTTTGCTGGAGGTCCCGCGTCCCCGCGGGAAACGCCGGCATGGCTGCCGGCGTGGATTCTTCAGATCTTCGGCATGCCGCCGCCGGGCAACATTCCGCCCATGCCGCGCATCATTTTCGCCATCCCGCCCTTGGCGGAGAATTTCTTCATCATCTTCTGCATCTGCTTGTGCTGCTTGATCAAGCGACCGATGTCCTGCACCTGGGTGCCGGAACCCATGGCGATCCGACGCTTGCGCGAACCGCTGATCAGCTCAGGGTCGCGGCGCTCGGCCGGGGTCATGGAGTTGATGATGGCTTCCATCTGCTTGAACTGCTTCTCGGCCGCGCCCTGGGCATTGCCCATTTGCGCCAGGTTCACGCCACCGATATTCGGCAGCTTGTCCATCAGGCCACCGAGGCCGCCCATGTTCTTCATCTGTTGCAGCTGATCGCGGAAGTCTTCGAGGTCGAAGCCTTTGCCTTTTTTCAGCTTTTTCGCCAGCTTGTCGGCTTTTTCCTTGTCGAGGGTCTGTTCGGCCTGCTCGATCAGGCTGAGCACGTCGCCCATGCCGAGGATGCGCGAAGCGATACGCTCAGGGTGGAATGGTTCGAGCGCTTCGCTCTTCTCGCCCATACCGATGAACTTGATCGGCTTGCCAGTGATCGCACGCACCGACAGTGCGGCACCGCCGCGGGCATCGCCGTCGACCTTGGTCAGGATCACGCCGGTCAGCGGCAGTGCGTCGCCAAAGGCCTTGGCCGTGTTGGCAGCGTCCTGGCCGGTCATGGCGTCGACCACGAACAGGGTTTCCACCGGCTTGACCGCCGCGTGCAACGCCTGGATCTCGTCCATCATGTCGGCGTCGATGTGCAGACGACCGGCGGTGTCGACGATGACCACGTCGATGAACTTGAGCTTGGCTTCTTTAATAGCCGCTTCGGCGATCGCGACCGGCTTCTGGCTCAGGTCGGACGGAAAGAAGGTCACGCCAATGTCGTTGGCCAGGGTCTCGAGCTGCTTGATCGCCGCCGGACGGTAAACGTCGGCGGATACCACCATCACGCTCTTCTTCTTGCGCTCTTTAAGGAAGCGTGCGAGCTTGCCGGCGGTGGTGGTCTTACCGGCGCCCTGCAAACCGGCCATCAGCACGACGGCAGGCGGCACGGCGCTCAGGTTCAAATCTTCGTTGGCCGCGCCCATCAGGCTTTCGAGTTCGGCCTGGACGATCTTCACGAACGCCTGGCCCGGGGTCAGGCTGCGCGACACTTCAGTGCCGACCGCACGTTCCTTCACCGAGTTGACGAAGTCCTTGACCACCGGCAGGGCGACGTCGGCTTCGAGCAACGCCATGCGCACTTCGCGCAGGGTGTCTTTAATGTTGTCCTCGGTCAGCTTGGCCTTGCCGGTGACATGGCGCAGCGTCTGCGAGAGACGGTCGGTTAGGTTTTCAAACATGCGCGATCCTTTCAGGCCCTAAGTAGACCGAGGTAATGGCGGCTCGGGGCCCCTATATAAAGAGGTGCTCCGTGGGCAGGTCGCGGATTATAGCGAAGACTGCGTGCGACGCACAGCCGCCGTCTGGTTGCACGGTCTTTCGTGTGATGGCGGTTCTATGCCAAACTCAACGACTTTCGGGCTTGCCTAACAGGATTTATGCTCCCCTTGTCACCCAGCTTGCTAACCACCCTCGCCGCCGCCTGTCTCTATGCCGCTGCGACCCTCTATCAAGGCACTCGTCTGGCTCAAGCCGCCAAGACGAACAAGCGCCTGCTGGTCTCGCTCGGCATCCTTGCCCTGCTCGCCCACAGCGCCAGCCTCCTGACCCACCTGATGACGCCCGTGGGCCTGGGCCTGGACTTCTTCAGCGCCGCCAGCCTGATCGCCGCCGCGGTGATAGCCCTGACCCTGCTGGCCTGCTCGCGCATTCCGGTGGAGAACCTGCTGGTCCTGCTGTTTCCGCTGGGGGCGCTGACCGTGCTGCTGGCGCAGTTCGTGCCCACCGGCACGGTGCCGGTGATCGACGAAGAGCCAGGCATCCTCGCCCATATCCTGCTGTCGATCCTCGCCTACGGCATGTTCACCATCGCCGTGTTCCAGGCCCTGTTGCTGCTGGTGCAGGACCACCAGCTCAAGCACAAGCACCCGTCCGGGCTGATCAAGAACTTTCCGCCGCTGCAGACCATGGAGAGCCTGCTGTTCGGCTTCCTCTGGGCCGGCTGGACCCTGCTTTCGCTGTCGCTGATCTCCGGCTGGCTGTTCGTCGAGAACCTGTTCGCCCAGCACCTGGTGCACAAGACCCTGCTGGCCTGCCTGGCCTGGGTGGTGTTCAGCGTGCTGCTGTGGGGCCGCAACCGCCTCGGCTGGCGCGGACACAAGGCGATTCGCTGGACCCTGGCCGGCTTCTGCCTGCTGATGCTGGCGTACTTCGGCAGCAAGCTGGTCCGTGAATACATCCTGCATATCTGACGAGCGGCGATAATGGACAACCTGCCCATAGAGCCGATGCTCGTGGTCCTGGCCTTGCTGGTGCTGTGGTCGGGGCTGTTCACCGCCATCGAAGCCGCCCAGCAACACCTGCTGACCCTGCGCACCGCTTCGCGCTCCGGCGACAAACCGCTGGCGCGCCTGAGCTTCCCGCGCGACAGCCTGATTCTCTGCAACACCCTGTGCCGGGTGCTGGCGGTCATCATCAGTACTTTGCTGGCGCTCCTGCAGTGGGCGGAAAACGGCCCCTGGCTGGCCTGCCTGATCGCCACCAGCGTGTTGCTGGTACTCGCCGACTACCTCCCGCGCACCCTGGCCACCCGCTATCCGGATGCGATCCTCAGCCTGGGCAATACCCTGCTGGGCGTGCCGCTGAAGATCATCTACCCCGCGGCCTGGCTGCTCCACAGCATCAGCCAGCTGTTGCTGCGCCCCTTCACCCGCAAGGCTGGCGCCGTCAAGCAGAGCGAAGACGAGCAGGCCGCCGCCCCGGACGGCGCCGAGGAACATGCCAACGGCCGTCCGCACCCGGTGTCGGGCATCCATGCCCTGGACAACATCACCGTCAATGACATCCTGGTGCCGCGCAGCGAGGTCGACGGGATCAACCTCGACGACCCCATCGCCGACATCATCGAACAGCTGCGCTTGTCCAAGCGCACCCGCCTGCCGGTGTTCCACAGCGATATCAACCAGGTCGAGGCGGTCCTCAACACCCGCCAGATCCGTCACCTGCTGGCGGATGCCAGCCTGACCCAGGAGGCGCTGCTGGCGGCCTGCCACGAACCTTACTTCGTGCCGGAAAGCACCCCACTGCAGCTGCAACTGCTGAACTTCCACAAGCAGCAGCGCCGCCTGGGCATGGTGGTGGACGAGTACGGCGAAGTGCTGGGCATCGTCACCCTGGAAGACATCCTCGAAGAAATCGTCGGCGAATTTGAAAGCGAACACAGCCTCGACAACCCGCATATCCATCCCCAAGCCGACGGACGTTTCGTGATCGAAGGCGCGGCCTCGATTCGCGAACTGAACAAGAGCCTGGGCTGGCACCTGCCCTGCGACGGCCCGAAAACTCTCAACGGCCTGGTCACCGAAGCGCTGGAGACCATCCCCGACAGCGCCGTTTGCCTGAAGATCGGCCGCTACCGCCTGGAAATCCTCGAAACCGAGGACAACCGGGTCAGTCGCGTGCTGATCTGGCACACCAAGCCGCTCACCGCGCCCGCCCTGTAGCCCTGTAGCCCTGTAGCCGCTGGCGCAGCCTGCGATCGAAGGCGCAGCCGGCGCAAAACCTGCCAATACGCTGTATCAGGCAGAACGCAGATACAGGGTTTGCGACCGACTCGCGGTCGATCGCAGCCTCGCAGGCTCGGCAGCGGCTACAGGGTTTCAAGTCCCGCTTGTTTGATCGTTAGGGGCCTTCCTATAATCGATCCGCTTACCCAAGCCCCGCAGCACCCGCGTGCTACCCGCACCCAGCGGCTTCTGCCCTGCTCCGCCCGCTTCTGGCAGGCTTCGCTCCCACCCCGAGCCGCGCCCGCGCCAAACCCACATCCCTGGGTGTTCGACCATAATAATTCGCTCCCATGGAGCACATGACTGTCAGGGATAACCGCATGACGACCAGCACCACTTACAGCGCCTCCGTGCCTGCCCAGCCGACCAACTCCGCCAGCCGCGTGGCCACCGCCAGCTTTATCGGCACCGCCATCGAGTTCTACGACTTCTACGTGTATGCCACCGCCGCCGCACTGGTGATCGGCCCGGTATTCTTCCCGCAGACGTCCGGCACCGCCCAGATGCTCTCGGCGTTCCTGACCTTCGGCATTGCCTTCCTCGCCCGCCCTCTGGGCTCGGCGCTGTTCGGCCACTTCGGCGACCGGATCGGCCGCAAGTCGACCCTGGTGGCATCGCTGCTACTGATGGGCGTGTGCACCACGCTGATCGGCGTGCTGCCCGGCTATGACAGCATTGGTGCCTGGGCACCGGTCCTGCTGTGCCTGCTGCGCTTCGGCCAGGGCCTGGGGCTGGGCGGCGAATGGGGCGGCGCCGCGCTGCTCGCCACGGAAAACGCGCCCAAAGGCAAACGCGCCTGGTTCGGCATGTTCCCGCAGCTGGGACCATCGATCGGTTTTCTCGCGGCCAACGGCCTGTTCCTGACCCTGGCCATGAGCCTGAGCGACGAACAGTTCCGCTCCTGGGGCTGGCGGCTCCCGTTCCTGCTCAGCGCCGCCCTGGTGCTGGTCGGCCTGTATGTGCGCCTGAAGCTGCATGAAACCCCGGTATTCGCCAACGCCATCGCCCGCCAGGAGCGGGTCAAGATGCCGCTGGTCGAGCTGTTCAGCCAGTACTGGCTGCCAGTGCTGCTGGGCGCTGCGGCGATGGTGGTGTGCTACGCGCTGTTTTATATCTCGACGGTGTTCTCGCTGAGCTACGGCGTCGCGACCCTCGGCTACAGCCGCGAAACCTTCCTCGGCCTGCTGTGCTTCGCGGTGTTGTTCATGGCCGCGGCCACGCCGCTGTCGGCCTGGGCCAGCGACCGCTATGGACGCAAGCCGGTGCTGATCATCGGCGGCCTGCTGGCGATTCTCTCCGGCTTCACCATGGAACCGCTGCTGACCCAGGGCTCGACCTGGGGCGTGGCGCTGTTCCTGTGCATCGAGCTGTTCCTGATGGGCGTGACCTTCGCCCCGATGGGCGCCCTGCTGCCCGAGCTGTTCCCGACCCACGTGCGTTATACCGGCGCATCGGCGGCCTATAACCTGGGCGGCATTGTCGGCGCCTCGGCGGCACCGTTCTTCGCCCAGAAGCTGGTGGCGATGGGGGGATTGAGTTGGGTTGGCGGCTATGTGTCGGCGGCAGCGGTGCTCAGCCTGATCGCTGTGCTGTGCCTGAAGGAAACGCGCAATAACGACCTGAACCAGGTCGGCTGAGAGATTGTTATCGCGGGCAAGCCTCGCTCCTACCTACAGAAGAGCGCGATCTTCTGTAGGTAGGAGCGAGGCTTGCCCGCGATGCTTTTACAGCTCTACAACGACCGCCTGGGAAGCGCGGGTCGCCTTGGCCCGCGCGGCCTCGATCGACTCGTCGCGCGCCAGGGCCACGCCCATGCGGCGCTGGCCGTTGACTTCGGGCTTGCCGAACAGGCGCAGGGCCGTATCCGGCTCGCTCAGGGCCGCGCCCAGGTTGGCGAAAGCGGTCTGGGTCGACTGGCCTTCCACCAGGATCACCGCCGAAGCCGACGGGCCGAACTGACGGATCAACGGGATCGGAAGGCCGAGAATCGCCCGCGCATGCAGGGCGAACTGCGACAGGTCCTGGGAAATCAGGGTCACCAGGCCGGTGTCATGGGGACGCGGCGACACTTCGCTGAACCAGACCTGGTCGCCCTTGACGAACAGCTCGACGCCGAACAGGCCTCGGCCACCCAGGGCCTCGGTCACGGCCTTGGCCACGCGCTCGGACTCGGCCAGGGCTTTCGGGCTCATGGCCTGGGGCTGCCAGGACTCCTGATAATCGCCCCTCTCCTGGCGGTGGCCGACCGGCGCGCAGAAGGTGGTACCGCCAACGTGGCGCACGGTCAGCAGGGTGATTTCGTAATCGAAATCGATGAAACCTTCGATGATCACCCGGCCCTTGCCGGCACGCCCGCCTTCCTGGGCGTAGTCCCAGGCCTTCTGCACGTCGTCGACGCTGCGCAACAGGCTCTGGCCCTTGCCCGAGGAACTCATCACCGGCTTGACCACGCAAGGGAAGCCCAGGTCGTCCACCGCCTTGCGGTAGTCTTCGAAGGTGTCGGCGAAGTGGTAAGGCGAGGTCGGCAGGTCCAGTTCTTCGGCGGCCAGGCGACGGATGCCTTCACGGTTCATGGTCAACTGGGCGGCCCGGGCGGTCGGGATCACGGTGAACCCTTCGGACTCCAGCTCCACCAGGGTGGCGGTGGCGATGGCTTCAATCTCCGGCACGATGAAGTGCGGCTTCTCCGCCTCGATCACTGCACGCAGCGCGGCACCGTCGAGCATGTTGATCACATGGCTGCGATGGGCGACCTGCATCGCCGGCGCATTGGCGTAGCGATCCACGGCAATCACCTCAACGCCCAGGCGTTGCAGCTCGATCACCACTTCCTTGCCCAACTCACCACAGCCACACAGCAAAACGCGGGTCGCGGTTGGCGACAATGGAGTTCCGATACGGGTCATCTGAAAGTCCTCAAAAAGGAGCGGATCATCGAGGGTCGCGCACCAGGCAGGCGGCCCATGGGGAAGAAAGCGCGGCATTTTACATGAACCGCGCACTTTGGCCTCAGCTGGCGCACGCCGCCTTGCGCAAACGCCAGGCCATGGCCAGCCAGACCACGGTCACGCCGGCGAACTTCGACCCCAGCGCCGTGAGGATCACGCCCGGGGTCAAGGCGTCTATCAGGCCGAAAAAGATAAAGGTGTCCAAGGGAATGCTCAACGCCGAACTTATCCACAGGCGGTCGTGCAGTGGGCGCTTGGTGATACTGAACACCAGCCAGTCGATGCACTCGGAGACCGCGAACGCCGTGGCGCTGGCCAGGGCGATGGCCGGCTCGGAGGTCACGTAGGACAGCACCAGCGCCACCAGCATGGCGACGAGCGCGCCATGGCCGAAGCGGGTCTGCACCATGTCCCGCAGGACGAACACCAGCCCGCCCCAGGCCGACCAGATGATGTCCAGGTGCGGAGCGGTAGAAAAAGCGTAGTTGATCAGTACGACACTGCCGATATAGGCGATCAGGAAGAGCATGGGGCGAAAAGTACCTGTCAGTAAGGCGCACAGGGTACTTCAGGCGGATGGGATGGGCCAGACGGGAGCTGGCCCGAGATAGCCGTCTAGCCGGACTGGGTGCCGATCATCCACAGCACCCCGCTGGACTTGGCGCGCTCATGACACAGCGCCAGCACCTCACGGCGCTCGGCGTTGTCCATGCGGCTCCAGCGGGTGATCTCGCTCACCGTGCGCTGGCAACCGGTGCAGATATCGTCATCGTCCAGCGCACAAATGCTCACGCAGGGCGAACGGACGGGTTTTTCGGGTTCGGTCATTGTTCTTGCTCGGCCAGATCGCGGGCGTAACGCTGGGAATTATGCACATAGTGCGCGGCGCTGGCTTCGAGCATCTTCTTCTGCTGCTCGGTCAGTTCACGGACCACCTTGCCCGGCGAGCCCATCACCAGCGAACCGTCAGGGATCTCCTTGCCTTCGCCGATCAGCGAGTTGGCGCCGATGATGCAGTTCTTGCCGATCTTCGCGCCGTTGAGAATCACCGCGTTGATGCCGATCAGGCTGTAGTCGCCGACGCTGCAGCCATGCAGCATGGCGTTGTGGCCAATGGTCACGCCGGTGCCGATGGTCAGCGGAAAGCCCATGTCGGTATGCATCACCGTGCCGTCCTGCACATTGCTGTTCCTGCCGATCAGGATCAGCTCGTTGTCGCCACGCAGCACCGCGTTGAACCAGACGTTGGCCCCCTCCTCCAGCTTGACCTTGCCCACCAGCGTGGCATTGGGTGCGACCCAGCTTTGCGGGTGGGTTTCGACACGGGCGTCGCCCAGGCGGTATTTCATATTGTTGTCCTCAAGGCCAGGCAGGTTCATATACACAGTGGGGTCAGGCCATACGAGCGATGGCTTCAAATATTGATAAAGCTTTTGGGCGGTTGGTGCAGGCTGATCTGGGCGTCATACAGCAGGTTGATCAGCTCGACGATCATGATCGCCGTCAGGCCCCAGATCTTGTACTCGCCGAAGCGGTAGCTCGGCACGTACCAGCTGCGGCCCTGATAATCGATGCGGTGAGTATGCTCGCGCGGGTCCTGGCGGAAAAACTCCAACGGCACGCTGAATACCGCGGCGATCTCGGCGTCATTGGCCAGGTACTCGACGTAATCGGGAATCACCCCGACATAGGGCGTGACCTTGATCCCGTGCAGGGAAATCAGCGGGCTTAAAGGGCCGATCACCTCCACCAGCCCCGGGGGCAGACCGATTTCCTCTTCGGCTTCGCGCAGGGCGGTAAAAACCAGGTCGGGATCTTCCGCGTCGCGGCGGCCGCCGGGGAAGGCCACTTCGCCGCCGTGGGTGGACAATCCTTTGGCGCGCAGGGTCAGCACCAGCTCAGGCTCGTCACTGCGGGTAATGGGCACCAGCACGGCGGCCTCGGGGAAACGTCGATCCGTCTCCAGCGGTCGCGGCGTATGGTTGCTTACCCGGTGCAGTAGCTCGTCCAGCATGAGTCTTCTCGATCTGTCGACTACCTTGCATCATGCACCAAACAAACCGACCGCCCAAGCCCCGATCCACGCCATGTCGCGTAACGACAACTTGCCGACAAAGCCCCGTGCACGCCAAGATAGGCGCAGCCTTTTCGGATACCCAGCATGAAATTCTGCAGCCAGTGCGGTCACCCGGTCACCCAACGCATTCCCGAAGGCGATTCGCGCCTGCGTTTTGTTTGCGACAACTGCCAGACCATCCATTACCAGAACCCGAACATAGTCGCCGGCTGCCTGCCTACCTGGGGTACCCAGGTGCTGCTGTGCCGGCGCGCGATCGAGCCGCGTCGTGGCTACTGGACGCTGCCGGCCGGCTTCATGGAGAACGGCGAGACCGTCGAACAGGCGGCGATTCGCGAGACGTTCGAGGAGGCCTGCGCCCGGGTCCGCAACCTGAGCATCTATACCCTGATCGACGTCCCGCACATCAGCCAGGTGCATGTCTTCTTCCGCGCCGAACTGGCGGACCTGGATTTCGCCGCTGGCGCAGAGAGCCTGGAAGTCCGGCTTTTCGAAGAAGCCGACATTCCCTGGTCCGAGCTGGCTTTTCGCACGGTCGGGCGTACCTTAGAATGTTTCTTCGCTGACCGGCGGAACGAGCAATACCCCGTGCGTTCCGAGTCCATTCCGCCCCTGGCTCAGCCTGCCCTCACTTAAACAACAAAACGTACGCGGCACCTGTGTACTCTTAGGGATATCGTTTCATGCGCTGGTTGCTCGCTCTTTTCTGCTACTCGGTTATCGCGGTCTCCCACGCCTCCGCGACGGATACCCTGAACGGCAAGGTCATCGAAAAAGTCCTGGTCCTCAAGTCGGCCCATCAGTTGCAACTGATCAACGACGGCAAACCCATCAAGACCTACCGCATTTCCCTGGGTAAACGACCCAAGGGGCCGAAGCTCATGGAAGGCGACAAGCGCACTCCGGAAGGCTTCTACTGGCTGGACTGGCGCAAGACTAGCGACCGCTTCAACCTGGCCATGCATATCTCCTACCCGAACATCAGCGATTCCGCCCGCTCGCGCCGCGAGGGCGTGGAGCCCGGCGGCATGATCATGATCCACGGCACTCCGGACAGCGAAGACTACCCGGAGCAGTACTTCCATACCCTGGACTGGACCGACGGCTGCATCGCCATGCGCAACGTCGACATGCGCGAAGTCTGGGGCCTGGTCCCGGACGGCACGATGATCGAAATCCGCCCCTGACCTCTCGCTGAAACGCCGCTAAAACACCTCAGTTACAAAAAAAATCGCAGGCCGCGCCGGCTTCGAAAGGTGAATACCAATTCCCGTTCGAAAAACCGCCGCCCCTGCGATTTTCGCATTCACGGCCAGACCGCCCTAATACCACTTCCCCAAACCATCCCCGCCAACGCCCATAAAGCGCCTGTCTTCGTGCGTCATCGTCACACTACTGGCGTTGACATGGTATTTAAGTGGTATTAGTTTTCGCCACATTACCGGGCGACAACAAACCAATAACGCATCGGAATCTCGACAGATGAACCACATCCTGGCCCTGCGCCCTGACGATACCCAGCCGACCCCGCTGTACCTGCAACTGGCGCGCAACCTTGAAGCCGCGATCCATGCCGGCCAGTGGAAAGCCGAACAGGCCCTACCCTCGGAACGCAACCTGAGCGAGATGCTCAATATCTCCCGCGTCACCGCGCGCAAGGCCCTGGAAGTGCTGTTCGAACAAGGCCTGATCCGCCGCAGCCAGGGCTCCGGCACCTTCATTACCCCGCGCCTGGAACAACCGCTGTCGCGGCTGTCGGGCTTCAGCGAAATGCTCCGCCTCAAGGGCTTCGTGCCCGGCTCCCAATGGCTGGAGCGGGAAATCACCACGCCGACCCACGAAGAACTGATCCGCCTCGGCCTGTCGCCGAACGACAAGGTGGCGCGCCTCAAGCGCCTGCGCAAAGCCGACGACACGGTGATGGCGATCGAAATGAGCACCCTGCCGGCCACGATCATTGCCCAGCCGGATGCCGTGGGCGACTCGCTCTACGCCTACCTCGATGGCATCGGCCGCCCGGTGGTCCGTGCCCTGCAGCATATCCAGGCGATCAACGCCTCCGCCGAGTTCGCCGCCCTGGTGGGCATCGCCCCCGGCACTGCGATGCTGCTGATGACCCGTGTCGGCTACCTCGAGGACAACACCCCGATCGAAGTCACCGACACCTATTGCCGCAACGACTACTACGACTTCGTCGCCGAGCTACGTCGCTAAACCAGGCCGCCGAGCCAGGCCGCCAAGTCGCCAAGAACCCGTCCCAGAGAGCTGCCCATGTCCGAACACAACATCCTCACCCCGCAAGGCTGGATTCGCGGCCACCTGAACCACCGGGACGGCAAGGTCACCGGCATCGAAGGCAGCCCCTGCGACCCGACGAACAACGACCTGCCCTACCTGCTGCCGGGCTTCATCGACCTGCATGTGCACGGCGGCGGCGGCAAGGACATCATGGAAGGCGCCCCGGCGTTCGAGACCATCACCCGCACCCACGTGCGTTTTGGCACCACCTCGCTGCTGGCCACCACCATGACCGCGCCGACCGAGGAGATCACCCGGGTCCTGGGCGCCATGGGCGAATACTGCGAACAGCGCCCCAGCGGCAGCGCCCGGGTACTCGGTGTGCACCTGGAAGGCCCGTACATCAACCCGGGCAAGCTCGGTGCCCAGCCCAATTTCGCCCACACCGCACTGATGGCCGAAGTCGAGGCATACCTGCGCCTGGCGCCGATCCGGGTGATCACCATCGCCCCGGAAATCGCCGGCCATGACGCCTTGATCCGCGCTCTCAGCGCCCGCGGCATCCGCATGCAGATCGGCCACACCCTGGGCAGCTATGAGGAAGGCGTGGCCGCACTCGACGCCGGGGCCACCAGCTTCACCCACCTGTACAACGCCATGAGCCCACTGCATCACCGCGAGCCCGGCATAGTCGGTGCCGCCTTGGCCCACGCCCAGTACGCGGAACTGATCCCCGACCTGCTGCACGTGCACCCCGGCGCCATGCGCGTGGCCCTGCGCTCGATCCCCTGCCTGTACTGCGTGACCGACTCCACCGCGGCGGCCGGCATGCCGGACGGCGAATACAAGCTCGGCAGCCACACCGTGACCAAATGCCTGGGCGGCGTGCGCCTGCCGGACGGCACCCTGGCCGGCAGCACCCTGACCATGGACCAGGCCTTGCGCAACCTGGTGAAGATCGGCCTGCCCCTGGCCGAGGCTTCGCAACGCTTGTCACAGTTTCCCGCCGATTATCTCGGCCTGGCCGAACGCGGGCGCTTGCAGGTCGGCAGCTGGGCCGACTGCGTGTGCCTGGACCGCTCACTCACACTGACCGCCGTGATGGTCGAAGGAGAAGACATTGACTTCAAAAATGCTTGAAGAGGCGCTGTCCGCCGCCGCGGCCGTCGAAGGCCAGTTGCAGCACCTGGACCCGCAACTGATCGAGGTGGCCGGGCGCCTGAACCGCCAGCCGCCACAAGTAGTGATGACCGTCGCCCGCGGCAGCTCCGACCATGCCGCCAGCTACTTCGCCTACCTGACCATGCAGCATCTGGGCTTCCCGGTCGCATCCCTGCCGATGTCGGTGGTGACCATGCAACAGGCGCCGCTGCGGGTCAGCGGCCAGGCGGCATTCGCCTTTTCCCAGTCCGGGCAGAGCCCCGACCTGGTCAACAGCATGCGCCTGCTGCGCAAACGCGGGGCCTTGAGCGTGGCCATGGTCAACGCCCAGGACACCCCACTGGAAGCCGCCAGCGAATTCTGCCTACCGCTGCACGCCGGCGCCGAACGCAGCGTGGCGGCAACCAAGAGCTTTATCGCCACCCTCAGCGCCAGCGCCCGCCTGATCGCCCACTGGAAACAGGACGCGCAGTTGCTGGAAGCCGGCCTCGCCCTGCCCCAGGGCCTGCGCGAAGCCGCGACCCAGGACTGGAGCCCGGCCGTCGAGGCCTTGCGCGATAGCCAACGGTTGATGGTGATCGGCCGTGGCGCCGGTTTCGCCATCGCCCAGGAAGCGGCGCTGAAACTCAAGGAAACCTCGGCGATCCAGGCCGAAGCCTTCAGCAGCGCGGAGGTTCGCCACGGTCCGATGGCGCTGATCGGCGACAACTACCCGCTGCTGGTGTTCGCCCCACGGGGAGCGGAGCAGGCCGGCCTGATCAGCCTTGCCGCCGACATGCGCCAGCGTGGCGCCCGGGTGCTGCTGGCGGCGCCGGACGACATCGTCGAACGCGACCTGACCCTGGGACGGGCCGAACACCCGGCCCTCGATCCGATCCTGGCGATCCAGAGTTTCTACGGCATGGCCGCAAGCCTTGCCGAGGCCCGGGGCATGGACCCGGACCAGCCACGGCACCTGAGCAAAGTGACCCGCACCCACTGAGCCTTTCCTTCAACGGATGAGTACTGCGCCATGCACAACAACAATAAAGACCTGACGCTCGGCGCTCCCTTGAGCGGCCCGGTGCTCACCCTCGCCAGGGTGCCCGACCTGGTGTTTTCCAGCGGCGCCATGGGCGACGGGATCGCCATCGACCCGCTGAACAACACCCTGCACGCCCCCTGCGCCGGCGTGGTGGTGCATGCCGCCCGCACCGGCCACGCGGTGACCCTGCGCGCCGACAATGGCGCGGAACTGCTGCTGCACCTGGGCCTGGACACGGTCCAGCTGCAAGGCGAGGGTTTCTCCATGCTGGTGCAGGAAGGCGCCCGGGTCAGCAGCGGCCAGGCCCTGCTGCGCTTCGATCTCGACCAGGTCGCGCGCAACAGCAAAAGCCTGATCAGCCTGATGATCCTGACCAACAGCGAACACTTCCAGACCCTGCCCATCACCCTGAAATCGGTGAAAGTCGGCGAACCGCTGCTGCACATCGTTCCACGCGCGGCCAATACGGCCCAGGCGGAAGCGGGTGACACCTCGACCGACGAGGTGGAAGGCCAGACCCGGGTCAATCATCGCGGCGGCCTGCATGCCCGGCCGGCCGCGCTGATCCGCCAGACCGCCCAGGGTTTCAGCAGCAAGGCGCACCTGCATTTCAACGGCAAGTCGGCGTCCTGCGACAGCCTGGTCAGCCTGATGGGGCTGGGGGTCGGCGAGCAGGACGAGGTGCGGGTCAGTTGCCAGGGCAAGGACTGCAAGGCCGCCCTGCTGGCGCTGCTGGACGCCCTCGCCACCCCGATGGCCGAAGACGCCCATGCCGCGGCGCCAGCGGTGAAGGCCGTCGCGCCCCAGCGCCCCGCCGAAGCCGGGGTGATCCAGGGCGTCTGCGCCGCCCCCGGGCTGGTCTGCGGGCCGCTGTTTCACCTGACCGCCATGACCCTGCCCGAAGACAGCGGCGGTCACCCGCCACAGGAGCAACTGCAGGCGCTGGACCTGGCCCTGGACAAGGTTCGCAGCGACATTCGCGGCACCCTGGAGCACGCCCGGCAACGCAAGGACAACCAGGAAGAAGCGATCTTCGCCGCCCATCTGGCCCTGCTCGAAGACCCGGCGCTGCTGGACGCCGCCCGCCAGAGCATCGGCCAGGGACGCGCCGCCACCCACGCCTGGAGCGACGCCATCGGCGAACAGTGCGAGGTCCTGCTGCAACTGGGCAATGCCCTGCTCGCCGAACGCGCCAACGACCTGCGCGACCTGCAACAGCGGGTCCTGCGCGCCCTGCTCGGCGAGGCCTGGCATTACCAGTTGCCGGCCGGCGCCATAGTCGCGGCCCACGAACTGACCCCGTCCGACCTGCTGCAACTGAGCGAGCAAGGCGCTGCCGGCCTGTGCATGGCGGCCGGCGGCGCCACCTCCCATGTGGCGATCCTGGCGCGCGGCAAGGGCCTGCCCTGCCTGGTGGCCCTGGGCTCGGAGCTTCTCGATGTACCGCAAGGCCAGCAAGTGGTGCTGAATGCCGACCACGGGCGCCTGGAACTGACACCGGACAGCACGCGTATCGAACAGGTGCGGCAGAACCATCTGCTCCGCCAGCAACGCCGCGAGCAACAACAGCAACAGGCCCAACTGCCGGCCAGGACCCTCGATGGCCAGGCGATCGAGGTCGCCGCCAATGTCGCCTCCAGCCAGGAAGCCCAGGGCGCCCATGCCAACGGTGCCGATGGCGTCGGCCTGCTGCGTACCGAGTTTCTGTTTGTCGACCGGCATACCGCCCCCGACGAACAGGAGCAGCGCCTGGCTTATCAGGCCGTGCTCGACGCCATGGGCGACAAGTCGGTGATCATCCGCACCATCGACGTGGGTGGCGACAAGCAACTGGACTACCTGCCGCTGCCGGTGGAAGCCAACCCGGTGCTGGGCCTGCGCGGCATTCGCCTGGCCCAGGCCCGCCCGGAACTGCTCGACCAGCAACTGCGGGCCCTGCTGCAGGTCAGCCCGCTGCAACGCTGCCGCATCCTGCTGCCGATGGTCAGCGAGCTCGACGAACTGCTGCATATCCGCGAACGCATCGATTGCCTGTGCGCCGAGCTGGGGATCAGCCAGCGCCCGGAGCTGGGGGTGATGATCGAAGTCCCGGCCGCCGCCCTGCTCGCCGAGCAACTGGCCGAATACGCCGACTTCCTCTCCATCGGCACCAACGATCTGTCGCAATACACCCTGGCCATGGACCGTGACCATGCCGGCCTGGCCGCCCGGGTCGATGCGCTGCACCCGGCGTTGTTGCGGCTGATCGCCCAGACCTGCACCGGCGCGGCCAGGCATGGGCGCTGGGTCGGCGTGTGCGGCGCCCTGGCCTCCGACCCGCTGGCGACGCCGGTGCTGATCGGCCTGGGGGTCAGCGAGCTGTCGGTGAGCCCACCGCAAGTGGGCGAAATCAAGGAGCGGGTCCGCCAACTGGACGCTGCGCAATGCCGACGCCTCAGCCATGACCTGCTGAACCTGAGCAGTGCCTCGGCGGTGCGTCATGCCTGCCACCAACACTGGCCCCTGAGCTGAATAACAAGAACACCGGGAGACACGCCATGTACCAATTATTCATCGAAGGCCTGCAGCGCCTGGGCCGCGCCCTGATGCTGCCGATCGCGATCCTGCCGATCGCCGGCCTGCTGCTGCGCCTGGGCGACACCGACCTGCTGAACATCGCGATCATCCACGATGCCGGCCAGACCATCTTCGCCAACCTGGCGCTGATCTTCGCCATCGGCATCGCCGTGGGCTTCGCCAAGGACAACAACGGCACCGCCGGCCTGGCCGGGGCCATCGGCTACCTGGTGATGGTGGCGACCCTCAAGGTGCTCGATGCCAGTATCAACATGGGCATGCTCGCCGGGATCATCAGCGGCCTGCTGGCCGGTGCCCTGTACAACCGCTTCAAGGACATCAAGCTGCCGGAATACCTGGCGTTCTTTGGCGGGCGGCGCTTCGTGCCGATCGTCACCGGCTTCAGCGCCGTCGGCCTGGGGGTGGTGTTCGGCCTGATCTGGCCGCCGATCCAGCACGGCATCAACAGCTTCGGCCAGTTGCTGATGGAAAGCGGCAGCCTCGGTGCCTTCGTTTTCGGTGTGTTCAACCGCCTGCTGATCATCACCGGCCTGCACCACATCCTGAACAACATGGCCTGGTTCATTTTCGGCAGTTTCACCGACCCGGCCACTGGCGCCGTGGTCACCGGCGACCTGACCCGCTACTTCGCCGGCGACCCCAAGGGCGGCCAGTTCATGACCGGCATGTTCCCGATGATGCTGTTCGGCCTGCCGGCGGCGTGCCTGGCCATGTACCGCAATGCACTGCCGGAGCGGCGCAAGGTGATGGGCGGGATTTTCCTGTCGATGGCCCTGACCTCGTTCCTGACCGGGGTCACCGAGCCGATCGAATTCGCCTTCATGTTTCTCGCCCCCATGCTGTACCTGGTGCATGCCCTGCTGACCGGCCTGTCCATGGCCCTGACCAACCTGCTGAACATCCACCTGGGCTTCACCTTTTCCGGCGGCGCCATCGACATGGCCCTCGGCTGGGGCCGCTCCACCAACGGCTGGCTGGTGTTCCCGGTGGGCCTGCTGTACGCGGTGATCTACTATCTGGTGTTCGACTTCTGCATCAAACGCTTCAACCTGAAAACCCCGGGCCGCGAAGACACCCCGGGCAGCGAAAAAGCCGCCATGACCAACAATCAGCGCGCCGGTGCCTATATCCAGGCCCTGGGCGGCGCGGACAACCTGATAACCGTCGGTGCCTGCACCACCCGCCTGCGCCTGGAACTGGCCGACCGCAGCAAAGCATCGGACAGTGCCCTCAAGGCTCTTGGCGCCATGGCCGTGGTGCGTCCCGGCAAGGGCGGCAGCCTGCAGGTGGTGGTCGGTCCGCTGGCCGACAGCATCGCCGATGAAATCCGCCTGGCCATGCCCAGCGGCGGCAAGCCACTGGAACAGCCAGGCCCTGCCGCCGCCTTCGAAGCACCGCCAGCGGTGAGCATTGCGCCCCAGGAAGCCGTGAAATGGCTGGACGCCTTCGGTGGCAGCGACAATGTGCTGCAACTGGACTGCGTGGCCATGACCCGTCTGCGGGTGCAACTGGGCGACAACAAGGCGCTGTCGGAATGCCAGCTGAAGAACCTCGGCTGCCAGGGTTCCAGCCAGCTCGACGATGGCGTCTGGCACCTGCTGATCGGGGAAAAGGCCGCGAGCCTGAGCCAAGCACTGGATAGCCTGATCAACCGCAGCGAGGTCAGCGTCAAGGTCTGACCCTCTCCTGCCGGAGAGCAGGCACAAAAAAGCCCGCTGACCGTTACCGGTTCAGCGGGCTTTTTCATGGGTGGGGCCTTAGAAGTCTTCCAGACGCCAGACTTCATAAGCCGGTGTCTCGTAGGGATGGCTCTGCTTGAGGGCCATCACCACGCTACGGATCAACTCGTCGGCCACCACCAGCTCGACTTTCCATTCCTGCACCTGCTCGACCAGGCCGGTCTGCCCGAGAAACGGCTGGCTGCCGTCCAACGGGCGAAACTGGCCCTGGCCCAGCACCTGCCACGCGCACTGGTCGTAAGCGCCGATCCGTCCGCCACCGGCGGCGAATACGGCGTTCTTGACCACATCCACGTGGCTGGGCGGGACGAAAAAGCTGAGCTTGTACACGGGTCTTAGTTCACCCACACGCGAGCGTTACGGAACATGCGCATCCACGCCGCATCTTCGTTCCACTCTTCCGGACGCCAGGAGTTCTGCACGGCGCGGAATACCCGCTCAGGGTGCGGCATCATGATGGTGACGCGGCCGTCGCGACTGGTCAGGCCAGTGATCCCGCGCGGCGAGCCGTTCGGGTTGGCCGGGTAGCTTTCGGTGACCTTGCCGTGGTTGTCGACGAAACGCAGGGCCACGCAACCGGACAGGTCGGCTTCAAGCAGCGCTTCTGCGCTTTCGAATTCCGCATGGCCTTCGCCGTGGGCGATGGCGATCGGCATACGCGAACCGGCCATGCCCTGCAGGAAGATCGAGTTCGACTCCTGGACCTGGACCATCGCCACACGGGCCTCGAACTGCTCGGACCGGTTGCGCACGAAGTGCGGCCAGAACTCGCTGCCCGGGATCAGCTCGTGGAGGTTGGACATCATCTGGCAACCGTTGCACACGCCGAGGGTGAAGGTGTCGCTGCGCTCGAAGAAGCCCTGGAAGGCGTCGCGGGCACGGCTGTTGAACAGTGCCGACTTGGCCCAGCCCTCGCCGGCGCCGAGTACGTCGCCGTAGGAGAAGCCGCCGCAGGCGACCATGCCCTTGAAGTCGTTCAGGTCGACGCGACCGGCGAGGATGTCGCTCATGTGCACGTCGATCGCGTTGAAGCCGGCACGGTCGAACGCCGCGGCCATTTCCACCTGGCCGTTGACGCCCTGCTCGCGCAGCACGGCAACCTGGGGACGCACGCCTTTCTTGATGTAAGGCGCGGCGATGTCCTGGTTGACGTCGAAGCTCAGCTTGACGCTCAGGCCCGGGTTGTCTTCTTCCAGCAGGACGTCGAACTCCTGCTCGGCGCAGTCGGCGTTGTCCCGCAGGCGCTGGATCTGGTAGCTGGTTTCAGCCCACTGGCGCTGCAACAGGCGACGCTCGCCGGCGAAGATATTCTCGCCGTTGAAGGTGATGTTGATATGGCCGTTGTTGACCGGCTGGCCGATCACCGCCACGCAGTCGCCCAGGCCGGCGGCGCTGAACTGCGCCAGCACATCCGGGGTTGCGTCCTGGCGCACCTGGATCACCGCACCCAGCTCTTCGTTGAACAGGATGGCGGCAATCTCGGCCGAGCTCTCGGCCAGGGCGTCGAGGTTCAGGTTCAGGCCGCAGTGACCGGCGAAGGCCATTTCCACCACGCTGGTCAGCAGGCCACCGTCGGAACGGTCGTGGTAAGCCAGCAGGTGACCGTCGGCGTTGAGGCCCTGGATCACCGCGAAGAAGGCTTTCAGGTCTTCGGCGTCATCGACGTCCGGGGCCTGCTTGCCGAGCTTGCCGTGCACCTGGGCGAGGATCGAGGCGCCCATGCGGTTCTGGCCACGACCGAGGTCGATCAGGACCAGATCGGTGGTGCCCTTGTCCATGCGCAGTTGCGGGGTCAGGGTCTGGCGGATGTCCGCCACAGGCGCGAAACCGGTCACGATCAGCGACATCGGCGAGGTCACGGTTTTTTCTTCGCCTTTGTCGTTCCAGCGCGTGGCCATGGACATCGAGTCCTTGCCCACTGGAATGGTGATACCCAGCTCAGGGCACAGCTCCATGCCGACCGCTTTCACGGTGTCGTACAGCCGTGCGTCTTCGCCCGGGTGGCCGGCGGCGGACATCCAGTTCGCCGACAGCTTGATGTCGGAGATCTTGTTGATGCGCGACGCGGCGATGTTGGTCAGGGTTTCGCCGATGGCCATGCGGCCCGACGCCGGGGCGTCCAGCAGCGCCAGCGGAGTACGCTCGCCCATGGCCATGGCTTCACCGGTGTAGACGTCGAAACTGGTGGCGGTGACGGCCACGTCAGCCACCGGAACCTGCCATGGGCCGACCATTTGGTCACGGGCCACCAGGCCGGTGATGGTGCGGTCGCCGATGGTGATCAGGAAGCTTTTGCTCGCGACGGCCGGGTGATGCAGGACGCGCTCGATGCTTTCGCCGATGTCGAGGTTCGACGGGTCGAAATCGTCGCCCAGCTCGGCTTCGCGAACCACCGAACGGTGCATGCGCGGCGCCTTGCCCAGTAGCACTTCCAGTGGCATGTCCACCGGGCTGTTGCCGAAGTGGCTGTCCGTGACAGTCAGATGCGGTTCGGCGGTGGCTTCACCGACGACGGCAAACGGGCAACGCTCACGTTCGCAGATGGCCTGGAAGCGCTCGAAGTCGGCCGGGCCGACGGCCAGAACGTAGCGTTCCTGGGATTCGTTGCTCCAGATTTCGTGCGGGGCCATGCCCGGCTCGTCGTTTGGAATGTTGCGCAGTTCGAAACGGCCACCGCGGTCGCCGTCGTTGACCAGTTCCGGGAAGGCGTTGGACAGACCGCCCGCGCCGACGTCGTGGATGAAGCTGATCGGGTTCTTGTCGCCCAGCTGCCAGCAACGGTCGATGACTTCCTGACAACGGCGCTCCATTTCCGGGTTTTCACGCTGAACGGAAGCGAAGTCCAGATCCGCCGAGCTGGTGCCGGTGGCCATGGAGGAAGCGGCGCCGCCACCCAGACCGATGAGCATCGCCGGGCCACCGAGGACGATCAGCTTGGAGCCGACGACGATCTCGCCTTTCTTGACGTGCTCTTCGCGAATGTTGCCCATGCCGCCGGCCAGCATGATCGGCTTGTGGTAACCACGAACCTCGTCACCGTGCGGGGTGGCGATCGACTGTTCGAAGGTACGGAAGTAGCCGGTCAGGGCCGGACGACCGAATTCGTTGTTGAACGCGGCGCCGCCCAGCGGGCCTTCGATCATGATGTCCAGCGCGGTGACAATGCGCTCAGGCTTGCCGTACGGCACTTCCCACGGCTGTTCGAAGCCTGGGATCTGCAGGTTGGATACGGTGAAACCGGTCAGGCCGGCCTTTGGCTTGGCGCCACGCCCGGTTGCACCTTCATCGCGGATCTCGCCACCGGAACCGGTGGATGCGCCCGGGAACGGGGCGATGGCGGTCGGGTGGTTGTGCGTCTCGACCTTCATCAGGATGTGCACCGGCTCCTGCACCGCGCCGTACTGGCGGGTTTCAGGGTTCGGGAAGAAACGGCCGGCGACATTGCCGACGATCACCGAGGCGTTGTCCTTGTAAGCCGACAGCACACCTTCGTTGTGCATCTGATAGGTGTTCTTGATCATGCCGAACAGGCTTTTTTCCTGGCTCTGGCCGTCGATGTCCCAACTGGCGTTGAAGATCTTGTGACGGCAGTGCTCGGAGTTGGCCTGGGCGAACATCATCAGTTCGATGTCATGCGGGTTGCGCTTGAGGCCCTGGAAGGCGTTGACCAGGTAATCGATTTCGTCTTCGGCCAGGGCCAGGCCCAGTTCGGTGTTGGCCTGTTCCAGCGCGGCGCGGCCACCACCGAGGATATCGATGGCGGTCAACGGCTTCGGCGTGGCATGGCTGAACAGGCCGGCAGCCTGCTCCAGGTTGCCCAGCACGATCTGGGTCATGCGGTCGTGCAGAGTGTCGGCGATCAACTGCGCTTGCGCGTCGCTGAATTCACCGGCCACATAGAAGGCAATGCCGCGCTCCAGGCGCTGGATCTTGCTCAGGCCACAGTTGCGGGCGATATCGCTGGCCTTGCTCGACCATGGCGAGATGGTGCCGAAACGCGGCAGCACCAGGAACAGACGACCGGTAGGTTCTTGCACCGGTACGCTTGGGCCGTACTTCAGAAGGCGCGCAAGCACCTGCTGTTCGTCGCCGGTCAGGACGCCGGTAACTTCGGCGAAGTGAGCGAATTCAGCATACAGGCCACTGACAGCTGGAACCTTCTGGCTCAGTTGCTCAAGGAGTTTGCTGTGGCGAAAGGCAGAAAGGGCAGGAGCGCCGCGCAGGATCAACATCTTCGGGACAGCCTCGGGAAGGGGGTGTGCTTTGAGGCCGTGCATTCTAGCGTAAACCGCCCGCGACGGCACCCGAAACGGCACGCCCGAGCGCGGCCAGACGTCGGCCCGCGCGTAGCACCCTGTGACAAAGGCTCGTCAGGACCATTCAGCAGGGTTATTTCACCCCTCTCCACGGGCCCCGAAGACCCATTCCCGAGGGCTCTGGCCGGGGGCTGGAACCTCTAGCAGACAAGCCCTTCGCTGTCGAGATATGGCGGTTGTTGTCCTTTGCGTATACTGCGCAGATGTTTTCCCCTATGGCTTTACGTCCGCGCTGTGCCCGATGGCTCATCGCAACCGGACTCTTCCTGATGCTCAGTGCCTGCGTTGAGAAACCCAGCACGCTCGAGCGAGTAAAGGAGGATGGCGTGCTGCGGGTGGTCACCCGTAACAGCCCGGCCACCTACTTTCAGGATCGCAACGGTGAAACCGGCTTCGAATACGAGCTGGTGAAACGTTTCGCCGACGACCTGGGGGTGACGCTGAAGATCGAAACCGCAGACAACCTCGACGACCTCTTCGACCAGTTGGGTAAACCTAACGGCCCGGTGCTGGCTGCTGCCGGTCTGGTCAGCAGCGAGAAACGCAAGCAGCAAGTCCGGTTTTCCCACACCTATCTGGAAGTCACCCCGCAGATCATCTACCGCAACGGCCAGTCCCGCCCCACTGACGCGGGCGACCTGGTCGGCAAGAAGATCATGGTGCTCAAGGGCAGCACCCACGCCGAGCAACTGGCCGCACTCAAGCTGAAATACCCCGGCATTCAATACGAAGAGTCCGACGAGGTCGAAGTGGTCGACCTGCTGCGCATGGTCGACGAGGGGCAGATCGACCTGACCCTGGTGGATTCCAACGAAGTGGCGATGAACCAGGTGTATTTCGCCAATATCCGCGTGGCCTTCGACCTTGGCGATGCCAGCAACCAGAGCTGGGCCGTGGCCGCCGGCGAAGACAACAGCCTGCTCAACGAAATCAACGCCTTCCTCGACAAGGTGCAGAAGAATGGCACCCTGCAGCGCCTGAAGGACCGTTATTACGGGCATGTGGACGTCCTGGGTTATGTCGGCGCCTACACCTTTGCCCAGCACCTGCAGCAGCGCCTGCCCAAATACGAGAAGCACTTCAAGGCCTCGGCCAAGGAAGAAAAGGTCGACTGGCGCCTGCTGGCGGCCATCGGCTACCAGGAATCCTTGTGGCAACCGAGCGTCACCTCCAAGACCGGCGTGCGCGGCCTGATGATGCTGACCCAGAACACCGCCCAGGCCATGGGCGTGTCCAACCGCCTGGACGCCAAGCAAAGCATCCAGGGCGGCGCCAAGTACCTGGCGTACATGAAGGATCAGCTGGACGACAAGATCGAAGAGCCGGACCGCACCTGGTTCGCCCTCGCCGCCTATAACGTCGGCAGCGGCCATCTGGACGACGCCCGCAAGCTGGCGCAAAAGGAAGGGCTGAACCCGAACAAGTGGCTGGACGTGAAGAAGATGCTGCCGCGTCTCTCGCAGAAGCAGTGGTACAGCAAGACCCGCTATGGCTACGCCCGGGGCGGCGAGCCGGTGCATTTCGTCGCCAACATCCGTCGCTACTACGACATCCTGACCTGGGTCACGCAGCCGCAGCTGGAAGGCGACCAGGTGGCCGAGGGCAACCTGCACGTGCCGGGCGTGGACAAGACCAAGCCGACCCAGGAAACCCCGCCGCTTTAAACCCTCTGTCGTAACCGCTACCGAAGGCTGCGATAGGCCCACAGGGCCTGGACAACCGTAAAATCGCCACGACCGTTCCGGTCGATCGCAGCCTGCGGCAGCGGCTACAGAGTCTCCGTCAGGCCTTGGCCGCCGCCAGGATCAGCGCCTTCATCTCCGCCACTGCGCCTTTGAAACCGACGAACAGCGCATGGGCCACCAGCGCATGGCCAATGTTCAACTCGTTGATGCCCTTGATCGCCGCGACCGCCTCGACGTTGTGGTAATGCAGGCCGTGGCCGGCATTGACGATCAGGCCCTGGCCCAGGCCGAAAGCCACGCCGTCGGCCACGCGCCGCAGTTCCTCGGCCACCTCGCTCGGCGTTTCGGCATCGGCATAACGCCCGGTGTGCAGCTCGATGGCTGGCGCGCCCACGCGGCGAGAGGCGGCGATCTGCCGCTCATCGGCGTCGATGAACAGCGACACTTCGGCGCCGATCTTCGACAGCCGCTCTACGGCGGCCTTGATCCGCGCTTCCTGCCCGGCGACATCCAGGCCGCCCTCGGTGGTCAGCTCCTGGCGGGTTTCCGGAACCAGGCAGATGTGCGCCGGACGGATGCGCTCGGCGAACGCCATCATTTCCTCGGTGACGCCCATCTCGAAGTTCATGCGGGTTTGCAGCACGTCCTTGAGCAGCAGCACGTCGCGCTCCTGGATATGCCGGCGGTCCTCGCGCAGGTGCACGGTGATGCCGTCGGCCCCCGCCTCTTCCGCGTCCAGCGCCGCCTTGACCGGGTCAGGGTAACGGGTGCCCCGAGCCTGACGCAGGGTGGCTACGTGGTCGATGTTCACGCCAAGAAGAATGCGATTGCTGGTGGTCACGGAAGCGCTCCTGAGGAGTTAGAGATTCGGTGCACAGCATATAGTGTCCGCTGGCGAAAATAACTGCCGGCTTTCGGTCGCACGAGCAAGCCAGGCAGGATTCGAGCGTATTGGCGTAATGGGACGACTAGGGCTTGCGAAACAATTCGCGACTGACCAAGGGCCGACCGCCCAGGTGCACCGCCAGTGCCTGGCGCATCAGGCGCTTGGCCGCCGCCAGCGCGCCAGGGGCGCTCCAGTCGGCTTGCGCCATGGCCAGCAGCTCGGTGCCGTTGAACAGGCCTGGTTGCAACAGGTGAACCTGCTCCAGACCGGCATCCACCTGCAGGCGATACATGCCCTGCGCCTCAATCGGCGCGCCGTGGATATCCATGTCCAGGGCGAAGCCGTAGCCCAGGTCGTCCAGCAGGCGCCATTCGAACGCACGCAGCAAGGGTTCGAGGGCACGGCCTTCGGCCAAAGCCAGCAAGGTTGCCGCATAGTGCTCGAAGATCGCCGGATGCGGATCTTCGGCGGGCAGCAGGCGGATCAGCAGCTCATTGAGGTAGAGGCCGCTGAACAGCGCCTCGCCGTTGAGCCAGGTGGAGGTTCCCGCGCTTTCCATGCGCCCGACGTTCTTCAGCTCGCCGCGCCCACGAAATTCGACTTCCAGCGGCACGAACGGCCGCGCCAGGGTCCCGGCCTTGCCCCGCGCGCCGCGCAACACCGCGCGCAGCCGCCCCTGGGGCGTGAGGAAGTCCACCAATGCACTGCTCTCGCGATAGGCGCGACTGTGCAGGACATAAGCGGGCTGGCCGATGGGAGCGTTACTGGACATAGGTGTCGGGGGATCTCAAGGCTTGAGAAAGTGACAGGTCCACGGGAAGGTTCGTTGAACCTTTATCGCCAGCGGCTCGCCCTGCACGTTGCAGGAACGAGGCGCCGGTGACGAGGCAGGATTACAGGTCCCCGTAGCCCAGCGAACGCAGGGCGCGCTCGTCGTCGGACCAACCGCCTTTGACCTTGACCCACAGGTTGAGCATGACCTTGGAGTCGAACAGCAGCTCCATGTCCTTGCGCGCTTCCATGCCGATGCGCTTGATGCGCTCACCCTTGTCGCCAATGATGATTTTCTTCTGGCCGTCGCGTTCGACGAGGATCAAGGCATGAATGTGCAGGGTCTTGCCCTGCTGCTTGAACTCTTCGATTTCCACGGTGATCTGGTACGGCAGCTCGGCACCCAGCTGGCGCATGATCTTCTCGCGCACCAGTTCGGCGGCGAGAAAACGGCTGCTGCGGTCGGTGATCTGGTCTTCCGGGAAGAAGTGATCGTTTTCCGGCAGGTGCTTGGCGATCAGGCCTTCCAGGGCTTCCAGGTTGTGGCCTTGCTGGGCCGACACCGGGACGATCTCGGCATTCGGCAACTGCTCCTGCAACCAGGTCAGGTGCGGCATCAGCTCGGCCTTGTCCTCGATGCGGTCGGTCTTGTTGATCGCCAGGATCACCGGGCCCTGCACGTACTGCACACGCTCCAGCACCAGCTGGTCTTCGTCGGTCCACTTGGTGCGGTCAACGACGAAAATCACCACGTCGACGTCTTTCAAGGCCGCCGAGGCGGTCTTGTTCATGTAGCGGTTCAGCGCCTTCTCGTTGCTCTTGTGCATGCCCGGGGTGTCGACGTAGATCGCCTGGATGGCGCCTTCGGTCTTGATGCCGAGCATGTTGTGCCGAGTGGTCTGCGGCTTGCGCGAGGTGATGGCCAGCTTCTGCCCCAGGATATGGTTCAGCAGCGTGGACTTGCCCACGTTCGGACGGCCGACGATGGCAACATAGCCACAGCGTGTTGCGGTTGTATCAGTCATGGCCATTCTCCACGCCCAGGGCAATCAGTGCTGCGGCGGCCGCTACCTGTTCGGCAATGCGACGGCTCACACCCTGACCTCGGCTTTTTTCGTTCAGTAGGGTGATTTCACATTCGACGAAGAACGTCCGGCAATGGGGCTCACCCTGGATATCCACCACTTCGTAGCGGGGCAGCTCACAGGCACGCGACTGCAGGAATTCCTGCAGGCGGGTCTTGGGGTCCTTGTTGGTGTCGACCAGCGTCAGGCTGTCGAACTCGGACGTCAGCCAGGACAGCACGCGCTCGCGCGCGACCTCCATGCCGGCATCCAGATAGATCGCACCAATCAGCGCTTCCAGGGCATCGGCGAGGATCGACTCACGGCGGAAGCCGCCGCTTTTCAACTCACCGGAACCCAGGCGCAGGTATTCGCCCAGATCGAAACCACGGGCCAGTACGGCCAGGGTTTCCCCCTTCACCAGGCGCGCGCGCAGACGCGACAGCTGGCCTTCGCGAGCCTGGGGAAAACGCTCGAACAGCGCTTCGCCGGCGACGAAGTTGAGGATGGCGTCACCGAGGAACTCCAGGCGCTCGTTGTTGCGCCCGGCAAAACTGCGGTGAGTGAGGGCCAGGACCATCAGTTCCTGGTCCTTGAAGGTATAACCGAGCTGACGCTCGAGACGGCTCAAAGAAACGCTCACGGTTTACCCACGCTGAGTTCGTGGTTGAATTTCACCACCTTGGAGACAAGGCACGAGGTGCCTGTGGCAATTAACGCTGTGTTCAAATCCACATCCTGAATATCGTTGACTGCTGCTTCTGGTGACGCCTGGGAGGCTGCCGAACCTGGCGGGCCGGTGTTCTACAAGATCCAGAAAAGCATTCGGCGCTGTGTTCAACAGCGCCGTGTTTGATTACTTGATCAGGCCAACCCGCGAGAAATTCGGCAGGTGGCTGAGTTTCGGTTCGGGCCAGCTCATCCAGACTGCGAAGGCCTTGCCGACGATATTCTTGTCGGGAACCATGCCCAGCAGGTCCTTGGGAATGCTTGGGTCATCCCAGTAGCGGCTGTCATTCGAGTTGTCGCGGTTGTCGCCCATCATGAAGTAGTGCCCGGCAGGCACGGTCCATTGACGATCCGGGGTGGCCCGGTAGCGGCTCATTTCCTTGCGGATCAGGTGCTCGGCGGCGCCGAGTTTTTCCTTGTAGAGCTCCGCGCTGCCCAGGGTACCCGGCTCGGAGCCGACCAACTGCTCAGCGACCGACTGGCCGTTGACCAGCAGGCGCTTGTCGCTGGTGTAGCGCACTTCGTCGCCCGGCAGGCCGACCACACGCTTGATGTAGTTGACGTTCGGATCGCTCGGGTAGCGGAACACCATCACATCGCCGCGCTGCGGATCACCGACCTCGATGATTTTCTTGTCGATCACCGGCAGGCGGATCCCGTAAGAAAACTTGTTCACCAGGATGAAGTCGCCCACATCCAGGGTCGGTTTCATCGATCCCGAAGGAATCTGAAACGGTTCCACCAGGAACGAACGCAGCACCAGCACGATGAACAGTACCGGAAAGAACGATTTGCCGTACTCGACCAGCATCGGCTCCTTGTTCAGTTTCTCGATGACCAGCCCATCCGGCTGGCTGACGCTGCCCTGATAGTTGGTAATGGCGGCACGCCGGCGCGGCGCCAGAAAGACCAGATCGAGCAACGCCAACAGGCCGCAGACGGCGACGGCGATGACCAGCAACAGCGGGAAATTTAGCGACATAGGACCTAACTATCCAACCTGAGCACAGCAAGGAAGGCTTCTTGTGGAATCTCCACGTTACCCACTTGCTTCATGCGTTTCTTACCGGCCTTCTGCTTTTCCAACAGCTTGCGCTTACGGCTAACGTCACCACCGTAGCATTTGGCCAGCACGTTCTTTCTGAGCGCCTTGACGGTTGTCCGCGCCACAATCTGCCCACCAATGGCGGCCTGGATTGCCACGTCGAACATCTGCCGAGGAATCAGTTCCTTCATCTTTTCGGTCAACGCACGCCCTTTGTAGTGCGCGTTGTCACGGTGCACGATCAATGCCAGGGCGTCGACCTTCTCACCGTTGATCAGCACATCCAGCTTGACCAGATTAGCCGATTGGTAGCGATCGAAATGATAATCCAGCGAAGCATAGCCACGACTGGTGGATTTGAGGCGGTCGAAGAAGTCCAGGACCACTTCGTTCATCGGCAGGTCGTAGGTCACCTGGACCTGGCTGCCGAGGAACAGCATGTCGTGCTGTATGCCGCGCTTCTCGATACACAGGGTAATGACGTTACCCAGGTGCTCCTGCGGCACCAGGATATTGGCCCGCACGATCGGCTCGCGCATATCTTCGATGGACGACAGATCCGGCAACTTCGATGGGTTATCGACGTAGATCGTCTCACCATTCTTCAGTTGCAGTTCGAAAATCACCGTCGGCGCCGTGGTGATCAGGTCCAGGTCGTACTCGCGCTCCAGGCGCTCCTGGATGATTTCCATATGCAGCATGCCGAGGAAGCCGCAACGGAAGCCGAAGCCCAGTGCGTCGGAGCTTTCCGGGGTGTATTGCAGCGACGAGTCGTTCAGCGTGAGCTTTTGCAGGGCTTCGCGGAAGTCTTCGAAGTCATCGGAGCTGACCGGGAACAGGCCGGCGTAGACCTGCGGCTGAATGCGCTTGAAGCCGGGCAGCACTTCGACATCGGGAGTCGAGCTCAGGGTCAGGGTGTCACCTACCGGCGCACCGTGAATGTCCTTGATACCGGCGATGATGAAGCCTACTTCACCGGCCTTCAGGTCGGTGGTGGCGGTGTGTTTCGGGTTGAATACACCGACGCTGTCCACCAGGTGGATCTTGCCGGTGGATTTGACCAGGATCTTGTCGCCCTTCTTCACGCGGCCATGGCGCACGCGAACCAGGGACACGACGCCCAGGTAGTTGTCGAACCAGGAGTCGATGATCAACGCTTGCAGCGGATCCTCGATGTTGCCGGTCGGCGCGGGAATGGTGGTTACCAGGCGCTCCAGCACCTCGTCGACACCCAGGCCGGTCTTGGCGCTGCAGGTCACGGCGTCGGTGGCATCGATACCGATGATCTTCTCGATCTCTTCCTTGACCCGGTCCGGATCGGCCTGCGGCAGGTCGATCTTGTTCAGCACCGGCATGACCTCCAGGCCCTGCTCGATGGCGGTGTAGCAGTTGGCGACCGACTGCGCTTCCACGCCCTGGCCGGCGTCGACCACCAGCAAGGCGCCTTCACAGGCCGCCAGCGACCGGCTGACTTCATAGGTGAAGTCCACGTGACCAGGGGTGTCGATGAAGTTCAGCTGGTAGGTGATGCCGTCGCGGGCTTTGTAATAGAGGGTAACGCTGTGGGCCTTGATGGTGATCCCGCGTTCCCGCTCAAGGTCCATGGAGTCCAGGACCTGGGCTTCCATTTCACGCTCGGCCAGGCCGCCGCACATCTGGATGAAGCGATCGGCCAGAGTCGACTTGCCATGGTCAATGTGGGCGATGATGGAGAAATTGCGGATATGACTCAAATCACTCACGGATCAACACTCAAAAAGGCTGCAGGCATAGCCCGCCGAAAAATAGCCGGGAATTGTACCTGATAGACGACGCAAGCGTCACGTTCGCCTGTCAGGGGCGCGCAAACGCAAAACGCCCCGGTCTTTCGACAGGGGCGTTTTGCGTAAGACTGGCGGCATTGGCGCCGGTCAGCCGGCCCGGCGCAACAGCCAGACCCCGGCCAGGGCACAGATCCCGGCAGGAACCAGCACCGCGAACAGCGGCGAGAAACCGAATACCAGGCTCGACGGCCCCAGCAGGTCCTGGGCGATGCGGAAGGTGAACCCCACCAGCACGCCGGTGAACACCCGCTGGCCGAGCGTCACGGAACGCAGCGGACCGAAAATGAACGAGATCGCCATCAATACCAGGGCCGCGGTGACCAGCGGTTGCAGCACCTTGACCCAGAACGCCAGCCAGTAGCGACCGTTGTTCAGGCCCTGATCGGCCAGGTAGTGGATGTAGCCCCACAGACCGCTGATCGACAGCGACTCCGGCGCCATCACCACAGTGCTCAGCAATTGCGGGCTCAAGGCCACGTCCCAACGTTCCTGCGGGACGTTGATGACTTCGGTGCTGCCCTCGCGGAAATAGGTGGTGGTGACGTCGCTCAGCTGCCAGTAGTTCTCTTCGAAACGGGCCTGGCGAGCGAAGCTCGAGGACAGCATGTGCCGCTGATCGTCGAAGTGATAACGGGTCACGCCATACAGCAGACCGTTGGGTTGCACGGCGTTGATGTGGATGAACTCCTCACCCTGGCGGTGCCACAGGCCGCGCTTGGAACTTTGCGCGTCGCCCGAACCCTGGGCCAGCGCACGACTGGCCTGCGCCTGGCTTTCCGTGGCAGGAGCGACGTACTCGCCGATCAGCACACCGGCCACCATCAGGAACAGCATCGGCTTCATCACCGCCCAGACAATCCGCCCGATGGACACGCCAGCAGCCCGCATGATGGTCAGCTCACTGTTGCTGGCCAGGCTGCCCAGGCCGATCAGGCAGCCGATCAGGGCCGCCATCGGCAGCATTTCGTAGAGCCGGCGAGGCGCCGTCATGACCACGAAACTCAACACATCCATCACGGTGTAGTTGTCACTGACACTGCCCATCTCGTCGATGAAGGCGAACAGCGACGCCAGGCCGAGAATGATCCCCAGTACCGCCAGGATGGCCAGCAGGACACTGTTACCGATGTAGCGATCGAGCTTAACCACGAGCCACCTCCTTCATGCTACGGCGGCTCGCCAGTTTCAGGCGCAAGGGTTCCCAGTACAGCAACCCGAGGCCAATCAATAGAAACAGTCCGTGTACCCACCACAGGCCCAGCGCCTGTGGCAGCTTGCCTTTTTCCAGCGAGCCACGGGCCGCGATCAGGATGGTCAGGTAAGCCATATAAAGAAGAATCGCCGGCAACAGCTTGAGGAAACGGCCCTGGCGCGGGTTGACCCGGGACAGCGGCACCGCCATCAGGGTCACGACAAACACCAGAAGCGGCAGGGAAATACGCCATTGCAGCTCGGCATGGGCGCGCAGGTCCGGGTTGCCGATCAGATCGCGGGTCGGCATGGCGTCACGGTCGGTAACTTCTTCACTGACATCCGGCTTGGCCAGCAACACGCCGTAGGTGTCGTACTTGATGATCCGGTAATCGGCCTGGCCCGGATTACCGTCGTAGCGATAACCGTTTTCCAGAATCAGGTAGCGGTTGCCGTCCGGACGAACGTCCTGGTGCCCCTTCTCCGCCACCAGCACCGAGATGCCCTGATCCTTCTTGTCCTGGCTCAGGCGTTTTTCCGAAATGAACACGCCACCGAGGTTGGTCCGGTCATCGGACAATTGCTCGGTGTAGGTCACCCGCGTGCCGTCGTTGAGGGCCTGGAAACGGCCTGGCACCAGGGTATCGAACTCAGTCAGCGCATCCTGCTTGTTGAGGATCAGCTGGAACTGGTTGGCGCCCTGAGGCGCCAGGCTCAGGCTCAGCCAGGCCACGATCAAGGCAACCAGGGTCGCCGGAATCATGGTCATGCCCAGCAGGCGCTGCTGGCTCATGCCGGTGGCCGAAAGCACAGTCATTTCGCTTTCGAGGTACAGCCGGCCATAGGCCAGCAGAATGCCGAGGAACAGCCCCAGGGGCAGGATCAATTGCAGGAAGCCCGGCATGCGGACCCCCATGATCAGGAACAGCGAGCCCGGGTCCAGTGCGCCCGAGGCCGCTTGCGCGAGGTATTTGACGAAACGTCCGCTCATGATGATGACCAGCAGTACAGCGCTCACGGCGCTCAGGGTCAGCAACACTTCGCGGGATAGATAACGGAAGACGATCAAACCAGACACTCCAGGGTTGTCAGGCTAAGGCGGCCAAACAAGCAAACACGGCCCGTGAAGCCGAGCCGCCGAAAAAGATGGCGCATTATCCTGTGATTGCATGCGCCTGTCACTGCGCATGCTCATGCAGGCCTCTAAAGCGGCGAAGTTCGCTCATGGGAGGGTTGTCAGCCTCGACCGCCGGGGTTCAAACTGGCGGCCCTGTCGTTGGCCGCTGCCGACGCCTCTTCCTTATAAAAGCTGCATACATGACAAGCCCGGCGCACGGCATTGGCCCTGCGCTCTTTGACCATTAATTCAGGGACCCGGACATGGAACTGGTTGTAAAAAGCGTTAGCCCGGAAACGTTGAAGACCGCCACCCTGGTGGTCGCCGTCGGCGAAGGCCGCAAGCTCGGCAGCGTTGCCAAACAACTCGACGAGCTCAGTGGCGGCGCCATCGGCGCGGTACTCAAGCGCGGCGACCTGGACGGCAAGGTCGGCCAGAGCCTGCTGCTGCACGCCCTGCCGAACCTGAAGGCCGAACGCGTCCTGCTGGTCGGCACCGGCAAGGACGCCGAACTGGGCGACCGCCCGTTCCGCAAGATCGTCAGTGGCATCCTCAATACCCTCAAGGGCCTGGGTGGCAGCGATGCCGCACTGGCGCTGGACGAAGTGGTGGTCAAGGGCCGCGACAGCTATGGCAAGACCCGCCTGCTGGCGGAAACCCTGGTGGACGGCGAATACAGCTTCGACCAGTTCAAGAGCCAGAAAGCCGAACCGCGCGCCCTGAAGAAAATCACCCTGCTGACCATCAAGGCCGCGCAGGCCGAAGTCGAGCGCGCCGTGGCCCACGCCAAGGCCATCGCCAACGGCATGGCGTTCACCCGCAACCTGGGCAACCTGCCGCCGAACATCTGCCACCCGACCTTCCTCGGCGAACAGGCCAAGGCCCTGGGCAAGGAATTCAAGGCCCTGAAAGTCGAAGTCCTCGACGAGAAGAAGATCAAGGAACTGGGCATGGGCTCGTTCTATGCCGTGGGCCAGGGCAGCGCCCAGCCGCCGCGCCTGATCGTCATGCAATACAACGGCGGCAAGAAGTCCGAGAAGCCGTACACCCTGGTCGGCAAGGGCATCACCTTCGACACCGGCGGCATCAGCCTCAAGCCCGGCGCCGGCATGGATGAAATGAAGTACGACATGGGTGGCGCCGCCAGCGTGTTCGGCACCCTGCGCGCCGTGCTGGAACTCAAGCTGCCGATCAACCTGGTGTGCATCCTGGCCTGCGCCGAGAACATGCCGAGCGGCACCGCTTCGCGTCCGGGCGACATCGTCACCACCATGAGCGGCCAGACCGTGGAAATCCTCAACACCGACGCCGAAGGCCGCCTGGTGCTGTGCGATGCCCTGACCTACGCCGAGCGCTTCAAGCCACAGGCGGTGATCGATATCGCCACCCTGACCGGCGCCTGCGTGGTCGCCCTCGGTTCCCACACCTCGGGCCTCCTGGGCAACAACGACGAACTGATCGGCCAGTTGCTGAGCGCCGGCGTCCAGGCTGACGACCGTGCCTGGCAACTGCCGCTGTTCGACGAGTACCAGGAACAGCTGGACAGCCCGTTCGCCGACATCGCCAACATCGGCGGGCCGAAAGCCGGCACCATTACCGCTGCCTGCTTCCTGTCGCGCTTCACCAAGCAGTACAACTGGGCGCACCTGGATATCGCCGGTACCGCCTGGACCAGCGGCGGCAAGGACAAGGGCGCCACTGGCCGTCCGGTTCCTCTGCTGACCCAGTACCTGCTGGACCGCGCCAAAGCCTGAAACCTATGACCTCGGGGTGCGCCGCCCACACGCGGCGCACTCCCGGGTTCAGGAACCGCAATGACCAAAGTCGACTTCTATATCCTTCCCAGCGCGGATCCTTCGGCGCGTCTGGACTTCGCCTGCAAGCTCACCGACAAGGCCTGGCGCATGGGGCACCGCATCTACCTGCATTGCAGCGACGCGGCCCAGCGCGATGAGCTCGATGCCCGGTTGTGGCGCTTCAAGGGCGAAACCTTCGTGCCCCACGGCCCCGCCGAAAGCGAACCGGATGGCCTGATCGTTCTCGGCCTGGGCGATGACCCCGGCGAGCACCATGACCTGTTGGTCAACCTGGACCTGAAAGTCCCGGCATTTGCCCAGCGTTTCGCCCGCATCGCCGAAGTGGTGGTGGAAGACCCGACTATCCGCCAGGCCGCTCGCGAGAGTTTCCGTTTCTACCGCGAACAGGGCTATCCTCTGCAAGATCACCGTTTACAGCGACTCTGAGCCATCGATGGACACTCCCAAACCGCCGCAAAAGTCCGCGCACCTGCTGGATGACCTCGAGTCCATCCGCCAACTGCTCGGCGATGACGACCTGCAACCTCCGCTGCTGACCGAGACCGTCGACGGCGAAGTGCAGATTCCGCTGCTGTTCGACATGGTCGGCGGCAAGCCTGCCGTCGAAACCCACGAAGAGGCGCCGGCAGAACCACAACCGGCTTCCGCTCCGGTGGTCGAACCGCAACCTGCCCCCGTAGTTGCCGCGCCAGCCCCTACACCGGCACCGACACCAAAACCCGCACCAGCACCAGCACCCAAGAGCCAGGATGCCCTGCTGCACCTGGACAGCGAACTGCGCGCTGCCGCGCAACTGATCATGCAAGATGTGATCGACGACTTCGCCCCGCATATCGAAACCGAGATCAAGCGCCGCCTCGATGCGCGGATGGAACGTTTGCTGAGCCAGTACGACGCCTGATCCCCTGCCTTATTCAGCGGACAAACCTCGCCGCTACAGGCCACCCAGCGTCTGTAGGCGCGAGGTTTGCCCGTGATGACACCCTGGCGGCAAGCAAAAACCCCGTTCAGTGGGCAACTTTTGCCCTCCCGCCGTCAGCCTGCTCTACGCGCATCGGCTCATCCCCGCTATACTTCCCGGCTTTTCCTGAATAAATGCCAATAGGGTCCCGCCGCGCATGGATAAGACCTACCAGCCGCACGCCATTGAAACTTCCTGGTACCAGACCTGGGAGTCAGAGAATTACTTCGCCCCGCAAGGCGCGGGCGACTCGTACACCATCATGATTCCGCCACCGAACGTCACTGGCAGCCTGCACATGGGCCATGGCTTCAACAACGCAATCATGGATGCCTTGATCCGCTTCCGCCGCATGCAGGGCCGCAACACCCTGTGGCAGCCGGGTACCGACCACGCCGGTATCGCCACCCAGATGCTGGTGGAGCGTCAGATCGAAGCCCAGGGCCTGAATCGTCACGATCTGGGTCGGGAAAAATTCCTCGAGAAAGTCTGGGAGTGGAAAGATCAGTCCGGCGGCAACATCAGCCGTCAGATCCGCCGCCTGGGCTCGTCCGTCGACTGGAGCCGCGAGCGCTTCACCATGGACGACGGCCTCTCCGAAGCCGTTAAAGAAGCCTTCGTGCGCCTGCACGAAGATGGCCTGATCTACCGCGGCAAGCGTCTGGTCAACTGGGACACCAAGCTGCACACCGCGATCTCCGACCTCGAAGTGGAAAACCACGACGAGAAAGGCTCGCTGTGGAACCTGCGCTACCCGCTGGCCGACGGCGCCAAGACTGCTGAAGGCCTGGACTACCTGATCGTTGCCACCACCCGTCCGGAAACCATGCTCGGCGACTCCGCCGTGGCCGTTAACCCGAACGATGAACGCTACAAGGCGCTGATCGGCAAGTTCGTCGAGCTGCCGCTGGTGGGTCGTCGCATCCCGATCATCGGCGACGACTACTGCGACCCTGAATTCGGCACCGGCTGCGTGAAGATCACCCCGGCCCACGATTTCAACGACTATGAAGTCGGCAAGCGCCACAACCTGCCGCTGCTGAACATCTTCGACAAGAACGCCGAAGTGCTGCCGGCCGCCCAGGTGTTCAACCTGGACGGCACGCTGAACGAAAGCATCGACGGTAAGATCCCGGCCGAGTTCGCCGGTCTCAACCGCTTCCAGGCGCGCAAGGAAATCGTCGCTGCGTTCGACGCCGCCGGCCTGCTGGTCAGCGTCGACGACCACGCCCTGAAAGTGCCGAAAGGCGACCGCTCCGGCACCATCATCGAGCCGTGGCTGACCGACCAGTGGTACGTCTCCACCAAGCCCCTGGCCGAGCCGGCCATTGCCGCCGTGGAAGACGGCCGCATCGCCTTCGTGCCAAAACAGTACGAAAACATGTACTTCTCCTGGATGCGCGACATCCAGGACTGGTGCATCAGCCGCCAGCTGTGGTGGGGCCACCGCATCCCAGCCTGGTACGACGAGTCGGGCAAGGTCTATGTAGGCCGCGACGAAGCCGAGGTGCGCGCCAAGCACAACCTCGGGCCTGAGGTTGCACTGCAACAGGACAACGACGTCCTCGACACCTGGTTCAGTTCGGGCCTGTGGACCTTCTCCACCCTGGGCTGGCCGGAGCAGACCGAATTCCTCAAGACCTTCCACCCGACCGACGTGCTGGTGACCGGTTTCGACATCATTTTCTTCTGGGTCGCCCGGATGATCATGCTCACCATGCACCTGGTGAAGAACGAAGACGGCACGCCGCAGGTTCCGTTCAAGACCGTGTACGTCCACGGCCTGGTTCGCGACGGCCAGGGCCAGAAGATGTCCAAGTCCAAGGGCAACGTCCTTGACCCGCTGGACATCATCGACGGCATCGATCTGGAAACCCTGGTGCAGAAACGCACCACCGGCATGATGCAGCCGCAACTGGCGAAGAAGATCGAGAAGCAGACCCGCCAAGAGTTCGCCGACGGCATCGCCAGCTACGGCACCGACGCCCTGCGCTTCACCTTCTGCTCGCTGGCGTCCACCGGCCGCGACATCAAGTTCGACATGGGCCGCGTCGAAGGCTATCGCAACTTCTGCAACAAGATCTGGAACGCCGCGCGCTACGTGCTGGACAAGGGCGAAGACTGCGGTCAGAACGGCGAAGCCTACGAGCTGTCGCTGGCCGATCGCTGGATCATTTCCCAGCTGCAGCGCACCGAAGCCGAAGTGACCCGCCAGCTGGACCAGTTCCGCTTCGACCTGGCGGCCCAGGCGCTGTACGAGTTCATCTGGAACCAGTACTGCGACTGGTACCTGGAATTGTCCAAGCCGGTACTGTGGGACGAAAACGCGCCGGTCGAGCGCCAGCGCGGCACCCGCCGCACCCTGGTGCGCGTACTGGAAGTGGCGCTGCGCCTGGCCCACCCGTTCATGCCGTTCATCACCGAAGAAATCTGGCAGCGCCTGGCGCCGCTGGCCGGGGCCGAAGGCAAGACCATCATGCTGCAGCCTTGGCCGGTGGCCAATGAAGCACGCATCGACAAGGCGGCCGAAGACGACATCGAATGGCTCAAGGGCCTGATGCTCGGCACCCGTAACATCCGTGCCGAAATGAACATCGGTCCGGGCAAGCCACTGGCGTTGTTCCTGAAGAACGTCAGCGCCGAAGACCAGCGTCGCCTGAGCGAAAACGAGACCCTGCTGAAGAAGCTGGCCAAACTCGAATCGATCACCGTGCTGAAGGCCGGAGACGAAGCACCGCTGTCCGCCACCGCCCTGGTCGGCGAGATGGAAGTGCTGGTGCCGATGGCCGGACTGATCGACAAGGGTGCCGAACTGGCGCGCCTGGACAAGGAAATCCAGCGTCTGCAAGGCGAAGTCCAGCGGGTCGGCGGCAAGCTGTCCAACGCCGCCTTCGTCGACAAGGCCCCGGCCGAAGTCATCGACAAGGAACGCGCCAAACTGGCCGAGGCCGAACAGGCCCTGGGCAAGCTGGCCGAGCAGCACGCACGGATCTCCAGCCTGTAACGGCGATTCGAGCGGTAAAAAAAAGGGAGCCCTGCAAAGGGGCTCCCTTTTTTGTGCCTGACCGACAGGCTTGGCGCTTCTGTAGGAGCGCAGCTTGCTGGCGATAAAGGTAACGCGGCGTGCCAGGAATAACGCTTCGCGGGCAAGCCTCGCACCTACAGAGGCCACGCGGCCTGGGCAGATATGGGACAATGCGCGCCACTTTGAGCCATACCCGAACCGATTTCGCCCATGACTGCCCCCCGCCCTCCCAAAGCTTCGCGCATCAAGCCTCAACCTGCAGCTCCGGCCAAGGCCGTCGCGCCACGGGAAAAGGCCAGCCTGCACCCGCGCAATCGCCATCAAGGCCGCTATGACTTTCCCCAGTTGATCAAGAACACCCCGGAGCTGGGGGCTTTCGTGATCATCAATCCCTATGGCAAGGAGAGCATCGACTTCGCCAACCCGGCGGCGGTGCGGGTGTTCAACCGGGCATTGCTCAAGGCGTTCTACGGCATCGCCCATTGGGATATTCCGGTCGACTTCCTCTGCCCTCCAGTCCCCGGTCGTGCCGACTATGTGCATTTCCTGGCCGACCTGCTGGCCGAGCGTAACGAAGGCCTAATTCCCCGCGGCGCGGCGGTGCGGGTGCTGGACATCGGGGTCGGCGCCAACTGCATCTACCCGCTGATCGGCCACTGCGATTACCGCTGGCAGTTCCTCGGTTCCGACATCGACACCACGGCCCTCGCCGCCGCCAAGGCGATCGTCCAGGCCAACGGCCTGACCAAGGCCATCGGCCTGCGCCAGCAGAGCAACCGCAAGCAGATCCTGCTGGGGCTGCTGGAAAGCGACGAACGCTTCGACCTGACCCTGTGCAACCCGCCCTTCCATGCCTCCCTGGAGGAAGCCACGCGCGGCAGCCAGCGCAAATGGCGAGCGCTGGGCAAGGCCGATCCCAAGCGCAAGCTGCCGGTACTGAACTTTGGCGGCCAGGCGGCGGAATTGTGGTGCGAAGGTGGCGAAGCGCGCTTCGTGACCCAGTTGATCGGCGAAAGCGCCCAGGTGGCGCAACAGGTGCTGTGGTTCAGCACCCTGGTGTCGAAAGCCTCGAACCTGCCGGCGATTCAGGCCGCGCTGAAAAAAGCTGGAGCCCTGGAGAGCCAGGTGGTGGAAATGTCACAGGGGCAAAAACAGAGCCGCTTCGTCGCCTGGACCTTCAAGGACAAGGCACAGCAACAGGCCTGGCGCCAGGAGCGTTGGGTTCAAAAGGGATAGATACGAGGGGCAAAACGGCGATTTACCTTGCGTAAATCGTTGCGGCCTTAGAGCCTGAAAACCGTGCCCGGAAGCGTTCCGAGGCACGGTCTTACTGCAGTCTTACTTGTTGATCGAGTCGGTCAGGCCTTTAGCCACAACCAGCTTGATAACTTTCTTGGCAGCGATTTCGATGGCAGCGCCAGTCGATGGGTTACGGCCAGTACGGGCAGGACGCTCGGTCACTTTCAGTTTGCCGATACCTGGCAGAGTGATTTCGCCGCCATTTTCCAATTGATCAGCAACGATCTGGGCCAGTTGGTCCAGAGCGTTACGCGCGGTGGTTTTCGGCGCGTCGATAGCTTCAGCGATATCAGCGATCAGTTGGTCTTTAGTAATAGCCATTGTGGTGTTCCTTCCCTATCAAATTCATTTGGATTGCAGAGTGCAGTGTCAGCCATCGAGCCAGATCTTGTGGATCTGGCACCCCGGTCACAACCACGAAAGATCGGGGTTATAGATACCGAAATCAGGGTTTGGTTCGACCTGACAAATGCTGAATGCACGCTTAACGCCGAGACATCGCGTAAGACGGGGCAAAACTAGCACAGAGACGGGGAAATATCCGCCTCTACCTAGCCATTTGGTCAGCTTTATTGCTCTAAATCCGTAAAAAAATGCATAAGCTTGACCCAGGCCGCCTTCCACACCCTTCAAACAGCGCCAAAACCAACGGGTGCGGTACACTGGGCACTTTTTCGGGGAGTCACGCCCTCTCCCGCCAACCAGCCGAGAAGCCCATGCCGATCCGCCATTGCATCGTCCACCTGATCGACAAAAAACCCGACGGCACACCCGCAGTTCTGCACGCCCGCGATTCCGAACTGGCTGAATCCGCGGCCATCGAGAACATGCTCGCCGATCTCAACGAAAGCTATAACGCCAAACAGGGCAAAGCCTGGGGTCTGTTCCACCCGGAGTCCGGCGCGTTTCCCTTCAGCGGCTGGCTGAAGGAATACCTCGATGGCGGCCAGGACTTCACCGCCTTCAGCCGCGTCGCGGTCGAGCACCTGCAAAAGCTGATGGAAGAATCCAACCTGTCGGTCGGCGGCCACGTGCTGTTCGCCCACTACCAGCAAGGCATGACCGACTACCTGGCCATCGCCCTGCTGCACCACAGCGAAGGCGTGGCGGTGACCGACGAGCTGGACGTGACCCCGTCGCGCCACCTGGACCTGGGCCAGCTGCACCTGGCCGCACGGATCAACGTCTCCGAGTGGCAGAACAACAAACAGTCGAAACAGTACATCTCGTTCATCAAGGGCAAGAACGGCAAGAAAGTCTCGGAGTACTTCCGCGACTTCATCGGCTGCCAGGAAGGCGTCGACGGCCCGGGCGAGACCCGTACCCTGCTCAAGGCGTTCAGCGACTTCGTCGAAAGCGAAGACTTGCCGGAAGAGTCCGCCCGGGAAAAGACCAAGGCCCTGGTGGACTACGCCAGCAGCCAGGCCAAGCTCGGCGAACCCGTGGGCCTGGAAGAACTCTCGGAACTGATCGACGAGGACCGCCCCAAGGCGTTCTACGATCACATCCGCAACAAGGACTACGGCCTGTCGCCGGAAATCCCGGCGGACAAGCGCACCCTCAACCAGTTCCGCCGCTTCACCGGCCGCGCCGAAGGCCTGTCCATCAGCTTCGAGGCGCACCTGCTGGGCTCGAAGATCGAGTATGACGAAGAGGCCGGGACCCTGATCATCAAGGGCCTGCCGACCCAACTGACCGATCAGCTCAAGCGCCGCAACTGATGTTGCAGGGCGTGCTGAAGAAATTCCTGCTGATCCTGCTGGTGGTCGTGGCGTACCAGAACTGGGGCAAGCTCGAGCACCTGTTCAACCCCTCGCAGGCCGCCTCCGAGCAGGTCCAGGCCAATGCCCGGGTGGTGCTCTACGCCACCGACTGGTGTGGCTACTGCAAGGCCACCCGGCGCTTTCTCGATCAGAAGGGCATTGCCTTTCGCGAGTTCGATATCGAGAAGGATGCCGAGGCGCGCAAGGCCTATACCGAGTTGGGCGGCGCCGGAATTCCGATCCTGGACGTCAATGGCACCTTGATCCGTACCTATGACCCCGACGGGATCATGGCGGCGTTGCAACGCTAAACGCATCGCGAGCAAGCTCGCTCCTACAAGGGCCGAACAACCTCTGTCGGAACGAGCTTGCTTGCGATAGACCTGCCGCCTTATAGCGCCTCGATACGGAACCCGAAACGCGGGAAGTGCACATGCACCAATCCGCCGCGTGGGTCTTCGCGGCGCAGGATCAGCTCCTCGCGCCCGGCAAATAGCAACTCCCCTTCCACCGGATCGACGCCATAGTCGGTCGCCGCGATCCGCACCTGCTGGCCAGCCTGGAAACCGTTCGGGTCTATGAAGGCTTCATCCGGCAAGGCTGCCGGTGTAGCCCTGCGCGCCACTTCGAGTGCCTCTTCGGAAGTCATGGCACTCGAAGCACCATGACCGAACCCCAGTACCCGGGCCAGCCACGCCGACACCGCCGGATAGGCGTCCACCAGCGGCGCAGTCACCGGCGTGCCCTTGAGGAACCACAGGGGGTGGGCCATGGCAAAGTCGGCAATCGACGGCTCACCGAACAGGAAGTCGCCCTCCTCACGCTGCAACTGCAGCTCCAGGCGCGCCATGAGCGTCGGCCATTGATGCTTGGCCAACTCCAGCGGCACACGGGTGGAACTGCCGCCGCTGAACAGCCCGGCGCGGTCGGTCATGAAAGCCTTGACCGCTTCCGGCGGCAAATGGCCGAAACGCACGGCCGCCGACTCCGGCTGGAACACCAGGCTCACCGTATGCTGGAACACCACCGCATCGGCCCAGGCCGCGAAGGTCGCGCTGACCATTTCCCGGCCTTCGGGAAACAGTGCCGGCGAGGCCTTTTCCTGCTCCAACCGCCGGGCGATCAGCGCCGTGTCGCAATAGATATCGGCACCGACCTGCAACACCGGGGTCTTGCGATAACCACCCGTCAGCGCGGTGAGATCGGGTTTGGGCATCACCGGCGAGATCTTCACCGAGCGCCAGGACAAGCCCTTGAAGCCTAGCAACAGGCGGGCTTTTTCCGCGAAAGGCGAGGTCGGGTAATGATGCAGAATCAACTCTGACATGCTGGGGTCCACCGGATAAGTAGGAAGAACCAGCTTAGCGTGCAAACGCCTGGCAGCCCACCGCTCTGCCTGATGGCAACGTATCAGTCAGTTTGATAAGCCACGACGGCCGAGGCCACCAGGCACTCCTTGGCGCTTTTCCGGAGTTTCTTGATCAACCGTTCCTGGCGCAGGGCTTCGCTCTTGTCGCGGCAGGCTTCGGTGTAGACCAGCGCGACGGCCGGGCTGGAGAGGAAGAAGCGTGCGCCCTTGCCGCTCTGGTGCTTGGCGAAACGCTTGACCGGGTCGTCGCTGATGCCGCAATACAGGGCGCCGTTGGCGGCGCGCACCAGGTAGACAAACCAGGGTTTGCTCACCACAGAGACAGGCTCGGAATCGCTGGCGGGGGATGGGCTGGGGCGGGTCACGGTGATCGCGGCGTGTGGATAACAAGCCGCGATCTTACCAGAGGCGAAGACTCAACGGCCGGCCTGGAAGGCTTTCAGGCCTTTGCGGGCCTGGGCGCGCACGGCGTTTTTCAGCAGCGGGGTCCAGCCGAGGATCAGGCCCTTGGTCCCCAGGGCCTGGCGGGCCCAGCGCCACATATTGAAATGATCGTGGTGCTCGCAGATCTTGCCGTCACGGAACACGAAACGCGCCTGGATATCGTTGACCACGGTATTGCCAGTCTGGCTGAACAGGTAAGTCGCCACCCAGTGGGCTTCGCCGCTGCGCTGGTCAGCGCGGACCTTGTCGAAGACCAGGGAGAAATCCTTGGCCCGGGTGGTGAGCATGCGCCACATGTCAGCGGCATCGCGGCCGCGCAGTTCGCCGAACGCCGGATCACTGAACAGCACGTCCTCGGTGTAGCAGGCGGCCATGGCCTCGGCATCCAGGCGCTGGAAGGCGCTATAGAACTCAGTGATCAAGGCGCAGTGGGCGTCACTCATGAAACAGGCTCCGACTCGGGGAAAGATGCCTGCACGATAGTCTGCAAACCCGGGAAACACTATCGGCATTCGCCGCGCAAATACCGACAGTGGGTTGGCTCAGATTTTTTCGCTTTCGACCTGCACATAGAGCGAGCGCCCGGCCCCCAGGCCGGCGACTATGGCCCCCAGGCCGATCACCGCGAAAATCCAGCCCAGGGCCGTCCAGCCACCGGTCCAGTCGTGCACCAGGCCGACCGCGAACGGCCCCATGGAGGCCAGGGTGTAGCCAAAGCCCTGGGCCATGCTCGACAGATTGGCCGCCACATGGGCGTCCTTCGAACGCAGGACGATCAGGGTCAGCGCCAGGCTGAAAGTACCGCCCTGCCCCACGCCCAGCAGGATCGCCCAGCCCCACAGGCCATCGAGCGGGGCATACAGGCAGCCGAACAGGCCGCCGAGGGTAAGCAGCATCACGACTACGATCGCCAGGCGCTGATCCTTGCCCCGCGTTGCCAGCCAGGGCGCGGCCAGCGAACTGGCGAGCTGGACGATCACCGAGCCGGACAGCACCAGCCCCGCCTGGGTCGGGCTCAGGCCGCGACCGATAAGGATCGACGGCAACCAGCCGAATACGATGTAGGCCAGCGAGGATTGCAGGCCCATGTACAGCGTCACTTGCCAGGCCAGCGGGTCGCGCAGCAAACCGCGCACCCGATAGGCCACATGGTGCACGCCCTGCCGCTTGCCGACCTGGGGCAGCCAGAACAGCGCCGCTACCAGCGCCGGCAGCACCCAGAAGCCGAGGCCCAGCGCCCAGCTGTTATCGAAGTGCTGGCTCAAGGGCACGGTCGCCCCCGCGGCCATCGCCGCGCCCAGGCACAGGGCCATGGTGTAGACGCCGGTCATGGTGCCCGCGTGTTTGGCGAAATCGCGCTTGACGATGCCCGGCAGCAACACCCCGATCACACCGATGCTGGCACCACCGAGGATGCTGCCGGCGAACAGTCCGACGTCTCCCAGGGAACTGCGCAGGATGATCCCGCCTGCCAGCGTCAGCAGGATGCCAAGCACCACGCGCTCGGCGCCAAAGCGCCGCGCCAGCACCGGGGCCAGCGGCGCGAACAGGCCCAGGCACAGCACCGGCAAGGTGGTCAGCAGGCCGGCCTGGGCCGCCGACAGCCCGAGGCTGCGCGACACCTCGCTGAGCAGCGGCGCCATGCTCGACAGTGCCGGACGCAGGTTCAGCGCCACCAGGATCAGCCCCAGCAGCAACAGCCACGGGTGACTCGGCGCCGGGTGACTCTGCTGGACCTCGGCATCGTCGGCTTCGGCGTCGATCAACAACTCTTCGAGCTCGGCCTCGCGTCGAGGGACAGCAATAGGTGGCGGGTTATTGGCCTGGTGGCTGGACATGGTGCTCTCGGTCTCAAGGTTCATTGATCAACTGCCGGGAAATGGCCTTGGCCCGCTCCGGGTCGCGCTGCTCGACGGCGTCCAGCAGGTCGATGTGCAGATCGAACACCGCCTGGCGCCGGGGATGGATGCTCAGGGTCTGGCGCAGTTGCGCGCCGACCACGCTGGAGAAATAGCGGTACAGCTCGCTGAGGGTGGGGTTATGCGCGGCGTCCACCAGGCGCCCGTGAAACACCAGGTCGCAGGCGATATAGCTCTCCAGATCGCCGTGATAGTGATCGCCGCTGAGAGCCAGGGCTTCGCGCAACGCCAGCAGGTCCTGGTCGGTACGCCGCAGGGCCGCCAGGCCGATGGCCTCCGTCTCGATGATCTGCCGGGTTTCGCGCGCCTGCTCCAGGGAGCACTGGGACAGGGCCTTGAGGGTGTCCAGCGGATCGACCACCGCACGCAGGTAACTACCGTCGCCCTGGCGAATCTCCACCAGGCCGGAAAACGCCAGGACCCGCATGGCTTCGCGCACGGTATTGCGGCTGATGCCCAGCTCCGCCGCCAGCTCCGGCTCGGTCGGCAGGCGCTGGCCGATGCTCCATGCACCGTCATTGATGCGCTGGCGCAGCTGTTCCAGGGCCTGATCGACCAGGGAACGTTTAATCAAAGGAGAATTTTCTGTCATGTGCTGTCGCCTTTTCATCCAATCATCGGATGAATTTTTTTGGCATATTAGTCAGCTTCGCATGGGTGAACAACAAAGCCGATGCATGCATGTAGCAAGCGGAAAGGAAATCCGATTGCTAAAAAAACCCTTTAAGGGTAATTTCATCTCGACTCCAGGTGTCTTATGGAAAAGCACACACCTCATTACGACCTGTCGGTGATCAAGGCGGATGTCGCCCGGCTGGGGGCAGCCGCCTTTACCCGAACCGCCCTGGTCAGCGGCCGGCATCTCGGCCTGACCTGCCGGGACATGCAGCAGGTGATTGCCGGGCTGCAGGGGAAAATGCTCTACAAGTCGATGACCAGCTATCTCGATCATCGAATCTGGCAGGACGTGTATTACACGCACATCGATTCCGTGGAGCTGTACATCAAAGTCACTTACCGCCCCGGCGGCGGTCCCCCAGTGATCTCCTTCAAGGAGAAACACCCATGAAACAAAGACAATGCGTCAGCTGCGGTGCCCCGGCCGGCATGCAGCCGTTCAACAATCGCAGCGAGCTGATCGATTACAAGCACCTGTTGCGGCAAATCGACGGCCTGGATGGCTGGGAGTGCCAGGCCTGTGGGGAAGTCGAATTCGACCCGGCCAGCGCCGAACGCTACGCCAGCGCCGGCGACCAATTGCTGGAAGATTGCCGGCAGTTCATGGCCAGCGAGATGAAACGCATCCGCCGCAAGCTGCACCTCTCGCAGAAGGATGCGGTAAAGCTGCTCTCCGGCGGCGGGCACAACGCCTTCTCCCGCTACGAACGCGGCGAGGTCGCCCCGCCCCAGCCGCTGTTCATGTTGATGCGCCTGCTCGATCGTCATCCGCAACTGATGGCCGACGTGCAGGCACTCAGCGAACAACAAGCGCCCGCGGCCGACAACGATCCGCACCAGGCACGCAGCGCGACGTCGTGAAATCCCAGGCAAAAATAAACCCGGCGCCAGGCCGGGTTCATTTTCAAGACGGTACCTGGATCAGTGCAGAATCTGGCTCAGGAACAGCTTGGTCCGCTCGTTCTGCGGGTTGTCGAAGAAGTCGTTAGGCGCGGCCTGTTCGACGATTTCACCCTTGTCCATGAAGATCACCCGGTTGGCCACGGTGCGCGCGAAGCCCATTTCGTGGGTCACGCAGAGCATGGTCATACCGTCTTCGGCCAGGCCGATCATGGTGTCCAGAACCTCTTTCACCATTTCCGGGTCGAGGGCTGACGTCGGCTCGTCGAACAGCATGATCTTCGGCTTCATGCACAGCGCCCGGGCAATCGCCACGCGCTGCTGCTGACCGCCGGAGAGCTGGCCCGGGTACTTGTTCGCCTGCTCCGGAATGCGCACGCGCTCCAGGTAATGCATGGCGATTTCCTCGGCCTTGCGCTTGGGCATCTTGCGTACCCACATCGGCGCCAGGGTGCAGTTCTGCAGGATGGTCAGGTGCGGGAACAGGTTGAAGTGCTGGAACACCATGCCGACTTCACGGCGGATCGCCTCGATCTGCTTGAGGTCGTTGGTCAGCTCCACGCCATCGACCACGATGCGGCCCTGCTGGTGTTCTTCCAGGCGGTTCAGGCAGCGGATGGTGGTGGACTTGCCCGAGCCCGAAGGCCCGCACAGGACAATACGCTCGCCCTGCTTGACGTTGAGGTTGATGTCCTTGAGCACGTGGAACTGGCCGTACCACTTGTTCACGCCCTGCATCTGAATAATGCCTTCAGGGCTCACAGGCTTTTTGATCGCTTCACTCATGGAGATACTCCTAACGCTTGTGGCCTGTGTCCAACTTACGCTCCAGATGCATGGAGTAGCGGGACATACCAAAACAGAAAATCCAGAACACCAGGGCCGCGAAGACATAGCCTTCGGTGGCCATGCCCAGCCATTTCGGGTCGGCGGCAGCTTGCTTCACGCTGTTGAGCAGGTCGAACAGGCCGATGATGATCACCAGGCTGGTGTCCTTGAACAGGGCGATGAAGGTGTTGACGATGCCGGGGATCACCAGCTTCAGGGCTTGCGGCAGGATCACCAGGCCCATGCTGCGCCAGTAGCCCAGGCCCATGGCCGCAGCCGCTTCGTACTGCCCCTTGGGAATCGCCTGCAACCCGCCGCGCACCACTTCGGCGATGTAGGCCGACTGGAACAGGATCACCCCGATCAGCGCCCGCAGCAGCTTGTCGAAGTTCATGCCTTCGGGCAGGAACAGCGGCAGCATCACCGAGGACATGAACAGCACGGTGATCAACGGCACGCCACGCCAGAACTCGATGAAGGTCACGCAGACCACACGAATCGCCGGCATGTTCGAGCGTCGCCCCAAGGCCAGCACGATGCCCAGCGGCAAGGCGCCGGCGATGCCGACGGTGGCGATCACCAGGGTCAGCATCAGGCCGCCCCACTGGCTGGTGGCGACGTTGGCCATGCCAAACAGGCCGCCATGCAGCAGGAAGTAGGCAATGATCGGGTACAGCACCAGGAAACTCAGGCCATAAATGGCCTTGTGCGGAACCCGGGCGATGAACAAGGGCGCCACGCCAATCACCGCCAGCCACACGGTCAGGTCCACGCGCCAGCGCAGGTCCGCCGGGTAGTAGCCGTACATGAACTGGCCGAAGCGCTGCTGGATGAACACCCAGCAGGCACCCTCCTTGGTGCAGTCGGCGCGGGTGGTGCCCACCCAGTTGGCGTCGAAAATCGCCCAGCTGAGGATCGGCGGCACCACCAGGTAGATCAGATAGAAGGCAAACAGGGTCAGCAGGGTGTTGATCCAGCTGGAGAACATGTGTGCCCGCATCCACGCCACGATCCCGATGCTGCTGCTCGGCGGTGGCATGTCGGGTTTGAAAGTATGAGTGCTCATGCGCGTTTCCTCACCGCTCGATCAGCGCAATGCGCTTGTTGTACCAGTTCATCAGCAGGGAAATGCTGATGCTGATCGCCAGGTACACGCTCATGGTGATGGCAATGACTTCGATGGCCTGGCCGGTCTGGTTGAGCACGGTACCGGCGAACAGCGAAACCATTTCCGGATAACCGATACCCGCCGCCAGGGACGAGTTCTTCGCCAGGTTCAGGTATTGGCTGGTCAGCGGCGGAATGATCACCCGCAGGGCTTGCGGGATGATCACCTTGCGCAGGGTCGGACCGTTGCGCAGGCCGAGGGAGCGGGCCGCCTCGGTCTGGCCGTGGCTCACCGACTTGATCCCCGAACGCACGATCTCGGCGATGAACGCCGCGGTGTAGACGGTCAGGGCCAGGGTCAGGGCCAGCAGTTCCGGGATCAGCACCCAGCCACCGACGAAGTTGAAGCCCTTGAGCTCGGGCATTTCCCAGTGCAGCGGAGCGCCGAACACCAGCGTGCACAGCGCCGGGATCACCAGGAGCAGCGCCAGGCCGGTCCAGAACTTGTGGAACGGCACGCCGGTGTCTTCGAAGCGCTTGTTGGCCCAGCGGCACATCAGCACGATGGCGACAATCGCCACCACCAGGCTGATCACGAACGCCCAGAAGCCGTCGGCCACCAGGGCCGCCGGCATGTTCAGGCCACGGCTGCTGACGAAGAAGGTGTCGCCGAAGTTGTGGCTGTTGCGCGGCCCCGGCATGGTCAGGAACACCGCGAAATACCAGAACAGGATTTGCAGCAGCGGCGGAATGTTGCGGAACACTTCCACATACACAGTCGCCAGTTTGCTGATGATCCAGTTCTGCGACAGGCGCGCCACACCGATGATGAACCCGAGGATGGTCGCCAGGATTACGCCGATGAACGTCACCAGCAGGGTGTTGAGCAGGCCGATCACGAACACCCGGGCATAGCTGTCCGCTTCGGTGTAGGAGATCAGGTGCTGAGCGATGCCGAAGCCGGCGCTGCGCTCGAGAAAGTCGAAGCCGGAGGTAATCCCCCGGTGCTGAAGGTTGGTTTGCGTGTTATCGAACAAGTACCAGCCAAGCGAGATCACGGCTACGACAGTAATGATCTGGAATAGCCACGCACGCACTCGTGGATCGCTGAGACTGAGCCTCTGCTTAGGTGCGCCGATTGAGTTTTGCATGAAGTGCCCCGGAAATAATGGAACAAGAACATCACCCGGCGGTTGGCCCGCCGGGCGATAGAACCATCAGCGCACTGGTGGTGCGTATTGAATGCCGCCGTTGTTCCATAGCGCGTTCAGGCCGCGATCGATCTCCAGCGGAGTGCTCTTGCCGAGGTTCTTCTCGAACACTTCGCCGTAGTTGCCGACTTGCTTGACGATCTGTACCACCCAGTCCTTGCGCAGCTTCAGGTCCTTGCCGTATTCACCGTCAGCACCCAGCAGACGCGCAACGTCCGGGTTCTTGGTGGACTTGGCTTCGGCTTCGACGTTCTTCGACGTGATGCCGGCCTCTTCGGCGTTGAGCATGGCGTAGCCCGTCCAGCGGATGATGGCCAGCCACTCGTCGTCGCCGTTACGCACGACCGGGCCCAGCGGTTCCTTGGAAATGGTTTCCGGTAGAACCACATAGTCCTTCGGCGAAGCCAGCTTGCTGCGCTGGGCGAACAGCTGGGACTTGTCGGAGGTCAGCACGTCGCAACGCCCGGACTCCAGCGACTTGGCGCTTTCATCGGAGGTATCGAAGGTGATCGGGGTGTATTTCAGACCGTTGCCGCGGAAGTAGTCGGACACGTTCAGCTCGGTGGTGGTGCCGGCCTGGATGCAGATGGTCGCGCCGTCCAGTTCCTTGGCGCTCTTGACGCCCAGCTTGTTGTTCACCAGGAAACCGATGCCGTCGTAGTAGGTGATGAAGCCCGGGAATTTCAGGCCCATGCCCGCGTCGCGGGAACTGGTCATGGTGGTGTTGCGCGACAGGATGTCGATTTCGCCCGATTGCAGCGCGGTGAAACGCTCCTTGGCGTTCAACTGGCTGAATTTCACTTTGGTCGCGTCGCCGAATACCGCGGCGGCCACGGCGCGGCAGATGTCAGCGTCGATGCCGAGGATCTTGCCGGTGGCGTCCGGTACCGAGAAGCCCGGCAGACCGTCGCTCACACCGCACTGCACAAAGCCTTTCTTCTGCACCGCATCCAGGGTCGCACCCGCCTGCGCGAAGCCGCTCATACCCAGTACCGCAGCGGCCGTAACCACAGCCAGGGTGGATTTCAACATCTTCATTCAAACCTCCAGTTTTGCTCTTGTTGTGTCGGAGCTTGAGTCCTGCCGCACCCTTATGAGGCACTGTTGACCCGTGTTGGCTTTTTATGGGGTCAAGCGGCGTAGGACTTTAGCTATGAGTCTAGTAGGAGAAAATCCATTTAAGAGAAAACCCATACTCACCAAGCGACCGAACGGGCTGTAGCCCTTGCATGTTCGCGAAGCCCGTAGCGGCCACTGGCGAACGTCCATCATCGGATCTTTGCTATCCCACACCCGCCAGTAGCCTGATAGTGTTACCGGCAGGGTGAACGCAATCACTTCACGCAACGGCTATAGCAAAGCCCATACCAGAGTGCCGGCTAAAGCGGTTCAGCCCGGGGTCAAGAGCAAAACTTGCAGCCTTGCGACATCTTCTTCACTGATCAACCGACCGCGCACCTCGATCACGCCCCGCTTGGGCGCGTGCGCACATATTTGGAGCAACCATGACCGAGCCCTTGATTCTTCAGCCCAGCAAGCCCGTCGACGCCTGTGTGATCTGGCTCCATGGCCTGGGCGCCGACCGCTACGACTTCCTGCCGGTGGCCGAAGCGCTGCAGGAAAGCCTGTTGACCACCCGCTTCGTCCTGCCCCAGGCACCGACCCGCGCCGTGACCATCAATGGCGGTTATGCCATGCCCAGCTGGTACGACATTCTGGCCATGAGCCCGGCGCGCGCGATCAACCGCGAACAGCTGGACGAGTCGGCCAAACGCCTGACCGACCTGATCGAAGAACAGCGCGCCAGCGGAATAGACCCTTCGCGAATTTTCCTCGCCGGTTTTTCCCAGGGTGGCGCGGTCGTCCTGCACACCGCCTTCCTTAAATGGCAGGGCCCGCTGGGTGGCGTGCTTGCCCTCTCCACCTATGCCCCGACTTTCAGCGATGAACTGGAACTGTCGGCCAGCCAGCAGCGGATTCCGACCTTGTGCCTGCACGGCCAGTACGACGAAGTGGTACAGAACGCCATGGGTCGCACCGCCTACGAGTACCTGAAACACCATGGTGTCACCGTGACATGGCAGGAATACCCAATGGGCCACGAAGTGTTACCCGAAGAAATTCGCGATATCGGCGCCTGGCTCGGCGAGCGTTTGCGCTGAATCGATAAGTTAGGTAGCCCGTTGAGCAATCCACTACGCCGCGCCCGATTCTTGCATTACACTGCCCGGCGTACATTCCTTAACCAATTGATGAGATGACCGTGCTCAAAGCACTCAAGAAAATCTTCGGTAAAAGCGAGGCTGAGCAGCTCGCGCCAGGCTCCAGCCCATCTTCCTCCAGCCCCAGCAGCCGTACCGACGGCCATCAGCCGGAACGGACCGCGCCCGCCTCCGTGGCCAGGCAAGAGCCGGTGGCCCCAGCCGCCCCGACGGCCCAGACCGCGCCGCGCAGCGACAAGCCCAAGGCCGAACAGCCGCGCCGCCCACGCGCGCCGAAACCACCGGTGAGCACCTGGAAACTGGAAGACTTCGTCGTCGAACCGCAGGAAGGCAAGACCCGCTTCCACGACTTCAAACTCGCGCCGGAACTGATGCACGCGATCCACGACCTGGGTTTCCCCTACTGCACGCCGATCCAGGCGCAGGTACTGGGGTTCACCCTGGCCGGCAAAGACGCCATCGGCCGCGCCCAGACCGGTACCGGCAAGACCGCCGCGTTCCTGATCTCGATCATCACCCAGCTGCTGCAGACCCCACCGCCGAAAGAGCGCTACATGGGCGAGCCGCGGGCGCTGATCATCGCGCCGACCCGCGAACTGGTGGTACAGATCGCCAAGGATGCGGCCAGCCTGACCAAATACACCGGTCTCAATGTGATGACCTTTGTCGGTGGCATGGACTTCGACAAACAGCTCAAGCACCTCGAAGCCCGGCATTGCGACATTCTGGTGGCCACCCCGGGCCGCCTGCTGGACTTCAACCAGCGCGGCGACGTGCACCTGGACATGGTCGAAGTGATGGTGCTGGACGAAGCCGACCGCATGCTCGACATGGGCTTCATCCCCCAGGTACGCCAGATCATTCGCCAGACCCCGCCGAAAAGCGAACGCCAGACCCTGCTGTTCTCCGCCACCTTCACCGACGACGTGATGAACCTGGCCAAGCAGTGGACCACCGACCCGGCCATCGTCGAGATCGAAGCCGAGAACGTGGCCAACGCCAACGTCGAACAGCATATCTACGCGGTGGCCGGCGCCGACAAGTACAAGCTGCTGTACAACCTGGTCAACGACAACGGCTGGGAACGGGTCATGGTCTTCGCCAACCGCAAGGATGAAGTACGGCGCATCGAGGAACGCCTGGTACGCGACGGCGTGAACGCCGCCCAGCTGTCCGGCGACGTGCCGCAGCACAAGCGCATCAAGACCCTGGAAGGCTTCCGTGAAGGCAAGATACGCGTGCTGGTGGCCACCGATGTCGCCGGGCGTGGCATCCACATCGACGGCATCAGCCATGTGATCAACTTCACCCTGCCGGAAGTGCCGGACGACTACGTGCACCGTATCGGCCGCACTGGCCGGGCGGGCGCCGACGGCGTGTCCATCAGCTTCGCCGGCGAGGACGACTCCTATCAGTTGCCGTCGATCGAAGCGCTGCTGGGTCGCAAGATCAGTTGCGAAATGCCGCCGACCGAGCTGCTGCGCCCCGTGGAGCGCAAACGCCCGAAAGCCTGAGCAGCATCGTTGTAGGAGCGAAGCTTGCTCGCGATGAACGATAACGCGCGGTGTCAGCAATGACGCCTCGCGGGCAAGCCTCGCTCCTAAAGATACAAGCCTGCTCGCAAAAAACGCAGCCCGACCACAGGCTGCGTTTTTTTTCGCCTGGATATTGCCCAACAAAACTAAAAGTCCATAATGGACAAATTAGTTTATCTCTTGGGAGCACCCGCATGTCCAGCACGCCTTGCGTGATTACCCAGCCTCAAGCCCGCCAGTTGCTGGCGCAGGTCGACGTGCCGCAGGTTTTGCGCAAGCTGTTCCACGACTTGGCCGCCGGGCTTGCCGTGCAGCCGGCGCAGCAACTGGTGGAGTTTCCCCAGGGCGCCGGAGACTTTATCAACTACCTGGGCGTGCTGGCCGAAGAGCGGGTCTACGGGGTCAAGACCTCGCCCTATATCGTCCGCGCCGAAGGCCCGCTGGTCACCGCCTGGACCCTGCTGATGTCCATGGACAGCGGCCAGCCGCTGCTGCTCTGTGACGCTGGCGAACTGACCACCGCGCGCACCGCGGCCACCACCGCCGTGGCCGTCGACGCCCTGGCGCCGGCCGACGCCAGGTACCTGGCGATCATTGGCAGCGGCCCCGTGGCCCAGGCCCACCTGCATTACGTGCAAGCCCTGCGCGAGTGGCAATCCATCCGCCTGTACTCCCCTGGCCTGGCCGGAAAATCCATCGAGGACATCGCGCGCCTGAAGGCCCTCGACCCGCGCCTGCAGGTCGCCAGCCAGCTCGATGACGCCCTGCAGGACGCCGACGTCATCATGCTCTGCACCTCCTCCGCCGGCCCGGTGATCGACCCGCACACCTTGCGCAAGCCGGCGCTGATCACCTCCATCAGCACCAACGCGCCACGGGCCCATGAAGTGCCGCCCGCCGCGCTGAAGGACATGCAGGTGTATTGCGACTATCGTCAGACCACCCCCGGCTCGGCCGGCGAGATGCTGATCGCCGGCGAACGGCATGGCTGGGACAAGGCGGCGATTCTCGGCGACCTGCCCGAACTGCTCAGCGACCTGGCGCAACGACCGGAGCCGGGGCGCCACGTGTTCTTCCGCTCCATCGGCCTGGGCCTGGAAGACATCGCCCTGGCCAATGCGCTGTACCGCTTGCAGTGCACTCACTAAATACCAATGGAACACCAGCTGGCTCGCGATCGACGGCCCCGAGCAAACCACGGTGACAGGCTCAGGATCGATCGCGGGCAAGCCTCGCTCCTACAGACGCGCGTTATCCCCTTTTTTGGAGGCTCGAATGACCCAGGCAGACTTCATCATCATCGGCGGCGGCATTGCCGGTGCCTCCACCGGCTACTGGCTGTCGCGCCATGGCCGGGTACTGGTGCTGGAACGCGAATCGCATCCGGCCTACCACTCCACCGGGCGCTCCGCGGCGCTCTATACCGCCGCCTATGGCACACCCCAGGTACGCGCCCTGACCCTGGCCAGCCGGGACTTTTTCGATGCCCCCCCGCAAGGGTTCTGCGAGCACCCGCTGCTGACCCCGCGCGGTGAAATGACCGTGGACTTCACCGGCGACCCCAGCGAGCTGAACAACCAGTACCTGAGCGCCAAGGCCACGGTGCCGGAGATGCAGCTGCTGAGCGCTGACGAAGCCTGCGCGCGCCTGCCGATCCTGCGTCGCGAGAAGGTCCACGGCGCCCTCTACGACCCAAGCGCCAGCGACATCGACACCGACGCCCTGCACCAGGGTTACCTGCGCGGCATCCGGCGCAACCAGGGCGAGGTGCGTACCGACTGTGAAGTGCTGGGGCTGAGCCACGACGAACAAGGCCAATGGCAGGTACAGACTGCCGGCCAGACCTTCAGCGCACCCATCCTGATCAACGCCGCCGGCGCCTGGGCCGACCAGGTCGGCGCCATGGCCAGCGCCCGGCCCCTGGGCCTGCAGCCGAAACGCCGCGCAGCCTTTATCTTCGCCGGCCCCGAAGGCGTCGATATCCACCACTGGCCGATGCTGGTGAGCCTCGACGAATCCTTCTACATGAAGCCCGACGCCGGCATGTTCCTTGGCTCGCCGGCCAACGCCGACCCGGTGGAGCCCCACGATGTACAGCCGGAAGAGCTGGACATCGCCATGGGCATCTACCAGATCGAAGAGGCCACCACCCTGACCATTCGCCGCCCGACCCGCACCTGGGCCGGCCTGCGCAGTTTTGTCAGCGACGGCGATCTGCTGGCCGGCTTCGACCCCCAGGTACCGGGCCTGTTCTGGGTCGCCGCGCAAGGCGGCTACGGCATCCAGACCTCGCCGGCCATGGGCCAGGCCAGCGCCGCCCTGGTGCGTGGCGAAGCCTTGCCGGAGCAGCTGGCGCGCTTTGGCCTGGACGCCGCCATGCTCTCCCCCGCCCGCCTCAGCTGACCCCGCGCAGTGACGCGCCCCAACGATTGCGGCACACTCGCAGCGCCCTGCCTCGCAGGGCGCTGACACCGCCTGGAGAACCACCCATGACCTCACCCGCGCAGGACCCTGTCCTGGATAACTTCCGGGCGATCGCCGATGCCATCGCCACGCTGTTCTTCCCCCATGCCGAGGTGGTCATCCACGATCTGCGCACGCAGAAGATCGACTACATCGCCAACAACATCTCCAAGCGCGAAGTGGGCGACGACTCCGCCCTCGAAGACATGCTCGGCGAGGACGCCAATGAGCGGAATATCGGCCCCTACGAAAAGCTCAACTGGGACGGCCAGAAGATCCGCAGTCTCAGTAGCGTGCTACGCGACGGCAGCGGCCAGCCGCTGGCGGTGCTGTGCATCAACCTGAATATTTCGCTGTTCGAGAATGCCAAGGCGGCGCTGGACCTGTTCCTCTCGCCGAGCAAACTGATCCCGCAACCGGACTCGCTGTTTCGCGACGACTGGCAGGAGCGCATCAACACCTTCCTGCACAACTGGCTGCGCGAACGGCAGCTGGGCCTGAACCTGCTGACCCGCGAACACAAGCGCGAACTGGTGCTGGCGCTGCACGCCGAAGGCGCGTTCAAGGGCAAAAGCGCCGCCAACTATGTGGCCAACGTGCTGAACATGGGGCGGGCGACGGTGTACAAGCACCTGAAGGAATTGAAGGGCTGACAGCCTCTAAAAGCATCGCGGGCAAGCCTCGCTCCTACAAACCACAGGAGCGAGGCTTGCCCGCGATGGCGTCCTCACGAACGCCACACGACATCAGTCGCCGTAGATGTCGGACTTGAAGTACTTCTCGGAAATCTTCTGATATTCGCCACTGGCGCGAATGCCATCGATGGCGCTATTCAACTGGCTGACCAGCTCGGCATTGCCCTTGCGCACCGCGATTCCCGCGCCCTCACCCACGTATTTCGGGTCCTTCAGTTCCGGCCCGACAAACGCATAGCCCTTGCCGCGCGGCATCGACAGGAAATCATTCAGCGGGATGGTGTCCGCGAAAATCGCATCGAGGCGCCCGGCCGCCAGGTCCATGTAGATCTCTTCGTTGTTGCTGTAGCGCTTGACGTTGATGCCCTTGGGCTCGAACACCTCGGTGGCGTAGCGGTCAGTGGTGGTCGCCCGTTGCACACCGACGTTCTTGCCCTTGAGGCTGGCGTACTGGTCATCGACCGTGGCGCCTTCCTTCATCACCAGCCGCGAGGAAGTGAAGTAGTACTTGTGGGTGAAGTCGACCGACTTCTTGCGGTCTTCGTTGATGGTCATCGACGACAGCGCCATGTCGATCTTCTTCACTTTCAAGGAAGGAATCAGGCCGTCGAATTCACCCTCGACCCATAGGCACTTGACCTGCATCTGCGCGCACAGGGCATTGCCGATGTCGTAGTCGAAACCGACGATCTCGCCCTTGTCGGTTTTCGAGGCGAACGGCGGATAAGCCGCCTCGATGCCGATGCGCAGGGTTTTCTCGGCGGCGAACAGGCTGCTGCACGCCAACAGGCTCAGGGCCAGGCCACTGATGAGGGGGAGTTTCTTCATATTCGTTCTCTCGCGGGTTGTTGTTGGTTTGGCAAGACAGAAGAAAGGAGTGAAACGGTGGAGCCTTGTTTGTACTTGTAAATCCATACTGGACTTTTACGTATATCTCGTCAACGCAGCGGACGCGGTTCAACCGGCCTTTGGTCGAGAGACAGAAATGGGAAAAGCAGGGAAATGGAGGGTGCAGCTGAAGGCCAATAGCGGGCAATCGAGCGCCGACCGGCCGCTCCTACATGGCCAGGTGCTTCTGTAGGAGCGAGGCTTGCCCGCGATAACGGACTTGCGGTCAATACAGAGGGATCAGGCCGTCATTCTTTCCAACGATCCGCCGCCGCATGATCGCTGTCGCGACCTTCCACCCAGCGCGGGCCATCGGCGGTGGTTTCCTTTTTCCAGAACGGTGCGCGGGTTTTCAGGTAGTCCATGACAAAGGCACAGGCGTCGAACGCCGCCTGGCGGTGGGCGCTGGCGGCGCCGACGAAGACGATCGGCTCGCCCGGCTCCAGCGCGCCGACGCGATGCAGCACTTCCAGCTTGAGCAGCGGCCAGCGCTGTTCGGCCTCGGCGGCGATCTTGCCGAGGGCCTTTTCGGTCATGCCCGGGTAATGCTCGAGAAACATCCCGGCCACATCCAGGCCGTCGTTGAAATCACGCACGTAGCCGACAAAGCTCACCACCGCGCCGACGCCGACATTCGCCGCATGCATGGCGTTGACTTCCGCCCCCGGATCGAAGGCGCCCGATTGCACACGAATCGCCATGTCAGCCCCCGGTCACGGTAGGAAAAAACGCCACTTCGTCGCCATCACTCACCGGCTCGTCGAGCTGGCACAGATCTTCGTTGCGGGCGCACATCAGGTTCTGCTCGCTGAGCACCTCAGCGCCCTCGCGTTGGGCCAGCAGGGCGCGCACATCGTCGACCGTGGCGAAATCACCGGCGACCCGCAGCGAATCCACGCCCAGCGCCTCGCGGTAGCGGGCGAAAAACTTCACGGTCAGGTTCATTGTTCATCCGCCTGGTAATGACCGCTCTTGCCGCCCAGCTTCTCCAGCAAGCGCACGCCTTCGATGGTCATGCCGCGGTCCACGGCCTTGCACATGTCATAGATGGTCAGCGCGGCGACGCTGGCGGCGGTCAGGGCTTCCATTTCCACCCCGGTCTGCCCGGCCAGCTTGCAGCGAGCAACGATGCGCACGCTGTCCTCGCCTTCGGCGCTGAGCTCGACCTTGACGCTGGTAAGCATCAGCGGATGGCACAGGGGGATCAGATCGCTGGTCTTTTTCGCCGCCTGGATGCCGGCGATGCGCGCCACGGCGAACACATCACCCTTGGGGTGACCGCCGCTGACGATCATTTGCAGGGTTTGCGGGAGCATGCGCACCCGGGCTTCGGCCGTGGCTTCGCGGGACGTCACGGCTTTGTCGGTGACGTCGACCATATTGGCGCGACCTTGGGAATCGAGATGAGTCAGCACAGCCTTACTCCTGATCAGGAAAGGCGATTGTAAACCCGAGGGTCAAATTTCCGCACGTTTGATTACGCGATCCTTGTAGCCGCTGCCGCAGGCTGCGATTGGCCGCGTAGCGGACGTGATCCGGACTTCCCTAGGGTTACCGGTGAAACGCAACAAGTCCTCTGGCGTCTGCTGCGCAGCCGATCGCAGCCTGCGGCAGCGGCTACAGAAGTTTCATCCAGGCACAAAAAACGGGCGGCCTCGCGGCCGCCCGTCTGGCTAGGGTTACAAATGGGATTCGGCGTATTCGGCCAGAATCGAGCGTGGCACCCCTTGCAGGGTGATGTGCACCCCGTTGGGGAAGTCCTTGAAGCGTTCAGTGAGGTAGGTCAGCCCGGAGCTGGTCGCGGACAGGTAAGGGGTATCGATCTGCGCCAGGTTGCCCAGGCACACCACTTTGGAACCGGCGCCGGCACGGGTGATGATGGTTTTCATCTGGTGCGGGGTGAGGTTCTGGCATTCGTCGATCAGGATCAGGCTCTGCTGGAAGCTGCGGCCACGAATGTAGTTGAGGGATTTGAACTGCAGCGGCACCTTGCTGAGGATGTAGTCGACGCTGCCATGGGTGCTTTCGTCATCCATGTGCAGGGCTTCGAGGTTGTCGGTGATGGCGCCGAGCCAGGGCTCCATCTTTTCCGCTTCGGTGCCCGGCAGGAAGCCGATCTCCTGGTCCAGCCCCTGCACGCTGCGGGTGGCGATGATGCGCCGATAACGCTTGCTGACCATGGTCTGCTCGATGGCCGCGGCCAGGGCCAGGATGGTCTTGCCTGAACCGGCAGCCCCGGACAGGTTGACCAGATGGATGTCCGGATCGAGCAGGGCGAACAGCGCCAGGCCTTGATAGATGTCGCGCGGTTTCAGGCCCCAGGCTTCCTGGTGCAACAGGGGTTCCTGATGCAGGTCGAGAATCAGCAGCACATCGGCGCGAATCTCCTTGATCCAGCCGACGAAACCCTGTTCGTCGATGATGAACTCGTTGATGTGCACCGCCGGCAGGTTGTCGGTGAGTTGCACCTGGTGCCAGGTGCGGCCGTGATCCTGGCGGGTTTCCACCTTGCTCACACGGTCCCAGAAGGAACCGGTCATGTTGTGGAAGCCGTTGGGCAGCAAAGCCACGTCGTCGACCAACTGGTCGGTGCTGTAGTCCTCGGCGGCGATCCCGCAGGCGCGCGCCTTGAGGCGCATGTTGATGTCTTTGGTCACCAGCACCACGCGCAGCTCCTTGTCGCGCGCGTGCAGGTCGATCAACTGGTTGATGATGATGTTGTCGTTGAGGTTTTCCGGCAGCAGGCTGTTGGGCTCGGAGCGCTTGCTCATGAGGATCGACAGCAGGCCTTTGGGGCCGCTCTTGCCACGCTGGATAGGCACACCCAGCTCGACGTCTTCAGGCGAGGCCTCACCCAGGGTCTTGTCGATCAGGCGAATGGCCTGGCGGCATTCCGCTGCAACGCTGTGATGGCCGCTCTTGAGCTTGTCGAGTTCCTCCAGGACGATCATCGGGATCGCCACATGGTGTTCTTCGAAGTTCAGCAGGGCGTTTGGATCGTGAATCAATACATTGGTATCGAGTACATAAAGGATTGGCTGGTTGGAGGAAGGGCTACGTCCGTGGTCATCCATACTCGGTCACCTTATGTGGGGGCCAGTCGACGCAATACCATGGCGGTGCTGCGCCTCGAATTGACCGTCGAATTCACCCGCTGGGGTTCGAGTGAAGTGCACACAAAAGGAGTCTTGGGAGACGCCACCTGTGTTGCAGGTTTCGGCGGTCTGACTTCGTAATACTCCAAAACCTGTGACAGGAAAAAGCACTTTGACGCTTTTTTTAAGTTTATTTTGCAGAGTGACGAATAGCCCTTGGCGCGCTGCCCCGGCACCGTTAAAGTCGTAAGTCCGCCTGCCTCGAAATCCTGGCCAAAATCGGCAAAAACCTCCTCTCCCCCCGTAAATACGGACCTTTCGTCGTTTCTAGCGAAACGCGTCCTGACAATCCTCCCAACCGATTCCGCTCTGCGCCGTCTGCGTCAGCAACCAGGGCAATGCCGTCTTCACCGCGTCCTGCCGGGCGTTGAAATTGATCACTCCGTGCCGCCACAACAGCATCAGGGTCAACACCCGCTGGCCGCTCTGCTCGCCCTTGAGCTTGCCGGCGCCGTCCTGCGGATCGATGTCCCACAGCGCCACCTGCAAGCCTTGTGCATTAAAGAAGCCCTGCGCATCCGCCCGGCGCTGGCCGTAGGGCGGGCGAAACAGCGGCACGTAGTTTTCCGGCAGCTTGCCCTTGGCCAGTTCGACGCTGCGCTCGATCGAGTCCTGCCAGTCTTGCCAATGGCTGTGGGAACGATACTCCCAGCCCTGCACGCCCACGCACTGCTGCGAATACAGGGCCTGCAGGCTGGCCACCGAACGCTGCTCCAGGCGGCTCTGCAACTCGCTGCCAAGCACGAAGAAGGTGCCGTTCATGTTCGACTTGCGCAGGTATTCGGTCAGCCACGGGGTGTTGTCCGGGGCGAGATTGGCGGCGCTGTCGAAGGTCAGCAAAAACAGCCGGTCATTGAGCTCGTCGCCATTGCGCTCGTAGTCGCCAAAACGCTCGATCTCGCTGGCGGTCTGGGGAAACAGCGCGGCCTTGCGCAGCAGCTCGTCCAGATACTGTTCATGGAAGGTCCGGCTCGGCTCGGCCCAGCGGGCGTAATAGGAGTCGTCGCCCAACTGGAACTTGCCGGCCTGCTCGCGCAGGGTGTCCATGTCTTCCACCAGGAAACAGAAGGAAGCGTCCTGGTCGCAGCTCTGCTGGGCGAAGTTGTAGTTGCTCAGCAATTGCCGCCAGAGCCGCTGGCGGACGGCATCGATCGACGCCATGTTGATGATCCGCAGGCCCAGGCGCTGCTTCAACGAGGCTTCATCCCAGGCCTCGCTGTCCAGCAGGGCGCGGGCGAAGGTGAGGATCTCCGCCCGCGACGCCACGTCGAACAGGGTCGGGTTGCCGAGTTGTTCCGGCCAGGTGCTGCGATCCAGGGTCGCCACCTCGTTCGGCGCCGCCAGGGCGCCGAAACTCAACAGCCAGATCGAAAGAAAAAACGCGCTGCGCAAAGGGATGTCTCCATAACAAAACCCGCGCGGCACTATAGCCGATGCCGGCCTCTCGGCCCTATTGCCTAGGCCGCTCCCCTTCCCTTTATAGAAAGCGGACACGCGCCTCCCCGCAGCAGGCCATCGCCGATCGACGGACGACCGGCGGCCCCCCTATTGCCTTCATAGGTGGAGTCAAAGCGCTCAAGCCCCTAGAATCCCCCGACGCTTACAGGAGACGACTTCATGCTGATGGTGATTTCACCCGCCAAGACCCTCGATTTCGAGACCCCGCCCGTCACTCAACACTTCACCCAGCCGCAGTACCTCGATCACTCCCAGGAACTGATCCTGCAATTGCGCGAACTGAGCCCGGCGCAAATCAGCGAACTGATGCACGTCTCCGACAAGATCGGCGGCCTCAACGCCGCGCGCTTCGGCAGCTGGACCCCGGCCTTCACTCCGGCCAACGCCAAGCAGGCGCTGCTGGCGTTCAAGGGCGACGTGTACACCGGCCTGAATGCCGAAACCCTGAGCGAAGCCGATTTCGACTACGCCCAGCAGCATCTGCGCATGCTTTCCGGCCTGTACGGCCTGCTGCGCCCGCTGGACCTGATGCAGCCCTATCGCCTGGAAATGGGCACCAAGCTGGCCAACGCCCGCGGCAAGGACCTGTACGCCTTCTGGGGCACGCGCATCAGCGAATGGCTCAACGAAGCCCTGGCCGAACAGGGCGACGAGCTGCTGCTCAACCTGGCTTCCAACGAATACTTCTCGGCGGTCAAGCGCACGGCCCTGAACGCCCGGATCATCAATACCGAGTTCAAGGACCTGAAGAACGGCCAGTACAAGATCATCAGCTTCTACGCCAAGAAGGCCCGGGGCATGATGAGCCGCTTCGTCATAGAAGAACGCATCAACGACCCGGCGGCCCTCAAGCAGTTCGATGTCCAGGGTTACCGCTACAGCGCCGAACAGTCGAAACCCGACAATCTGGTTTTCCTGCGCGATCACGCACCGGAATAACGCACGCGGTCGATGCACTGGTTTCGCGCAAACGAGTGCGTCGACGAGCGGTCACTTTCCTCTTTGACTCCCGCCAAAACGCCAAACAATTGGCGCCAAAATATCTTCTTCTGAATTTATAACTTTTGTTTCACTCGACAGAGGTCATTTTTTTCAGTAGTGGCACACAAATTTTTTATCGGTAGTGGCATAAAAATATCCCCGCGCTTTAACTCCCCATAACTAAAGGCTGAAATGGTAAGTGCTATCAATATGAAAGCAGTGCCATCTTTTGCAATATTTCAAGAAATTTCAGAAAACAGGATCAGCGGTCTGGAACTATGTCCTGAACCACCGCTCATACCACCGGTAACGATTCTCAGCGAGTTTGTAGGAGATGACTTACATGGGATCCAACAACAGTAGCGAAGTTGTCATATTGTCCTGACCTACTGCTCAGGAACTCGAACTCAGGGTCAATACACAGGAGATAATGCACCATTACTATCCCCTACAAGGCCATGGCATAGCCCGCCTTAAAGCGCTTCCGGGAGCGTGTAACTACCTGATTATCATGGACCTGTTCCTATAAATCAGGATTATCGCCAACCTCGGAGCAGCCTTCCAACAGGAAGGACGGCAACATTTAAGGGCAGCCCCTACAACAAGGCCAAGTTGCGCACAACTTGAGTGCACTTATTTAGACACTCGGAACTTAGTCTGCCTGCACTGGATATCTCAACGCCTGTTCGTTGAACTTCCGAGTGCGTAATTACAGCTGGCAAACATTAACTCCGGCCATCTAATGGCGTGAATAACACAGAGGTAAATGCGATGCGCATCAGCATATTTGGTTTGGGTTACGTCGGTGCAGTATGTGCCGGTTGCCTGTCTGCACGGGGCCATGAGGTCGTTGGCGTCGATGTTGCCAAGGACAAGATCGATATGATCAACGCCGGTAAATCGCCGATCGTTGAACCGGGTCTGGGTGAACTTCTGGCGCAAGGTATTCAAACCGGTCGTCTGCGCGGAACCACCAACTTCGCCGAGGCGATTCGCGACACCGACTTGTCGATGATCTGTGTCGGCACGCCCAGCAAGAAGAACGGCGACCTGGAACTCAACTACATCGAAGCGGTATGCCGCGAGATCGGTTTTGTCCTGCGCGACAAGACCTCCCGCCACACCATCGTGGTGCGCAGTACCGTACTGCCGGGCACTGTCGCCAACGTAGTGATCCCGATTCTCGAAGACTGCTCCGGCAAGAAGGCCGGCGTCGACTTCGGCGTCGCGGTCAACCCTGAGTTCCTGCGTGAAAGCACCGCGATCAAGGACTACGACTTCCCACCGATGACCGTGATCGGCGAATTCGACAAGGCCTCGGGCGACGTCCTGCAATCGCTGTACGAAGAACTCGACGCACCGATCATCCGCAAGGACATCGCTGTCGCCGAGATGATCAAGTACACCTGCAACGTGTGGCACGCCACCAAGGTCACCTTCGCCAACGAGATCGGCAACATCGCCAAGGCCGTCGGCGTCGATGGTCGTGAAGTGATGGACGTGGTCTGCCAGGACAAGACCCTCAACCTGTCCCAGTACTACATGCGCCCAGGCTTCGCCTTCGGCGGTTCCTGCCTGCCCAAGGATGTGCGCGCCCTGACCTTCCGCGCCGGTTCCCTGGACGTCGAAGCACCGCTGCTCAACTCGCTGATGCGCAGTAACGAGTCCCAGGTGCAGAACGCCTTCGACATCGTCTCCAGCCACGACAAGCGCAAAGTCGCCCTGCTCGGCCTGAGCTTCAAGGCCGGTACCGACGATCTGCGCGAAAGCCCGCTGGTGGAGCTGGCGGAAATGCTGATCGGCAAGGGCTTCGACCTGAGCATCTACGACAGCAACGTCGAGTACGCCCGCGTCCACGGTGCCAACAAGGACTACATCGAGTCCAAGATCCCCCACGTCTCGTCCCTGCTCAACGCGGACTTCGACTCGGTGATCGACAACTCCGACGTGATCATCCTCGGCAACCGCGACGAGAAGTTCCGCGCCCTGGCCGAAGAAGTGCCGCATGGCAAACAGGTCATCGACCTGGTCGGGTTCATGTCCAAGGCCACCAGCGCGAGCGGCCGGACCGAAGGTATCTGCTGGTAAGCCGGCAGATTCGGGAAGCACGGCAACCGCTTCGCGGTTGATCGCGAGCAAGCTCGCTCCTGCAAGGATCGCATCGCACCTGTAGGAGCCAGCTTGCTGGCGATGGCGTCCGCCAGGGCGCCAACGCCATCCCGGCTTTTTCGCCTGCCTTAACCCCATCGGGCCACCCCACAGGCTCGCCCGAGATCGAGACGGATGCAGATTATGCACAGGCTAAAGCACGGCCTACTTCAGGCCGCAGGTTGGCTGTTTTTCTTGAGTTTACTGATGGGTCTCGCCCTGGCGTTGCCCGCGTCCACATTCGACTCCGAATCGAAGGACTTCATCTTCCTGATTGGCGCCGTGGGTATCTGGCGCTACTCGATGGGTGCCACGCATTTCGTGCGCGGCATGCTGTTTCTCTACGTGGTCTACCCGCACCTGCGCCGCAAGGTCCGCAAGCTGGGCAAGGCCGCCGATCCGTCCCACGTGTACCTGATGGTCACCAGCTTCCGGATCGACGCCCTGACCACCGCCCAGGTCTATGGCTCGGTGATCCGTGAAGCCATCGACTGCGGCTTCCCTACCACCGTGGTCTGCTCGATCGTGGAGATGTCCGACGAGCTGCTGGTGAAAAGCCTCTGGGCCCGCATGAACCCGCCAGCCCACGTCAAGCTCGACTTCGTGCGCATCCCCGGCACCGGCAAGCGCGACGGCCTGGCCTTCGGTTTCCGCGCCATCTCCCGCCACCTGCCGGACGACCGCGCCGTGGTAGCGGTGATCGACGGCGACACCGTGCTCGGCGAAGGCGTAGTGCGCAAGACCGTGCCCTGGTTCCAGCTGTTCGGCAACGTCGGCGGCCTGACCACCAACGAGTTCTGCGAAGTGCGCGGCGGCTACATCATGAGCGAGTGGCACAAGCTGCGCTTCGCCCAGCGCCACATCAACATGTGCTCCATGGCCCTGTCCAAGCGCGTGCTGACCATGACCGGACGCATGTCGGTGTTCCGCGCCAGCGTGGTCACCAACCCGGACTTCATCGCCGACGTGGAAAGCGACTCGCTGCAACACTGGCGCCTGGGCCGCTTCAAGTTCCTCACCGGCGACGACAAGTCCAGCTGGTTCAGCCTGATGCGCCTGGGCTACGACACCTTCTACGTGCCCGATGCGGCGATCAACACCGTGGAGCACCCGCCGGAGAAGAGTTTCATCAAAGCCAGCCGCAAGCTGATGTTCCGCTGGTACGGCAACAACCTGCGGCAGAACTCCCGGGCCCTGGGCCTGGGTCTCAAGCGCCTGGGCCTGTTCACCAGCGTGGTGCTGTTCGACCAGCGCGTGTCGATGTGGACCTCCCTGCTCGGCCTGACCGTGGCCCTGATCGCCAGCTTCAAGTACGGCACCGCCTTCATCCTGGTGTACCTGCTGTGGATCGGTATCACCCGCCTGCTGCTGACCCTGCTGCTGTCCTGCTCGGGGCACCGGATCGGCCCGGCCTACCCTTTGATCCTCTATTACAACCAGATCGTCGGGGCCCTGGTGAAGATCTACGTGTTCTTCCGCCTCGACCAACAGTCCTGGACCCGCCAACCGACTGCTCTGTCCCGTGACCTCGCCAGCTTTCAACGTTGGTTCAACACCTGGTCGTCTCGGACCATGACCTTCTCCGCCGGCAGCATTTTCGTCGCCGCGCTGCTGCTGATGGTCTGACCCGCCTTGCCTGAATTAACTAGGAAATCGCCCTTATGAACACCGCCGTGAACGTCAATGTAGTGCATGAATCCGAAGCCCAACGCCAACACGCCCGGGTCAAGATCCCGGCCAAGCTGCGCTTCTTCGGCCCCGACCGAACCCCGGTCGAGGCGCGGGTCATCGACCTCTCCGCCGGCGGCCTGAGCTTCAACTGCGGGCAGTTGCCGATCAAGGTCGGCGACGTGCACAAGGGCCGCCTGCAGTTCGTCATCGACAACCTCGGGCTGGCCATGGACGTGGAGTTGCAGGTGCGCTCCGTGGATCGCCAGAGCGGCCGGGTCGGCTGCCAGTTCCAGAACCTCGAGCCCCAGGACATCTCGACCCTGCGCCAGTTGATCACCTCGCACCTGGCCGGCGACATCGTGACCATGGGCGACGTGCTCGCCACCCTGCAGCGCGACAACTTCACCAAGGCGCGCAAGAACAAGGACGCCGGCCACGGCATGAGCGCCCTGGGCCGCCTGCGCGCGGTGACCTTCAGCGCCGGGATCTTCGTCGTTGGCCTGGCGGCCTTCGGCTTCATCCTCAAGTCGGTGTACGGCATGTACTTCGTCAGCCACGCCCAGGCCGGCCTGGTCAGCGCGCCGGGGATGAACGTCACGATGCCGCGCGACGGCACCGTGCAGAGCCTGATCCAGGCCGACGGCGTGGCCGCCAAGGGCGCCCCGCTGGCGACCTTCAGCACCAGCATGCTCGACGTGCTCAAGGGCCACCTGAACGAAGACCAGCTGCAACCGGCCAAGGTCGAGGAACTGTTCGGCAAGCAGATGACCGGCACCCTGACCTCGCCCTGCGACTGCACCGTGGCCCAGCAGATGGTTGCCGACGGCCAGTACGCCAGCAAGGGCGACGTGATCTTCCAGCTGGTCCCGCGTAACAGCCAGGCCAACGTCGAAGCGCGTTTCTCCTACCGCCAGTTCGCCGACGTGCGTCCGGGGACCAAGGTCAGCTTCCAGATCGCCGGCGAAGACGAGGTGCGCAGCGGCACCATCGTCAGCAGCACCAGCCTCAACAGCAGCGACCTGTCCTCGGACATTCGCGTGCAGATCAAGCCCGACGCCCCGCTGAGCAGCGCCTTCTCCGGCCGCCCGGTGGAAGTCAGCAGCGACCGCGGCCCGTCCGTGAACTGGCTGATCGACAAAGCCATGGCTGCCGGTCTCTAACCATGACTATTCATACCCCACTCCCGATGACGAAAACGGCCCCTGTAGCCGCTGCCGCAGGCTGCGATCGAGTGCAACGCACTCGTGAAGGGGATGAATGCGGTCTGGCGAACACAGCGCGCCGTCCGGAACCCGTCCGCTACGCGGCCGATCGCAGCCTGCGGCAGCGGCTACAAGGTTCGGCATTGCTGTTGCCTCTGGTGACCGCCATGGCCCTGGCCGGTTGCGCCGGCCTGCCCGACCAGCGCCTGGCCAACGAAGCCCTGAAGCGCGGCGACACCGTGCTCGCGGAGCAGAACTACCGGCAGCTGGCGGACCTGGGTTACAGCGACGCCCAAGTCGGCCTGGCCGATATCCAGATGGAAACCCGCGACCCGGCGAAGATCAAGCAAGCCGAGGCGACCTACCGCGCCGCGGCCGACACTTCGCCGCGGGCCCAGGCGCGCCTGGGTCGCCTGCTGGTGGCCAAGCCCGGCTCCACCGAAGCCGAGCACCACGAAGCCGAAGGCCTGTTGAAAAAGGCCTTCGCCAATGGTGAAGGCAACACCCTGATCCCGCTGGCGATGCTCTACCTGCAATATCCGCAGAGCTTCCCCAAGGTCAACGCCCAGCAGCAGATCAGCCAATGGCGCAGCGCAGGCTACCCGGAAGCCGGCCTGGCCCAGGTGCTGCTGTACCGCACCCAGGGCACCTACGACCAGCACCTGGCCGAGGTGGAAACCATCTGCAAGGCGGCGCTGAACGTCACCGATATCTGCTACGTCGAACTGGCCACCGTCTACCAGAAACGCGGCCAGCCGGAGCAACAGGCCGAGCTGCTCAAGCAGCTGCAGGCCGGCCACGCCCGCGGCGTCATCAGCGCGCAACGGGTCGACAGCGTGGCCCGGGTGCTGGGCGATGCGAGCCTGGGCAAGACCGACGAGAAAACCGCGCAGGCGCTGCTGGAGCCGATCGCTCCCGGCTACCCGGCCTCCTGGGTCACCCTGGCGCAGCTGCTCTACGACTTCCCTGAACTCGGCGACGTCGACAAGATGATGCAGTACCTGGACAACGGTCGCGCCGCCGACCAGCCCCGCGCCGAACTGCTGCTGGGCAAGCTCTACTACGAAGGCAAGATGGTCCCGGCCGACGCCAAGGTCGCCGAAGAACACTTCAAGAAGGCCCAGGGCAAGGAAGTCGCCGCCGATTACTACCTCGGCCAGATCTACCGCCGCGGCTACCTGGGCCAGGTCTATCCGCAAAAAGCCCTGGACCACCTGCTGACCGCCGCGCGCAACGGCCAGAACAGCGCCGACTTCGCCATCGCCCAGCTGTTCTCCCAGGGCAAGGGCACCAAGCCCGACCCGCTCAACGCCTATGTCTTCAGCCAGCTGGCCAAGACCCAGGACACCCCGCAAGCCAACGAGCTTGCGCAACAACTCGAAGCCCAACTGCCGCCAGGCCAACGCGCCGAGGCCCAACGCCTGCTGCAACAGGAGCAGGCCGTGCGTGGCGCCTTGAGCCAGAACACGTTGGAACTGCACGCGTTGCAGGAAGAAGACGGTGAGGAATCCCTATGAAGTTCACTCCATCCAGCCACGCCAATCCTGTAGCCGCTGCCGCAGGCTGCGATCGAGCGCGCAGCGCTCGCCAACCGGGCGACCGAGATCTGTCAGTGGCACCGCGTGCGCAGGTTTTGCGGCTGCTGCGCAGCCGATCGCAGCCTGCGGCAGCGGCTACGGGAAAACTGTTCAGCCTGTCGAAGCTGGGTGTGGCCCTGGGTTTTGCCCTGGCCTGGTCCAACCCGACGCTGGCGGCCGTCACCGACACCAAGAACTTCGGCCTGGAAGTGAAGATCACCGGCCAGTCCGAAGACGACCGTGACCTCGGCACCCTGGGCGGCGGCGACGTCAATGGCGTCGGCCTCGACCTGCGGCCCTGGGTCTACGGCGAAAGCGGCAACTGGAGCGCCTACGCCATGGGCCAGGCGGTGACCTCGACCGATATCATCGAGACCGACACCCTGCAGCAGTCCGACGGCGCCAGCACCGAAAGCAGCAACAACAGCGACCGCAAGAGCAAGAAGAACTACCTGGCGATGCGCGAGTTCTGGATCGGCTACAGCGGCCTCACCCCCTACCCGGGCGAGCAGTTGAAGTTCGGTCGCCAGCGCCTGCGCAACGACGACGGCCAATGGCGCGACACCAACATCGAAGCCCTGAACTGGACCTTCGACACCACCCTACTGCGCGCCAACGTCGGCATCGCCGAGCGCTTCAGCGAGTACCGCACCGACCTCAAGGAGCTGGCGCCGGAAGACAAGGATCGCCTGCACGTCTACGGCGATGTGGCCTACCAGTGGACCCCGGGGCATTGGGCTGGCGTGCGCGCGCACCACAGCCACGACGACGGCAAGCTCGACTACCCGGTTCCGGGCGAAGCCACCGACTCCCTGGACAAGCGCCAGAACGGCGACCTGACCTGGCTCGGCCTGGAAGCCAACAGCGACGCCTACAACTGGCGCAACACCAACACCGTCAACTACTGGGCGAGCATCACCGGCATGAGCGGCGACCGCGACAAGGTCAACGCGCTGAACGCCGACGGCACCCGCCCGGCCCAGGCCAAGAGCGGCGAGAGCCTCGACGGCTGGGCCACCGACCTCGGCGTGCGCCTGCGCCTGGACCCGAAATGGCAGGTCGGCGCGGCCTACGCCCGCGCCAGCGGCGACTACGAACAGAACGGCCTGGAAAGCAACCGCTCGAACTACACCGGGACCCGCTCGCGGGTGCACCGTTTCGGCGAAGCCTTCCGCGGCGAAATGAACAACATGCAGACCGCCACCCTGTTCGGTTCCTGGATGCTCGCCGATGAATACGACGCCAGCCTGATCTACCACAAGTTCTGGCGCGTGGACGGCAACAAGCCGGTGGGCAGCAACGGTATCAACGCCGTGGAAAACAACTACGACGACGCCACCGGCGCCCTGCTCTCCAGCTCGTCCCTGCCGCTGCGCGATGGCGAGAAAGACCTAGGCCAGGAAGTGGACCTGGTGGTCACCAAGTACTTCAAGCAAGGCCTGCTGCCGGCCGCGCTCAGCCAGTCGATCGACGAGCCTTCGGCGCTGGTGCGCTTTCGTGGCGGCGTGTTCAAGCCGGGCGATGCCTATGGCAAGAACGTCGACTCGTACATGCACCGCGCCTTTATCGACGTGATCTGGCGCTTCTGATGCGAGTCGCCAAGGGAGTGCCTGAGATGAACAGCCCGATGAACAGCCCAGCGATCAGAGGCTCGATCAGCCTGTTGGCCGGCGCCATGCTGCTGGCCAGCAGCGCCGCCTTCGCCAACGTCGAACCGGCCCCGGCCGCCGCGCCCGGCAAGCAGCCGACCGTGGCCAAGGAGCTGCAACAGGCCAAGACCTACACCGTCAGCAGCGCGCCCACCGCGCCGCTGAACCTGGCCAAGCCGGCCCTGCCCGACCTCTCCGGCTACACCGCCGAAGCGGCGGCGGCGAAGATCGTGCGCAGCAAGCCCGGCAAGATCAGCGTGCGCCGCATGATGCAGGAAGACGCGCTGAAGGACTTTATCGGCGGTGACAACAAGATGGCCGAATGGGTGGTGCGCCAGCACGGCATCCCCCAGGCGATCTTCATCGACGACGGTTACGTCAACCTCAAGGAGCTGGCGAAGAAGCTGCCCAAGCAGTACATCAGCGAAACCTCGCCGGGCGTTTACCTGGCGCGGCTGCCGATCGTGGTCGGGCGCAAGGGCATCCTGGAAATCGACCAGCAGACCCAGGAACTGCGCCTGTCCCAGGAAGGCGGTTCGTTCCTGGTCAACGACGGCCAGCTGTTCGTGCGCGACACCAAGGTCACCGGCTGGCGCGAGAAGGACAACGGCCCGGCGACGTTCAACTCGCCCAAGGAATTCCGTCCGTTCCTGCTGGCCTGGGGCGGCACCGAGACCTACATCGTCAACAGCAAGATGGCCAGCTTCGGCTACGCCAACAGTAAGTCCTACGGCGTGAGTATTTCCCAGTACACGCCGAACATGGCCAAGGTGCTCAAGCGCCCCGAACCCACCGGCTGGATCATCGGCTCTGAGTTCTCGGACATGTGGTACGGCTTCTATTGCTACGAGACCCGCGACTTCGTGGTCAAGGGCAACACCTACAAGGACAACATCGTCTACGGCATCGACCCCCACGACCGTTCGCACCGGCTGATCATCGCCGACAACACCGTCTACGGGACCAAGAAGAAGCACGGGATCATCATTTCCCGGGAAGTGAACGACAGCTTCATCTTCAACAACCGCAGCTACGAGAACAACCTTTCGGGCCTGGTGATCGACCGTAACAGCGTGAACAACCTGATCGCCGACAACGAGATCTACCGCAACCACACCGACGGCATCACCCTCTACGAGAGTGCCGACAACCTGCTGTGGGGTAACAAGGTGATCAGCAACCGGCGCCACGGCATCCGCATTCGCAACAGCGTGAACATCCGCCTGTACGAGAACGTCGCCATGGCCAACGGCCTGACCGGCGTCTACGGCCACATCAAGGACCTCTCCGACACCGACCGCGACATCAAGCTCGACCCGTTCGACGCCCAGGTGTCGCTGATCGTGGTCGGCGGCGAGCTGGCCGCCAATGGCAGCGGCCCGATGTCCATCGACTCGCCGTTGAGCGTCGAGCTGTACCGCGTGTCCATGCTCGCCCCGACCAAGAGCAGCGGCATCAGCTTCTCGGGGATCCTCGGCGAGCGCCAGGACGAAATTCTTGACCTGCTGGTGCGCCAGCAGAAAGCCGTGCTGATCGACCCTGTCGAACGCCAGACCGAAATGCGCGATTGAGGATGACTGTCATGCGCCCACACCTGATCAAACTCTTGAGCCTCTCGGCATTGACCGCGGGCATTCTCGCCGCCAGCAACAGCGCTCGCGCCGACGAAACCCAGGCACCGAAGTTCACCGCCGAGCCCTGCTGCAACCTGTGCCCGGCGGCCCATGACGCGAAGAACTACACCACCCGCTACCAGCAGAACTTCACCACCCTGGTGCAAGCCCAGGGCGACTGGCTGTTCCGCACCCAGGAAGACCTGCGTACCGAATTCAACACCACGCCGGAAGGTTATCGCCGCCTGCAACAGCTGCACGATGCCTTCAAGAGCAAGGGCGTGGAGCTGGTGCTGGTCTACCAGCCGACCCGTGGCCTGGTGAACCGCAACAAGCTCAACCCGCAGGAGAAGGCCAGCTTCGACTACGACAAGGCGCTGAAAAACTACCAGGGCATGCTCGGCCGTTTCGCCCAGATGGGCTACGTGGTGCCGGACCTGTCGCCGCTGACCAACGAGCAACTGCCGGAGACCCTGCCGGCCCACGACTTCTACTTCCGCGGCGACCAGCACTGGACCCCGTACGGCGCCCAGCGCACGGCGAAGATCGTGGCGCAGAAGGTCAAGCAGTTGCCGGCCTTCGCCGACATTCCCAAGCGTGAGTTCGAGACCCACAAGTCCGGGCGCATGGGCAAGACCGGCACCCTGCACAACATGGCCGGCCAGCTCTGCGGCACCAGCTACGCGATCCAGTACATGGACCAGTTCACCACCGAACCCAAGGGCGAGGCCGGCGACGGCGACCTGTTCGGTGATTCCGGCAACCCGGAGATCACCCTGGTGGGCACCAGCCACAGTGGCAAGAACTACAACTTCGCCGGCTTCCTGCAGGAAGAGATCGGCGCCGACATTCTCAACGTCGCCTTCCCCGGCGGCGGCTTCGAAGGCTCCATGCTGCAGTACCTGGGCAGCGAGGAATTCCAGACCAAGCCACCGAAGATCCTGATCTGGGAATTCTCGCCGCTGTACCGCCTGGACCAGGAAACCATCTACCGGCAGATGATGGCCCTGCTCGACAACGGCTGCGAAGGCAAGCCGGCGCAAATGAGCGCCAGCGCCACCCTCAAGCCCGGCAAGAACGAGCTGATGGTCAACAGCAAGAACATGGACCTGCGTAACAGCAGCCACCAGGTCGATATCCGCTTCGCCGACACCTCGGTGAAAACCCTGCAAGCCACCCTCTGGTACATGAACGGGCGCCACGAGGACATCAAGATCGACAAACCGGAAACATCCGACACCGACGGGCGTTTCGCCTTTGAACTGCGCACCGACGAAGACTGGGCCTCGCAGAACCTGCTGGCGGTCGAAGTCCAGGGTCCGGAAGCCGACGCCGCGGCACAGAAAGTCGAAGCGAAAATTTGCAAACGCAACGTATTCCCGGATGCCGGTCAACGCACCGCGCAAATCGGGCAATGAGGTTCCTATGCAAAGCAAAACGCTGAAACAGTTACTGGCACCGAGCCTGTTGAGCCTGGCGATGTTCGCAGGCGCAACCCAGGCCGCGGCCCCACTGCGCCCGCCCCAGGGTTATTACGCGCCGGTGGATAAATTCAAGAGCGGCGACCACAGCGAAGGCTGCGACGCCATGCCCGCGCCCTACACCGGCTCGCTGCAATTTCGCAGCAAGTACGAAGGTTCGGACAAGGCTCGCGCGACCCTCAACGTGCAATCGGAAAAGGCCTTTCGCGACAGCACCGCCGACATCACCAAGATCGAGCGCGGCACCAGCAAGCGGGTGATGCAGTTCATGCGCGACGGCCGTCCGGAACAATTGGACTGCACCCTGAGCTGGCTGAGCGCCTGGGCCCAGGCCGATGCGTTGATGTCCAAGGACTTCAACCACACTGGCAAGTCCATGCGCAAATGGGCCCTAGGCAGCATGGCTTCGGCCTACCTGCGCCTGAAGTTCTCCGACTCCCATCCGCTGGACACTCACCAGCAGCAGGCGCAGCAGATCGAGGCCTGGTTCAGCAAGATGGCCGACCAGGTGGTCAGCGACTGGGACAACCTGCCACTGGAGCAGACCAACAACCACTCGTACTGGGCCGCCTGGTCGGTGATGGCCACCGCCGTGGCGACCAACCGCCGCGACCTGTTCGACTGGGCGGTGAAGGAATACAAAGTCGGCGCCCACCAGGTCGACGCCGACGGCTTCCTGCCCAACGAACTCAAGCGCCAGCAACGCGCCCTGGCCTATCACAACTACGCCCTGCCGCCGCTGGCGATGATCGCCAGCTTCGCCCAGGTCAACGGCGTCGACCTGCGCCAGGAGAACAACGGCGCCCTGAAACGCCTGGGCGAGCGGGTGCTGGCCGGGGTGAAAGACCCGGACGAGTTCGAGGAAAAGAACGGCAAGGAACAGGACATGACCGACCTCAAGGTCGACTCGAAATTCGCCTGGCTCGAACCCTTCTGCAGCCTCTACACCTGCGCCCCGGATGTACTGGAACGCAAGCACAAGATGCAACCGTTCAAGACCTTCCGCCTGGGTGGCGACCTGACCAAGGTCTACGACCCCTCGCACGAGAAGGGCAACAAGGGTTCGTAAGCGACACCTGTAGCCGCTGCCGAGGCACGAGGCTGCGACAAGGCTCGAAGAGCCTTCCGAGGTCCTCAAGAGCACGACCGCTTCGCGGCCGATCGCAGCCTCGTACCTCGGCAGCGGCTACGGGCGAATGCAATACGCCGCCCCCGGTTTTTCACGGGGGGGGTTTGGGGGGGCTCTGGCCCTTTACTGTTGGTCAAACATGGAGAGATCGGGATGGTTTTCTCATCCAATGTGTTCCTGTTCCTGTTCTTGCCGATCTTTCTCGGCTTGTACTACCTGAGCGGGCAACGCTATCGCAACCTGCTGCTGCTGATCGCCAGCTACGTGTTCTATGCCTGGTGGCGGGTGGACTTCCTGGCGCTGTTCGCCGGCGTCACCCTGTGGAACTACTGGATCGGCCTGAAAGTCGGCGCCGCCGGTGTACGCACCAAGCCGGCCCAGCGCTGGCTGCTGCTTGGCGTGGCGGTCGACCTGTGCATCCTCGGCTACTTCAAGTACGCCAACTTCGGCGTGGACAGCATCAACGCGATCATGACCTCGTTCGGTCTTGAGCCGTTCATCCTGACCCACGTGCTGTTGCCGATCGGTATCTCGTTCTACATCTTCGAGTCCATCAGCTACATCATCGACGTCTACCGCGGCGACACCCCGGCCACCCGCAACCTGATCGACTTCGCGGCGTTCGTGGCGATCTTCCCGCACCTGATCGCCGGCCCCGTGCTGCGTTTTCGCGACCTGGCCGACCAGTTCAACAACCGCACCCACACCCTGGACAAGTTCTCCGAAGGCTGCACGCGCTTCATGCAGGGCTTCATCAAGAAAGTGTTCATCGCCGACACCCTGGCGGTGGTCGCCGACCATTGCTTCGCCCTGCAGAACCCGACCACGGGCGACGCCTGGCTGGGCGCCCTGGCCTACACCGCGCAGCTGTACTTCGACTTCTCCGGCTACAGCGACATGGCCATCGGCCTGGGCTTGATGATGGGTTTTCGCTTCATGGAAAACTTCAAGCAGCCCTACATCAGCCAGTCGATCACCGAGTTCTGGCGGCGCTGGCACATCAGCCTGTCCACCTGGCTGCGCGACTACCTGTACATCACCCTGGGCGGCAACCGCAAAGGCACGCTGATGACCTATCGCAACCTGTTCCTGACCATGCTGCTCGGTGGCCTGTGGCACGGCGCGAACATCACCTACGTGGTCTGGGGCGCCTGGCACGGCATGTGGCTGGCGATCGAGAAGATGCTCGGCATCAACACTTCGCCACGCAGCCTGAACCCGATCCGCTGGTCGCTGACCTTCCTGCTGGTGGTAATGGGCTGGGTGATTTTCCGCGCCGAGAACCTGCACGTCGCCGGTCGCATGTACGGCGCCATGTTCAGCTTCGGCGACTGGTCGCTGTCGGAACTCAACCGCGCCAGCCTCACCGGCCTGCAAGTGGCGACCCTGGTCGTGGCCTACGCCACCCTGGCGTTCTTCGGCCTGCGTGACCTGTATCGCAACCCGACGCCGGTCAAGAGCAAGCCTGAAATCAACACCGAGGCCGACGGTCCGGCCACCGCCCAGCCGGGCCTGATCAAGGCCGTACCGGGGGACAAGCCGGACAGCATCCACCAGCCGGGCTACACCGTGGGCGTCGAAGCCCAGGTCCAGCCGGCCTACTGGGTCGCCGACTGGCCGCGTTACGTGATGCGCGCCCTGGTGCTGCTGCTGTTCATCGCTTCGATTCTCAAACTCTCGGCGCAAAGCTTCTCGCCGTTCCTTTACTTCCAGTTCTGAGGGATCTGACCATGACCCGCTCATTACGCGTCTTCTATATTGCCCTGTTCCTGGTGACCCTGATGGTCCTGGGCCTGTGGTCGGTGCGCAGCTTCTTCGGCTTCAGCACCAGCAACGACGCCACCGTGCTCAACGGTCGCTGGGCCAAGGCCGTGGAAACCCACTACGACGACGAGTTCCCGATCAAGCGCCTGGGCACCAACCTGTGGGCGGCCCTGGACTTCAAGCTGTTCAACGAAGGTCGTCCGGGCGTGGTGCTCGGCCGCGACCAGTGGCTGTACAGCGATGAAGAGTTCCACCCGATCGTCAACGAAGAGCTCAACCTGCAAGGCAACTACGCGCTGGTCGAAGGCGTGCGCCAGGCCCTGAAAGAGAAAGGTGTGAAATTGGTGATGGCGATCGTGCCGGCCAAGGTGCGCCTGTACCCGGAACACCTGGGCGACGTCCAGCCGGCCAGCATCCACGCCAACCTCTACCAGGACTTCCACGCCCGGGTGGCGGCCGACAAGATCCTCGCCCCCGACCTGCTGGGCCCGCTGCAACAGGCCAAGCAGAACGGCCAGCAAGTGTTCCTGCGCACCGACACCCACTGGACCCCGGCCGGCGCCGAAGTCGCCGCCAACCAGTTGGCCAAGGCGATCGCCGACAAGGCACCGCTGATGGGCCAGCCGCAACGCTTCGTCACCGAAGCCGAGCAGACCGTGGTGCACAAGGGCGACCTGCGCCTGTTCCTGCCCCTGGACCCGCTGTTCGAGAACCTGATGCCGGCCAAGGAGCCGCTGCAAAAACGCGTGACCCGCGCCGCCGACGATCAGCCGGCCGCCGACGACGCGCTGTTCGCCGACAACGAAGTACCGGTGGCCCTGGTGGGCACCAGCTACAGCGCCAACCCGAACTGGAACTTCGTCGGCGCGCTCAAGCAGGCCCTGCACAGCGACGTGGTCAGCTACGCCGAAGACGGCCACGGCCCGGTGTTGCCGATGCTCAGCTACCTGAAAAGCGATGCCTTCAAGAACAGCCCGCCCCAGGTGCTGATCTGGGAGTTCCCCGAACGATATCTGCCGGTCAATAACGAAATCGGCGACGCCGACCCGCAGTGGGTCGCAGAGCTCAAACAAGCCGGCGCCCGCCAACAGAACGTAGCTGCACTCAACAAATCCGAGACGCCCGATCGGGCGCAAAACTGAAAGAGAGGTACACCATGACTTTCACTCCAACTCCTCGTCGTCTCGCCAAGTCTCTTGCACTGGTAGCCGGTGTGAGCCTGCTGTCGATGCAGGCCTTCGCCGGTGGCGACGCCGCGCTGTACGGCCCGACCGCGCCCAAAGGCTCGTCCTTCGTGCGTATCTACAACGCCAGCAACCAGGAAGTCAGCGCCACCGTCGGCAGCACCAGCCTCAGCGACGTCGCGCCGCTGGCCAGCAGTGACTTCAGCTTCATGCCCGGCGGCGACTACACCGCCAAGGTCGGCAGCCAGAGCGTGCCGGTGAAACTCGCCGCCGACCACTATTACACCCTGGTCAACAACGCTAGCGGCCAGCCGCAACTGATCGAAGAACCGCCGTTCAAGAACAAGCAGAAGTCCCTGGTCCGGGTGCAAAACCTGAGCGACAAGGCCCTGACCCTGAAGACCGCCGACGGCAAGACCGACGTGGTCCAGTCGGTGGCCGCCAAGGGCCGTGGCGAACGTGAAATCAACCCGGTGAAAGTCAGCTTCGCGCTGTACGAGGGCGAGAAAAAAGTCAGCGACCTCAAGCCGGTCGCCCTGGAGCGCGGCGAAGCCGCGGTGCTCTACGTCACCGGCAACGGCAGCAGCCTGTCGCCAGTCTGGGTCAAGCGCCCGGTCTCGACACGTTAAGAACCTGTAGCCGCTGACGAGGTACGAGGCTGCGAAGCGGTCCGCAGGACCGCCCTCAGGGGCCGCTTCGCAGCCCATCGCAGCCTCGTACCTCGGCAGCGGCTACACCGAGACAACAACAAGAGAGTGAAACGACAGAACTTTCGTGGCTCTAACCCAAACGGTATTTGAAGGAGTAACAACATGATTCCGGTGATCTTGTCAGGTGGTAGTGGCTCACGTCTTTGGCCGCTTTCGCGTAAGCAATTCCCCAAGCAGTTCCTCGCCCTGACCGGCGAACACACCTTGTTCCAGCAAACCCTCGAGCGCCTGGTGTTCGAAGGCATGGACACGCCGATCGTGGTCTGCAACAAGGACCACCGTTTCATCGTCAACGAGCAGCTGGCGGCGCGCAAACTCGAAGCCCAGCGCATCCTGATGGAGCCGTTCGGCCGCAACACCGCGCCGGCTGTGGCCCTGACCGCGATGATGCTGGTCAACGAAGGTCGCGACGAACTGATGCTGGTGCTGCCGGCCGACCACGTGCTGGAAGACCAGAAAGCCCTGCAACGCGCCCTGGCCCTGGCCACCGTGGCTGCCGAGCGTGGCGAGATGGTGCTGTTCGGCGTGCCGGCGACCAAGCCGGAAACCGGTTATGGCTACATCAAGTCGACCAACGATGCGCTGCTGCCGGAAGGCGTGAGCCGCGTCTCGCACTTCGTCGAGAAACCCGACGTCAAGCGCGCCGCCGAGTTCGTCGAGGCCGGTGGCTACTTCTGGAACAGCGGCATGTTCCTGTTCCGCGCCAGCCGCTTCCTCGAAGAGCTGAAAAAGCACGACCCGGACATCTACGACACCTGCCTGCTGACCCTGGAACGCAGTGCCCAGGACGCCGACACCGTGGACCTCGACCCGGCCACCTTCGCCTGCTGCCCGGACAACTCCATCGACTACGCAGTGATGGAAAAGACCCAGCGCGCCTGCGTGGTGCCGCTGAGCGCCGGCTGGAGCGACGTGGGCTGCTGGTCGTCGCTATGGGACGTGCATGAAAAGGACGTCAACGGCAACGTCAGCAAGGGCGACGTGGTGATCCAGGACAGCCGCAACTGCATGATCCACGGCAACGGCAAGCTGGTGTCGGTGATCGGCCTGGAAAACATCGTGGTCGTGGAAACCAAGGACGCCATGATGATCGCCCACAAGGACAAGGTCCAAGGCGTCAAACAGATGGTCAACACCCTCAACGAACAGGGCCGCAGCGAAACCCAGAACCACTGCGAGGTCTACCGTCCGTGGGGCTCCTACGACTCGGTGGACATGGGCGGGCGCTTCCAGGTCAAGCACATCTCGGTCAAGCCGGGCGCGTGCCTGTCCCTGCAGATGCACCACCACCGCGCCGAACACTGGATCGTGGTCAGCGGCACCGCCGAAGTCACCTGCGACGAGAACGTGTTCCTGCTCACCGAAAACCAGTCCACCTACATCCCGATCGCCTCGGTGCACCGCCTGCGCAACCCGGGCAAGATCCCGCTGGAGATCATCGAAGTGCAATCGGGCAGCTACCTGGGCGAAGACGACATCGAACGCTTCGAAGACATCTACGGCCGCTCCACCCCGGTGGAACGCGGTATCTCGGTGAAAACCATCGCCCAGTAACCACAGCGACAAGTTTCAAGCGGCAAGCTGCAAGTAAAAGCAGGGAGTCGTTGTCAGCAAGTCCTTGCACCCCCCGTCCGACCGACTGCGTCCCCTATCCGCAGGCGGTTGGGCGGGGGCTTTTTTATGTCCGCGCGCCTGAACGAGGATCTCCTGTAGCCGCTGCCGCAGGCTGCGATAAGGCCGAAGGCCTTCCAGCGATCTCATGACCCTGCGCCCGCTTCGCGGTCGATCGCAGCCTGCGGCAGCGGCTACAGTCGTTTCGCCAATTCCTACCCGACATTTCGAAAACACCGCAGGGCGTTTCAGATAGCTCTCAACGACTCCATCCATACCGCTCATTAGTGTTTCGCGAGGCTCAAACACATAGCGAACACAGCGATGGCCGAGCAACTCTCCGGCAACAAATACACCACCGATTCGCGCGGCGAACCGACACCGATGCCGCGCGTACTGCGCCCGGCCAACCCGAATCCACCGCTGCCGGGCGCACGTACAAAGAACACCTCGATACTGACCACGCCTCAAGGCCTCGACACTCCTGCGAAACCCTCACAGGTCCAACCCTCTACGCCTGTCGCCCCAGGCTTCTACATCGTGCCCCGGAGCATGCCGCCGAGCGAGTTGCAGCGCCGCCTGTTCGACAACCCCTCATCCGACGTTCTGGCCAAATACCTGGCCCTCAATCCAGGCCTTGGCGATACGGTCAAGGCCGGCAGTCTGATCGTGCTCAGCGCCCCCGCCAACCACGCCTGCACCTACGAGGAAGCACAACTCATGTTCACCGCCGAGCAGGTTAAGATCGCCCTCGACCCCCTGACACCCGAAGCCGCCGACTTCATGGTTCGCCATCAGGCCGAGATCGCCGGCTTTACCGGCCAGGCCTCGACCTGGCTGGGCATCGGCACCGCGACGATGGGCAAACACCTGGACAAACTGCGCGAGACCCTGCACGACATGGAACGTCTGCATCAAGACAGCTACCGCCAACACGGCCACCTCAAATCCCCCGAGTTCTTCGCCCGGCGCCAGCAATTGCTCAGGCAACTGGACGCCCAACTGCTGAACTCCACCCGCCTGCGCGGCTACACCACCCTGGGCGACCACCCCAAGCTGAAAACCGCCCTCGGCCTCTCCAGCCGCAGCCTGGTCCATCAATGGGACAAGGCCGGTGGGCCCGGGCAGATACCGGGCTATGTCGTCCACGTAAAATCGGTCAGCCGCGCGGCGAAGTACATGCAGATGGGTGGGTATGTAGGGATTGCGCTGGGTGGTGTTTCGTCGGTGTTGAAGGTTCAGGAGGTTTGTCAGGGGGGGTCAGATAATCAGAGTTGCAGGAAGGTGATGTTTACTGAGACGGGGAAGTTTGCCGGGGCAACCGCTGGAGGAATACTGGGTACTGAAACCGCAATGGCAGGAAGCAGATTTATTTGTGCTGCTCTCGGGGCCTCTACCGCAATTGGCGGAGTGCTATGTGTTGCAACCTTGGTAGGCGTAGGAGCATCCCTGGGAACAGATTCTGGTGATGTGATTGGGGAGAGGATTGGGGAAATCATTTATGAGCGCAATCAGCCATGGTAGATGAGAAATTCTGGTATTCAGGGATCGCGCTTGTACTGCTCCTCTGTCCAGTTCTGCTAGCTCTTGCAAGTCTTACATTCAGCTACTACCTGAGTCGCCGCCACTTGAAAGAGATGCTGGTAGCCATGCAGGAGAGTTCTTACTTCTATGGATGGCTCGACAAGCTTCCCTATCAGGGATGGTTCGAGCGCATTCTGATGTTTGTCAGCGTTCGAGGAATGATGCTCTTCCCTAACGCCGGAGTTCGTAGAGGCTTTCTTTGTGCAAAGGATGTACGCAATTTCCCTCCACGACTGAAACACCTTCTGACTGTAAAAAATACGTTGGACGGCGTTGTGATCCTATGGACAGCCATTGTGTATACGTTTTTGAAGTTGGATAGCTGATGACCTCTATGGAGCTTTACACGTCTTGTGGGATGAAAGCATCCAAGACAGTTATTCAGGTGATGAGCCGGGAAAGAACTGAGGAAGTTATTTACGGGGTACTCCGACCATGATGGCAAAGAGTTTTTGGTATTCATGGTTAGGCCTCGTACTGGTCGCCAGTCCGCTTCTACTGTGCGTAATAAACCTCTCGTTCAGCTACTACCTGAGCCGTCGCTACCTGAGAGAAATGCTGGAGGCCCTGCAACGGAGCCAACACTTTTATCGCTGGGCCGAGAGCCTTCCCTACGAGGGATGGTTCACCCATTTTGTAATGCTGGCCGCCGTTCGAGGATCGATGCTTTGGCCTGCCCCGGCGGTTCGTAGAGGCTTTCTTTCCGAGGAAGACATAGACAATTTTCCGCCACATCTCCAGCGCCTGCTGACCATCAGAAACTGGATGGATGTCGTGCTTCTGGTCTGGGGCTCGACTATGTATGCGCTGTTGAAACTGACTAAGCACTGAGGTGTGGCACGGGTACGGAGGCAGCCGCAGCCCACCACAACCATGGCCAATCCCACCTACGCTTAGGTAGGATGACTGCTCTATTTCCCCCCGAGGTTCACCTCATGTTCATCGGCGTTCTGCTGGTTATCACCTGGCTGATCCTGCTGGTCCGCTACCCCGCCAAGGCCTTGCCGGTGTCCATGGCCGCCGCTGTCGGCCTGGGCCTGGTGGCGGTGTGGGTGGTCTGGCTGGACAACCGCGAAGCCCAGCAACTGGCGCGCCTGGAATTGCGCATCAGCTATGCCCCCGAGCATTGCCCGGCGGATCGCCCGCTGCTGCTGAAGATGAACAACGGCAACGATGTGCCGCTGACCGAACTGCGCTGGCGCGTCGCCGCCTACGCCCCGGGCGACACCGTGAACCTGGCCGACAACCAGTACAGCGCCCCGCGTTATCGCGGCCCCGGCGAGTTGCAGGCCGGCGCCAACTGGGAAGACTGCCTGCCCCTGCCGCCGCTGCGCCCCGGCTACCGCCCGCAAACCCTGGAGTTTCGCGCCGAGCGCTTGCAGGGCAGTTTCTCCGACTGATTCCCCCCTTCCCTCTTTTTGCACAAGGACCGCGCCATGCCCGTTGCGCTGATCACCGGTTGTTCCAGCGGCATCGGCCGCGCCCTGGCGGATGTTTTCAAGGCCGCCGGTTTCACCGTCCTGCCCACCGCCCGCAGGGCCGAGGACGTGGCCATGCTGCAAGCCGCGGGTTTTGACGCGGTGCAACTGGACGTCAACGACGGCCCGGCGCTCACTGCCCTGGGCGAACGCATCAACCAGCAATATGGCGGCCTCGACCTGCTGATCAACAACGCCGGCTACGGCGCCATGGGCCCGCTGCTGGATGGCGGTGTCGAGGCCATGCAGCGGCAGTTCGAAACCAATGTGTTCGCCCTGGTCGGCGTGACCCGGGCCATGTTCCCGGTGCTGCGCCGCAGCCGCGGGCTGGTGGTGAATATCGGCAGTGTGTCGGGCGTCCTGGTGACGCCTTTTGCCGGTGCCTACTGCGCCTCCAAGGCGGCGGTGCATGCCTTGAGCGATGCGCTGCGCATGGAGCTGGCGCCGTTCGGCATCCGGGTGATGGAGGTCCAGCCCGGCGCCATCGCTTCGAGCTTTGCCAAGAATGCCGGGCACGAAGCCGAACAGCTGTTGACCGAACGATCGCCCTGGTGGCCATTGCGCGAAGGCATCCGCGCACGGGCCAGGGCCTCCCAGGACCACCCGACGCCCGCTGGCGAATTTGCCGCCAGGCTGTTCAAGGCCGTGCAGCAGGACAAACCGCCACGCCTGGTTCGGATCGGTAATGGCAGCCGGGCGTTGCCCTTGATGGCCAGTCTGTTGCCCAAGGGTTTGCTGGAGAAGGCGCTGATGAAGCGTTTTGGCCTGGGCGCAAAACTGTAACGGCCGATCACCGGCAGCGGAACGTCGCCCGGCCGTTCCCACGGGTTCCAGAAAACGTCTTTTAGTCGCCTAGGTTGTACCCTCTCCCAATCCCAGTAGAATGCGCGCACTCGAGGCTCCCAGGGCCTCGATCAGGCCGCATGGATCGCTGGCGAACCGCTGAAACTCCCCCTCTCCTTCCATGCTCGCCGTCACTCAATCGTCGATCAGGGAATATCCATTGAAACCTCAACACCTGCTGCCGCTGGCCTTGGCCACTGTATTGATCGGCTGTACACCGTCGCCAGACGAGGAACTGAACGCCACCCTGCCCCAGCTCAGCCTCAAGGAGCTGTTGCCGCCAGCCGTCGCCAACGAGTACTGCAACCCCAAGCTGGACAGCGATCTGCTGTATGGCATCGGCTACCAGCTGTACAACGACGACAAACCCGAGCAGGCGCGCAGTTGCCTGATCATGGCCGCCCCCACCCACGACCGGGCCCTGTGCTACCTGGCGAGCATCGCAGAACAGGACAGCAGCAAGGACAGCGCCGAGCGCGACCGCGAAGCCTTCGGCTACATGGCCTATTCCGCAGTGAAGAACGACTCCTGCGCCGAGTTCGGCATGTTCCAGAACTTCACCTACGGCATGCGCGGGCAGACCCCGGACAGCGACCTCGGCCTGCGCTGGCTGGAGCGCTCCGCGCGCCATGGCGATGCGGACGCGCAACAGACCCTGGTGCGCCTGCACAGCAACAAGAACAATCTGCCGCTGGCCTACAGCTGGGCCAGGGTCCTGGATGACAGCGCACAGATCGACGCCTTGAAACAACGGATGAACCCGCAGCAACTCAGCGAAGGCGAACAAGGTTTCGAGCAACTGGGCAAGCACGTCACCAGCAAGGACGCGGTGCGCAAGGAAGCCCGCGAGGAAAACATCGCGGTGTACTCGGCGAACATCCATATGGAATACCCCGAGACCTTCAAGGGCCTGTCGGTGGCCGAGCGTCATGCGCTCATGGAGCAGGCCGTGGCCACGGTGAGCGCCCGTCCCGAGTTCAGCACCCGTGGCCAGCTTTACGCCTATGTGATCATCGCGCGGCAGGCCCAGTTGAAGCAGGCCGGCGTCGATGTGCTGCAGAACCCGCAGATCGTGCAGCTGCTCAGTGATAAAGAGCTGGAAGTGAGTGAGGCAGTGAAGAAAGCCGACGTGATCCTCGGCCAGGCCGCCCTGTAACCGCGCCTTCGTCGGCACATGGAACGCCGCCCGGCCGCGCCTACCTATAGGGGCCTATGTATGGCCGCTGTTTTTAGGCGCCGGCTTGCCGACGAAGGGCCCCGGCCGTTCCTCCAGCAATCTAGCTTCATGCTGAGGTTGTGCCCCCTCGCAATCCCAGTAGAATGCGCGCCTCTTGAGCGTTTGCGCTCAACACAGCATGGAATCGCTGGCGTCGACACTGAAGCACGGAACTGCTCAAGCTCCCCCCTCTCCCGTCCTGTCTCTGCTTCATTCCATGCGCCTCTTCATTCAATCGCAGATCAGGGAATATCCATTGAAATTGTTCAACGTGCTGCCACTGGCATTGGCTGTCTTGCTGGCGGCTTGCGCCACCACGGCTCCAGAAAAAACCGAGCCGAAAGTCCCCGAACTGAATGACACCCTGCCCAAGCTGACGCTGGAAAGCGTCTTGCCCAAGGTCAGCGCCAACGAGTACTGCAACCCGGCCATGGACGCCGATGTGCTGTACGGCGCCGGTTACAAGCTGTACGAGGCCGAGGACTACACGAACGCCAAGAGCTGCTTCGCCATGGCCGCGCCGCACTACACCCGGGCGTTCTGCTACCTGTCCACCAGCACCGATCAGGAAACGGACAGACCCAAGGCCGAGCGCGACCGCGAGTCCTTCAACTACATCGCCTACTCGGCGTCGCAGAACGATTGGTGCGCCGAGTACGGCATGTACGCCACCTACTGGTTCGGCGACAAGGACATCCCCCAGGACCGGCAGCTGGCGGTGCGCTGGCTGGAGCGCTCGGCGCTGCACGGCAACCCGGAACCACAGCAGAGCCTGGCCGACGCCGCCGAAGAGTCTGGCGACCTGGTGAAGGCCTATGCCTGGTTGAAGGTCATCGATAACACCGAAGACACCAGCCAGCTGGATGCCTTGAAAGGCAAGATGAGCCCGGAGCAACTGGCCGAAGGCGAACAACGCTTCAGCCAGCTGAAGGCGCGCGTGACCAGCAAGCAGGTGATGTACGACGAGGCGCGAGCCGAGGAGGTGGCCATTTTCTCGGCCGAGATCCATTTCGATATCCCCGACCTGTTCAAGGGCATGACGACGGCCGAGCGCCAGGCCTTTGTCAAAGCGGCCATCGCCAAGGCCCGGGACAGCGGCAAGTTCAAACTGCATTATGCGGTGACCCAGTACATCATCGTCTCGCGGCTGGCCCAGCAGCGTTACCCCGGTGTCGACGTGCTGCAGAACCCAAAGCTGGTGGTCGCCATCAACCACGTTGACGACGGCTTGGAGGCTACGGCGAAGAAGTCCCTGGCGATCATGCAGAAAAGCTACAAGTAACCCTCGCTCTCCAGCTCGATAGCGCCTGGTCGCCCGCCGGCTCCCGCAATATGTCGCGGGAGCCGGCTCGCCAGAGATGCCGCCCAGGCACGCCCGGCAGCGGCCCGATCACTGCGCATCCCCACCCTCCTTCACCACCACCGTGCAGGTAATCCCCGCCGCCAGCAGCACGCCTTCCGGTACCTCGTCGATATGGATGCGCACCGGCACGCGCTGAGCCAGGCGCACCCAGTTGAAGGTCGGGTTGACGTCGGCGATCAGCTCGCGGCTTTCCGGGTTGTCGCGGTCGTAGATGCCGCGGGAAATACTCTCCACATGACCCTTGAGCACCTCGCCGCTCATCAGTTGCATCTCGGCCTTATCGCCGACGCGCACATGGGGCAGCTTGGTTTCCTCGAAGAAGCCGTAGACCCAGAACGAATGCCTGTCGACCACCGCCATCTTCGGCTCGCCGATGCGCGCGTAGTCGCCGCGGTGCACGTTGAGGTTGGTCACGTAGCCATCGACCGCGGCGCGCACCTGGGTGCGTTTGAGGTTGAGCTCGGCGGCCTCCAGTTGCGCCTGGGCCTGCTGGTAGTCGGCCAGGGCCGAGTCGGCGATGTTGCTGGCGTCGTCGCGGTTCTCCTTGGAGATCACCAGGTTGTCCAGGTCGGCGCGGCGGTGGGCGTTGACCTTGCGCATCTCCCAGGTGGCCTTTCTCGAAGCCACCAGCGACTGCGCCTGCTTGACCGCGATCTGGTAGTGCTCGGGGTCGATCTGCATCAGCAGGTCGCCCTTTTTCACCAGCTGGTTGTCGCGCACCGGCACGTCCACCACTTCGCCGGTGACGTCGGCGGCGACGTTGATGATGTCGGCGCGCACCCGGCCGTCGCGGGTCCACGGCGTGTTCATGTAATGCACCCACAGGGTGCGGCCGATCCACAGGGCCAGGGCCAGCACCAGCAGGGTCGCGAGCAGGCTGAAAAACTTTTTCATCAAAGGACTCTCAACGGTAGACAGTCAGCGCCATGGCGCCGAACAGACAACAGAACAGGCTCAGGCGCAGCAGCGCCGGGTGCCAGAAAAAACGGTACAGGTCATAACCCGAGATGAAGCGGTCCAGGGCCCAGGCCAGGGCCGCGGCAATGAAGAACATCAGGGTCATGGTCGGCATGTACACGCCGTGGAAGGCGATTTCACGAGGCATGTTCAAGTCCTTGGGGCGGGGCCTGTACGGCTGGCGGCGCGGCATAGGCGGCCAGCGGCGATTGCGGGTCGAGCAATGAGCTGCGGATGAAGTGCAGGTAGCTCTTCACCCGGCGCAAGACCGAGGTATCGAAGTGCGGGGCGAAGGGTTCGTCGCTGGCCTGGACCCGGCCGATCGCGTGATCGACCGCGACCAGCGCGCGCGCAAGGTTGCTCTGGCCCGGTTGCAGGAACAGCCGCACCAGCGAACGGCCCATGACCCGGATCGCCTGGCGCCACGGCTGGGATTCGGCGTAAGCCGGGTGCACCGGGAGGATCGCCTGCTCCTTGCGCAGCTCGATGATGGCGTGGCCCACCTCCAGCACCACGAACATCCAGCGCAGCAGCTCGCGCTGCACCTGTGGCTGCCCCGCCGCCAGGCCATAGGCCTGGTGCAGCAGGTCGCGGGTGCGGCTTTCGAAGCTCGACGCCAGGCCCTTGAGCTTGCCGCTGATGGCGTACACCACCTGGCCGCGCAGGTCCTGCTCCAGGCGGCGCCACAGCCAGCGGCTGTTGGGCGGCAGGATGATCGCCCCGGCAGCGGCGCAGACCAGCATGCCCATGACCATGGCGATGTAGTCGTTGATGAAGGCGTAGGGGTTGTAGACGGTCAGGTTGTCCGGCACCGAACCGGTGCTGAAGAAAATCAGCAGCCCCAGGCCGACCCCGGCGTACTGCGGGCGTGAAGCGAGGAACGAACCGAGCACGATCACCGGCGCCAGCATCACGCACAGCAGTGGAAAACCGTCGATCCAGGGGAACACGAAGAACATCTCGACGAAGCCGACCACGGCCCCGATCAAGGTGCCGCAGGCCATCTGGAAGGCCATGCGTTTCGGGTTCGGCGTGGCGGCCGAGAGGCCGACGGTGGCCGCCGCGATCAGGGTCATGGTGGCGCCGCTGGGCCAGGCGGTGGCGACCCAGTAGCTGCCGAGCACGATCAGGATGAACGAGGCGCGGATCCCCGAGGCGGCCGAGGCCAGCCAGTTGGTCTGCGGTGTGAAGGGCTCGTCCCAGCGCTCGCGTTCATGGCTGTGCTCGGCCAGGGACGCGTGGGTCTGGGCATAGCTGTGCAGCTCGTCGACGAAGCGATAGAGCAGTTCATAGGCGGTGTGGAAATCCAGCTGCTCGGCATCGCTCGGCTCGTGCTCCTGGAACAGCGCACGCATGCTGCGCACCCGCGCCGGCAGCTCGGCCTTGTAGCTCGCCAGTTGCTCGGCCAGGCGCGCGGCATCGGGGCTGGTCAGGGCGCGGCCGGAGAAACCGTCCAGCAGTTCGGCGAGGTCCTGCAACCCCGGTTTGGTCGCCGCCAGCACATACTCGGCGGCACTGTTGCGCAAGCGTTCGAGCAACTGGTGCAGGGCGTTGAAACGGGTGGTGATGCCCATGAACTCGCTGTTCAAACGGCTCAGGCGACCATTGCGCCGACGCATGTGCGGGTCTTCGAACACCGTGACGCTGCGCAGGCCTTCCAGGCCCACCGCCTCGGCAATGAAACGCACGTTGCCGCTCTCGAACGCATCGCGCTGGCTGCGGCCGCGCAAACCGTCGGTGACGAACAGGGCGAACACCCCGAAGCGCTGGTACAAGGCGTTGCGCATCGCCGCGCTGGCGGTCTGCGGCAGGATCGCGGCGCTGACCAGGGTCGAGCAGAGAATCCCCAGGGAGATTTCCAGCACCCGCCATACCGCCGCCATAAAGGCCCCGTCCGGATGGGCCAGGGCCGGTAAACCGACCATCGCCGCGGTGTAGCCGGCCAGCACGAAGCCGTAGGCGCGGAAGTTGCGATAACGCGCGGCACCGGCCGAGCAGATGCCGACCCAGATCGCCAGCGAACCGAGGAACAGTTCGGTGTTCTGGGCGAACAGGGCGATCAGCGCCACCATCACCGCCGACCCGGCCAGGGTGCCGAGAAACCGATAGAAGCTCTTGGCGAACACCTGGCCGCTCTGCGGCTGCATGACGATGAACACGGTGATCATCGCCGTGCGCGGTTGCGGCAGCTCCAGGCGCATGGCCAGCCACAGGGTGAGGAACGCGGCGGCCAGGACCTTGAAGATATAGACCCAGGTCACGCCGTCGCTGCGTGCCCAGTCGAAGAAACCCCGGCGCCATTCAAGGGAGTACAGCCAGCGCAAGGGTGCAGGCAAGGGAGTCATCGGGTCTTACTCGGTAGTCGGTGCTTGTGTAGTCGGTGCCAAGTACTCGGCTGTTAATGGTCAAGCAGGGTCAGCGCCGCCGGAGTCTTGCTCGGTTGGGTCCGGCTGTCCTCGGGCACATCGCGCCCCGCCTCCAGGCCGCCGCCCAGGGCCGTCACCAGCTCGGCATGGGCGCTCAGGCGCGCAGCCTGGACCTGCTGCTGGATCTGCTGCTGGTGGAACAGCATGCCCTGGGCATTGAGCACATTGAGGTAGTCGGTGAGGCCGCGCTGGAAGGCGACCATGGCGATGTCGTAGGTCTTCTGCGCCGACGCCACCGACTCGGCGGCGAACTCGGCCTGCTTGTCCATGGACTCGCGGCGGATCAACTGGTCGGAGATGTTCTTCAGGGCGTTGACCAGGGTCTGGTTGTAGTGGGCCACGGCGATGTCATAACCGGCTGCGGCCTCGCCCAGCTCGGCGCGCAGGCGGCCGCCGTCGAAGATCGGCAGGCTGATGGCCGGGCCGACGTTGTAGTTGAGCTTCTTGCCGGTGAGGAACTCCAGCGCCCCGCCGCCGGTGGCCATGTAGCCGAGGCTGCTCACCAGGTCGACGTTGGGGTAGAAGCCGGCGTGGGCAACATCGATGCCGCGGGCCTGGGCCGCCACCTGCCAGCGGCTGGCGACCACGTCCGGGCGCTGGCCGAGCAGTTCGGCGGGCAGCGCCGACGGCAGTTTCAGCGGCGCGGCCAGGGACAGGCTTGGCCGTTGCAACTGCGCGCCCGCCCCCGGTCCCTTGCCGGCCAGGGCAGCGATCTGGTTGCGACCCAGGGCGATTTCTTCGTCCAGGGCGTCCAGCTGGCGATGGGTTTCCGGCAGCGGGGTCTGCGCCTGGCTGACTTCGAAGTGGGTGCCGATGCCACCGGCCAGGCGCTTTTGCGCCAGTTCGAGGATCTGTTCCTGCTGCTTCAGGGTGGCGAGGACGATGTCGCGCTGGGCGTATTGCAGCGACAGCTGGATATAGGCGCGCACGACATTGTTCTGCAGCTCCAGCTGGGCCAGGCGCGCCTCGGCGGCGCTCATGTGCGCCAGGTCCACGGCACGCTCGCTGGCATTGCTTTCCCGGCCCCAGAGGTCGAGGGCGTAGCTGAAGCCGAGCGCGGCGTTGTTGTCCCAGGTGGTGCTGTTGGCCAGTTCGCCCGGGCCGTAGAACTGGTCGGTGGGCCAGTTGTGGCGCTTGAGGGTGGCGTCGCCCTTGATCTGCAGCGACTCGGCCGACTCGGCGATGCCGGCCATGGCACGCGCCTGGCGCACCCGGGCGGCGGCCATGGCCATGCTCGGGCTGCCCTGCACGGCCAGGGTCACCCAGTGGTTCAGCTGCGCATCGCCATAGGCCTGCCACCATTGGGCGGCGGGCCAGCGGGCGTCGCGCGCGGCGCTCTGGATCGCCTCGTCGGTGGCCAGTGTATTGGCCGGTAGTGCCTTGCCCTGTGGGGCAATGCCCCCGGTTCCGATGCAGCCGCTGATTGCTAACGATAAAGCCCAAACACTGAGAGTCTTCAGCTCTCTGCTGATGCGACGCGGCACTGCTGCGAATTCCTGAAATAGGGAGAAGGCGGATCCCTGTAGGAGCGAGCTTGCTCGCGAGACGGTGTCACTGAGCCACCGCATTGCACGGGCTCCGGCAGCCGGCCCCTACAGATCGGCGCAATTCTAGGCGGCGGGCTTTACGGCGATAAGCTGGGATTCCTGTGAATCTTTATTACCGTTCGCGCGATAATCCCTTGGTGCAATAGCCAACAATCTGTTACTTCGTGTCACAATTTGCCATCTCCCCAGAGAGCACCCCATGGACACTTTGCAAAACATGCGTGCCTTCAGCTGTGTCGCCGAAGCCGGCAGCTTCACCGCTGCCGCCGTCCAGCTCGACACCACCACGGCGAATGTCTCGCGCGCGGTCTCCAATCTGGAGGCCCATCTGCAAACCCGCTTGCTCAACCGCACCACTCGCCGCATCGCGCTCACGGAGGCCGGCAAGCGCTACCTGCTGCGCTGCGAGCAGATCCTGGCCTACGTCGAAGAAGCCGAGGCCGAGGCCAGCGATGCCCACGCGCGGCCGTCCGGGCAGTTGAAAGTGCACACCATGACCGGCATCGGCCAGCACTATGTGATCGACGCCATCGCCCGGTACCGCAAGTCGCACCCGGACGTGACCTTCGACCTGACCCTGGCCAACCGCGTGCCGGACCTGCTGGACGAGGGTTACGACGTGTCCATCGTGCTGGCCAGCGAGCTGCCGGACTCGGGTTTCGTCTCCCAGCGCCTGGGCATCACCTACAGCATCGTCTGCGCCTCGCCGGCCTACGTGAAAGCCAATGGCTGCCCGAGCAGCCCCAGCGACCTGTCGAACCACGCCTGCCTGCGCCTGGTGAGCCCGGTGATCGCCCTGGACAAATGGCTGTTCGACGGCCCCGAGGGCCAGGAAGGGGTCACCCTCAACGGCTCGCCGTTCCTGGTGAACTCCGCCGACGCGCTGAAAACCGCGATCACCAGCGGCATGGGCCTGGGCGTGCTGCCGGTGTACGCGGCCATCGAGGGCCTGCGCAACGGTACCCTGGTGCGGGTCATGCCCAAGTACCGCTCCCAGGAGCTGAACCTGTACGCCATCTACCCGTCGCGCCAGTACCTGGACGCCAAGATCAAGACCTGGGTCGAGTACCTGCGCAACACCCTGCCGGAGATTCTCGCCGCCCATCAGGCGGAGCTGACGGCCTATGAACTGAGCGGCGGACTCAGCGGCGTGCGCCTGGCCCCTTGATCGGGGCTTTCTCAGGTATCCCCCTGTAGCCGCTGCCGCAGGCTGCGAAAGGTCCGCAGGACCTCCTGCGGCCGCTGGAACGTCACGGCCGTGCCGGCCGATCGCAGCCTTCGGCAGCGGCTACATTCCCAGAACCTTCTCGCCCCCACGGCCTGCCGCAGCCGCTACAAAAAGCCCGTGGGGAATGTTAGCTTGCTTGGCATTCTCCTCTGCCTGACGAGCTTTCCCGCGATGAAAAAGACCGTACTTGCCTTCAGCCGCATCACCCCGGACATGATCGAGCGCCTGCGCCAGGACTTCGAGGTGATAGTGCCCAACCCCAAGCTGGGCGATATCGGCGCGCAATTCAACGAAGCCCTGCCCCACGCCCACGGCCTGATCGGCGTCGGTCGCAAGCTGGGCCGCGCGCAGCTGGAAAACGCCAGCCGGCTGGAAGTGGTCTCCAGCGTCTCGGTGGGCTACGACAACTATGACCTGGCCTACTTCAACGAACGCGGGATCATGCTCACCAATACCCCGGACGTGCTCACCGAAAGCACCGCCGACCTGGCCTTCGCCCTGCTGATGAGCAGTGCCCGGCGTGTCGCCGAACTGGATGCCTGGACCAAGGCCGGGCAATGGCAGGCCAGCGTCGGCGCGCCGCTGTTCGGTTGCGATGTGCATGGCAAGACCCTGGGCATCGTCGGCATGGGCAACATCGGCGCGGCCATCGCCCGACGCGGGCGCCTGGGCTTCAACATGCCGGTGATCTACAGCGGCAACAGCCGCAAGACCGCGCTGGAACAGGAGCTGGGCGCGCAGCTGCGTAGCCTCGAGCAGTTGCTGGCCGAAGCGGATTTCGTCTGCCTGGTGGTGCCGTTGAGCGAAAAGACCAAGCACCTGATCAGCCACCGCGAACTGGCGCTGATGAAGCCGGGCGCGATCCTGGTGAACATCTCCCGCGGCCCGGTGGTGGATGAGCCGGCGCTGATCGAAGCCCTGCAGAACGGCACGATTCGCGGCGCCGGCCTGGACGTCTACGAGAAGGAACCGCTGGCCGAGTCGCCGCTGTTCCAGCTGAAAAACGCCGTGACCCTGCCGCACATCGGCTCGGCCACCCATGAAACCCGCGACGCCATGGCCAACCGCGCCCTGGCCAACCTGCGCAGCGCCCTGCTCGGCGAACGCCCGCAGGATCTGGTCAACCCGCAGGTATGGAAGGGCTGAAACCCGCGCTGTCCTCTGTAGGAGCGGCCGGCCGACGCTCGATTGCCCGCTCCAGGAACGACGCGCTGTGCCTGAGATGCCGCCATCGCGAGCAAGCTTCGCTCCTACAGAAGCCCTGCCGCCCACACACCCTGTAGCCGCTGCCGAGCTTGCGAGGCTGCGAAAAGGTCCGCAGGACCTTCAGCGATAGACCTGCAGAATCAGGTCGCCTGGTTTTGCGACGGCTGCGCCGCCGTTCGCAGCCTCGCAGGCTCGGCAGCGGCTACAGATTCAGATTCAAATCCGGATGCAGATGCAGGCACAAGTCTGGGCTTGCGGAACACCAGCACGTTGCCCAGCATCACCAAGACCAGCCCGGCCAGCGCCGGGGCGGTCCACTGGTAACCTTCGGCGAAGGCCGAGACATTCAGCGCCACCACCGGGAACAGCACGGTGCAGTAGGCCGCCCGCTCCGGGCCCATGCGGCCGACCAGGGTCAGGTAGGCGGTGAAGCCGATCACCGACCCCGGGATCACCAGATACAGCAACGAGCCGATGTAGCGCGCGTTCCACTCCATATCGAAAGGGATGCCCTTGACCAGGCAATAGCCCGCCAGCATCGCCGCGCCATAGGCCATGCCCCAGGCGTTGGTGGTCAGCGGCCTGAGGCCGGCTTTCTGCTGCAGGCTGGACAGCATGTTGCCCGCCGAGAAACACAAGGTGCCCAACAGCGCCAGGCCCAGGCCGAGCAGGGTTTGCGGGCTGGCGCTATGCCCCGCCAGTTCCGGCCAGAACAGCAGGCCCAGCCCCAGCAGCCCCAGCGCCCCGCCCAGCAGTACGTTGCGGGCGATCTTCTGGGCGAAGAACACCCGGGCATTCAGGGCGTTCCACAGGGTCGCCGTGGAAAACACCACCGCCACCAGGCCGCTGGGAATCCACTGGCTGGCGTGCAGGAAGCACATGAAGTTGATACAGAACAGGCACAGCCCCTGGGCCAGGCAGATCAGGTGCCCGCGGCGGTTCATCACCTGCAGCTTGCGGCTGAGCAGCAGCATGACGAACAGCACCAGGGCCGCCAGGGCGAAGCGATAGACGATGGACACCGGAATCGCCACCACCCCCAACTGCCACTTGAGGGCAATCCAGGTGGTGCCCCAGATCAGGACGGTGAGCAGATAAAGCGAGAGGTTCATGGCGCGGGACTCCTGTGCAGGGCAACCCAGTCTCAGGCCATTGCCAGCTCGGGCGCTTGCATAAACTTGCGCTTTTGTCGGTTGCCGGGCTGGCAGCGCGCCGCCCACGGAGTAGGATGCAGAACATCGTGTAGCCGCTGCCGACAGGCTGCGATCGGCTCCGCAGGAGACGTGCCCTTGAGATCGCTGAAGGCCTTCGGCCTTATCGCAGCCTATCGGCAGTGGCTACAGAATGCCGTTCAATTTCAGACCTGACCGCCATGCCCGCACTGGAAACCCTGCAAGTCTTTCAAGCCCTGAACCGCTCGCCCAATGCTCGCCTGGAGCACAGCGCCGAGCTCGGTGACGGCCTGGCCGCAGCCTTGTGGAGCAACCATCACGACGCCCAGGACTACGAAGCGCCGAGCCATCACACCCTGTCGTGCTACATCGCCGGCGGCACCGGGACCTTTCGCCGCGGCCAGCCGGGGACCAAGGGCGGCCCGGACAAGCTGTGCATCCTGCCCGCCGAGCACCAGTCTGCCTGGGTGATCAATGGCGGGATCCGCCTGGCCCACCTGTATTTCAGCCCGGAACAATTCGCCCTGGACTGCGTGACCCTGCTGGACCGCGAACCCCGCGAGCTGCAATTGCAGGAAACCACCTTCCTCGACGACCCGCAGCAGGCCCAGCGTTTTCGGCAACTGATCCGGATGAACTGGGACGAACCCGGCGAGCGCCTGCTGACCAGCAGCCTGGCCCACGAGATGCTCAGCCACGCCCTGCTGACCCAGGTCGGCCAGCGCCAGGGCCTGCGCCTCAAGGGTGGGCTGGCGGCGCACCAACGCCGGCAACTGGTGGAATACATCGACAGCCAGCTGGCCGAGCCGATCAGCCTGGGGCAACTGGCCGCGCGCTGCGCCTTGTCGGAATACCACTTCGCACGGATGTTCCGCGCAAGCTTCGGCCTGCCACCCCATCAATACCTGCTGGCGCGACGCCTGAAACATGCCCGCGACCTGCTGCGCGGCACCCGCCTGCCCCTGGGCGAGATTGCCCTGGCCTGCGGCTTCGCCAGCGCCAGCCACTTCACCAACCGCTTTCGCCAGGCCCTGGGCGGCACGCCCGGGGAATATCGCCAGGCGTTTCTCGGCTGACGGCGAGTGATCGGCAGGCGTACCGCGTCGCACCTTTTCGCGGGCAAGCCTCGCCCCTACGAACGCGGCGCCTGTAGGACCGAGGCTTGCCCGCGAAGACGGTGTATCGGTTACCCTCCGTCGTTCCAGGCTTTTACTGCAACAGCACCCGCGTCACCCGGTCTTCCAGGGCCTTGATCTGCGCGCCGTCGGCACGGTAGTTGTTCGACAGCATCACCAGCACCAACCGGCGACCATCGGCCGCTCGCAGATACCCGGACAGCGACGACACGCCCTGCATCGAGCCGGTCTTGGCGTGCAGGTTATCCACAGCCCCGGTGCCTTGCAGGCGATAACGCAGGGTGCCGCCGGTCATGCGCTGGGCATCGCCAGCCACCGGCAGCGCCGCGTACCAGGTGGCGAACCAGGGTTGCTTGCGCGCCACCAGCAACAGGTCGCTGAGGCTCTGGCTGGAAATCTGGTTGCGCCGCGACAGCCCGGAACCGTCCACCTGCACCAACCCTTGCGGACTCAGGCCCTGGCGCCGCAGGAAGCCCTCGATGGCCGCCACCCCGGCAGCGGCGGTGCCGGCATTGGCGGTCTTGCGGCCCATGGCCTTGAGCAGCACCTCGGACATGTTGTTGTTCGACAGCTTGAGCAAGGGTGTGATCAGGCCCGCCAGCGACATCGACGAGTGGCTGGCCAGCACTCGGGCGGCAGGCGCCGTGGGCTGGCCGAGGCGCACCTGGCCCTGCACCGTCACGCCCTGCTCGGCCAGCGCTTGTTGGAACACGTCCGCCACCAGGCGGGTCGGTTCCCACACGCTGACCCAATTGCGCCGCGACTGCCCCGGCGGCAAGGCACCACTGACCAGCAGCAGATTGCTGCCATGCTCACGGCCGACCTGCAGGCTGTCCGCCGTCCCAACCCGGCCCTGGTTGCGCAAGCTCATCAGCCGGTTTTCCGGGCTGACGCGAACCGCCAGCGGCGCTCCCGGCACCGTCGGTGCCGTTACCGCGACCAGTACGCTGCCGGCGTCGAAGTCGTCGTTGGGAGAAATATTGAGTGCGGAAATCTGCGCCGCGTAATACAGGCTTTCATCGTCGCTGGCCCAATCGACGCCAAGTCGTTGATCGTCGAAGGCAGTGTCGTCGAGCACCAGGTCACCCGCGACCTGACGAATGCCGGTACGCGCCACCGCCGCCGCCAACTCCTGATAATCCTTGGCCTGCATGCTCGGGTCGCCGGAGCCGCGCAGGTAGAGATTGCCGTGCAGCCGCTCGCCCTGTTGCGCACCGTCGCCCAGCACCGCGGTGGCGAAACGGTAGTCGGGGCCGAGGACGTCCAGCGCGGCGGCGGTGGTCAGCAGCTTGAGGCTCGAAGCCGGGATCAGGCGGCTGTCGGGATTGTGCTGATACAAGGCCGCACCGCTCTCGGCATCGCGCACCGTCAGCGATACCGTGGCGCCCTGGAGCGCCGGGTCGGCCAGGACCTGATCCAGGTTGGCGGCGTACCGGGCGCCGGGATGGCTGGCGCAAGCCGCCAGCGACAAGGCCAGGAACAACCCCAGCCCGCGAGTGTAAAAACGATGTACTGAACCCATGAGAAAGGTATTTCCTTGATGACCTCGAACCCACCGCCGACAACCTTGCGGCTGCGGCGGGCGCCCAGATAACGATTGGCGAGGGGCCCGTGTCAACGAACAATCGCAGCCGACGCCTCAGGCCGGGCGTTGCGCAGCGCTCATTGCGCCAATGCGGCCAGCGGACTGACCAGCAGCCCCAGCCCGGCCGCCAGCAGCGCCAGGCGCGGCTGATAGGGCAACAACAGCACCAGCGACAAGGCGCTGAGCATCAAGGCCGCGCACCACTGCACCAGGCCGAAAGCCCAGCCAGCCGCCGCGATCGCCGCCCACAGCGAGCCGGCCAGCAGCAACCAGCCGCCGAGGCGCAGGCCACTGCGGCGCCGGGCCGTGGGTTTGTAGCCCAGGAGTTCGGCGTGGTGACGGTCCATCGACAAGCACAACCCGGCAAATCCTGGGTAACACAGCAGCAGCGCCAGGAGCATTCAGTTCACCTCGGTTTCAAGGGCGGCCCGTCGCAAGCGGGCGGCGGCGGAGGGATAGACGGCAGGACGCGACATCTTCCAGGCCGCCCAGGCCAGGAACAGCCCCGCCGCCAGGCAGGTCAGGTCGAACCCGGCCCGGACCCAGTCGCCGTGCACCAGGAAACCATCCAGCACATCGGGCACCGTCAGCGCATCGAGCAGCGGCACACTGGCCAGCAGCAACGCCGCCAGGCCCAACTGCTCGACCCAGGCCTTGCGCCCGCGACGCAGCGCGGCGTGCAACAGGCTCAGGCCCCAGACGATAAAGAAGCTGTTCACTTCCCAGTCCGCCCGCTCGGCGAAGCTCACCGGCAACAGGCGGTTGGCCCAGAAGAAGGCGGCGACGGCCAGCACCAGGCCGGACATGCTGACGATGTTCAGCACTTCCACCAGCCGCAACTCGAAGGGCGTCACGCCGCTCTTGGCATGCTTGAGCTGGCGCTTGCCGAGCCAGATCACCAGCCCGGTGCCGATCATCGCGGTGGCGGCCAGGCCGCAGATAAAGTACAGCCAGCGCAACAGCGGCCCGGCGAAGAGGCCCATGTGCAGCCCGTAGAAACCGCCTCGGATAGCGACGATCGGCGACTGCGGCGGGGCAACCTGCAGCAGCTTGCCACTGACGCCGTCGAACGAAACCGCACTGCCAAAATCGCGAACCACCTGATCGCCACCGTGGCGCATGATATTCACCGAGGCATGGGCATCCCCGGGGTTGTTCACCGTGATACGCCCCACGCGGCCGCCCGGCCACTGCTCGCGGGCCTGCTGCAACAGCGGTTCGAGCTGCACCAGCGGTGCCGGCCGGCCCGCGGCCGGTGCGTTGTTGGTGGCGGGAAACGCCTCATTGAACAGTGCCCGGCTGTCTTCGCCGTAGGTGGCCAGGATGCTCGCCGGCATGACCATCGACATGAAGATCACCAGGCTGCTGTAGGTGATCATCAGGTGGAACGGCAATACCAGCACACCCACCGCGTTGTGCCCGTCGAGCCAGGAGCGCTGGCCCTTGCGAGGGCGGAAGGTGAAGAAGTCCTTGAAGATTTTCTTGTGGATGATGATGCCGCTGATCAAGGCGACGAACATCAGCATCGCCGCCGCGGTGGACAGCCAGCGGCCCCAGGGATAGGGCATCTGCAACTGGAAATGGAAGCGGTAGAAGAATTCGCCGCCGCGGGTATCGCGGGCCTGCAGCTCGGCGCCGGTGGCCGGGTCCAGCAATTTCTGGGTAAAGGCGCCGCGCTCGCCGGGCTTGCCCGGAAATTGCCACATCACCGACAACACCGGCTCGCGGGCATCGGGCAGGTTGATGAACCAGCGCGAGGCGCCCTGGGCGTGCTGCTGCAAGTAGCTCTGGGCGAGGATCAGGCTGGTTTCGTTACTGACCGAGCGCGACGGCACTTCGGGCTGCATCCAATGGCTGATTTCATCCTTGAAGTAGGCCAGGGTGCCGGTCAGGAAAATCGCCAGCAGCAGCCAGCCGAATACCAGTCCGACCCAAGTGTGCAACCAGGCCATGGACTGGCGAAATCCCTCCTTCATGAGAGATTCATCCAATACGCCAACGCAGAAATCGCCGCCAACACCAGCGCCGGCAGCAGCAACCCGAACCAGGCCTGCCAGGCCGTGCGGCAGGCGAAGCACCAGAGCACCGCCACCAGGTAGAACAGGAAGGACGCCATCATGCCGCCGAATACCGCATCGGCGCGGGACACAGGGAGCAGCAGGGTCATGCAAAGGCTGGACAACGCCGCCAGCAGGTAACCGCCGAACACAGCGGCCAGCACCCGTGAAGTCACGGCCAGGCGGTAGGAAACGGGGATCGCGGCAATTTTGCTTTTCATGTTTCGACCTTGAAACCAGGACAGCCCGGCATTGGCAAATACCTCACGCGGGCTCAAGTCGGCGCAATATTAATGATAAATATTCTCATGCGCAAAAAATCCACAACCCACCGAGGGCTCTTCCGTCGGTCCAGGTTGATTGCCCAATGCCATGCCCGGCCACTACAATGCGAACAATTCTTGTTCTCTTAAGCGTTTTCATGCTGCCGGAGCGTTCGGCTTGGCTCACTCCTCTACCGTCGAAGTCCTCTATCACGCCCATCACAGCTGGCTGAACGGCTGGTTGCGGCGTCGGCTCGGCTGCCCCGACAGCGCCGCCGACCTGGCCCAAGACACCTTCATGCGGGTGCTCAGCGCCCGGGAAACTCCGTCGATCGTCGAGCCACGGGCGTTCCTCACCACCATCGCCAAACGGGTGCTGTGCAACCACTACCGGCGCCAGGACCTGGAACAGGCCTACCTCGACACGCTGGCGCAGATGCCGGAACTGCTGGCGCCGTCCGAGGAGGACAAGGCGATCATCCTGCAGACCCTGATGGAGCTGGACCAGTTGCTCGACGGTTTGCCGCGCCTGGTGAAACGCGCGTTCCTGCTGGCCCAGGTCGATGGCCTGAAACACGGCGAGATCGCCCGCGAACTGGGGATTTCCATCGCCACGGTCAAGCGCCACCTGCACAAGGCAGCCCTGCGCTGTTACTTCGCCCTGTGAACGCTGCACTCCCCCGTCCGCCGGACATCGGCGCCCAGGTCGCCGAACAGGCCGTGCACTGGCTGCTCGAAATGCAGGCGGGGCCGCTCAGCCCGCGCCAGCAACTGGCCTGGCAGCAGTGGCACGACGCCCACAGCGAACATCAACGGGCCTGGGAGCATATCCAGCGGGTCAACCAGCGGCTGCGCGGCCTGTCTTCGCCCCTGGCCCATGCCGCGCTCAACGCGCCGAAGTCCTCCAGCCGGCGCCAGGCGCTGAAGCTGCTGCTGATCCTCGGCGCCGGTTCCGCCACGGCCTGGGGCTTGCGCGAACACAATCCGCTGACCCCGCTGATGGCCGACTACCGCAGCCCGGTGGGCCAGCGGCGCACGCTGCAACTGAGCGACGGCAGCCAGCTGCAGCTCAATACCGACAGCGCGGTGGACGTGAGTTTCGATGGCCAGCAACGGCTGATCCGGCTGTTGGCCGGGGAGATCCTGCTGACCGCCGCGACTGACCGCCGGCCGTTGCTGATCCTGAGCGCCCAGGGCCTGCTGCGCCCGCAAGGCGCACGCTTGAACCTGCGCCAGTTCAGCCAGCGCACCCAGCTGGCGGTGTTCGAGGGCAACGTCAGCCTCAGCCCGTCGGATTACTCGGCAGCGCCATTGCAGGTAAGCAAGGGGCAACAATTGAGCTTCACCCGCAGCGCCTGGGACAACCCGCGGCCGCTGGACGCCGGCAGCGGCGCCTGGAGCGAGGGCATGCTGGTGGCCGCCCATATGCGCCTGGCGGACTTCCTCGACGAGTTGGGCCGCTACCGTCGCGGCCAGCTCAACTGCGATCCACGGGTCGCCGACCTGCTGATCTCCGGCAGTTACCCACTGGACGACAGCGAACGGATCCTCGACCTGCTGGAAATCAGCCTGCCGGTGAAGGTCCGGCGCTTCACCCGTTATTGGGTCACGGTCGAAGCCCGCGCCTGAAACCTGTAGCCGCTGCCGCAGGCTGCGATAAGGCCCGAAGGGCCTTCGAGGACCTCAAGAGCACGTCCCCTTCGGGGCCGATCGCAGCCTTCGGCAGCGGCTACCAATCGGCACCGATTCAATGTTTTTTCCGACGTGCGAATTATTTTCATTTTGTGTGAGCCGTTTTCCAGCACTCGCGTGACAGAGAAGGAAAGCCCCCTTGACTGCAACCTTCTCAGGATCGATGTCCATGCCCCAGCGCCCCACTCGCCTTACGCCCCTTGCCCGTACCCTGCGCCAGTTGCTGCTGGGCACCAGCCTGAGCTTTTCCGCCCTGCCACTGGCCCTCGCCGCCGACGGCCCGGCGCGCGATTACCACATCGCGGCGGCGGCGCTGGAAAACGCCCTGAACCAGTTCGGCCGAGAAGCCGGGGTGCTGATTTCCTTTGGCTCCCAGGTCACCCGCGGCGTGCAAAGCCAGGGCCTGGAAGGCCGCTACACCACCGAAGAAGGTCTGAATGCCTTGCTCAAGGGCACCGGCCTGCAAGCCCGCGCCGAAGGCGGCAATGCCTTCAGCCTGCAACCGGTGAGCGCCGAGGGCGCACCGGCGGCCCTGGAGCTGGGCGCCTCCAGCGTAGTCGGCGACTGGCTGGGCGACGCGGCGCAGACCAACGTCTTCGAACACCCGGGTGCGCGGGACGTGATCCGCCGCGAAGAATTCGAACGCCAGGGCGCGACCCAGGCCCGCGACGTGCTCAACCGCATCCCTGGGGTCAACGCCCCGGAAAACAACGGCACCGGCAGCCACGACATGGCGCTGAACTTCGGCATTCGCGGGCTCAATCCGCGCCTGGCCTCGCGCTCCACGGTACTGATGGACGGCATTCCGGTGCCCTTCGCGCCCTATGGCCAGCCGCAGCTGTCCTTCGCCCCGGTCAGCATGGGCAACATGGACGCGGTAGATGTGGTGCGTGGCGGTGGCGCGGTGCGTTACGGGCCGCAGAACGTCGGCGGCATCGTCAACTTCGTGACCCGCGCCATCCCCGATGCACCCACGGTCAAGGGCGGCTTCCAGACCGAGACCAGCCCGTCCTCCAGCCACGACGGTTTCAAGACCACTGGCAACCTGCTGGCCGGCGGCACCGCCGACAACGGCCTGGGCGGCGCCCTGCTGTACTCCGGCACCCGTGGCGGCGACTGGCGCGAACACAGCGACACGCAAATCGACGACCTGATCCTCAAGGGCCATTACCAGCTCGACGACGCCAACAGCTTCAACGCCATGGCCCAGTACTACGAGGGCGAGGCCGACATGCCCGGCGGCCTGAACGTCGCCGACTACAAGGCCGATCCCTATCAGTCGACCCGCCCGTATGACAAGTTCTGGGGCCGCCGCACGCTGATCAACTTCGGTTATCGCTACCAGGAAGATCGCCGCGAATTCACCGTCAACAGCTTCTTCACCAAGACCCTGCGCAGCGGCTACCTGGACCAGGGCAGCTTCCTGTCGTTGTCGCCGCGCGAATACTGGGTGCGCGGCGTCGAAACCCGCTTCGCCCAGGGCTTCGACCTGGGGCCGACCAGCCATGAGCTGGGCATCGGCTACCGCTACGTCAACGAGGCCGGCCACGAGCTGCGCTACCGCACGCCGATCAGCACCAACCAGCAACTGCCCAGCACCAGCAGCCGCAACGACCGCGATACCCGCGGCGGCACCGAGGCCAATGCATTCTTCGTCGACGACCGCATCGACATCGGCAAGTGGACCCTCACCCCGGGCATCCGCTACGAGATGATCGAGTCCCAGCAGACCAACAACCTGACCAACGTCAAATACAAGGGCGACTACAACACCGCGCTGCCGGCGCTGAACGTGATGTACCACCTGACCGACAGCTGGAACCTCTACGCCAACACCGAGGGTTCGTTCGGCAGCGTGCAGTACAGCCAGATGCCCAACCGCGTGAGCAGCGGCGAAGTGAAACCGGAGAAGGCCCGCACCTGGGAACTGGGCACCCGCTATGACGACGGCAGCCTGCGGGCGGAGATCGGCGCGTTCCTGATCAACTTCGACAACCAGTACGACAGCAACCAGACCAACGACTCGGTGATCGCCCGTGGCGAAACCCGTCACCAGGGGATCGAGACCAGCATCAATTACGCGCTGGACGGCCTGAGCCCGGCGCTGGCCGGTTTCGATCTGTACGCCACCTACGCCTATGTCGACGCCACCATTCGGGAAGACGGGCCGAACAAGGGCAACCGCGTGCCGTTCTCGTCCAAGCACAAAGGCACCCTCGGCATCGGCTACACCGAAGGCCCGTGGAAGCTGAACTTCGACAGCAGCTACCAGAGCAGCCAGTTCGCCGACAATGCCAACACCTCCGCCGAAAGCGCCGACGGCAGCACCGGGCGGATTCCCGGCTACATGCTGTTCAGCAGCCGCGCCGCCTACGACTTCGGCCCGCAACTGTCGGACCTGAGCGTGGCGGTCGGGGTGAAGAACATCTTCAACCACCAGTACTTCACCCGTTCGTTCGACGACAACAACAAAGGCAAGTACGTGGGCGAACCACGGACCTTGTACGTACAGACCTCCGTGGCGTTCTGATCCACAGCCACCGCCTGGCAGTAGGAGCGAAGCTTGTTCGCGATAGCGTCCGGCCTGACACACCGCGCCGCCTTCATCGCTGGCAAGTCGGATCGCCGCCCGCTCGCTCCTACAGAAACGTGGCGCACAAAAAAGGGCCTGCAATTGCAGGCCCTGTCTGTGGAGAAATCAGCCGTCAGCTATTGAGCGCGGCCTGTTCGTTTTCCAGGAATTCCTCTTCAAGCAAGGCGTCGGCCTGGCCTTCGCGGGCGCTTGGCGCTGCCGCGGCGCGCTTGTTGCGCAACCGGCCGAACAGGTGTTCCAGGGAATTCTCCAGCTTGGTGGCCGCTCCTTCGATGGCCAGTTCCAGGGATTCGGCTTTGTGGGTCACGGAAATCGGTTGATGGCCTTTTGGCCGCGCCTCCAGTTGGCAGCGCAAATCGTGGGGACCGGGCTTGTCGCCGTTCTCGTCCCGCAGGTGAACCTCGACTCGGGTCAGGTCCTCCTCGTAGCGTTCGAGCGTGCTCTCAATGGTAGTACGTACCCACTCCTCCAGTCGGATGCTGCTTTGAATATGGTTATCGCTATTGACCTGGATTTGCATAGTTCTTCCCTTATTTCAGCTAGCTCGCGAGAGGAACCGCGTGCCCCTGAGGGCGTACTTTTTGCGGCCTCTTGGTTACAGAGTTGGGCAGAGCGCGGAACAATTCAAGCCCTTAAAAAAGATAAATATCTATTCGCAAATAAAGCCGGACAAGGAGCAAAAGCGCTGTTAATGTCGGGAGTTGGGTCGCCCCTGTCCCTGGCCTTTTTCACTCATAACTGCCCCTCTCCCAGAGGGTGCTGGCTGCGAAAAATCCCCGCCTCCTCCACCAGCCAGTCGTGCACCGCGCGCACGCCCGGATGGCTCAGCGCACCCGGCGCATACAGCAGCACATAACGCTTGTGATTGGGCACCGCGAGGCCGAACGGCACGATCAGGGTGCCGCGCTCCAGCTCATCGTTGAGCAGGGTACGCCGGGCAATCGCCACCCCCATCCCGGCGATCGCCGCCTCGATGGTCAGGTGGTTGCGATTGAAAGTGTGCCCACGCCGCACATCCGCGCCCTCGAAGCCGATGGCATTCAGATAGAACTCCCACTCCGCGTATTCATAGCTGCCGCGCCAGGCGGTAATGTCGTGCAGCAACGGGAAATGCACCAGGTCCGCCGGGCCGTGCAACGGCGGCCGCCCGCGCAACAGCCCCGGGGCACAGACCGGAAAGATCTGTTCATCCAGCAGGGCTGTGGATAACAGCCCCGGATAACTGCCGTCGTTGAGGTCGATGGCCAGGTCGAAATCGCCTTCGTGCAAGGCCACGCTGCTGTCCTCGGCCACCAGCCGCAGCTGAATGTCCGGAAAACGCTGCTGCAGCCGGGGCAAACGCGGGGTCAGCCATTTGCCGAGAAACGACGGGATCGAGCGCAGGCGCAAGGTACCGCTGATCATCCCGGCATCCAGCCGGCGCAATTCGGCGTCGATGCTGCCATAGGCCTCGTTCACCGTAATCGCCAGCCGCTGCCCCTCGGCGCTCAGTTCCACCCCACGGGCGCGCCGGTGAAACAGGCGAAAGCCGAGCCGCTCTTCCAGCAGGCGGATCTGCTGGCTGACCGCCCCCGGGGTGATGTGCAGTTCTTCCGCGCAACGGGTGAACGACAAGTGCCGCGCGGCACAGGAAAACACATGCAGCCAGACGTAGGTCTGGGCATGAAACTGACGACTCATCGTTTAGTCCTGCTAAAGGCTGTCTTAGGAAAATTCGTTGGTCAGTCTTGACCGAGCTAGGCAGTATCGCCGACCTGACGCTCGGCCTACAAAAAATGGCAGCGATTTCTCTTCCATTGCTTGTAAGGCTTTAGCATGGCTATCAGTGTTTTCGATCTCTTCAAAGTCGGTATCGGTCCATCCAGCTCCCACACCGTCGGCCCGATGCGCGCCGCCGCGACCTTCGCCCAGGGGTTGTTCGAGCAAGGGTTGCAGGAGCAGGTGCAGCGGGTGGAAATCCGCCTGTACGGCTCCTTGTCCGCCACCGGCGTCGGCCACGCCACCGACCGCGCCTGCGTCATGGGCCTGATGGGCGAATGGCCCGACAGCATCGACCCGCGCAGCATCGGCCCGCGCATCCAGCAACTGCGTGAAAGCGGCGAGTTGAGCCTCGGCGGCCGCTCGACCATCGCCTTCGACTGGCAGCGCGACCTGCTGCTGCTCGACGAAAGCCTGCCCTACCACCCCAATGCCATGTCGCTGTCGGCCTTCGCTGCGGACGGCCTGCTGTGGCGGCAGACCTACTACTCGGTGGGCGGCGGTTTTATCGTCGAGGAGGCCGAAGTGGCCGAAGGCGCCCCGGTGGCCAACGGCGTCGAACTGCCCTACGACTTCAACAGCGCGGTGGAGCTCCTGGCCCTGTGCCAACGGCACCAGCTGCGGGTCTCGGAACTGATGATGGCCAACGAACGGGCCTGGCGCAGCGACGCCGAAATCCGCAGCGGCCTGCTGCACATCTGGGCGGTGATGCGCGAATGCGTCGAGCAGGGCCTGCGCCACGAAGGCACCCTGCCCGGCGGCCTGGATGTGCCGCGCCGCGCGGCCAAGCTGCATCGCAACCTGCTGGAAATCGGCAAGCCCAACGTCATCAGCTCGACCCTGTCGGCCATGGAGTGGGTCAACCTGTTCGCCCTGGCGGTGAACGAGGAAAACGCCGCCGGCGGGCGCATGGTGACAGCGCCGACCAACGGTGCGGCGGGGATCATCCCTGCGGTGCTGCACTACTACATGAAATTCAACCCCGAAGCGTCGGACGACGACGTGGTCGACTTCTTCCTCGCTGCCGCCGCGGTGGGCATCCTCTGCAAGAAAAACGCCTCGATCTCCGGCGCCGAAGTCGGCTGCCAGGGCGAGGTGGGTTCCGCCTGCGCCATGGCCGCCGCCGGCCTGGCCGAGGTGCTTGGAGCCACCCCGGAGCAACTGGAAAACGCCGCCGAAATCGGCCTGGAACATAACCTCGGCCTGACCTGCGACCCGGTCGGCGGCCTGGTGCAGGTGCCCTGCATCGAGCGCAACGCGATCGCCGCGGTGAAAGCGATCAACGCCACCCAGATGGCCCTGCGCGGCGACGGTAAACACTTCATTTCCCTGGACCGGGTGATCCGCACCATGCGCGATACCGGCGCCGACATGCACGACAAATACAAAGAAACTTCACGGGGCGGCCTGGCCGTGAGCTGGGTGGAGTGCTGAGGAGCATTCCCCCAGGCCGTATGAAAACTACTGCGCTCGGCAATACTGCGTTAAAAACAGGCTCGGAATGCTCATGTAGGTCCCTACACTCCGCTTCCTCGCCTGTTTTTGCCTTGTCTTGCCTTCGCTCGCTACGTTTTCAAACGGCCTGACCGCCTGTACTACGTGAGCCCGAGCAAAAATAATAACGAGGCGATACCGATGACCGATGTACGAACACCCGCTGCCGAAAACCCTGCCGTAGAAACTGCCCGCGACACTACGACCGCCAGCCAGGGCTGGAGCAAGCACGACACCACCTGGATGCTCGGCCTGTACGGCACCGCCATCGGCGCCGGCACCCTGTTCCTGCCGATCAACGCCGGGGTCGGTGGCTTCTGGCCGCTGATCGTGCTGGCGCTGCTGGCCTTCCCGATGACCTTCTTCGCCCACCGCGGGCTGACCCGCTTCGTGTTGTCCGGGCGCTCCGGCGACATCACCGAAGTGGTGGAAGAGCACTTCGGCATCGGCGCCGGCAAGCTGATCACCCTGCTCTACTTCTTCGCCATCTTCCCGATCCTGCTGGTGTACAGCGTGGCGCTGACCAACACCCTGGGCAGCTTCATGGAGCACCAGCTGCACATGACCCCGCCGCCACGGGCGATCCTGTCGCTGGTGCTGATCCTCGGCCTGATGGCCATCGTGCGCTGCGGCCAGGGCGTGATCGTGCGGGCCATGAGCGTGCTGGTCTATCCCTTTGTCGCCGCGCTGTTGCTACTGGCCCTCAGCCTGATCCCGAACTGGAACGGCGCCTTCTTCGCCTCGGCCAATGACGGCATGTCCATGCCGCTGTTCCTCAAGACCCTGTGGCTGGCGATCCCGGTGATGGTGTTCTCGTTCAACCATTCGCCGATCATCTCGGCCTTTGCCGTCGACCAGAAGCGCCACTACGGCGCCCAGGCCGAAGGCAAGAGCAGCGGCATCCTCGCCGTGGCCCACGGCATGATGGTGCTGACGGTGATGTTCTTCTGCTTCAGTTGCGTGCTGGCCCTGTCGCCGGCCGACCTGGCCGCGGCCAAGGCGCAGAACATCTCGATCCTGTCGTACCTGGCCAACCACTTCCAGACGCCGGTGATCGCCTATGCGGCGCCGCTGATCGCGCTGGTGGCCATCACCAAATCCTTCCTCGGCCACTACATCGGCGCCAGCGAAGGTTTCCAGGGGCTGATCGTGAAAAGCCTGCGCAGCCGCGGCCGGAGCCTGTCGTCGCGCTGGCTGGAACGTTGCACCGCGCTGTTCATGGTCCTCACCTGCTGGGCCGTGGCCACCTTCAACCCGAGCATCCTCGGCATGATCGAAACCCTGGGCGGACCGGTGATCGCCTGCCTGCTGTTCCTGATGCCGATGTACGCGACCCGGCGCGTGCCATCGCTGCGCCAGTATTCGGGCCAGCTGTCGAATCTGTTCGTGGTGCTGATCGGTCTGATCGCACTGTCAGCGATCATTTATTCGTTCATGCCCTGAAACGGGTAGCCAAAGAAAAACGGACCTTTTGGTCCGTTTTTTTTCGCCCCCGGGTTTATTGGTCGGCGGCTTTCCCGGCATGCCCTTTGCTTTGCAAGACCTGAGGAATACGGACGTTATCAAACCTCAGCGAACGGCCTGCCAGTGGTCTGGAAATGCGAACTAATCCCGATCCCGGCCGGTCAATGACTGCACGATACAATCAGGCGGTGACGCACATGGATAACCCCTTTCAGCTGATTACCGATGCCTTCGCCCCGGAATACCGGGTCAACCTGAGCATCCAGGGCCTGGACGGCAGCATCATGCTGACCCTGTCCAAGGCCGGCCGGGTCGTGGCCAAACGCATGATCAGCGCCGAGCAGCGCAACGATCCGCAGCGGCTCAAGCGCCTGGTGCAAAGCATTCAGTTCGGCATCGCCATCGAGCAGGGCCACAGCGCCGTGGCCATCCTCGAAGCCATGACCAACAGCGACAGCTTCAAGCTGCCGCTGCCGGCCGCCAAGGGCCGGCCGCCCCTGAGCGTGGCGATTTAAAGCTCGCCCTTCTCGACTTCCGGGTGCTCGCTGGAACCCGCACCGACTTTGCGTTGCGGGTGTTCGATTTTCACCGAGGGGAACTGCGACGAGGCGTAGCGCACCACCAGGATCGAGAACGCCAGCAGCAGGATACCGCCGCACAGGTAGATGATCCCCAGGTCCGGCGGGTTGTGGTGCGACACGTTGGAGATCAGCAGGCGGGTCAGCGCGGTGATCGCCACGTAGATCAGGAAGCGCACCGGCATGTGGTTGGTCTTGAAGTAGATGCCGACCATGGCGCCCAGTTCGAGGTAGATGAACAGCAGGAGAATGTCATCGATCTTGATATGACCTTCTTCGAGCATCCCGAGAAACTCCATCACCGCCGCCCAGGCCGTCACCGCGCCGATGGCGAACAGCGCCAGGTAGTGAAAGGTCTCCACGAACAGGTTGCCCAGGGACTCGGCCAACTGATGGACGTTCTGCCGCAGTTTCTCGGCCCAATTGATTTTCACGATGGTTTTTCCTTAGGTCGACTCGACCGGATGATGCGGGTTGGACGTGACGGTTGTTCTGCATGCAGAAAAAAGGCCAGCGTCTGGGGAATGAGATGGCGGTCGGGGTCGGCTGGACACTTCTGTGGGGGCTTTCAAGGGCGTCTTCGCTGTAGGAGCGAGCGAGCGGCGATCCGACTTGCCCGCGATGGGGATCGACGCGTAATCACCTGACAAACCCGGAAACCCGTCTAGATTAAAAAGCCACTATTCAAAGCAGCAGGATTCGCTTATTCTTCGCACCTGTATATAAATACAGTAGTAGCAAATACCCATTATCGTGAAGGCATGTGAGGTGGTGAATGGCCGTCGAAGTGGTATACCGCAGCAGCCGAGATCTGGAGCGCTTGTTCATGGATAAAGCCGAAGCTGACCGTCATGACAAAATGCTCGAACTGGCTGAATTGCTGGCGCAAGTGTTGCAAAAAGCCGTGCCGTCCCTGAGCGAGCAACAGGTGGAAGAAGCCGGGATCTACATGGCGAAGAACCGCGATGTGTTCGCCAAGGCCTTCAAGAGCCAGCCGGACGCCCTGTCCGAACTGCTCAGCGCGCCGGTTGCGGCGGCCGAGCCAGAGGCTCCGCTGGCAGCGCCCGAAGCCGCTGAACCCGCAGCACCGGCCAAGCCCGCCAAGGCGAGCAAAGCCGCCAAGTAAGCAGGCTCGAATTGAACAGGCCCTGGGTTTGCGCCCAGGGCCTTTTTCATGCCTGTGGAAAACTAAAGCTCGGGTTGCTCCAGCGCCTCTACCAGCGCCTTGAAGAAGCGCGCCGCCTCGCCGCCGGTCACCACCCGATGATCGAAGGTCAGGGACAGCGGCAGCAGCGGATGCACCACCACCGCGCCGTTCAGGGCCACCGGTTCGTCGCGGATCACCCCGGCGGCGAGGATCGCCACTTGCGGCGGCACCACCACCGGGTTGGCGTAACGGCCGAACAGGGTGCCGAAGTTGGACAGGGTCAGGGTCGCGCCCATCATCTCCTGGGGCGGAATCGAGCGTGCCTGCACGTCGGCGCGCAGGCGCGTCACTCCGGCCTTGAGGTCCGCCGCGTCGCGCTGGCCGACATTGCGCAGCACCGGCACGAACAGACCATCGGAGGTGTCCACGGCAATGCCCAGGTCGAGGTGCTGGTGCTGCTTGATCGACAGGCTCTTGCCATCGAACGCGCTGTTGAGCACCGGCTCCACCGCGCAGGCCGCCGCCAGCGCCTTGGCCAGGCGGATCAGCGGATCGCGGGCCTGGCCCCAGCGGTGCAGGTCGGCATCGCCGTAAATCGTCACCGGCACCACCTCGGCGTGGGAGCGGGCCATGTTCAGCGCCATGCTCCGACGTACCCCGCGCAGCCGGTCGCCGCCGAACCGCTCCCGTTCCTGCTGCGCGGCGTTTTCCACATCGCCTCGGCTGATCAGCCCATCCTTGGCCGAACCGCTCAAGGCATTCACGTCCACGCCCAGTTGCCGGGCCAGTTGGCGCACCGCCGGCGTGGCGCGGACCGCCATATGCTCGCGGGTCGAGGGCGCGGCGCCGACAAAAAACCGGTCTTCCTGACTGGCCCCGCCACCTTCGAGGCGCCCGACCACGGTGCCGGCATCCGCCTCGCCTTCGTAGCCGAGCAAGGGTTCGCCGACATGCAGGATGTCGCCCGGCGCGCCGTAGGTTTTCGCCACCACGCCGTCATAGGGCGCGGGAATGTCCACCAGGGCCTTGGCGGTTTCCACCGACACCAGCAACTGATCGGCCTTGACCGCATCGCCGGCCCTGACGTGCCATTCGACAATCTCCGCTTCCTGCAGGCCTTCGCCCAGATCGGGCAGTTTGAAATATTTCATCGCAGCCTCCTCAGGCGAAGTTCAGGGTGCTGTCGCAGGCGTGAAGAATGTCTTCGACGCCGGGGATGTACAGCGACTCCAGGCGATACAGCGGCGGTGGAATGTCCGGCGCGGTGACCCGCAGGATCGGCGCCTGCAATTCCAGCAACACCCGCTCGTAGAGGCTGGCGGCGATTTCCGCGCCGACGCCGCAGGTGCGTGGCGCCTCGTGCACGATCACGCAGCGCCCGGTCTTGCGCACCGAGGCTTCCAGGGTGTCGAGGTCCAGCGGCTTGATGCAGGCGACGTCGATCACCTCCGCCGACACGCCCTGCTCGGCCAGCGCGCTGGCGGCTTGCAAGGTCTCGACGATGCTCGCGCCCCAGCTGACCAGGGTGATGTCGCTGCCTTCGCGCAGGGTGAAGCAACTGTCCAGCGGCAAGCGCTTGCCGTCGTCCACCAGCGGTTGCGGGTTCATGCGGTAGAGGCGGGTCGGCTCGAGGAACAGCACCGGGTCGGGGTCGTCGATGGCCGCCAGCAGCAGGCCGTAGGCCCGCGCCGGCGAGGACGGCACCAGCACCCGCAGCCCCGGAATGTGGGCGAACAACGCTTCGGTGCTTTCACTGTGATGTTCCGGTGCGCGAATGCCCGCGCCCATGGGCGTGCGCAACACCATCGGGCAGGTAATGCGTCCGCGGGTGCGGTTGCGCATGCGGCTGGCGTGGGACACCAGGTGCTCCATAGTCGCGTAGATAAAGCCCATGAACTGGATTTCCACCACCGGCTTCAGGCCCTGGGCGGCCATGCCCACCACCAGCCCGCCGAGCATGGTTTCCGCCAGCGGCGAGTCGATCACCCGCTTGAAGCCGAAACTGTCGCGCAGCCCCAGGGTGGCGCGGAACACCCCGCCGTTCACGCCGACGTCCTCACCCAGGACAATCACGTTCTCGTCCTCGGCCATGGCCCGGTGCAACGCCAGGTTCACCGCTTCCAGCAGGCTGAATGTGCCGTTACTCATGGTCCGCACCTCCCGCACGCCGCGCCAGCCGTTCGAGGAACACCTCGCGCTGTTCGGCCAGGGCCGCCGGCCACTGTGCGTAGACGTAGTCCAGTACCGACTCAGGGGCCTGGGTGCCCGCCGCCTCGAAGTTATCCACAGCACGCTGCACCAGCGCCTGGCATTCCACCATCAGCGCCTGCTCGCGGTTTCCGTCCCAGACGCTCTGCCCGACCATGAAGCGTTGCAGGCGCTTGACCGGTTCTTCCAGCCAGGCCTGCTTGACCTCATCCGCGGCCCGATAGCGCGTGGCATCGTCGGCGGTGGTGTGGTCGCCCAGGCGATAGCTCAGGCATTCCAGCAGCACCGGTCCCTTGCCATGCCGGGCACGTTCCAGGGCCGCCTGCACCCGGTCGTACACCGCGAGCATGTCGTTGCCATCGACCTGCTCGCCGTGGAAGCCGGCGCCGATGGCCTTCTGCGCCAGGGTCGGCGCGCCGCACTGGATACGTCGCGGCACCGAGATCGCCCACTGGTTGTTGTTGACCACGAACACCACCGGCAACTGCCAGGTGCCCGCCACGTTGAGGGCTTCGAGGAAGTCGCCCTTGCTGGTGGCGCCATCGCCACAGGTGGTCACCACCACCCGGTGCTCGCCACGGATCTTGAACGCGCTGGCCACGCCGCAGGCATGCAGTGCCTGAGTAGCGATCGGCACGCAGATCGGGAAGTCCTCGGCCACCGCCGGGTCGGCGAAATCGCTGCCGCGCTCGTCGCCGCCCCAGTACAGCAGGATCTCCTCCATGCGCACCCCGCGCATCAGTTGCACGGCGGTGTCGCGGTAATAGGGCACCAGCACGTCTTCGGGTCGCATCAGGCTGCCGATGGCCACGCCAATGGCTTCCTGGCCGAGGGTCGGCGCGTAGGTGCCGATGCGTCCGGTGCGTTGCAGGGCCACGGCCTTCTGGTCGAACATGCGGGTCAGGACCATCTGCCGGTAGAGCCGGGTCAGCAGATTGAAGTCGTCGGCCCAGGCCGGCAGGTCGCCGAGCAACTGGCCGTCCGGGGACAAATAGCGGGTATAGGGAAGTGCAACCTTGTGCGGCATCACATGGCTCCTGGCACGCCGGGTCAGCGTGCGGTCGTTGCGCCCCGTGCTTGTGGCGCGGGGCCTACAGGGCGAAATGCCGGGTAAGGCCTTCGCGCCTAGCGGTACAGCACGCGCTCCGCCAAGTCGTCGGCCACCCGCGCCGGGGAGCGCTTTTCAGCCTGGGCGTGAGCGAAGACTTCGGTGAGCCGCTGGCTGATCTTCGACAGGTGGGCGGTGATGGTCGCCAGGTCTTCACCGCGATGCTTGAGCGAAACGTAGATCAGCCCGCCGGCGTTGATCACGTAGTCCGGCGCGTAGAGGATGCCGCGGTTTTCCAGCTGGTCGGCGACCTGCAGGTTGGTCAGCTGGTTGTTGGCCGAGCCGGCGACCGCCGAGCAGCGCAGTTGCGCCACGCTGTGGCTGTTGAGCACGCCGCCCAGCCCGCAGGGCGCGAGGATGTCGCACGGGGTGCTGAGCAAGGCTTCGTTGGCGATCGGATGGGCGCCCAGTTGCTCCATGGCCAGTTGCACCTTGCCGGAATCGATATCGCTGACCAGCAGTTCGGCACCCGCGGCATGCAGCTGTTCGGCGAGGGCGAAGCCGACATTGCCCAGGCCCTGGATCGCCACCCGCAAGCCTTCGAGGTTGTCGCTGCCCAGGCGGGCCATGGCGGTGGCGCGGATGCCGGCGAACACCCCCATGGCGGCATGCGGCGCCGGGTCGCCGGAGGCGGTGGTGCTGGTGACGTGCTGGGTGGTTTGGGCGATGCAGTCCATGTCGGCGACCGAGGTGCCGCTGTCGATGGCGGTGATGTAGCGGCCATCGAGTTGCTCGACGCAGCGCCCGAAGGCTTCGAACAAGGCGGCACGGCTTTCGACGTGTGGCGGACGGATGATGACCGCCTTGCCGCCACCGTGGGGCAAGCCGGCCAGGGCGGCCTTGTAGCTCATGCCTTGGGCCAGGCGCACGGCATCGACCACGGCACTTTCGTCGTCGGGGTAGGCAAGGTAACGACAGCCTCCCAAGGCAGGCCCCAGGCGGCTGCTATGAATGGCAATCACCGCCTTCAACCCGGTGGCCGGGTCGACGCTCAGGTGCAGCGATTCAAGGCGAGTGCTTTGCATGAGAGCGAACATCGTCGGGCTCCCGAATCACTTCTTGTAGTCGCCAGTATAGGCTTGTGCATGAAAATTGCTGGAGCGCGCGGGAATAAGCCCGGTGCCTTTCCGGGCTTTAGGAAATAACCTGCTACGGCATGTGTGCGGCACTGGACGAACGCCCGCGACGGGGCTAAAACGAGGCATTCGCCGGAGATTTCGATGAACCCGCGTCAAGCTTTTTTCGCCTGCCTGCAACAGTCCCCGCCCGCCCTTTTCGAGGCGGCGCTATGGATCGCCGCCGAGCACGACAAAGAGGTGGCGCCCGAGCAGTTGCTGCAGGACTTCAAGGAGCTGCAACAGCGGGTCAGCACAGGCTTGCCGCTGCTGCCAGTCAGCGAACTGGGCCAGCCGCTGCTGCGGCGCATGAACGACCTGGGGTTCCAGCAGGACGAGTTCCTGCCGCTGCGCCCGCAGGCGGCGCTGCTGGACAAGGTGCTGCACACCCGGCGCGGGCAACCGCTGGCGCTGGGGCTGATCGCCCTGGAGCTGGCGCGGCGCCTGGAGATCCCCATGGTCGGGGTCAACTTCCCCGGGCACTTTCTATTGCGCGTGCCCGGTGCCGATCACCTGCTCGACCCTTGCGGCGGGCGCCGCCTGTACCCCAACGACTGCCGTGAGCTGCTGGAGCGCCAGTACGGGCCGAACATCAAGCTGGCCGCCGAGCACCTGGCCACGGCCAGCCCGCAGCAGATGCTCCAGCGCCTGTCGCGCAACCTGCGCCAGTTGCACCTGAGCCACGACGACCACCTCAATGCGCTGATCGATGCCGAGCGGGTCCTGGAACTGGGCAATGGCAGCGCCTCCGACTACCTGGCCCGCGCCAGCCTCTACCAGCACCTGGACTGCCCCAACGCCGAACGCTTCGACCTGGAGCACGCCCTGCTGCTCAGCGAAGACCCGATCCAGCGCCTGCGCCTGACCGAACGCCTGGGGCACTTGCCGCCCAATAGCATCGTCCACTGACATCCCCCATTCTTGCCGACGATGGACATGACGTGGTGTGCCAAACCGGGCGCCATCGCGAGCAAGCTTCGCTCCTACAGAGACGGGCAGTGTTTCTGTAGGAGCGAGCGGGCGGCGATCCGACTTGCCGGCGATGAAGACGACGCGGTGTATCAGGCCGGCCGCTATCGCCAGCAAGGCCCCCACAGGGGCAAGCGTTAGCGTTGGTCGCGGGCGAGCTTCGCGGCCAGCGAGTCCAGGGGTTCGGGCGTGCTCGCTGGCAGGCCTTCGGGCGAGCGCACCTGGATGATCAGCAGCGCCGCAATCACCGCCGGAATCGCGCAGAAGAAAAAGATCTGCTGCACCGGGATGTGCATCGCCAGCAGCAGGCTGCCGAACAGCGGGCCGAGGATCGAGCCGAAGCGGCCGACGCCCAGGGCCCAGCCGGTGCCGGTGGCGCGGACATGGGCCGGGTAGAAGTTGCTGGCGAAGGCATTGAGGGTCAGTTGGCCGCCGATGATGCAGAAGCCGGCGGCGAAGACGAAGGCCACCAGGTAACGCGGATTATCATGGTTCAGGCCCAACAGCAGGGTGCACAGCGCCGCCCCGGCCAGCACCGCCGAGAGCAGCCGTACCTTGCGTTGCAGGCGGTCGGCGAACCAGGCCATGCAGATCGCCCCCAGGGTGCCGGCGAACAGGAACATCGAGGTCACCAGGTTCGCTTCGTTCAGGCCCAGGCCACTTTCCAGCAGCAGCGACGGCAACCAGCTGATCATGAAATACAGCAGGATCAGGCTGACGAAAAAGGTCGACCAGATCAGCAACGTCGGGCGCGCATAACCGTGGCGGAACAGCTCGATCACCGTAAGCTTGCTGCCCTGCTCGGCTTGGTTCTGCGCGGCCGAGGCGGCCGGTGGTTGCCAGTCCGGCAGCATGCGCGCGGTGACCTTGCGCAGGCGGGCATAAGGCGGCTGATCGCGCAGCAGGCGCGGCAACGACTCGGGGAGGAACCAGGCCAGGAAGGGAAACAGCAGCAACGGCGTGACGCCGCCGGCGAGGAACACCGCCTGCCAGCCGAAGCGGTCGATGAAACCCGCGGCGACAAAACCGCCGGCCGCGCCGCCGAAAGAGAAACCGCAGGCAGCCAGGGTCACCATCAGGGTGCGCAGGCGCGGCGGCGAATATTCCGACATCAGCGCCATGGCGCTGGGCATCGCCCCGCCCATGCCGATGCCGCAGATAAAACGCGCGACCATCAGGCTGTTCAGCGAATCGGCGAACACCATCATCACCGTGAGGCTGGCGTAGATCAGCACGCAGGCCAGCAAAATCCGCCGCACGCCAAAGCGGTCCGCCAGCGGCGTCACCGCCAGCGAGCCCAGGGTCAGGCCCAGCAGGTTGGCGCTAAACACCGGACCGAACGCGGCCTTTTCCAGGCCCCAATCCTGGGCCAGGGCCGGCACCACATAACCCAGCACCTGGGCGTCGTAGCCGTCGGTGACCAGCAACAGGGCCAGGAGCAGAAGAAGCAACCACTGATAACGCGACACCGGACGGGCGTCGAGGGCCGCCCGGAAGCTGGCAATCTGATTGTGCATCGCAAGGTACCTGCTGTTTTTTATGGTTATGGGAGCCGGCAGACCGTCATTGCTCTTGGGCGACAAGGATCGGTCTTGTGTACATCATTCAGGCGCGGGAACACGTTGCTCCCGCGGACCTGTCTCCTGTAGCCGCTGCCGCAGGCTGCGATAAGGCCGAAGGCCTTCAGCGATCCTGAGATCTTCGCGACCGCTCCGGTCGATCGCAGCCTGCGGCAGCGGCTACACAGGTCAGGCGGGCGTATCGGGCTGGTTGGCCGGATGGGCCTTCTGGAACGCCGGATGTTCGGCGGCCAGGGCGGCGACCCGGCGAATCCGCGGGTAGGCGTCCAATGGCACCTTGAAGCGCTCGGCCGCGTACAGCTGGGGAATCAGGAAGGTGTCGGCCAGCCCCGGTTGCTCGCCGAAGCAATACCCCTGCTCGCCGATCAACTGCTCGACCGCCGCCAGGCCGGTGCTGATCCAGTGGCCGATCCACTCCAGCACCCGTGCCTCATCGTAGCCCCACTGGCGCAGCAGGTTCTGCGTGCTGGAGTTGTGCAGCGGATGAATATCGCAGCCGATCAGCAACGCCACCGCCCGTTCGTGGGCGCGGGCCGCCAGCTCCTGGGAGAGCAGCGGCACCTGTGGATAACGTTCTTCCAGGTATTCGACGATAGCCAGCGACTGGATCAGCAGCTCGCCGTCGTCGGTGCGCAAGGCCGGCACGCGGCCTTGCGGGTTGATTTGCAGGTATTGCGGCTGGCGGTTCGCACCGCCGCCGGCCGCCAGCAGGTTGACCGGCAGCGCCTGGTAGTCCAGGCCCTTGAGCGCCAGCGCGATGCGCACCCGGTAGGACGCGGTCGAACGGTAGTAGGTATAGAGCTCCATAACGCGCACCTCTTCTTAACGGGAAGGCAGGACTTTACCGCGGCATTCGCCGAAACCGATGGAGGCGAAACCCTCGCGGCGGCAGCGGCCGCGCAGGATGATTTCGTCGCCGTCCTCAAGAAATTTACGCACTTCGCCGGACGCCAGTTCGATCGGTTTCTTACCGCCTTCGGTGATTTCCAGCAGGCTGCCGAACTGGTTGCTTTGCGGGCCCGACAGGGTGCCCGAACCGAACAGGTCGCCGGCCTGCAACTGGCAGCCGTTGACGCTGTGGTGAGCGACCATCTGCGCCACGGTCCAGTACATGTACTGGGTGTTGCTCAGGGTCAGGCGGTGGGCCGGCAGGCCTTGCTCGCGCATCGCTTCGGTGAGCAACAGCACTTCCAGCTCGATGTCGAAACCACCGGCGGCCTGGTCGCGCTTGTCCAGCAGGTACGGCAGCGGCTGCGGGTCGCCTTCGGGACGTGGTGTCTGGGCACGGCGGAACGGCTCCAGGGCTTCGGCCGTCACCACCCAGGGCGAGATGCTGGTGATGAAGCTTTTCGACAGGAACGGGCCCAGCGGCTGGTATTCCCAGGCCTGGATATCCCGCGCCGACCAGTCGTTGAGCAGGCAGAAGCCGGCGATGTGCTCGGCAGCGTCGCCAATGGCGATCGGCTCGCCCAGTTCATTGCCCTGGCCGATCCAGATGCCCAGCTCCAGTTCGTAGTCCAGCCGCGCGCATGGGCCGAAGGTCGGCTCGCTCTGGCCGGCGGGCAGGGTCTGGCCCTTGGGCCGGCGTACGTCGGCACCGGAAGTGCGGATGGTGGAAGCGCGGCCGTGGTAACCGATCGGCACGTATTTGTAGTTCGGCAGCAACGGGTTGTCCGGGCGGAACAGCTTGCCGACGTTCTGCGCGTGCTCGATGCCGACATAGAAGTCGGTGTAGTCATTGATCCTTGCCGGCAGGTGCATCTGGCAATCGGCGGCCAGGGGCAGCAGTTTCGCGCCCTGGGCCTCGACCTTGCCGCGCAGGCTGCTGCCCTCGCCGAGCAATTCCAGCAGGCGCTCGCGCAGGGCCACGCGGGCCGGGCGGCCCAGTTCGAAAAAGGCATTCAACTGGCCACCACGGGTGGCTTGCACCGCGGTCTTGGCCGGGCCCTCGAACAGCCCGGCGTCGAGCGCCGCTTCCAGGTCGAAGATGTGCTCGCCGATGGCCACGCCGCTGCGCGGCGCCGAACCCTTGTGGCTGAACACCCCCAGCGGCAGGTTCTGCAGCGGGAAGTCGGCATGGTCGTTGGCGGAGGCAACCCAGCTGCGGGTGATGGTTGGCTGATTCATGGGTTATTTCCGATTCGGGTTGAAGGTGGCGGGCAGCGAGGCCCAGCAAGCATCGTAGTCGTTCTGCAATTGCGGGCACTCCAGGGCGTACTGGCTAGGACGCAGCACCTGGCTGGTCTCGAACATGAAGGCCATGGTGTTGTCGATCTTGGCAGGTTGCAGCTCGGCGTTGATGGCCTTGGTGCAGCTTTCGCCATCCGGGCCGTGGGCGCTCATGCAGCTGTGCAGCGAAGCGCCGCCGGGTACGAAACCTTCGGCCTTGGCATCGTAGGCGCCCTGGATCAGGCCCATGTATTCGTTCATCAGGTTGCGGTGGAACCACGGCGGACGGAAGGTGTTCTCGGCCACCATCCAGCGCGGCGGGAAGATCACGAAGTCCAGGTTGGCCAGGCCGTGCACGCTGGTGGGCGAGGTCAGCACGGTAAAAATCGACGGGTCCGGGTGATCGAAGCTGACGGTGCCGATGGTGTTGAAACGGCGCAGGTCATATTTGTACGGCACGTTGTTGCCGTGCCAGGCCACCACGTTCAGCGGCGAATGATCCAGCTCGCAGCCCCACAGCTCGCCGAGGAATTTCTGCATCAACGTAGTGGGCTGCTTGAGGTCTTCGTAACAGGCGACCGGGGTCAGGAAGTCCCGCGGGTTGGCCAGGCCGTTGCTGCCGATCGGCCCCAGGTCGGGCAGGCGCAGGGGCGCGCCGTGGTTTTCGGCTATATAGCCGCGCGCCTGCGGGTCCAGCAGTTCGACGCGGAACTTCAGGCCGCGGGGCAGTACCGCGATCTCCAGCGGTTCGACTTCCAGCACCCCAAGCTCGGTGGCGATGCGCAGGCGGCCCTGTTCGGGCACCAGCAGCAACTCGCCGTCGGCGTTGAAGAACACCCGCTCCATGGAGCGGTTGGCGCGGTAGGTGTAGATGCTGATCCCGGCGGGTTTCTGCGCTGCCGAGTTGGCGACCATGTTCACCAGGCCGTCGATGAAGTCGGTCGGCTCACTCGGAATATCCAGCGGGTTCCAGCGCAACCGGTTGGGCGTGATCTCGCCCAGCGGCCCGCCTGCCAGCTGGCGATCCAGCTTGGCGAAGGCCGGGTGGTTGGCCGATGGCTGGATACGGTACATCCAGGTGCGCCGCGCTTCGCTGCGGGCCATGGTGAAGGCCGTGCCGGAGAAGAGTTCGGTGTAGAGGCCGTAAGGGGCTTTTTGCGGGGAGTTCTGGCCGACGGGCAAGGCGCCTGGCAGGGCCTCGCTGGAAAACTGGTTGCCGAAGCCCGACTGGTACGCCAGCCCGGACGCCGTGGAATCGAGGTTCATGGAGCCTCCTGGAAGTGGAGTTGGCAGCGGCCTGCGACTCCATGGGGAGAGCTCTCGGCACGCCAGCGTTATTTTTATCGTAATCCAATTACGGATAACGTAATTTGATTGGTATTGACCGTCAAGCTATAAAGACGCCCATTCGTCCCGGGATCACACCGCCTCCATGGAAAAGCCGCGCAGCACCAGCGACAGCAACGGTAAACAGAAAGTCCGCTCGGCCGAGGTCGGCACCGACATCCTCAAGGCCCTGGCCGAGCTGTCGCCGGCGACCTCGCTGTCGCGCCTGGCCGAACATGTACAGATGCCGGCGAGCAAGGTTCACCGTTACCTGCAGGCGCTGATCGCCAGTGGCTTCGCCGAACAGAACACCGCCACCAACCACTATGGCCTGGGCCGCGAGGCCTTGCGGGTCGGCATGGCCGCGCTGGGCAGCATGGATGTACTGAAGGTCGCCGCCCTGCCCCTGGCCGAGCTGCGCGATGAATTGAACGAGACCTGCTTCCTCGCGGTATGGGGCAACCAGGGCGCGACCGTGGTGCATATCGAACCGGCCGTGCGCGCGGTGACGGTGGTGACCCAACTGGGTTCGGTGCTGCCCTTGCTCAGCTCGTCCACCGGGCTGGTGTTCGGCGCCTACCTGCCGAATCGCGAAACCGTCGATTTGCGCGAGCAGGAACTCAAGGCCCACGCGCCCCATGCGCTGGCGGACGAGCAGGCCTATGCCGCCCTATGCGAGCAGATCCGCCAGCGCGGCCTGCACCATGTGCACGGCCTGCTGATGCCCGGCGTAGATGCCTTGTCGGCACCGGTGTTCGACGCCACCGGCAAGGTCGCCGCCGTGCTGACGGTGGTTGGCCCGACCTCGCTGTTCCACGCCGACGAAAACGGCCCGGCAGCGCAACGCCTGCTGGCCGCGTCCCAGGCGGTGAGCTGGCGCATGGGTTACCAGCCCTAGACGCGGATCCATCCAATCGTCAGCTTTGCGGCCGCTGCGCGCCCGATCGCAGGCTACGCCAGCGGCTACAAAACCCTGTAGCCGCTGCCGAAGGCTGCTATCGGCGGCGTAGCCGTCGTAAAAAGACCCACGCCATTTGATGAAACACCGCGTCGCCAGGGGTTGCGGCCGCTGCGCGACCGATCGCAGGCTGCGCCAGCGGCTACAAAACCCTGTAGCCGCTGCCGGAGGCTGCGATCGGCGGCGTAGCCGTCGTCAAAGCGGGCCGCACGGTTTGGCGGGAGGCCGCGTTGTCAGGTTGGCGGCCCTGATATCTGTCCAACCACTACATCAATCCCAACGTCTTGGCCTTGGCCACGGCCTGGGTGCGGCGCTCCACCCCGAGCTTGCTGTGAATGCGCCGCGCATGGGTCTTCACCGTGTGCAGGGAAATGAACAATTGCTCGGCGATCTGCTGGTTGGAGCTGCCCAGGGCGATCAGTTGCAGCACCTCCAGCTCCCGCTGGCTCAGCGGGCTCTCCCCTGCCGCCGGCAGCGGCATGGGCGCTTCGGGTTCGGCCACCGGCTGGACGTCAAACATCCGCGGCTGACGCAGACGCAATTCATGCAGCGCCTGGTGCAGGTTGCACCGGGCACCGAGCTCCAGCCCCTCCTGCAAGGCACCGGCGGACAACGCCCGATCCCCCAGCAGGAAAGCGACCTCGGCCAGGGCCAGGTGCAACTCGGTCTGCAGGCACAGCATGCCCCGTTGCCGGGCCTGCTCGAGCAGGCGCTGCAAGTTTGCCACCGGTGCCTCGGCACGCTGCAGGTACACCTCGGCCAGCACCAGCAGGTACTCGATACGCGGAATCAGCTCGAGGGTGGCCGGTGGCGCCTGGCGCGCCTGGGCCCCACGGTAGTGGCGCAGCACCCGGCTCAATGCCGCCTGGGCCAGTTCCGGCCTCCCCTGCTGCAACCAGAACACGCTGCTGACCTGCAGCAGCACGGCGCGGTACACCGTGTCCGGGATCTGCCGTTGCTGCATCAGCCGCTCGGCATCGCGCAGGCGTACAAACGCGTGGGCATAGTCGCCCTGGTTGGCGGCCAGGAACGCCTGGCCGAGAAACCCGTACAGGGCGCGTTTGTCATGACTGAGCAGACAGCGTTCGAGCCCGCTCTGGAAATGCCCGGCGGCCTGTTCCGCCTGCCCCTGGCGCAAGGCCAGGCGCCCTTGGCGCAAGGCGATACGACCCAGCAGCGGGCCGACCCGATAAGCCTGGCGACTCAACAATTGCTGCACATCGTCCAGCAGGCTCTGCGCCCTGTGGGGCGCCCCACGCTGCTCCAGCAGTTGGGCATGGTCCAGTTCCAGCAGCGCTTCGAACAGCAATGAACCCTGGGCCCTGGCCAGGCACAGCGCCTCGCGGTTGAGCATCTGCGCCACGTCCAGTTCGCCCCGGAGCAAGGCCTGCTGGGTCAGGCCCGAAAGGCACAGCAGGCGGGTCGGCCAGGCATGGGCCGGCAGTTCGGTCAGCGCCTCGAGAAAATGCATCCGCGCCGGTTCCATCAACCCTTGCAGATGCAGCAGCCAGCCCTGCTGCGCCTGCCAGCGCGCCACCAGTTGCCGCTGCCCGGAGGCCGTCGGCTGCGGCGTAAAACGCGCCATCTGCGCCACGCAGTGTTGCGCCTGGTCGAAACGCCCGGCGAACAGCAAGGCCGCCGTCAACAGCCCGACCAACTGCGGGCTGCCGAGCAGCAGTTCCTCACCCTGCTGCTCATGCAGGCGCAACAGCAACACCACATTCTGCTGCTCGAACAGGTGCTCGAAACTGAAGTGCTGCAACAGGCTGACCGCCACTTCGTATTCCTGCGCCAGCAACGCCTGCTCGAACGCCGCCTGCCAGTCCTCCTGCGCGGCGAACCACTGGCAGGCGCGGCGATGCCAGGAGCGTCCCGCCGGCCAGGGCTCGTCGCGCATCAGCCGGGCCAGGGGCGCGAACACTTGCAGCCACTCCGGCGCAGCCTCCCAGGGTTCGATGAAGCAGCCCAGTTCCTGCAATGTCCGCAGGTACTGGGCACCCTCCCCGGCGCCGAACAAGTGCTCGCACAACGCGGCATTGAAGCGCGGCAGGTGCGCCAGCACATGCCAGACCTCGGACAGCTCCGCCGGCAACACCCTGAACAACTCGTGCTCCAGGTATTCCAGCAGGGTATTGGGTCGCCCCTGCCGGCATGGCGTGGCCACCAGCTCGCTGCCTTCGAGCAGGGCGATGCGCACCCCGGCGCACCAGCCGGCACTGCGCTGGAAAATCCGGCTGGCGGTGTGGATCGACAAAGGCTGCGGCAATTGTTGCAGCAGTCGCTCGATGTCCTCCTGGGTGAACGCCAGCTCGGGCCCCGTGCATTCGTAGAGCTGGTCGTCGAGCAGCAGCCGCGGCCAGTTGCATTGCGGCCGGCGGCGGCCGCCCAGCCACCAGGTCAGCGCCGGATTGCTGATCGCCAGCAGGCGGTCGAGCAGCAGGTCCAGCGGCGGCGCGGCGACCCGGCAGTAATCATCGAGGAACAGCCAGGTCGGGCTCTGCACCTGCGCCAGATGGTCCAGCACGGCGGCCTCGTCCGATACGGCCAGGCCCAACGCCCGCGCCAGCTCGCCGCACAATTGCTGCGGTGTCTGCGCCGCCCCGGCCTGGGGCAACCAGCACACCCGGCACCCGGCCGGCGCCTGCAACAGGCATTCGGCGAGCAGGGCCGTCTTGCCACTGCCAGCCGGCGCACAAAGCAATTTCACCCGGGCGGACGACGCCAGGAGCGGGGCACTCAGACGGCTGCGGGACAGGTGATGGGAGGACAAACGGGGCAGGAATCCAGGACAGGGAGTCATGGCGGTCATTGCGGCGTGCCTTTTTATAGTTTTAGCCTGCGTGCCCCCACCCTAGCCTTGTCGCCGGTGCTTGTTGAGAAGTATTCAGCGCGCTGATCCGCGCCCATAAAAAAGGCGACCGATCGGTCGCCTTTTGCCATCGTTTGTATCCCGGGCCTTACCGAACGCCGGTTGCGCGCAGGGCGGCCGGGGTGTAGTCGGCGGCCTTGGCGGCAAAACCGAACTCGAAGCTGTGCTTCTCTTCGTTCTTCATCCCCAGGGCGAGGTAGCGCCCGGCGATGATGTCGTACAGCGCTTCGAGGGTGTAGGCCGGCACCTGGGCGTTGTAATAGAACTGCGCATGCCCTTCGGCCACCCGCCACAGCTGGCCGCGACCGTCGTAGTGATCCACCAGCGCCACCTGCCAGCTGTCCTCGTCGATGTACATGTGGCGCTTGGCGTAGATATGCCGCTCGCTCGGCTTGACCGTGCCGACCACTTCCCAGACCCGGTGCAGCTCGTAGCGGGTCAGGTCCTGGTTGATATGCCCGGCCTTGATGATGTCGTCGTACTTGAGGCTCGGCGAATCCAGCTTGTAGCTGTTGTAGGGGATGTACATCTCCTTCTTGCCCACCAGCTTCCAGTCGTAGCGGTCCGGCGCGCCGGAGAACATGTCGAAGTTGTCCGAGGTGCGCAGGCCGTCGGCGGCGGTGCCCGGCCCATCGTAAGCCACTTGCGGGGCGCGGCGCACACGGCGCTGGCCGGCGTTGTAGATCCACGCCAGGCGCGGCTCCTTCACCTGGTCGAGGGTTTCGTGCACCAGCAGCACGTTACCGGCCAGGCGCGCCGGAGCGGTCACCGCCTGCTTGAAGAAGGTCAGCACGTTGGCGCCTTTCTCCGGATCCAGGTCGGGGATCTGCTGCGGCACCGCCACCTCTTCTTCGAAGCGGATCGGCGTGTAGCTGCCGTTGGTCTGCGGCGTGGCCTGGGTGATGATCCGGCGCAGGTTGCCGCCGCGATAACGGGTGGTGTGGTTCCACAGCACTTCCACGCCGGTCTTCGGAATCGGGAAGGCGTAGTAGCGGTTGCCGGTGAAATTGGCCAGGCCGTTGCCTTCGTTGATCGAGGTGACGTTCAGCGCGCTGCGCTTGGCCGACTCGTAGATGTCCGCCGGCAGGCCGACCGTGCGGTGGGTCGGGTAGACCGGGATCTTGTAGGTTTCCGGGTAGCGCTTGAACATCGCCACCTGGCCGTCGGAGAGCTTGTCCTTGTACTTGTCAACAGTGGCCGCGGTGATGGTGAACAGCGGCTTCTCGCTGGCGAACGGGTCGGCGAGGAAGCCCTTGGCGTCCACCGCCCCGGCGTTCTTGCCGATACCACCGGTCCAGGCCGGGATCGAGCCGTCGGCATTGCCGGCCTTTTCCGCGCCGAGCGGGGTCAGGCTGGTGCCGAGCTTGTCCGCTTCCTGCGGGGTGACCGCCGCCATCACGTTGGCCGCCAGCAGGGTCAAGGCCAGGGCGCCGCATTGCAAAATCGTCTTGCGCATAAAGTTGTCCTTCTTTAGGGCCGGATCAGAAGTTCACGCCGAAGCTCAACGCGAGGAAGTCGCGGTCTTTGAGGGTGTTGTAGTCACCGCCGAAAAAGTCGGTGTAACTGAGGCTGGCGGTGTAGGTGTTGCGGTAGTCGGCATCGACCCCGAGGCTCACCGCCTTGGCGCCTTCGTTGAACAGGCCATTGGGGCCGTAGCCGTTGACGTCGTGGGACCAGGACAGGTTGGGCTTGAGGTTGATCCCGGCGATCAGGTTGTTGTAATCGAGGATCGCCCGGGCGCGATAACCCCAGGACGTGGCGGTGACGAAACCGTCGGTATCGCCACCGAAACCGTACTGGCCGTAGACCGAATCGCGGCCGTAGCGCAGCTCGCTTTTCGACTCCAGGCCACCGACATGCACGATCGCCGCCTCGCCCACCAGGGTCAGGCGGTCGGCACCCAGCACCTGGTCGAAGAACTGGGTCAGGGTGCTCTGGACCTGGGTGATTTCCTTGCGCCGGTAACCGGTGTTGTCGGCGCCCGCCGAGGTCCGCACCGGCGACGCCAGGCCACCGGCGATGGGGTTGACCAGGGCCAGGGTCAGGTCGTTGGTGTTGATCTGCACCGGGGCGTTGGGCCGGTAGCTGATCTCGCCGGTCCAGGCGGTGCCGGTGGGCAGCGTGGTGGAGAAGCTGGCGCCGTACAGGCGGATGTCTTCCGGGTATTCGAGGTAGTACTGGCCGCGACCGAGCATCACGCTCTGGGCCAGGGCCGAACCGGTGCCCGGGGCGATGCGGTTGGCGGTGCTGACGATCCCTGGGATGCTCGCCAAGGTGCTGCTCCCGGCGGTGATGGTGCCAACCGTCGGGGTGCGCGCGTGGTAGTTCATGAAGTACAGCCCGTACTCGGTGTCGTCGCCCAGCCAGCGCAAGGCGGTGCCCCACTGCCCGGAGTCGCGGGCATCGCGGTCGCCGGCGCGGCCGATCACCACGCCTTCGGGGGCCACGGTGAAGCCCTGGCCGAACGCTGCGGCAATCGGTTGCAGCGGGCGGATCGCCGGGCTGCCGACGGTGTAGCCAGTGGTGCAGCCGTCCGCCACCACGTCGTTGCCGAAGAAGGTGCCGCAGTTGTCGACCACGGTCTGGTCCCACTCCAGCTGATAGAAACCTTCCACGGTCAACTGGTCGGTCAGTCCCTGGGAAGCGAACAGCATGTTCACCGGGATCAGGCCTTCCTTGATCTCCGCGCCAGGACGACGGAATGCGGACACGTCGATCGGGTTGATGCTGTTGATCGAGTTGCCGATGAAGGTGCTTTCGCCCCAGCTGACCACCTGCTTGCCGGCGCGCACGGTGCCCGGAAGGTCGGCGATGGAGTAGTTGTGATAGATGAAGGCATCGAGGATCTGCCCGCCGGACGACTTGGCGCCCTCCTTGCGGTTGTGGTCGCTGATGGGCTTGAACTCGCGGTCTTCGTCCTTGAGTTCGAAGTCGTACCAGTATTTGCCACGGACGAAGACGCCGGTGTCGCCGTACTTCAGTTCAAGGTCATGGATGCCCTTGAAGATCTTCGAAAAGGTCTCGCCCTTCTTGAAATTCAGGCGCCCGTCGTCGCCGGTGGAAGACTGCCCGCGACCGCCGTTGGACACACCCACCAGGTCCTTGTCGGCATCGCGCATGCCCCAGCTGGCGCCGATGGACAGCGAAGAATCGAACTGCCCCTCGATCTCCCCGATGTTGAATGAAACGGCCTGCGCCTGGGCGCAGCCCCCCAAGGCCACCGCGACGGCCAGCGCCCGCGGTGTGAAGATGGCGCGCATTGTTGTTTTTGTCATGCGTCTTCCCCGGTGAGTGACAGAAGGCCTCACCCTACTGCCGGCGCACAGGAGCGATAAGCGCACCAAGGAGGTATTCGCGTTGTCGCCCGAAAGGATGAATGCCCTCGCCAGCCGGGCCTTTGCGCGGTGCATCGACGGGCTGGATGGACGGGTATCAGGTGGATGGATTGCGCCCTTGCAGGGCATGTCCGCGCGACGTGCACTACTATTGCCCAGGCTGTAACAGTCCTTGTCCACAATCGCTATTTTTCATTGCACAGCCAGCCCTTATTCTGGCCTCGCTCTCACGGCAAACAGCCACGCAGAGTCGCCCAGAGGTGTGATCACGCCACCTTGGGGGCAAGAGGATTCAGAAGGTTTGAAGCAACGATATTCAGATCTTCACCGGGTGTTCACTGACGTTGATTTGTTGCTCCTTGATCTAACGTCTTCCTTCGGCCGCTGCCTTGCAGCGGCCTTTTTTATGCCCGGTAGAAAGCCAGGTCGATGCTCAAGGTCTGCTCGCCGTGGCAATGGAAACGCTGCAACAGGCGATGGACTGACAGCGCCAGGGTCAGGCCGAAGGCAGTGATGAAGGCATAAGGCGAACAGCCGCGCAGGCCGCGGCTGTTCGGGTTGGCGGGCGCTGCTTCAGATCGCGTATTTCTGCAGGTTCTGCATCATCTCTTTCAAGGCTTCGATGTTGTCCTTGGGGTGCGCCGCGCCCTCGAAGTCGCAGATCTGCTGCCAGTGCGCCGCGACATCTTCCGGGGAAAAACCTTCACGCGGATCGAAGCCCAGGCCCAGGCTGCGCTCCCAGCGCACCTTGCCCATCCAGCCGCCACCGACCTCGAACAGGCCGGAGGTCTCCTGGCAGTTCTCGCTGCCCAGGTACACCACCAGCGGGCTGACCAGCTCGGGCTTGAGTTGCTCGAACACCTGGGGCGGGATCAGCCCTTCGGTCATCCGCGTGCCGCCGGTTGGCGCGATGGCGTTGACCAGGATGTTGTTCTTGCGGCCTTCAATGGCCAGGGTGCGGGTCAGGCCGTAGAGGCCGAGCTTGGCCATGCCGTAGTTGGACTGGCCGAAGTTGCCGTAGATGCCAGAGGTGGACGCGGTGAAGATCACCCGGCCATAACCCTGCTCGCGCATGTGCGGCCAGGCGGCGCGGGTCACCTTGTAGGCGCCTTCGACATGGACGCGGTACACCAGGTCCCAATCGGCGTCTTCCATCTTGTGGAAGGTCTTGTCGCGCAGGATGCCGGCGTTGTTCACCACCACATCCACCCGGCCGAAGGCATCCAGGGCGTTCTGCACGATCTTGTCGCCGTCGGTCACCGAATCGTGGTTGGCCTCGGCGATGCCGCCGGCTTCGCGAATCTGCGCCACCACCCGGTCGGCCGCCGAGGCATTGGCGCCCTCGCCCTGGGTCGAACCGCCCAGGTCGTTGACCAGGACCTTCGCCCCGTGCCGGGCGAACAGCAATGCATGAGCCTGCCCCAGACCGCCGCCGGCACCGGTGACGATCACGACTTTATTCTCGAAGCGCACAGACTCACTCATACCGAACTCCCACAGGCCAGATGGACAACAGACGGACAATGGCTTCGAGTGTCAGGCACGCGGCTGGCGGTCACAATAAACACGGCTGAAGCTGAATGGTGCGCAATAAGGCAGGGGGATGATCGAGGGGGAACGATGGCATGGGCTGCATCGGCGTCTGGCATGCACAGGCCAAGGCCGCAGAACCCCGGTGCTACGGACAGCGCGGGGCGCTCAGGAGCAGGCCAGTTTTCGCGGTGGAAACTCCAGGCTTTCGCGAAAGGCCAGATAATGCTTGAGCACCTGGACCGGGGCCTCGGTCTGCGGATAGTGACCGATCCCGGCCAGCAGCACGGTATCCGGGGCGGGGATCAGCTGGCAGTAGCGCTCGACCATGTGCGCCCCGGAAATCGGATCCACCGCGCCGTCGATCACCCGTAGCGGCACCTCGCCGCGCTGCATCGCACTCACCCAACGGTCGCGCTGCACCCGGCGCTCGGGAATGTAGCCGATCAATTTATGCAGGATCCGCGGGCCGTTATTGGCCTCCACCAGGCTCCAGAAGTCATCCAGCACGCTTTCGCTGGGCCGGGTCTGCGGGCCGAAAATCTGGCTGAAACTCTTGGCCAGGCCCTCACGGCTGAAGGCGCGGCCGAGCATCCAGCCCAGCGGGCTGAGCAGCAGCTTCTGCGTCAGCACCGGGCGATGGGTTTCCGGGAACAGGCCGCCGTTGAGGAACACACAGCTGGCCATGTTGCAACGCTCTTCGTAGTGCCGGGCGAGCATTTCCTGGGCGACGCTGTCGCCATAGTCGTGGGCCAGCAGATGCACGGGGCTATCGACCCCCAGATGCTCGAGCAAGGCCTGCTGCAGGTCCGCCTGTTCCAGCAGGCTGTACTCGTGGTCCCGCGGCTTGGCCGAATCGCCAAACCCCAGCATGTCGCAGGCGATCACCCGATAGCGCTGCGCCAGGGGCTGCCACAGGTAATGCCAGTCCCAGGCGGCGGTGGGAAAACCATGGATCAGCAGCAGCGGCTCGCCCTGCCCCGCGGTCCAGTAGCGAATGGCATGGCCGCGAAACGCGAAGCTATGTCCGCGCTTGCGCCACACGCACAGAGGAATCTCGGCCATAGGCATCAGAGTTTATAACCCGCGTCTTGTTTATCGAGTTTGCGCAGCAGTGCCGGCCATGCCAGCGCGCCGCCCATGCCTTGAGCGCTTTTGGTGACCCCGGCGATCATCGCCTTGGCCCCGGCCAGAATCTGCGGCTCGATGGCGATCAGTTGCGCCGCACCGTTCTGCGCCAGCACCTGGATCTCGCAGGCACGCTGGAAGGTGAACATCATCAGGAAGGTGTCGGCGATGGTGCCGCCACAGGTCAGCAGACCGTGGTTGTGCAGCATCAGGAAATTGCTGTCGCCGAGGTCGGCCTGCAGCCGGGCCTTTTCCTCGTGGTTCAGGGCCACGCCCTCATAGGCGTGATAGGCCAGGCTCGACAGCACGAACAGCGATTGCTGGCTGATGGGCAACACCCCCTGCTGCTGCGCGGACACCGCGACCCCGGCCGCGGTGTGGGTGTGCAGCACACAGGCCACATCGTGCCGCACTTCGTGCACGGCGCTGTGGATGGTGTAGCCGGCGGGGTTGATCTCGTAGGGGCTGTCCATCAGCTTGTTGCCGGCCTGGTCGACCTTCACCAGGCTGGAGGCGGTGATCTCATGGAACATCAGGCCGAACGGGTTGATCAGGAAATCTTCGGTGCCAGGGACCTTGGCGGAGATGTGGGTGAAGATCAGATCGTCCCAGCCATGCATCGCCACCAGGCGGTAGCAGGCGGCCAGATCGACGCGGGTTTGCCATTCGGCGGTGCTGACCTGGTCTTTCACACTCGATGTCGATTGAACGGAGGATAGGCTCACGGCAAGGACCTCAGTGACGGCAGTTTTTTTATTATTTTTCCGGACGTGGGGTCAGTCTAGTCAGCCCCTCGGGTTCAGGTAGTTGCCTTGGCAGCCAGCTTACTGACCGAGCGGGTCAGTGGTTATTTTAGTTGCAATCGGCACAGGTCAAACGTCAAAGCAACGACGCCAATAAAGGGGCGGCGAACAGGTTCAGCAGGCCCGTGAGGACCATCACCAACCCAGCCACCGAGCCCTCTTCGCCGCCGACTTCATGGGCGCGGCTGACCCCCGCGCCGTGGGCGCCGACCCCGAACAAAGCACCGCGAGCCAGGGCACTGCGCAGCGGCAGCCACTTGAGCAGGACACCGCCGAGCATGGCGCCGAACACCCCGGTGAACATCACGAACACCGCCGTCAGTTCGGGCACGCCGCCCAGGTCATGGGCCAGCGGCATGGCGAAGGGCGTGGTGATCGAACGCGGCACCAGGGACATAGTCACCGAGCTGTCCAGGGCCAGCACCCGCGCCAGGCCGAAGGAGCTGGCGATGGACGCCGCACTGCCCGCCAGCATGCCCAGGAGCAAGGCCGACCAATGCCGCACCAACAGCTGCCGCTGCTGCCAGATCGGCACTGCGAAAGCCACGGTGACCGGCCCCAGCACCAGCATCAGCCAATGGGTATTGGCGGCGTATTCGGCATAGGCGGTGTGCAGCGGCACGGCGATCGCCAGCAACAGCGCCGGCACCAGGATCAGCGGCGACAGCAGGTAGCGCCCGGTGCGCCGGTAGATCCAGCGGCTGAACAGATAGGCCGCGAGCGTCAGCAGCAGCCAGAACATCGGCATGGGCTCAAGCGTCATGGCGCATTCTCCAGCGGCACACCCATTCCACCGTGAACGCGGTGACCAGCATCACCATCAGCGTACTGACGCCAATCACCAGCAGGATCCGCCAGCCGTCCTGGCGCAGCAGGCCGCCGTAGTCCAGCAGGCTCATCAGCGCCGGAATGAAGAACAGCAGCATCTCGGCCATCAGCAGGCCCGCGCCCATTTGCAGCGCCGCCGGCTTGACCCAGCCCAGGGCGAACGCCAGCAACAGCAGGGCCAGGCCGATCACGCCGCCAGGAATCGGCCACGCCAGCCACCCGGCCAGCTGGCAGCCGAACAGATAAATAGCCAGCAACACCGCCAGTTCGGATAACAGGCGACCCAGGTGTTTCAAGGTGGAAGCGTTCATGGAATTCGGTCCTCGCAGGCCTGCATTTTAGGCAAGCGCCTGCCATCACCGAAGCGAATTGTTAGACTGGAAGCCATTCCAGAATGGAATCAAGAGCACGGACCCAAAACATGGACTTCAAACAACTGCGCAGTTTTGTCGAAGTGATTCACCAGGGCGGTTTCACCCAGGCCGCCAAGACCCTGCATATCAGCCAGTCGGCGGTGAGCAAGCAGATCGCCCAGCTGGAGCAGAGCCTGGGCACGCCATTGCTGGATCGCCAGGGCTCGCACATTCATCTCACCGCCGCCGGCAGCGTGGTGCTGCAACGCGCCGAAGGCATGCTGCGCCTGCGCAATGAGCTGCTCAGCGAGCTTGACGACCTGAGCTTGTTGGCCCGCGGGGAATTGCGTCTGGGCCTGCCCCTGCTGGGCAGCGACGCACTGTTCGCCGGCCTGTTCGCCGAGTACCGCAGGCGCTACCCGAACATCAGCGTGCAGTTGCTTGAAGGCGGCAGCCTGAACATCGAGCAGGCGGTGCTCAACGGCGAACTGGAGATCGGCGGCAGCCTGACGCCCAAGGACCCGACCTTCGCTTACCAGCCTTTCTGCGATGAACCTCTGGATACCTTGCTACCGGCCGATCATCCACTGGCGATCAAGGCCCAGGTGCGCCTGGAGGAACTGGCGGACACGCCGTTCCTGCTTTATCAGCGCAGTTTCGTGCTCAACGACCGGCTGTTGCAGGCCTGTCAGCAGGTGGGGTTCACCCCGAAGGAAGGTGGCCGCAGCGGCCAGGCGGACTTTCTCGCCGCCCTGGTGGCCGCCGGGCAAGGCGTGGTGCTGTTGCCCAGCGTGGTGGCGCGCGGCCTGGTGCGGCCCGGCGTGGTACGCCTGACGCTGCAAGCGCCCGACTACCTGCGCTGGGACATCGCCTTCATCTGGCGCCAGGGCGCCTATCTGTCCAAGGCCGCACAAGCCTGGCTGGCGCTTTTGCGCGAGCGGCCGGTCAGCCGCGCAGAGCGCTGATCAACTCGGCCAGCCAAGGCTCGGCGTCGGTTTCCGGGGTCACGCTTTCGCTGGCGTCCAGGCGCAGCATTGCCAGCACTTCACGCACGCCCAGCTCGGCGAACAGTTCGCGCATCTGCTCGCCACCGCCACAGAAGGTGTCGCCATAGCTCGAATCGCCCAGGCCGATCACCGCGCCGGGCAAACCGCGCCAGGCCGCCGGCAGTTGATCGCGAATGGCCGAATACAGCGGCAGCAGGTTGTCCGGCAACTCGCCCATGCCGGTGGTCGAGGTCACGGCCAGGAACGCCTCGGGGCCGAACGCCTGGACATCCGCCAGGGTCGCACGCGGGTTGTGCCAGGCCTCGAAACCTGCGGCATTGAGGAGTTTGGCGGCGTGCCGGGCGACTTCTTCAGCCGTGCCGTACACCGAGCCGGAAAGGATGGCGACTTTCATCAATCTGATCCTGAAGCTGAGTAAAAGACTGGGATATTAACAGTTGCGCGAAAAAATCCAGCCTTGTAGCGCGATTTACCCATAATGGCCAGTGGACAGCTTCGCGCCATGTCTTAGAATTGCCGCCATCTGCCGATCGACTGCGGAAAGCCTCCGATGATCAACGCCCATCTGCTGCAACTGGTGATCAACGCCTCCAACGACGGGATCGTCGTGGCCGAACAGGAAGGCGAAGACAACATCATCATCTACGTCAACCCGGCGTTCGAACGGCTCACCGGCTACAGCGCCGACGAGGTGCTGTATCAGGATTGCCGCTTTCTCCAGTCGGGCGACCGGGACCAGCCGGGAATCCCGCTGATTCGCCAGGCCTTGGATAGCGGCCAGCCCTGCCGCCAGGTGCTGCGCAACTACCGCAAGGACGGCAGTCACTTCTGGAACGAACTGTCGATCACCCCGGTGTTCAACGAAAGCGACCAGTTGACCTATTTTGTCGGGGTGCAGAAAGATGTGACGGTCCAGGTCAAGGCCCAGCAACGGCTGGCGCAGGTGGAAAAGGAGCTGGCCGAAACCCGCGCGGAACTCGCCGCTTTCCAGGCGACGAGCGGCTCTAACAAGATGTCGAATTAGTTGTCAGTACGCTTAATCACCAATGATTTTGTCACCTTCTCCTTCGAGCAACATCATGCGCCGTGACGCTCTCCTCACCCAGGATGAACTGGACTTCATTCAGACCATGCAGCACAACCCGCAACTCAACATGCGGGATGCGAACTCGAGCCTGCTGGTGAATGGGGGCTCACAGATCCGCGACCTGCTCACCCGCCTGGCGGCCAATGAGCAAGTGACTATTCAGGCGCACTTTGAAAACCAGCAGATGACCTTTCCCCTGCATCTGGTGGAAGACGAGTTCCACGCGCTGCATCTGCGCCTGGGCGTGCCGAGCATCTTCGAGGACGGGCCGAGGGTCCGTCCCTGGCGCCTGACGCTGGCGGAGCCGGTGGCCTTGGAAAACGCCAAGGGGCAGCCCACTGCGCTGTGGGTGCATGAGGTGTCGTTCAACAGCGTGTTGCTGGAAATCCGCAACCGGGCCAAAGCGCCAAAGCAGTTCGCCCAGTGGTTCAGTCCGTCGGGCTACGAGCGCATCGCCCTGCGCGGCCGCCTCGAACGCCAGACCGACGCCGGCTTCTATGCCTATCGGTTGAACCAGAGCGACACGGATGAAACCGAGCGCCTGCGCCAGTTCATCCTGCAACAGCACCGCCTGGCACACCCCAACCTGCATATCTGAAATCGCAGCTTTTGGCTGCCTGGGTATGAGTTCAGGTATCGAGCGTACCGCTGAGAAACTGCCGCAGGCGCTGCATCATCAAACGCCCGTCACTCCCCAGACAGCCCACCGGCGAAGCGCTCAGGCTGTCCTGGGCCAGCTCGGCGACATCTCCCGCCAGCATCAGCGGACACTCCAGGGTCAGCGCCATGCGGTTCAAGCGTCGAGGCAGCTCCGGCGCCGGCGCGTGATTGGAAAACAGCACCAGCGCCTGGGGCTTGATCTTCTCGCAGACCAGGGTCAGCTCGTCGAACGGCTGCCCCAGCGCCAACACCCGGATTTCCAACTCGGCACTGCCCAGCATCAGCGCCGCCACCAGCAATTCCAGTTCCCGGCATTGCCCGGCAAGCGCCGCCAGCAGCACCGGGCGCAGCGCTTGGCCGCGCTGTAACAGCAGGCGCTGGGAGACCCGCGAACGCAGGAAGTGATCGAAGAACAGCCATTCGCTGGTGTGGCCGTAAGGTTCCTGGTGCTGCGCCAGCTGCCGCCAGAACGGCATGAGGATGTCCTGGAACACCACCGACAGCGAATAGCTGGAGAAGATCTGGCCGTACAGCCGCTCCAGGTGCGGCTCGTCGAAGCCGCCGACCGCCCGCTTGAGTTGCCCCTGCCACTGCAGGTAATCGCCCGATGCGCTGTCGCCCGGCATGGCCTGCGGCGCCTCGCGGGCGGCCCGGGTCTTGGCGAGGATCTTGCCGACCTTGCTGACCGCGACACCCCGATCGATCCAGCCGAGGATCTCGCGGACCGTCTCGACATCGTGCATCGAATACAAACGATGCCCACTTTCGGTGCGCGTCGGCTGGATCAATCCATAACGACGCTCCCAGGCCCTCAGGGTCACCGGGTTGATCCCCGTCAACCGTGAAACTTCCCGGATTGGAAACAGATCGTCCTGCGAGGGTTGGTCGAGGGGCTGTGTCGGGCGGGAAAGTTCAGTAATAACGGGCATCTGGGCAGAAAACACCGATGGATAAAGTGACGGCCATTCTACTCCCCATCGGTGACAGTTCTTCAACACAGGGCGAATCGACCGCTGCCTCTGGTGTATTTGTCACAATCAGGAATAATCCTTGCTTGCTTTCACGACGCAGCCCAACACCCCGGTGCTGCGTCCGGCGTACGGCCTTACCCAGGCAGCGCATTGGTTTACGGAGATACATAATGTCTACCTCACCCGTCACCCTGATGGTCGCCCGGCGTGTCGCCGATGGCCGTTACCAGGACCTGATCGCCTGGCTGCGCGAAGGCGAACAATTGGCCACCGACTTCCCCGGTTATCTCGGCTCCGGCGTGCTCGCTCCGCCGCCCGACGATGACGAATTCCAGATCATCTTCCGCTTCGCCGACGAGCAGACCCTGCACGTCTGGGAGCACTCCGCCTCGCGCACCGCCTGGCTGGCCCGCGGCAGCGACCTGTTCGCCCATCCCCATGAACATCGGGTCAGCGGCATCGACGGTTGGTTCGGCGCGGCCGGCCAGCGCCCTCCGCGCTGGAAGCAGGCGGTGGCCATCTGGCTGGCGTTCTTCCCGGTGTCGCTGATCTTCAACCTCATCCTCAGCCCGTTGCTGGGCGAACTCAGCCTGGCGCCGCGGGTGCTCGTCAGCACCCTGGCCCTGACGCCGCTGATGGTCTACTGGTTCATTCCGCTATCCACCCGCCTGTTGTCCGGGTGGCTGAACAGCACGCCGCCCCGTCCGCTGCCGGCAGCACCTTCCCCACAGAGCCACGTGTAGCACCGGCTGGCCGGCGATGAACGATAACGCGGTCTGCCAGACAGACCGCGGCGCCATCATCGCGGGCAAGTCGGATCACCGCCCGCTCGCTCCTGCAGCGGCTTGGGCGAACCCCGCCCCGCGCTGGTATAGTTTTGCTCTACCTGCGACGCGAGCCGTTCATGACTACTTCCCCTGCCCCGATCCTGATCACCGGCGCCGGCCAGCGTGTCGGCCTGCATTGCGCATTGCGCCTGCTGGAAGACGGTCACCGGGTGATCATCAGCTATCGCACCGAACGCCCCGGCGTGCAGGCCTTGCGCGAGCGTGGCGCGATAGCCCTGTTCGCTGACTTCTCCTGCGAAGCCGGGATCCAGGCCTTCATCAGCCAATTGCACGAGCACACCGACAGCCTGCGGGCGATCGTGCACAACGCCTCGCAATGGCTGGAGGAAACGCCCGGCCAGGAAAGCGCGGCCTTCGCCGACATGTTCAGCGTGCACATGCTCGCGCCCTACCTGATCAACCTGCATTGCGCCGACCTGCTACGGCGCTCCAGCCCCGCCGACATCGTGCACATCGGCGACGACGTCACGCGCCGCGGCAGCAGCAAGCACATCGCCTATTGCGCCACCAAGGCCGGCCTCGACAGCCTGACCCTGTCCTTCGCGGCGAAATATGCCCCGACGATCAAGGTCAACAGCATCGCCCCGGCTCTGTTAATGTTCAATCCCGACGACGACGCGGCGTACCGCGCCAAGGCCCTGGCCAAGTCCGCCCTGGGCATCGAACCCGGTTGCGAGGTGGTCTACCAGAGCCTGCGTTATCTGCTCGACAACCCTTATGTCACCGGCACGACCCTGACCGTCAACGGCGGGCGGCACCTCAAGTAAGGCTTCCCGCGAGGACGTTGCATGACGCTTTCCCTGCCCCAGCACTACCGCGAGATCCTCAAGGGTCTCGGCGAAGACCCCGAGCGCGAAGGCCTGCTCGACACCCCGCAACGCGCGGCCAAGGCCATGCAGTACCTGTGTCATGGCTACAGCCAGTCGGTGGACGAGGTGGTCAATGGCGCGCTGTTCGCCTCCGACAACGATGAAATGGTCATAGTCGCCGACATCGAACTCTATTCCCTGTGCGAACATCACCTGCTGCCCTTCATCGGCAAGGCCCATGTGGCTTATATTCCCACCGGCAAGGTGCTGGGCCTGTCGAAGATCGCCCGGATCGTCGACATGTTCGCCCGCCGCCTGCAGATCCAGGAAAACATGACGCGGGAAATCGCCGACGCGGTGCAGCGGGTAACCCAGGCCGCCGGCGTCGCGGTGGTCGTCGAAGCCCAGCACATGTGCATGATGATGCGCGGAGTCGAGAAGCAGAATTCGACCATGCACACTTCGGTGATGCTCGGCGCCTTTCGCGATTCGAGTACCACGCGCCAGGAATTCCTGCAATTGATCGGACGGAGCAAGTAGCAATGCCACAACTTCAGCCAGGAATGGCTCGCATCCGGGTCAAGGACCTGTGCCTGCGGACCTTCATCGGAATCAACGAGGACGAGATCCTCAACAAGCAGGATGTGCTGATCAACCTGACCATCCTGTATGCCGCGCAAGAAGCCGTACGCGACAACGACATCGACCATGCGCTGAACTACCGCACCATCACCAAGGCGATCATCGCCCACGTGGAGGGCAACCGCTTTGCCCTGCTCGAGCGCCTGACCCAGGAAATCCTCGATCTGATCATGGCCAACGAATCGGTGCTGTACGCCGAGGTCGAAGTCGACAAACCCCACGCCCTGCGTTTCGCCGAGTCGGTGTCGATCACCCTCGCGGCCAGCCGCTGATATCATCCGCGCCACATTTGATCGCACAGAGCCGAACATGACCGAGCAACAACGCCTGGAACTCGAAGCCGCCGCCTTCCGCCGCCTGGTCGCGCACCTGGACAGCCGCAAGGACGTGCAGAACATCGACCTGATGAACCTCGCCGGCTTCTGCCGCAACTGCCTCTCCAAGTGGTACAAGGCCGAGGCCGACGAGCGCCAGATCGAGGTCAGCCTCGATGACGCCCGTGAAGTGGTGTATGGCATGCCCTACGCCGAGTGGAAGAACCTCTACCAGAAGGAAGCCAGCGCCGAGCAGCAAGCGGCGTTCGCCAAAGGAAAACCCCATGACTGATCTGAACACCCTGCGCGCCAGCCTCAAGAGCGGCGAGCACGCCTTCGCCGACACCCTGGCCTTTATCGCCGCCGGCTACGACTACCAGCCACAGGCCTTCAACAACGGTGGCGTGGAAAACGCCGCCGGGCAGAACGAAGGTTCGTGCAAGACCCTGGGCCTGGCCCTGCTGGAAGGCTTGAGCGACGAAGAAGCGCTGTTGGCGTTCGGTGAGCATTACCGCTCGGTGCTGGCCACCCCTGAAGGCAGCGACCACGGCAATATCCGCGCGCTGATCGCCCATGGCCTGGCGGGTGTGAAGTTTGCGCAGCAGCCACTCAAGCGCCGCTGACCCGCTCGCTCCTACAGAAGAAGCAGATACAAAAAAACCGGCCTGGGCCGGTTTTTTCATTGCAACGGTCTGAGAATCAAGCGTTCTGCAGGTCGTCCAGGTAACGCTCGGTATCCAGGGCGGCCATGCAACCGGCGCCGGCCGAGGTAATGGCCTGGCGGTACACGTGGTCGGCCACGTCGCCGGCGGCGAAGATGCCTGCGATGCTGGTGGCGGTGGCATTGCCTTCACGGCCGCCCTGCACGACCAGGTAGCCGTCCTTCAGCTCCAGCTGGCCCTCGAACAGCGAAGTGTTCGGGGTGTGGCCAATAGCGATGAACACACCGTCGACCTTGATTTCGTCGAAGCTGCCGTCGCTGTTCTTCAGGCGCGCGCCGGTGACACCCATGTTGTCGCCCAGCACTTCGTCCAGGTTGGCGTTCAGCTTGAGTTCGATCTTGCCTTCGGCAACCCGGGCATTGAGCTTGTCGATCAGGATCTTCTCGGCGCGGAAGGTATCGCGACGATGGATCAGGGTGACCTTGCTGGCGATGTTGGCCAGGTACAGGGCTTCTTCGACAGCGGTGTTGCCGCCACCGACCACGGCCACTGGCTTGTTGCGATAGAAGAAACCGTCGCAGGTCGCGCAGGCCGACACACCCTTGCCCATGAACGCCTCTTCCGAAGGCAGGCCCAGGTAACGGGCGCTGGCGCCGGTGGCGATGATCAGGGCGTCGCAGGTGTAGGTCGCGCTGTCGCCGGTCAGGGTGTAAGGCTTGGCGGCGAAGTCCACGGCATTGATGTGATCGAAGACGATTTCGGTCTCGAAACGCTCGGCGTGTTCACGCATGCGCTCCATCAGCGCCGGGCCGGTCAGGCCGTGGACGTCGCCCGGCCAGTTGTCGACTTCGGTGGTGGTGGTCAGCTGACCGCCGGCCTGCATGCCGGTAATCAGCAGCGGCTTCAGGTTGGCGCGGGCGGCATAGACCGCGGCGCTGTAACCGGCAGGGCCGGAACCGAGAATAATCACACGCGAATGACGTACATCAGACATGACTCACTCCTATCGACCGGCCCGGATCACTGGCGCGGAACGCCGGATTGCCGGCTGGAATAAAAAAGGACGGCGAAAGCACTTGGGGAAGGCTTCAGGTTCGCCCGTCCGAAAAATAATGGGTGCAGCGTATAGAGGGGGCGAAGATTAAGGAAATACGGTTTAACAATCCAGCTCATAGGAGGTCTCTATCCGGTATCGGCGTATTTACCGGCGCCTTTGTTACAGTTGATGTCGACCTTGCGACCGCGCTTTCGCCGGTGGGGCAAAGCCGGTAAGGTCGGCGCGTTTTCCCCTTGCACGGAGCTCCTTATGCCCGCCCCCGTTCTGTCCGGCCCGCAATATCTGCGCGAAGGCCTCAAGCTGGTGCTCAGCCCCGGCCTGCGTCTGTTCGTCCTTTTGCCCCTGGCCATCAACCTGGTGCTGTTCGTCGGATTGATCTATTTCGCCGGCCACCAGTTCAGCCTGTGGGTCGACACCCTGATGCCGTCCCTGCCGGAATGGCTGAGCTTTCTCAGCTACATCCTCTGGCCGCTGTTCGTGGTGCTGGTGCTGCTGATGGTGTTCTTCACCTTCACCATGCTGGCCAACGTGATTGCCGCGCCCTTCAACGGGTTTCTCGCGGAGAAAGTCGAAGTGGTGGTCCGTGGCACCGACGATTTCCCGCCCTTCAGTTGGGCCGAACTGCTGGCCATGATCCCGCGCACCCTGGCCCGGGAAATGCGCAAGCTGGGTTATTTCCTGCCGCGGGCCATCGGCCTGTTCATCCTGTCCTTCATTCCGGTGGTGAACCTGGTGGCCGCGCCGCTGTGGCTGCTGTTCGGCGTATGGATGATGGCGATCCAGTACATCGACTACCCGGCGGACAACCACAAGCTGGGCTGGAACGAGATGCTCGCCTGGCTGCGGGAAAAGCGCTGGCAGAGCATGAGCTTTGGCGGGATCGTCTATCTGGTGCTGCTGATCCCGGTGGTCAACATCCTGATGATGCCGGCGGCGGTGGCCGGAGCGACGCTGTTCTGGGTGCGTGAGCGCGGCGCGGAAAGCCTGGTGACCCAGCAACGCTGAGCAGGTCACAAATCCATCATCGCAACGTCACAATGACGACATGGCCTCGGCTGACACTGAGGCCATGACGACAGCTCTGCATATCACTCTGATCACCGAAACCTTCCCACCGGAAATCAATGGCGTGGCCAATACCCTTGGCCGCCTGTGCGATGGATTGCGCGCCCGTGGACACCAGGTGGAACTGATCCGCCCACGTCAGGGCGCCGATCAGAGCCGGATCAGCGATGAGGGCCTGCTGCTGTGCCGTGGCTGGCCGCTGCCGGGTTATCCGGGGCTGCAATGGGGCCAGTCGTCGATGCACAAGCTGTTGCGGCGCTGGAAACGTCATCGCCCGGATGTGCTGTACATCGCCACCGAGGGCCCGCTGGGCCTGTCCGCGCTGCGGGCGGCGCGGCGCCTGGGGATCTCCGTGGTCAGCGGTTTCCACACTAACTTCCAGCAGTACTCCAGCCAGTACGGCCTGGGTTTGCTGACCCGCCTGCTGACCCACTACCTGCGCTGGTTCCACAACCGTTCCAAGCTGACCCTGGTGCCCAGCGCCAGCCAGCGCCTGGAGCTGGAGCGGCGCAACTTCGAACGCCTGGCGCTGCTGTCGCGCGGGGTCGACAGCCAGCTGTTCCACCCGGCCAAGCGCCTCAACGAACTACGCCAAGGCTGGGGTCTGGGCAACGACGATATCGCGGTGATTCACGTTGGCCGCCTGGCGCCGGAGAAGAACCTGGGCCTGCTCAAACGCTGCTTCGCTCAGCTGCAGGACACTTATCCACAGCAGTCGATGAAATTGATCGTGGTGGGCGATGGCCCGCAACGCGCGGTCCTGCAGAAGGAGTTGCCGGACGCCGTGTTCTGCGGCTCGCAACGCGGCGAAGCGCTGGCCAGTCACTACGCGTCGGGGGATCTGTTCCTGTTCCCGAGCCTGACCGAAACCTTCGGCAACGTGGTGCTGGAGGCCCTGGCCTCGGGGCTGGCCGTGGTGGCCTACGACCAGGCCGCGGCGGCCCAGCATATTCGCCATGGCTACAACGGTGTGCTGGCGATGCCCGGGGACGAATGCGCGTTCTGCGATGCCGCCAGCTGGCTGCTGGAAGATCCCGAGACCTTGCGCCGGGTGCGCCTCAATGCCCGCCAGCACGCCAGCCGCCAGGGCTGGGCGGCGATCATCGAGCAGTTTGAAACCCAGCTGCGCGGCGCTTGCACGGAAGAAGTGGTGGTGCCTGAGGGGCGGTTGTTGCCCTGAAAACATCGCGAGCAAGCTCGCTCCTACCTAGACAGTGCCCGTTGCAGGAGCGAGCTTGCTCGCGATAACGTTTCCCGGCTGCACTCAGACCAGCGTCATCAACGCCTCACGGCTGAACGGCAGGATGTCCTGCTCGCGCCCGTCCCGCACCTTCTGCGCCCAGTCCGGGTCCACCAGCAACGCGCGCCCTACCGCTACCAGATCGAATTCGTCGTTGTTCAGACGCTCCAGGAGCTTTTCCAGGCTCGCCGGCTGCGCCACCTTGTCGGTGTTGACCATGAACTGCAGGAACTCGCCGTCGAGGCCGACGCTGCCCACGGTGATGGTCGGCTTGCCGGTGAGCTGACGGGTCCAGCCGGCCAGGTTCAGCTCGGAACCCTCGAACTCCGGCTCCCAGAAACGCCGGGTGGAGCAGTGGAAGATGTCCACGCCAGCGTCCGCCAGCGGCTTGAGGAACTCGCCCAGGGCCTCGGGGGTTTGGACCAGGCGGGCGCTGTAGTCCTGCTGCTTCCACTGCGAAAAACGGAAGATGATCGGAAAGCCAGGGCCCACCGCGGCGCGCACGGCCTGGATCAGCTCGATGGCAAACCGCGAACGCTGGGCCAGGTCGCCACCGTACTCGTCAGTACGCTGGTTGCTGCCCTCCCAGAAGAACTGGTCGACCAGATAGCCGTGGGCACCGTGGATCTCCACGCCGTCCATGCCGATGTCCTGGGCATCCTTGGCGGCCTGGGCGAAGGCGGCGATCACTTCGCCGATGTCGTCCTGGGTCATGCCGTGGACCACCACCTGGCCGTCCTTGAGTTTTTCCGATGGGCCGTAACCCGGCACGCTGGCGTCCGGCTCGGTGCCCAGGCGGCGCACATTGCCCACATGCCACAGCTGCGGAACGATCTTGCCGCCTTCGGCGTGCACCGCGTCCACCACCTTCTTCCAGCCGGCCAGGGCCGCTTCGCCATAAAAGCGCGGAACGTTCGGATAGCCGTTGGAGGCCTTGTGCCCGACCGTGGTGCCTTCGGTGATGATCAGGCCGACCCCGGCCGCGGCGCGACGACGGTAGTACTCGATGACTTTCGAGTTCGGCACGCCACCTGGGGAAAACGAACGGGTCATCGGCGCCATCACCACCCGGGTCGACAGCTCCAGGGCACCCAGCTGAAAGGGTTTGAACAAGGCTTGAACGGGCATGCGGTACTCCAGGCTGACGGTCTTAATCGCGGGAAATGGCAAGTCGGGCGGGTACACCGACGGCCTTATGATGGCGATAATATTCCGTGCTCCAGGCAACGCCCAGCACTATTGATCGGGGTGATTAAGGTGCCAAAGCGGAGGAAAGCGAAGGTGCGCGAACGCGCGGTAAAACCGGCCGGGCAGCGGGGCCCGGCGTGCAGATTCAGCTCAAGGCTTTTTCGATGGCCTGGATGACCGTCGAATCGTCGGGCGCGGTGCGTGGGGAGAAACGTGCCAGGACGCGGCCGTCCTTGCCCAGCAGGAATTTCTCGAAATTCCAGGTGATGTCGCCCGGAAACTCCGCCCCTTCGCCCGCCAGCAGACGGTACAACTGATGGCGCTCCGGACCGTTGACGTCCAGCTTGCTGCTCAACGGAAAGGTCACCCCGTAGTTGAGGCTGCAGAATTCCTGGATCTCCTGCTCGGAGCCCGGCTCCTGCCCGGCGAACTGATTACACGGCAGGCCCAGCACGCTGAACCCCTGGCCCTTGTATTGCTGGTAGAGGTTCTCCAGCGCCGCGTATTGTGGTGTCAGACCACACTTGGAGGCGACGTTGACCACCAGCACGACGTGCCCCTTGAAAGGCGCGAGCGGTAGCTCCTGACCATCCAGGGCTTTCAATTTAAGGTCGTGAAAAGCACTCATGACGAACTCCAAATTCCCGTGTTCTTGCAGAAAACAGCCACTCGACAGTACCGCCTGTTGCCCGGCGATAAAAGCCGCCGACTAAAAAGGCGCCCTCGGGCGCCTCTCCAGTCAGACTTGAGCTTAGCGCAGAAATCAGTGGTGATGGCCACCTTCGCCATGGACGTGGCCATGGGCGATTTCTTCCTGGCTGGCGTCACGGATGTCGACAACCTTGACCTTGAAGTTCAGGCGCTGGCCGGCCAGCGGGTGGTTGCCGTCGACAGTCACGTCGTCGCCGTCCAGGTCACGGATGGTGACGATCTGCATCTGGCCGTCCGGAGCGGAAGCGTGGAACTGCATGCCCACCTCCAGTTCGTCGACGCCTTCGAACATGCTGCGGCTCAGGGTGCTGACCAGTTCGGCGGCGTATTCGCCATAGGCATCTTCCGGCTCAACGGCAACGCTCAGCTCGTCGCCGACGTTCTTGCCTTCCAGGGCCTTTTCCAGGCCTGGAATAATGTTCCCTGCGCCATGCAGGTAGACCAGCGGTGCGCCGCCGGCGGAGCTGTCGATGACCTCACCAGCGTCGTTGGTGAGGGTATAGTCGATGGAGACAGCCTTGTTGGCGGCGATCAGCATGGGGCGAGACCTTTTGCATAAGAATGAAGAACGTCCAAGTTTAGCGAAGCAATCGCCCGAAAGCGAACGGAACCCGGACAAACGGAACCTGACGCCTGGCTCGACGATCGTCGGCTTTCATCAGGATGAAGACGGCCACTGGGTCGTCGAGCTGTCCTGTGGCCACACCCAGCACCTGCGCCACCAGCCGCCCTGGCAATCCCGGGCCTGGATCCTGGATCCGCTCAAGCGTGCGGAAAAAATAGGCCAGCCCTTTGCCTGCGGTTGGTGCGCACAAGGCTCGGTTAGCGCTAACCTTGGCGCCTGAATTTCCGGTAGAGCAGTAAACATAAGCGACTCACCGTGGCCATGCACCCGTCGAGAATCCGCATGCAAACTTTTTTTATCGCGCCCACCGATTTTGGTGTGGGTCTGACCTCCATCAGCCTCGGGCTGGTGCGTACTCTGGAACGGGCCGGCCTCAAGGTCGGCTTCTTCAAACCCATTGCCCAGCCTCACCCAGGCGATACCGGCCCTGAACGCTCGACCGAGCTGGTGGCCCGCACCCATGGCCTGAAACCGCCGCAGCCACTGGGCCTGGCCCATGTCGAACGGATGCTCGGCGACGGCCAGTTGGACGAACTGCTGGAAGAAATCATCACCCTGTACCAGCAGGCGGCCGTCGGCAAGGACGTGCTGGTGGTCGAAGGCATGGTGCCGACCCGCAGCGCCAGCTATGCCGCGCGGGTCAACCTGCACCTGGCGAAAAGCCTGGATGCCGAGGTGATCCTGGTGTCCGCCCCGGAAAACGAAGTGCTCACCGAGCTGTCCGGTCGCGTGGAGTTGCAGGCGCAACTGTTCGGCGGCCCGCGCGATCCGAAAGTGCTGGGGGTGATCCTCAACAAGGTGCGGACCGACGAAAGCATGGAAGCCTTTTCCGCCCGCCTGAAAGAGCACTCGCCCCTGCTGCGCAGCGGCGACTTCCGCCTGCTCGGCTGCATCCCCTTCCAGCCGGAACTGAACGCGCCGCGCACCCGCGACGTCGCCGACCTGATGGGCGCCCAGGTGCTCAACGCCGGCGACTACGAAAGCCGGCGCATGACCAAAATCATCATCTGCGCGCGCACCATGCGTAACACCGTGGAACTGCTCAAGCCCGGCGTATTGGTAGTGACGCCCGGCGATCGCGACGACATCATCCTCGCCGTGAGCCTGGCCGCGATCAACGGCGTGCCCCTGGCCGGGTTGCTGCTGACCAGCGACACCCTGCCCGACCCTCGGATCATGGAGCTGTGCCGCGGCGCCTTGAATGCCGGCCTGCCGGTGCTGTCGGTAAGCACCGGCTCCTACGACACCGCCAACCAGTTGAACGGCCTGAACAAGGAAATCCCCATCGATGACCGCGAGCGCGCGGAGATCATCACCGACTTCGTCGCCAGCCACCTGGACGCCAAGTGGTTGCACCAGCGCTGCGGCACGCCGCGGGAAATGCGCCTGTCGCCGGCGGTGTTCCGCTATCAGTTGATCCAGCGCGCCCAGGAAGCCAACAAGCGCATCGTCCTGCCCGAAGGCAGCGAGCCGCTGACCGTGCAGGCCGCGGCGATCTGCCAGGCGCGCGGCATCGCCCGTTGCGTGCTGCTGGCCAAGCCGGCGGATGTCGAGGCGGTCGCCCGGGCCCAGGGCATCGAGCTGCCGCCCGGCCTGGAAGTCATCGATCCGGACCAGATCCGCGAGCGTTACGTCGAGCCGATGGTGGCGCTGCGCAAGAGCAAGAGCCTCAACGCGCCGATGGCCGAACAGCAACTGGAAGACCCAGTAGTGATCGGCACCATGATGCTGGCCCTGGACGAAGTCGATGGCCTGGTGTCCGGCCTGATCCACTCCACCGCCAATACCATCCGCCCGGCCCTGCAGTTGATCAAGACCGCGCCGGGCTGCACCCTGGTGTCGTCGGTGTTTTTCATGCTGTTCCCCGAGCAGGTGCTGGTCTACGGCGACTGCGTGATGAACCCGCACCCGAGCGCCAGCGAGCTGGCCGAGATCGCCCTGCAAAGCGCCGACTCGGCGGCCGCGTTCGGCATCACCCCGCGGGTGGCGATGATCAGCTACTCCAGCGGCGAATCGGCCAGTGGCGAAGAGGTGGAGAAAGTCCGCGAAGCCACCTTGCTGGCCCATGAAGCCCAGAGCTCGCTGCTGATCGACGGTCCGTTGCAATACGATGCCGCGGCCAACGAGGCCGTGGCCCAGCAACTGGCGCCCAACAGCCTGGTCGCGGGCAAGGCCACGGTGTTCGTGTTCCCCGACCTGAACACCGGCAACACCACCCACAAGGCCGTGCAACGCAGCGCCGACTGCGTCAGCCTCGGGCCGATGCTGCAAGGCCTGCGCAAGCCGGTGAACGACCTGCCGCGCGGCGCCCAGGTCGACGACATCGTCTACACCATCGCCCTGACCGCGATTCAAGCCGCCAACCGACCCCTGGATGTGTAAATGCTGGATTTTCTACCTGCACCGCTGCGAGGCGTGATCGCCTCGCTGTTGTTGGCGCTCAACACCATCGTCTGCTGCACCCCGCTGTTCGTGGTGGCGATCTTCAAGTTGCTGCTGCCCTTCCCAGCGGCCCAGCGCTTCACCGACTGGCTGATGAGCCACATCCATGAAGCCTGGATCAGCAACAACAAGGCCTGGATGAGCCTGCTCGGGCACACCCGCTGGCACCTCAGCGGGCTCGACAGCCTGGACTACCGGCACTCGTACCTGATCACCAGCAACCACCAGAGCTGGGTCGACATCATGGTCCTGCAGTACGTGCTCAACCGGCGTATCCGCCCGCTGAAGTTCTTCCTCAAGCAGGAGCTGATCTGGGTGCCGGTGATCGGCCTGGCCTGGTGGGCCCTGGGCTTCCCATTCATGAAGCGATACTCCAAGGCCTACCTGGAAAAACACCCGGAGAAAAAGGGCAAGGACCTGGAGACCACTCGCAAGACCTGCGCGAAATTCCGCGACAACCCGGTGGGCATCTTCAACTTCGTCGAAGGCACACGCTTCACCCAGGCCAAGCACGCGCAACAGGCCTCGCCGTTCCGCTACCTGCTCAAGCCCAAGGCCGGCGGCATCGCCTTCGTGCTGGACGCCATGGGCGAGCAGCTGGAATCCATCGTCAACGTCACCATTCATTATCCGGCGGGCCAGCCGGGTTATTGGGACCTGCTGTGCGGCAAGGTCAACGAGGTGGTGGTGCATTTCGAGGAGCTGCCGATCCCGCCGCAGTTCATCGGCAAGAACTACGACCAGGATGGTGTGTACCGCCTGGAGTTCCAGGGCTGGATCAACCAGCTGTGGCAGAACAAGGATGCATTGCTTGCGCAGATGCATCGGGAGTATCCCGGTAAATAAAGGGGCGCCTGCAAGGGCCTCATCGCGGGCAAGCCTCGCTCCTACGGAAGCAAGCGTATTGCTCCTGTGTAGGAGCGAGGCTTGCCCGCGATAGCTTTCTCAAGGCCACAAAAAAGCCCGCCGTCGATCACTCGACGGCGGGCTTTTTTGTGGCCGCTAAGGCTTAGATCGCGCCACGCTTGCGCAGCAGTTCCAGCACTTGCTTGACGCCCTCTTCCAGCGACACGGACTGGGTGTCGATCACCAGATCGGCATCCAGCGGCACGTCGTACGGGAAGGACTCGCCCGGGATGTTATCCCCGCCCGCAGCGTACAAGCCCTGCGGATCACGCTCGGCGCAAGCCGCCGGCGAGGCCTGGACGTAGACCGTCAGCAGACGTTCCTTGCCGATCAGGTCCCTGACCTGTTCACGACCTTCCGCACTCGGCGCAACGAACGCCGCCAGGGTCAGCAGGCCGGCTTCGTTGAACTGGCGCGCCACGTGCGCGGCACGCCGCCAGTTCTCGGTACGCCCGGCGCGATCCTGGGGCAGGCCCTTGTTCAGGTCGTGACGCAGGTTCTGGCCGTCGAGGACGAATACCGCGCGGCCCAGGTCGAACAGCTTGCGCTCGACCGCGTAGGCCAGGGTGCTCTTGCCGGCGCCGGACAGGCCGCTGAACAGCACGGTGGCCGGTTGCTGGCCGAAGCGCTGGGCACGCTCCTCGGTGGCGACATGGGCCAGCTTGCCATGGTGCGTGCTGCTGCCATGCACCACAGGCTGGGCGACGATCATGCCGGCGCCGACAGTGCCGTTGGTCAAGCGGTCGATGACGATGAAGGCACCGGTGGTGCGGTTGCTGTCGTAACCGTCGAGGGCAATCGGCGCGTCGAGGGCGATCTTGACCTTGCCGATCTCGTTCAGTTGCAGGGCGCTGGCCGGACCTTCTTCAAGGGTGTTCACGTCGACCCTGTTGACGATGCTGGCAATGGAACCCGGCACGTAGCTGGTGGCGCGCTTGATGTCGTATTTCTTGCCCGGCAGCATCGGCTCTTCGGCCATCCAGACCAGCATGGCTTCGAAGCTGTCGGTCACCGGCGGTACGTTGTCGGCATGCACCAGCAGGTCGCCACGGGAGATGTCGATCTCGTCTTCCATGGTCAGGGTCACGGCCTGGCCCGGGCCGGCATGCTCCAGCTCGCCTTCGAAGGTGACGATGGATTTCACCCGGCTGCTCTTGCCCGACGGCAGCACCACAACTTCGTCGCCCTTGTGCACGATGCCGCTGGCCAGGGTCCCGGCGAAACCACGGAAGTTCAGGTTCGGACGGTTCACGTACTGCACCGGGAAGCGCAGGTCGCTGAAGTTGCGGTCGCCCGCCACTTCCACGGTCTCGAGGATTTCCATCAGCGACTGGCCGGTGTACCACGGCGAGCGCTCGGACTTGTTCACCACGTTGTCGCCCTTGAGGGCCGACATCGGCACGAAGTGCAGGCTGGTGGGCTTCATCTTCAGGCCTTCGGCGAACTTCAGGTAGTCGGCCTTGATCGACTCGAACACGCCCTGGTCGAAGTCCTTGAGGTCCATCTTGTTGATGGCCACGACTATGTGCTTGATGCCCAGCAGGGAGGCGATGAAGCTGTGGCGACGGGTCTGGGTCTGCACACCGTAGCGGGCATCCACCAGGATGATCGCCAGGTCACAGGTGGAAGCACCGGTGGCCATGTTGCGGGTGTACTGCTCATGGCCGGGGGTGTCGGCGATGATGAATTTGCGCTTGGCGGTGGAGAAGTAGCGGTAGGCGACATCGATGGTGATGCCCTGCTCGCGCTCGGCCTGCAGGCCGTCGACCAGCAATGCCAGGTCGATATCGTCGCCGGTGGTGCCGACTTTTTTCGAGTCGCGGGTAATGGCTTCCAGATGGTCTTCGTAGATCATCTTCGAATCGTGCAGCAGGCGCCCGATCAGGGTGCTCTTGCCGTCGTCGACGTTACCGCAGGTCAAGAAGCGCAGCAGTTCTTTGCGTTCGTGCTGGGCCAGGTAGGCGAGGATGTCCTCGCTGATCAATTCGGATTGATGCGACATGTTAGACCCTACTTAGAAATAGCCCTGACGTTTCTTGTCTTCCATGGAACCGGCGCCATCGTGATCGATGACCCGGCCCTGGCGCTCGGAAGTTCGCGTCAGGAGCATTTCCTGAATGATGTCCGTCAGGCTTTCGGCCTCGGACTCCACCGCGCCCGTCAACGGGTAGCAGCCAAGGGTACGGAAACGCACCTTCTTCTTGACGATGCGGGCCTTCTCCTCGTCGGAGAGGTGCTCGAGGATGCGCTCGTCGTCGATCATGATCAGGGTGCCGTTCTTCTCGATCACTTCGCGCTCGGCGGCGAAGTACAGCGGCACGATCGGGATGCCTTCCAGATAGATGTATTGCCAGATGTCCAGCTCGGTCCAGTTCGACAGCGGGAAGACGCGGATCGACTCGCCCTTGTTGACCTTGCCGTTGTAGACGTTCCACAGCTCGGGGCGCTGGTTCTTCGGGTCCCAGCGATGCTTGCTGTCGCGGAACGAGTACACACGCTCCTTGGCCCGGGACTTCTCTTCGTCGCGCCGGGCACCGCCGAACGCCGCATCAAAACCGTACTTGTCCAGCGCCTGCTTGAGGCCCTCGGTTTTCATGATGTCGGTGTGCTTGGCACTGCCGTGGGTGAAGGGGTTGATGCCCTGCGCAACGCCTTCCGGGTTGACGTGGGTGATCAGTTCCAGGCCCAGCTCTTCGACCATGCGATCGCGGAACTTGTACATCTCCTGGAATTTCCACTGGGTGTCGACGTGCATCACCGGAAACGGCAGCTTGCCCGGGAAGAACGCCTTGCGCGCCAGGTGCAGCATCACGGCGGAGTCTTTACCGATGGAGTACAGCATCACCGGGTTGTCGAACTCGGCGGCCACCTCGCGGATGATGTGGATGCTTTCCGCCTCCAGCTGTTTCAGATGCGTCAGTTTGTCGACCATGGCTACTCACGAAAGCTTTCTTATGGACGGCCTGCGGGCCGTGTTCGAGCGGGGCATGCTAGCACAGCGACCTCTTCTAATCAGGACGCCAGCTAGATCGAAACGGTATATGAATATACCCGCCTGTTTGCTGTGTTTACGCCTCTCTGTAGCCGCTGCCGCAGGCTGCGATCGACTGCGCAGCAGCGGCTACAGGACAAGGCTTTATATAGGGTTCGGGCAGTCGATGAACAAGTGTTCGAGGGCGAAGCGGCGGGCCAGGTAATCCCCTAGCGCCTGCACGCCGTAACGCTCGGTGGCGTGATGGCCGGCGGCGATGAAACTGATGTCGTTTTCCCGGGCGCTGTGGAAGGTCTGCTCCGAGGCCTCACCGCTCAGGTACAGATCGACCCCGGCCAGCACCGCCTGGTCGATGTAGCCCTGGCCACCACCGGTGCACCAGCCGACACGCCGGATCATCTTGCTGCCTTCGACCACCAGCGGCTCGCGCCCCATCACCTCCTGGACCTTGCGCGCGAAGTCCCGCGTGGTCATGGGCTCGGCAAGGGAGCCGACCAGCCCGACGATCTTCAGGTTGTCCGGGTCCAGCGGACCTTCCACGGTGATATCCAGTTGCCGCGCCAGCTGCACGTTGTTGCCGACGTCCGGGTGCAGGTCCAGCGGCAGGTGATAGGCCAGCAGGCTGATATCGTGCTTGAGCAGGGTTTTCAGCCGGCGCTGCTTCATGCCGGTGATGCAGGGGTTCTCGCCTTTCCAGAAATAGCCGTGATGCACCAGCACCAGATCGGCATTGGCCTCCACCGCGGCATCGAGCAACGCCTGGCTGGCCGTGACGCCGCTGACGATGCGCAGCACCTGTGGCCGGCCTTCGACCTGCAGGCCATTGGGGCAGTAATCGGCGATTCGCGAACTGCCCAGGTAGCGGTCCGCTTCCTCTACCAGAGTGCTCAGGGCAACGGCCATAAAAGACTCCTAAATATCCCGTTCAGAGGCGCGCGCGGCCTCGTATAATGCGCGACATTATGGGCCGTCCCGGGCGGCCTGCAACCTCTCAGGACTTGCTCAATGCTCAAGGCTCTGCGTTTTTTTGGCTGGCCACTGTTGGCCGGCGTGCTTATCGCGTTGCTGATAATTCAGCGCTACCCGCAATGGGTCGGCCTGCCCAGCCTGGACGTCAACCTACAGCAAGCCCCACAAACCAAGGCGCTTCGACAAGGCCCGGTGTCCTATGCCGATGCCGTGGCGATCGCCGCGCCGGCGGTGGTCAACCTGTACACCACCAAGGTCATCAACAAACCGGCGCACCCGTTGTTCGAGGACCCGCAGTTCCGCCGCTTCTTCGGCGACAACCTGCCCAAGCAGCAGCGCATGGAATCGAGCCTGGGTTCCGGGGTGATCATGAGTCCCGAAGGTTATCTGCTGACCAACAACCACGTGACCTCCGGTGCCGAACAGATTGTGGTGGCGCTCAAGGACGGTCGTGAAACCCTGGCCCATGTGATCGGCAGCGATCCGGAAACCGACCTGGCGGTCCTCAAGATCGACCTGAAGAACCTGCCTTCGATCACCGTCGGGCGCTCCGACAGCATCCGCATCGGCGACGTGACCCTGGCCATCGGCAACCCGTTCGGGGTCGGCCAGACCGTGACCATGGGCATCATCAGCGCCACCGGGCGCAATCAGCTGGGCCTGAACAACTACGAGGACTTCATCCAGACCGACGCGGCGATCAACCCGGGCAACTCCGGCGGCGCGCTGGTGGATGCCAACGGCAACCTGACCGGGATCAACACGGCGATCTTCTCCAAGTCCGGCGGTTCCCAGGGTATCGGCTTCGCCATCCCGATCAAGCTGGCCATGGAGGTGATGAAGTCGATCATCGAGCACGGCCAGGTGATTCGTGGCTGGCTGGGTATCGAGGTGCAGCCGCTGACCCAGGAACTGGCCGAATCATTCGGCTTGTCCGGGCGCCCGGGCATCGTGGTGGCGGGGATATTCCGCGACGGTCCGGCGCAAAAGGCCGGCATGCAGTTGGGTGACGTGATTCTCAGCATCGATGGCGAACCGGCCGGCGATGGCCGTCGCTCGATGAACCAAGTGGCGCGGATCAAACCCAGCGACAAGGTCAGCATCCAGGTAATGCGCAACGGCAAGGAGCTCAAGCTCACCGCCGAAATCGGCCTGCGCCCGCCACCGGCGCCGGTCAAGGAAAAAGAGTAAAAGCATCGCGAGCCAGCTCGCTCCAACAGGAGAGAGCTGGCTGGCGATAGGGCTTACAGCTCGCCCAGGCCGTCGATCAGGGCCTGGTTCTGCTCCGGCGTGCCGATACTGATCCGCAGGAACTGGGCAATCCGCTCCTGCTTGAAGTGCCGGACAATCACCCCCTGCTCCCGCAGCTTGGCCGCCAGGCCCGCCGCATCGTGTTGTGGATGACGGGCAAAGATGAAGTTGGCCGCCGACGGCAGCACTTCAAAGCCCTTGGCGCGCAACTGCGCCACCACCTGCTCGCGGCTGTCGATCACCAGCTGGCAGGTCTTGGCGAAGTACTCGCGATCGTCGAACGCCGCCGCGGCGCCAACGATCGCCAGGCGATCCAGCGGGTAGGAGTTGAAGCTGTTCTTGATCCGCTCCAGCGCCTCGATCAGGTCCGGGTGCCCCACCGCCAGGCCGACCCGCAGGCCAGCCAGCGAACGGGACTTGGACAGGGTCTGGGTCACCAGCAGGTTCGGATAGCGATCCACCAGGCTGATGGTGGTTTCACCGCCGAAGTCGATGTAGGCCTCGTCCACCACCACGACCGAGTCCGGGCTGGCCTTGAGGATCTGCTCGACGGCCTCCAGGGCCAGCAGGCAACCGGTCGGCGCGTTCGGGTTGGGGAAGATGATCCCGCCGTTCGGCCTGGCGTAATCGGCTGGGCGGATCTGGAACTGCTCATCCAGCGGCACCGCCTCGAAGTCGATGCCGTACAGGCCGCAATACACCGGATAGAAGCTGTAGCTGATGTCCGGGAACAGCAGCGGCCGGTCGTGCTGCAGCAAGCCGTGGAAGATGTGCGCCAGCACTTCGTCGGAACCGTTGCCGAGGAACACCTGGTGGCTCTGTACCCCGTAATAGCGGGCCACCGCCTGCTTGAGCAGGTCGCTGTTGGGGTCCGGGTACAAGCGCAGGTTGTCGTTCAGTTCGCCCTGCATCGCGGCCAGCGCCTTGGGCGACGGACCGTAAGGGTTTTCGTTGGTGTTGAGCTTGACCAGTTTGGTCAGCTTCGGCTGTTCGCCCGGCACGTAGGGCACCAAGTCCTTGACGAACGGACTCCAGAATTTACTCATGCTTATTGCCCCTGTTCCTGGTCAGCGATGATCCGGTATTCCGCACTGCGGGCGTGGGCGCTCAGCGACTCGCCACGGGCCAGCACCGAGGCGGTCTTGCCCAGTTCGGAAGCGCCCTGCTCCGAGCAGAAAATGATCGACGAACGTTTCTGGAAGTCATACACCCCCAGCGGCGAGGAGAACCGCGCCGTGCCGGAAGTCGGCAACACATGGTTCGGGCCCGCGCAGTAGTCGCCCAGGGCCTCGGAAGTGTGACGGCCCATGAAGATCGCGCCAGCGTGGCGGATCTGCGGCAGCCAGGCCTGGGGATCGGCGACGGACAGTTCGAGGTGCTCCGGAGCGATGCGGTTGGCCACGTCGATGGCCTGCTGCATATCGCGCACCTGGATCAGCGCGCCACGGCCGTTGATCGAGGTATTGATGATTTGCGCGCGCTCCATGGTCGGCAGCAGCTTGGCGATGCTGGCGGCGACCTGGTCGAGGAACGCGGCGTCCGGGCTGACCAGGATCGCCTGGGCGTCTTCGTCGTGCTCGGCCTGGGAAAACAGGTCCATGGCGATCCAGTCCGGATCGGTCTGGCCGTCGCACACCACCAGGATCTCCGAAGGGCCGGCGATCATGTCGATACCCACCTGGCCGAACACGTGACGCTTGGCGGTGGCCACATAGATGTTGCCCGGGCCGACCACCTTGTCCACCTGCGGCACGCTCTCGGTACCGTAGGCCAGGGCGGCAACGGCCTGGGCGCCACCGATGGTGAACACCCGGTCGACGCCGGCGATGCAGGCCGCGGCCAGCACCAGTTCGTTGACCTCGCCGCGCGGGGTCGGCACCACCATCACCACCTCGGTGACGCCCGCCACTTTGGCCGGGATGGCATTCATCAACACCGAGGAGGGATAAGACGCCTTGCCACCCGGCACATACAGGCCGGCGCGGTCCAGCGGCGTGACCTTCTGGCCCAGCACCGTGCCGTCGGCCTCGGTGTAGCTCCAGGAGTCCTGCTTCTGTTTTTCGTGGTAGCTGCGCACCCGCGCCGCGGCTTTTTCCAGGGCTTCGCGCTGGGCCAGGGTGATCCGGGTCAGGGCCAGTTCCAGGCGCTCGCGCGGCAGGATCAGGTCGGCCATGGATGCCACTTGCAGGCCGTCGAAACGCTGGGTGAATTCCACCAGCGCCGCGTCGCCGCGCTCGCGCACCGCCTTGATGATGTCCAGCACCCGCTGATTGACCGAGTCGTCAGACACACTTTCCCAGCTCAGCAGATGATCCAGATGATGCGCGAAATCCGGGTCAGCAGCGTTGAGTCGGCGAATTGCAGTGGGAGCGGTCATAGCGAGGGCCTCATTGAATGGCTAATGCTCAGGCACCCTAAGCTACCAGTCCATTCGCGCGGGCACCTGAGAAAATTGGCTATGACACGGATAGACGGGCGCGGCTCGCGCCGCGCGAGTGAATCAACCGCGGTGTCGCGACTCCACTGCTTTGCGCAGGGTATCGATCAGTGCCTGGATGCGGGCGTGCTGCATTTTCATGGAGGCCTTGTTGACCACCAGACGGGAACTGATCATGGAAATCAGCTCCTGGGGCTCCAGGCCGTTGGCCCGCAGGGTGTTGCCGGTGTCGACCACGTCGATGATCTTGTCCGCCAGGCCGATCAGCGGCGCCAGTTCCATCGAGCCGTACAGCTTGATGATGTCGACCTGACGACCCTGCTCGGCGTAGTAACGCTTGGCAACGTTGACGAACTTGGTGGCGACACGCAGTCGGCCCTTGGGCTCGACCGCGCCGATGGCACCGGCGGTCATCAGCTTGCACTGGGCGATCTGCAGGTCCAGCGGCTCGTACAGGCCCTGGCCGCCGTATTCCATCAGCACATCTTTGCCGGCAACGCCGAGGTCGGCGGCACCATGTTCGACATAGGTCGGCACGTCGGTGGCGCGCACGATCAGCAAGCGCACGTCGGCCTGGGTCGTGGGGATGATCAGCTTGCGGCTCTTGTCCGGATTCTCGGTGGGCACGATGCCGGCTTCAGCCAGAAGCGGCAAGGTGTCATCAAGGATGCGGCCCTTGGACAGTGCGATGGTCAACATGGGAAACGTAAGTCCTTATCAGGATACTCATGCCCGGTCGCAAATGGCGCCAGACACGCATCGAGCCTGAACACAGGCTCGACTTGGAACGAAACCTTGGGGCACGTCCCTGTGCCCATCACGCAAACTAGCCCGGTACGCGGCGGATCTTGGCGCCGAGCATCTGCAGCTTCTCTTCGATGCACTCGTAACCACGGTCGATGTGGTAGATGCGATCGATCAGGGTGTCGCCTTCGGCCATCAGGGCCGAGATCACCAGGCTGGCCGAAGCCCGCAGGTCGGTGGCCATGACAGGGGCGCCCTTGAGGATTTCGGTACCGGTGACAATGGCAGTGTTGCCTTCGACCTGGATCTTCGCGCCCATGCGGTGCAGTTCGTAAACGTGCATGAAGCGGTTTTCGAAGATAGTCTCGATCACCGCGCCAGTGCCTTCGGCAATGGCGTTGAGGGAAATGAACTGGGCCTGCATGTCGGTCGGGAACGCCGGGTACGGCGCGGTACGCACGTTGACCGCCTTCGGACGCTTGCCGTGCATATTCAGCTCGATCCAGTCCTCGCCGGTGGTGACTTCGGCGCCGGATTCCTTGAGTTTTTCCAGGACGGCCTCGAGGATGGTCGGATCGGTGTCCTTGACCTTCACGCGGCCACCGGTCACGGCAGCGGCGACCAGGTAGGTCCCGGTCTCGATACGGTCCGGCATGACCTTGTAGGTCGCCGAGTGCAGGCGCTCGACACCGTCGATGGTGATGGTGTCGGTACCGGCGCCGGAAACCTTGGCGCCCATGGCGTTGAGGAAGTTTGCCAGGTCGACCACTTCCGGTTCGCGGGCGGCGTTCTGCAGCACGCTGCGCCCCTTGGCCAGGGCCGCTGCCATCATAATGTTCTCGGTACCGGTCACACTCACGGTATCAAAGAAGAAGTGCGCGCCGCGCAGGCCGCCTTCAGGCGCCTTGGCCTTGATGTAGCCGCCTTCGACGTCGATCACCGCGCCCATGGCTTCCAGGCCGCGGATGTGCAGGTCGACCGGACGCGAACCGATGGCGCAACCGCCAGGCAGCGCGACTTCGGCTTCGCCGAAACGGGCAACCATCGGGCCCAGCACCAGGATCGAGGCACGCATGGTCTTGACCAGCTCATACGGCGCAACCAGGGTCTTGATGGTGCGTGGGTCGATTTCGACGCTGAGTTTCTCGTCGATCACAGGCTCAATGCCCATGCGACCGAACAGCTCGATCATGGTGGTGATGTCGTGCAGGTGCGGCAGGTTGGCGACCGTGACCGGGCCATCGCACAGCAGGGTTGCAGCCAGAATCGGCAGGGCAGAGTTCTTTGCCCCGGAAATGCGGATTTCGCCATCAAGACGAACGCCGCCGGTAATAATCAATTTATCCATAAGAATCTCGACGCCCTTGGGCTCAGGTGCGCTCGGCCCAAGCCGCGCTGCTGAAAAATTTCATAGTGACCGCATGGATGCTGCCATCGGCGATCCACGGGTTCAAATGGGCATAGATGCTCTGCTGACGCTTGACCGGACTCAAGGCCACCAGTTCGTCACTGATCACGTTCAGCTGAAAGTTGCAGCCTTCGCCCTCAACTTCTACCTGAACGGATGAAAGAGTCTCGGACAGCTTTCCTTCAAGGAAGCTCTTCACTTCGTTGGCCTGCATGCTCAACCTCAATCGGCGCCCTGTGCGCGCGGGTCGGACATCATACAAAAAAGCCCCGCGCCTGCGAACCCCGCATAGCAGGACTCTGACGGGGGGCTTGCTTGTCGATGGGTTACTAAGGCTGCGCCAGCAGCTCGGTCAAACCGGAAACCTCGGCGATTTCGCGCATGTCTTCAGGTAACGCACGGATGCTGACGGCCTTGCCGGCTGCCGCGGCATCACGCATGAAGGCCAGCAGCAACGACAAGCCGACGCTGCTGGACTTCTCCACCGCCGAACAGTCGAGCACCAGCGCCGCCGCAGTGCTGGAGGCGATCAGGGTCTGCCCCTGCTTGCGCAGGCCCGGGCCGGAACGATAGTCCAGCACACCGCTGATCAGCAGTTCGCCGGCTTCACCCAGACGGACGGCCGACTCACTCATTTCACGACCTTCTCTGGAGAGTTTTCGGTCGATTCCTTGGCCTTGGCCACTTCGCCAGCCCAGTTGTTGATGGTCTTGTCCAGATCATTGCCGTTGCGCTGCATGGCATCGGCGAACTGATCGCGGAACAGCTTGCCGATATTGATGCCGTTGATGATCACGTTGCGCAGCTTCCACTCACCGCTGATCTTCTCCAGCGTGTACGACACAGGATAGATCGCACCGTTGCTGCCCTTGACCGTCATGCCGACGCTGGTACGGTCACCCGACTCGTCCCTGGCAGGGTCAACGACGATGCCCTGGTTGTTGTACTCCAGCAAGGCGTTGCCATAGAACTGGAACAGGCCCTTCTTGAAGTTCTCTTCAAAGGTGCGCATCTGTTCCGGCGTGGCTTTACGCGAGTACTTGACCGTCATGATGCTCTTGGAAATGCCTTCGGCATCCACGACCGGCCCCACGATGCTGTTCAGCGCCGCATAAAAGTCCTGCGGGTCCTGCTTGTACTTTTCTTTGTTGGCGGCCAGGTCGGCCAGCAGACGGTTGGTGGTGTCCTGTACCAGATCATGCGCGGAAGGCGCCGCCACGGCGTGAGCCATCAACGGCAACGCCGCCAGTAATACCAACAGGCTACGTCGCAAGGTAGAGATCATGAAAAAATCCTCATTTGGCGTCTTTGCTAACGGTATTGAGCAGGAATTTACCGATCAGGTCCTCAAGCACCAGTGAAGACTGGGTGTCATGGATGGTCCCGCCATCCTTGAGCAACGTGTCTTCGCCGCCGACGCTGATACCAATGTATTTCTCGCCGAGCAACCCAGCGGTCAGGATAGATGCAGTGGAGTCGGTCGGCAGGTTATCGACGCGTTTTTCCAACTGCAGCGTGACCCGACCGGTGAAACTGTCGCGGTCCAGATCGATAGCCGTGACCTTGCCGATGGTCACACCGGCCATGGTCACTTTAGCTCTGACCGTCAAACCGGCGATATTGTCGAAATATGCGTAAAGTTTATAAGTATCGGTGCTCGAGGTCGGGGACAAGCCACTGACCCGCAAGGCAAGCAACAGCAAAGCCAGGATGCCAGCCAGCAGGAAAAGGCCGACACCGATTTCCAGGGTGCGGTTTTGCATCAGAAATCTCCAAACATCAAGGCGGTCAGAATAAAGTCCAGGCCGAGTACGGCCAACGAGGCGTACACAACGGTCTTGGTAGTGGCACGACTGATCCCCTCTGAAGTGGGCTCGCAGTCATAGCCTTGGAATACGGCGATCCAGGTCACGACAAAGGCGAAAACGATGCTCTTGATGATGCCATTGAGCACGTCATCGCTGAACGTCACGCTGTTTTGCATGTTCGACCAGTAGGAACCTTCATAGACTCCCAGCCAGTCGACGGCCACCCACGAACCGCCCCAGATGCCCACCACGCTGAAAATGATCGCCAGCAACGGCAGGGAAATGAAACCGGCCCACAGCCGTGGCGCGATAATGTATTTGAGCGGGTCGACACCGATCATCTCCAGGCTGGAGAGCTGCTCGGTGGCTTTCATGTTGCCGATTTCCGCGGTCAGCGCCGAGCCGGCCCGGCCGGCGAAGAGCAATGCCGTGACCACCGGCCCCAACTCACGCAACAAGGTCAGGGCCACCATCTGCCCCACCGCTTGCTCCGAACCGTAGCTGGACAGGATATTGAAGCCCTGCAGCGCCAGTACCATGCCGATGAATATCCCGGAGACCACGATGATCACCAGGGACATCACGCCCACCGAATGCAGCTGCTTGACCAACAGGCCGAAGCCGCCGCCGATACTGCCGCGGCCGAACAACACATGAAACAGCATCAGGCTCGAACGCCCGAGCACCGCGAGAACGTCGATGCCCGAGTGGCCGAACAGACGAATTCGCTCCAATAAAGATACTTTGCGCATCAGCGCTTCCCCAGAAGATCTGCGCGGTAGTCCGGCGCTGGAAAGTGAAAGGGTACCGGACCGTCGGGGTCGCCTTTCATGAACTGGCGGATCCGCGGGTTATCGGAATCCATCAGCTCGTCGGGCGTGCCCTGCCCCAGCACCTGGCCATCGCCCACCACATAGATGTAGTCGGCGATGCTCGCGGTTTCCGCCAGGTCATGGGAAACCACGATGCTGGTGATACCCAGCGCGTCATTGAGCAGACGGATCAGGCGCACCAGCACGCCCATGGCAATGGGGTCCTGGCCTACGAACGGCTCGTCGTACATGAGGATCTGCGGGTCCAGGGCGATGGCCCGGGCCAGGGCCACGCGACGCTTCATGCCACCGGACAGCTCGTCGGGCATCAGGTCGATGGCACCGCGCAACCCGACCGCCTGCAACTTGAGCAGGACGATATCGCGGATCATTTCATCCGGTAGCTGGGTATGAACACGCAGCGGAAAGGCAACGTTCTCGAACACATCGAGATCGGTGAACAGCGCGCCGCTCTGGAACAGCACGCCCATCTGCTTGCGGGCGTCGAACAGATCGCCGCGCGACAATTTGGGCAGGTTCTGGCCATTGACCCAGACTTCACCGCTGCTGGGACGCAATTGCGCGCCCATCAACCGCAGGAGCGTGGTCTTGCCGCAACCGGAAGGCCCCATGATGCCGGTGACCTTGCCCCGCGGAATACGGATATCGACATTATTGAAGATGCTGCGCGCACCGCGCTTGAAGGACAGTCCCTTCAGCTCGACCGCGTAGGCGTTATCGGCACTCATCTAAACTCCTTGCGATGCAGCCTCTCACTCGGACGCTTGGCTCCCTGCCGGGAGTACATGCACCCAGGGCAGGCCGAACTGGCGGCGAACTATATCACTGCTGATACGGAGCCCCCAAGGCCGAAGCCATCCGCATTCAGGATCACGACAGCCTAAAACAGGCTTTACAGGACAATTCCTACCTATAGAAGGACAAAGGCTGACGAACTTGCGTGAGGGAATCGATCATTACCGCTATAATCGCCGCCTTTTCATCAGGCTATACGATTTCTGACATGAGCCAATCCAGCGACCTGATTCAATCGGCACAACGCACCATCCGCCTCGAGATAGAAGCCGTACAAGGCTTGCTGCCACATATCGACGCAGATTTCGTACGCGCTTGCGAGATGATTCTGGCCAGCAAAGGCCGCGTAGTAGTGGTCGGCATGGGCAAGTCCGGGCACATCGGCAACAAGATCGCCGCCACCCTGGCCAGCACCGGCACCACCGCGTTTTTTGTCCATCCGGCCGAAGCCAGCCATGGCGACATGGGCATGATTACCCGGGACGACGTGATCCTGGCCCTGTCCAACTCCGGCTCGACCAATGAAATCGTGACCCTGTTGCCGCTGATCAAGCGCCTGGGCATCCAGTTAATCAGCATCACCGGCAACCCTGATTCGCCACTGGCCAAGGCCGCCGAGGTCAACCTCAACGTCCAGGTCGAGCAAGAGGCCTGCCCGCTGAACCTGGCTCCGACCTCCTCGACCACCGCCGCCCTGGTCATGGGCGACGCCCTGGCCGTGGCGCTGCTGGAAGCCCGCGGCTTTACCGCCGAAGACTTCGCCTTCTCCCATCCGGGCGGCGCGCTGGGCCGGCGCCTGCTGCTGAAAGTCGAGAACGTCATGCATGCCGGCGAGCAACTGCCGCAGGTCCAGCGTGGCACGTTGCTCAAGGACGCCTTGATGGAAATGACCCGCAAGGGCCTGGGCATGACCGTCATTGTCGAGGCCGACGGGCGTCTGGCGGGGGTCTTCACCGATGGCGACCTGCGCCGCACCCTGGACCGCACCATCGACATCCACCACACCACTATCGATGAAGTCATGACCGTTCACGGCAAGACCGCCCGCGCCGAAATGCTCGCGGCCGAAGCCCTGAAGATCATGGAGGACAATCGAATCAACGCACTGGTCGTGGTGGACAAGGACGATCGCCCGATCGGCGCCTTCAACCTGTCCGACCTGCTGCGCGCGGGAGTCATGTAATGAGCACGGATCTGCTGCAACGCGGCAAGAACATCAAGCTGGCGGTATTCGACGTCGACGGCGTACTGACCGACGGTCGCCTGTACTTCCTCGAAGACGGCAGCGAATTCAAGACCTTCAACACCCTCGACGGCCAGGGCATCAAGATGCTGATGGCCACGGGCGTGCAGACGGCGATCATCAGCGGCCGCAAGACGCCGGTGGTCGAGCGTCGGGCGAAAAACCTGGGGATTCCCCACCTGTTTCAGGGTCGCGAAGACAAACTGGTGGTGCTGGACGGGCTTCTTGCCCAACTGGGCCTAAGCTATGAGCAGGTCGCCTACCTGGGCGACGACTTGCCCGACCTGCCAGTGATCCGCCGGGTCGGCCTGGGCATGGCCGTCGCCAATGCCGCCAGTTTTGTCCGTGAACACGCCCATGGCGTCACCCAGGCCCGTGGCGGCGAAGGCGCCGCCCGCGAGTTCTGCGAGTTGATCCTGCGCGCCCAAGGCAGCCTTGAAGCAGCCCACGCCGCCTACTTATAGAGCCTCCCATGCTGAGCAAAAAGATTCGCAACATACTGATCTTCGGCATCATCACCGTGCTGTTCCTGGCGGTGGGGTACTGGAACATCAGCCCGGAACGCTTCCTCGACAAGCCGGTCGCGCAGGTCGACGAAAGCGCCATCGACTACTACGCCATCAACGCCCGTAGCGTGCAGTACCTGCCCGACGGCAAGCTGCAGTACGAAATGACTTCCGACAAGGTCGAGCACCTCAAGGCCACCGAGGTGACCCTGCTGACCAAGCCGGACCTGCAGATGTATCGCGGTACCACCTTCCCCTGGCATGTCCAGAGCGAGCGTGGCGAAGTCAACCCGGACGGCACCGAGGTCGAGTTGATCGATTCGGTACGGGTTTCGCGCACCGACGAGAAAAATCGCAACCTGCTGATCACCACGACCCGCATGACAGTATTCCCGCAGAAGCAATATGCGCAGACCGATCAAGACGTTAGAATCGACGGCGCCGGCGGCGTGACGACTGGCAAGGGAATGAAAGCGTATTTGAAAGACGGCAGGATGAACCTGCTATCGAACGTAAGAGGACAGTATGAGGCTCGTTAAAACCCTCCCTATTTTGCTCGGTCTGGGCGCAGCACTGGGAAGCGTGAGCGCCTGGGCTCTGCCGAACGATAGCCAGCAACCGATCCGCATCCAGGCCGACGACGCTCAACTGGACGACAAGAATGGCGTAGCCACCTACAGAGGCGACGTGATCATCACCCAGGGCTCGATGAAGGTCACCGGCAATACCGTGACCATCACCCGCACCCAGACCGGTGATATCGACGTGGTGACCTCGGTGGGCAACCTGGCCTACTTCGAGCAGATTCAAACCCAGGGCGACACCAAGCCGGTCCAGGGCTACGGTGTGACCATCCAGTACCACGCCGCGCAGAACCGCGTCGTACTGATCGACCGCGCCAAAGTCGTCGACAAGGACGGCAACATCACCCAGGGCGAGAAAATCGTCTACGACACCAACAAGAAGCTGGCCAGCGCCGGTCGCGCCACCGGCAGCAAGGTCACCGAGTCGCGCCCACGGATCGACATGGTCATCCAGCCGAAAAAGAAAACTGACGAGCAAAAGGCCCAGTAATGGCAACTCTGAAAGCTCAGCACCTGGCCAAGAGCTACAAGAGCCGCCAGGTCGTGCGTGACGTCAGCCTGTCCATCGACAGCGGCCAGATCGTCGGCCTGCTCGGCCCCAACGGCGCCGGCAAGACCACCTGCTTCTACATGATCGTCGGCCTGGTCCAGGCCGATCAGGGTCGCATCCTGATCGACGACCTAGATGTCAGCCACCAGCCAATGCACGGCCGCGCCCGCGCCGGGATCGGCTACTTGCCGCAGGAAGCCTCGATCTTCCGCAAGCTTTCGGTGGCCGACAACATCATGGCCATCCTCGAGACCCGCAAGGAGCTCGACAAGGCCGGCCGTCGCCAGGAGCTGGAAAGCCTGCTGCAGGAGTTCCACATCAACCACATTCGCGACAACCTGGGCATGAGCCTTTCCGGCGGCGAACGTCGCCGCGTGGAAATCGCTCGCGCCCTGGCCACCGCCCCCAAGTTCATCCTGCTCGACGAACCTTTCGCCGGCGTGGACCCGATCTCGGTAGGCGACATCAAGCAGATCATTCATCACCTGAAGGCCAAGGGTATCGGCGTGCTCATCACCGACCACAACGTCCGTGAAACCCTGGATATCTGCGAAACCGCCTACATCGTCAACGACGGTCAACTGATCGCCGAAGGCGACGCCGAAACCATCCTCGCCAACGAGCTGGTCAAGGAAGTTTACCTGGGCCATGAGTTCCGCCTGTAAGCCCTGAGGTGTTTGGCTGGTCGCCAGAGCGCCCGCCCCAATAAAACCCTGCTGTTTTTATTGTTACAGCGCTCTAGGCAAACACTTCAGTTTCAGGCATATAATTTGCTTATGTTTGGCGCTCACGCGCCCTGTAGTGGATGGCGCATGTGCGCCGGCGAATAAGGTGTTAAGCCCCTGCCATGAAACCATCGCTAGTCCTCAGAATGGGCCAGCAGCTGACGATGACACCGCAGCTGCAACAGGCCATCCGCCTGCTCCAATTGTCGACCCTGGACCTGCAACAGGAAATCCAGGAGGCCCTGGAGTCCAACCCGATGCTCGAGCGCCAGGAAGAAGGCGACGACTTCGATAACACCGATCCGCTGGCCGACAACGCCGAGCAGAAACCCAATACCGATATCCAGGAACCCTCCTACCAGGAAACCGCCCCGACGGTGGACAACCTCGAGGACGGCGAATGGAACGAACGCATTCCCAACGACCTGCCGGTCGACACCGCCTGGGAAGACGTCTACCAGACCAGCGCCAGCAGCCTGCCCAGCAACGATGACGACGAGTGGGATTTCACCACCCGCACCTCGGCCGGCGAAAGCCTGCAGAGCCATCTGCTCTGGCAGTTGAACCTGGCGCCCATGTCCGACACCGATCGCCTGATCGCCGTGACCCTGATCGACTGCATCAACAATCAGGGCTATCTGGACGAAACCCTCGAGGAAATCCTCGAAGCCTTCGATCCGGAACTGGACATCGAACTCGACGAAATCGAGGCCGTCCTGCACCGTATCCAGCAATTCGAGCCCGCCGGCATCGGCGCCCGCAACCTGGGCGAATGCCTGCTGCTGCAACTGCGCCAGCTGCCTGCCAAGACCCCTTGGCTGACTGAAGCCAAGCGCCTGGTCAGCGACTTCATCGACCTGCTCGGCAGCCGCGACTACAGCCAGCTGATGCGCCGCATGAAGCTCAAGGAAGACGAACTGCGCCAAGTCATCGAACTGGTACAGAGCCTCAACCCACGGCCGGGCTCGCAAATCGAATCCACCGAAGCCGAATACGTGGTCCCCGACGTCATAGTGCGCAAGGACAACGAACGCTGGCTGGTGGAGTTGAACCAGGAGTCCGTGCCGCGCCTGCGCGTCAACCCACAGTACGCCGGCTTCGTGCGGCGCGCCGACACCAGCGCCGACAACACCTTCATGCGCAACCAGCTGCAGGAAGCCCGCTGGTTCATCAAGAGCCTGCAGAGCCGTAACGAAACCCTGATGAAAGTCGCCACCCAGATCGTCGAGCATCAGCGCGGCTTCCTCGAGTACGGCGATGAGGCGATGAAACCGTTGGTCCTGCATGACATCGCCGAAGCAGTCGGCATGCACGAGTCGACGATTTCACGGGTGACCACGCAAAAATTCATGCATACCCCACGGGGCATTTATGAACTGAAATACTTTTTCTCCAGCCACGTAAGTACCTCCGAAGGCGGTGAATGCTCGTCCACGGCGATCCGCGCGATCATCAAAAAACTGGTCGCCGCGGAAAATCAGAAAAAGCCGTTGAGTGACAGCAAGATCGCTGGTTTACTGGAGGCACAAGGCATTCAGGTAGCCCGTCGTACCGTCGCCAAGTACCGTGAATCCCTGGGGATCGCGCCTTCCAGCGAACGGAAGCGGTTGATGTAGCCGCCGGGCTCGCCACAGCGTTCCAGTGGCAGGTCAATCGACCTGCCGCTTTATGCACTGGCAACGAAGGAGAAGCTGTATGCAAGTCAACATCAGTGGACACCAACTGGAAGTGACCGAACCTCTGCGCGCTTACATCGGCGAAAAACTCGACCGACTTGAGCGGCACTTTGACAAGATTACCAATGTGCAGGTAACGCTGGCCGTCGAAAAACTGAAGCAGAAAATCGAGGCCACGCTGCACATCCATGGTGGGGAAGTCGTCGCCAATGCAGAACATGACGACATGTATGCCGCAATCGACTTGCTCACGGACAAGCTTGACCGCCAACTGAAAAAGCATAAGGAAAAGCAACTCCACCTTCTCCAAGGCACGGGTCGCTAACACTCCCCTCCCATGATCCGACTTGAAAGCATCCTGACCCCCGGCCGTTCCCTGGTGAACGTGCCGGGCGGCAGTAAAAAACGTGCCCTCGAACAAATTGCCAACCTGATCAGCCGCGAAGTGCCTGATCTGGAGATGCAAGATGTCTTCGAAAGCCTGATTGCCCGTGAAAAACTGGGCTCTACCGGTTTTGGCAACGGCATCGCCATTCCACACTGCCGCCTCAAAGGCTGTGAGTCGCCCATCAGTGCCCTGATGCACCTGGACGCTCCCATCGATTTCGACGCCATCGACGGCGCACCGGTCGACCTGCTGTTCGTACTGCTGGTCCCGGAAGCCGCTACCGATGCGCACCTGGAACTGCTCCGGCAGATTGCCAGCATGCTGGACCGCAAAGAGGTGCGCGACAAACTGCGCAGCGCCACCAGCAACGAAGCCTTGTACAAGGTTGTCCTGGACGAACAGAACGGTCAGTAATCATGCGCTTGATCATCGTCAGCGGCCGGTCCGGCTCAGGTAAAAGCACCGCCCTCGATGTACTCGAGGACAATGGCTATTACTGCATCGACAACCTGCCGGCCGGGCTGCTGCCCGAGCTGGCCGAACGGGCGCTGATCCATACCGAACTGACACAGCCACTGGTCGCCGTGTCGATCGACGCCCGCAACCTGCCCAGCCACCTGTCGCGCTTCCCCGAACTGCTCGAGGAAGTCCGCAGCCGGCATATCCAGTGCGATGTGCTGTACCTGGACGCTGACGAAGAAACCCTGCTCAAGCGCTTTTCCGAAACGCGACGCCGCCATCCCTTGAGCAGCAACAATCGCTCGCTGGCCGAGGCGATCCAGGACGAAAGCCATCTGCTGGGACCGATCGCCGACCTGGCCGATCTCAAGATCAACACCACCAACCTGAACCTCTATCAACTGCGCGATACCATCAAGTTGCGCCTGTTGAACCAACCGGAACCGGGCACCGCCTTTTTGGTGGAGTCTTTCGGATTCAAGCGTGGCATGCCGGTCGATGCCGACCTGGTGTTCGATGTGCGCTGCCTGCCCAACCCGTACTGGAAACCCGAGTTGCGTGCCCAGTCCGGGCTCGACCAGCCGGTTGCCGAATACCTGGCCGCCCAGCCGGACGTCGAGGAAATGTTCCAGGACATCTCCAGCTACCTGCTGAAATGGTTGCCCCGTTTCGCCGCCAGCAACCGCGCCTACGTCACTATTGCCATTGGCTGCACGGGCGGCCACCATCGCTCGGTCTACCTGACCGAACGCTTGGGCCAAGTCCTGCAAAAGTCCCTGAAGAACGTCCAGGTTCGCCACCGCGACCTTAGCTGAAAGGATCTACCCCGCGATGCCTGCTCTGGAAATTGAAATCATCAACAAACTGGGCCTGCATGCCCGTGCTTCGGCAAAGTTCGTCGGCGTGGCCGGTCAGTTTCCTTGCCAGATCCGCGCTGGGAGAACGCCGGAGTCGATGGTCGACGGCAAGAGCATCATGGCAATGATGATGCTGGCCGCCGGCAAGGGCACCAGGATTCATCTGAAGACCGAAGGCGAACAGGAGCAGGAGGCGCTGGAAGCGCTGGTGGCACTGATCAACAACTTCTTCGACGAAGGCGAGTAAGGTCGGCAGGGCAAACCTGCCGCAAAGGCACTCAAGCGAGTGCCGTATCCATGACCATCATCAGGCAAAAGCCGACACACAAACCCAGGCTGGCCAGCTTCTCATGACCGTTGCGTCGTGATTCGGGAATCACTTCGTGGGTCACCACCAGCAGCATCGCCCCCGCCGCCAACGCCAGCCCGAGCGGCAACAGCATCTCGGCCAGGCTCACCAGCCACGCACAAAGCAACGCGAACACCGGCTCCACCAAGCCTGAAGCGGCGCCGATCAGGAATGCCTTGACCCTGGACATGCCGGCGCCAGCCAGCACCAAAGCAATCACCAGCCCTTCCGGCACATCCTGCAAGGCGATGCCCATGGCCAGGCTGTCCGCCTCCGGCATGCCACCACCCGCGGAAACACCCACGGCCATTCCTTCGGGAATGTTGTGGGCGATGATGGCAAACACAAACAGCCAGATTCGCGGCGGGATGACCGGGTGCTCAAGGGTACCCACCAGTTTCTCCGGGTTGCCCCCCGAGACTTTGCGGTCCACCAGAAACAACCCCAAGGCACCGAGCATGATGCCGAAGCTGATCAGGCCACTCGATGCCCAGGGCGACAGTCCGAGCTTTTCCGCCGCGGCGATCCCGGGCACGATCAACGAAAAGGCCGTAGCCGCCAGCATCACCCCGGCACCGAATCCCAACAGGGTGTCACTCAGCGCCAGCGGCATCTTGCGAATGACCAACACTGGCACTGCCCCCAGCGCGGTTCCCAGGGCACAGACCGCCCCACCCTGCAACGCACGCAACAAACGCGGCTCCAGGTCCAACCAGGACAAGCCCTGGGCAACCAGCAATGCAGTACCCGCCAACAGCAACAGCGAACCGAATGCGTAACGAAACATACGCCCGCTGCTGATCGTCAGTGTTTCAGTGCCCATAGTCAGCCTTAGGTCTTTTTATAGGAGGGAGCTCAAACCATTGCGACCTGATAGCGCTGGGCTACTTCAGGCCAATTGATCACGTTGTAGAACGCATTGATGTATTCCGGCCGCCGGTTCTGGTAACGCAGGTAATAGGCGTGCTCCCACACGTCCAGACCGAGAATCGGGGTATTGCCGTTCATCAATGGGCTGTCCTGGTTGCCGCTGCTCTCGACGACCAGGGTCTTTTGCGGGGTCACGCTGAGCCAGGCCCAACCGCTGCCGAAACGCGTGAGCGCGGCCTTGGTGAAGGCCTCCTTGAAACTCTCGAAACCGCCCAGCTGCTCGTCGATCGCCTGGCCCAGCGCACCGTTCGGCTTGCCTCCGCCGCTCGGCGCCATCACCGCCCAGAACAACGAATGGTTGGCGTGACCACCGCCCTGGTTGATCACCGCTGCACGCAGCTTCTCCGGCAATTGCTGGACCCCGGCCACCAGCTTTTCCACCGACCAGTCGGCCCATTCGGTGCCTTCCACGGCCGCGTTGAGGTTGTTGATATAGGTCTGGTGATGCTTGGTGTAGTGAATTTCCATGGTCTGCGCATCGATGTGCGGTTCCAGGGCGTCGTAGGCGTAGGGCAATGCAGGCAAGGTAAAGGACATCTCAATGTGCTCCGTAATGAGGGGCATTCGGGGTCGCGGTGCCGGCAGTCGATTGCGCGACATTGCTCTCCAGCAGGCGATGCGTACGGGGGTATTCACCGTGCTCACTGATGAAGTTGAGCAACTCGACATAGGTCTTGCTGCTCTGGCGCAGCGCGGCTTCCCGCAGCGCCGGCGCCAGGCGGCTGTCCTGCATGGTCTGCAACAACCGCTGATGGATGGCGCAGAGGTACTCCGCGCTCTCCTCCGGCTGATTCAGGCGCAGGTGCAGGTCCGCCAGGTTGTGATGGGAGATGACACAAGCCGCCACCGCTTCGTCGGCATCGCTCCAGCGCTCGAACAACACCTGCGCCAGGGCCAGGGCCTGCAAGTAATACTCGCGGGCATCCACCAGGTCGCCCTGCATGAAGAAACGGTTTGCCCTTTCGATCGTGCGTTTCCAGTGCTCCATGGTGAACCTCCAAAGCAATGTCGGGATTTACACGCCGCCCGCGGTGAGTTTTTCCGGGTCGAGCAGGATCTCCAGCTGGCTGCGTGACAGATCAGTGTGTTCAAGGGCGACATCGATCACCGGGCGCCCCTGCTTGTAGGCGGTCTTGGCGATTTCAGCGGCCTTCTGGTAGCCGATGATCGGGTTGAGCGCCGTGACCAGGATCGGGTTGCGCGACAGCGCCTCCTTGAGCTTGGGCTCGTTGACCTTGAAGCTGGCAATCGCCTTGTCCGCCAGCAGGCGGCTGGAATTGGCCAGCAACTCGATGCTGCTCAACAGGTTCTGGGCGATGATCGGCAGCATGACGTTCAGCTCGAAGTTGCCCGACTGCCCCGCCACCGTGATCGTGGTGTCGTTGCCGATCACCTGGGCCGCCACCATCGCCGTAGCCTCCGGAATCACCGGGTTGACCTTGCCGGGCATGATCGAAGACCCCGGTTGCAGCCCTTCCAGCTCGATTTCGCCGAGGCCGGCCAACGGCCCGGAGTTCATCCAGCGCAGGTCGTTGGCGATCTTCATCAAGGTGACCGCGATAGCCTTGAGCTGGCCCGAGACCGCCACCGCGGTGTCCTGGGAGCCGATCAGGGCGAACAGGTTCTTGCCCGGGGTGAACTGCACCTGGGTCAGGCTGCTCAACTGCCGGCTGAAACCCGCGGCGAATTGCGGGTGAGCGTTGATCCCGGTGCCCACGGCCGTGCCACCCTGCGCCAGGGATTGCAGGCTCGGCAGCAGATCCTGCAGGTGACCGATATTGGCCTTGAGCTGCTGCGCCCAGCCTTCCAGCACCTGGCTCATACGCACTGGCATCGCGTCCATCAAGTGAGTGCGGCCGGTCTTGATGAAGGGATGGACCTCGACCGCCTTGCGCTCGATGACTTGCACCAGATGCACCAGCGCCGGCAGCAGTTGTTCGTGCAAGCCCAGCGCGGCGCTGACGTGGATGGTGGTCGGAATGATGTCGTTGCTGCTCTGCCCGCAGTTCACATGGTCGTTGGGGTTGACCGGTTCGCCGAGCAAACGGCTGGCCAGGGTGGCAATGACTTCGTTGGCGTTCATGTTGGAACTGGTGCCGGACCCGGTCTGGAAGATATCCACCGGGAAATGCTGCATGAAGTCGCCTTCCAGCAGGCCCTGGGCAGCATCGACTATGGCCTTGCCCTGGGATTCGCTCAGTTGCTTGAGTTCGACGTTGGCCTTGGCCGCGGCCGCCTTGGCCAGGATCAGCGCACGGATGAACTGCGCCGGCATGCGCTGGTGGCTGATGGGAAAGTTATCCACCGCGCGCTGGGTTTGCGCGCCATACAGCGCCTGCTCCGGAACATGCAGTTCGCCCATGCTGTCGCGTTCGATACGGGTATTACTCATCGGGAAATCCTTGCACCAGTTCGATAAGGGGAATGGATGGCAGCAACGAGCAAGTCGCCAGTTGCCAGGCATGGCTTTGCCAGCGTTTGAGCCGGCATTTGCAGAAAGACAGGCGTTCCAGGTCACGCAACGGGCGCCAGGCCTGGTCCAGGCACTGGCTGCGCCAATGCCAGGGCAGCGCGGTATCGGTGGCGGTGTCGAGCAGCAGGCGGAATGAAGTTTCAGCGATCAGCCAGGGCGAGGTGGCGGTGCAACACGCCAGATAGCGCCCTTCGGCCAGGTAATGCTCGATCAGGCGCGGCTCGTCCGGATCGAGGGCACAACGGATCTGGCGACTCATCCAACGCCAGCTTTCGAGATAAGGCTGCTCGTGCAAGGCAGAACTCATGACCTGGGCTCATTCGATAATGAGATTTATTATTATATGATATTGAGAATCAAAACAAGCTCAAGACCAAGCGTCCCTGCACAGGTGGCTAGGGTTGGTCAATGTTCAAAAGCCGGGCAATAAAAAAGCGCGCGCCCCGGGCGGGACGCGCGCTTTAGCTGACGCCGTTACGACTTAGCTGCCAGCGACCGTCATGCGTTCGATCAATACCGAACCGGTGCGGATGTTGCTGCGCAACTCCAGGTCGTTACCGACGGCGATGATCTGCTTGAACATGTCACGCATGTTGCCGGCAATGGTCACCTCCTGGACAGCGAACTGGATTTCGCCATTTTCCACCCAGAAACCGGCCGCGCCCCGGGAGTAATCGCCGGTGACCATGTTCAGCCCGTGGCCCATCAGTTCGGTGACCAGCAGGCCCCGGCCCATGCGGCGCAGCAAGGCCGCCTGGTCTTCCTCGCCATGGGTCACGAACAGGTTGTGCACGCCACCGGCGTTGGCGGTGCTGGGCAGGCCGAGCTTGCGCCCGGAATAAGTCCCCAGCACGTAGGACACCAGTTCGCCGTTCTCGACGAAAGGCTTGGCGTAAGTGGCCAGGCCATCGCCGTCGAACGCCGAACTGCCCAGGGCGCGCATCAAGTGCGGACGCTCATCGATGGTCAGCCACTCGGGGAACAGTCGCTGCCCCAGCGCGCCCTCGAGGAAGGACGATTTGCGGTACAGGTTGCCGCCGGAAATCGCCCCCAGGAAGCTGCCGAACAGGCCGCCGGCCAGTTCCGCGGAAAACAGCACCGGCACTTCGCAGGTCGGCACCGGGCGGGCGCCCAGGCGGCTCGCAGCACGTTGCGCAGCGCGCTGGCCGATGGTCACCGGGTCCGTCAACAGATGGCCCTGGCGATTGACGTCATACCAATAGTCACGCTGCATCTGGCCGTCGGCCTCGGCGATCATCACGCAACTCAAGCTGTGCCGAGTCGAAGCATAACCGCCGATAAAACCGTGGCTGTTGCCGTACACACGGCAGCCCTGGTGGGTGCTCAGGGTGGTGCCGTCAGCGTTCTTGATCCGGCTGTCGGCGGCAAAGGCCGCAGCCTCACAGGCCAGCGCCTGCTCGATGGCTTGCTCCGGGGTAATGTCCCAGGCGTGGAACAGGTCGAAGTCCGGCACGTCCCGGGCCATCAGGGCGGCATCGGCCAACCCCGAGCTTTCGTCTTCCGAGGTGTGTTTGGCGATGGCCAGGGCCGCGGCGACGGTTTCGCGAATCGCCTCGGGACCACTGGCCGAGGTGCTGGCCGAGCCCTTGCGCTGGCCGACATACAACGTGATGCCAAACCCCTGGTCGCGATTGAACTCGACGGTTTCCACTTCCCGCTGGCGAACCGAAGTCGATAGGCCCTGCTCCAGAGAAACCGCCACTTCGCAGGCACTGGCGCCCTGGCGCTTGGCCTCGGCGATGATCTGCTCGACTTGTTCCTGCAGTGCCGGCAAAGCCTGCGGGCCGACGCTTTGTGCTGCACTCATGGTTTTCTCCACTCAAATTCTGCTTTCGGTTAAGGCCTTCGAGCGACCGGGCCGGACAAGCGGCCCCCGACTGGTTATCATGGCGGCGTTTCTTTGCGGACTGCCACCATGGTTGATTCTTACGACGACTCCCTCGATGGGGAGAAAAGCAAATCCCAGGTCAAACGCGAGCTGCATGCTCTGGTTGACCTCGGCGAGCGCCTTACAACACTCAAGCCCGACTTGCTGAACAAACTGCCGTTGACCGACGCTCTGCGCCGGGCCCTGGCGGATGCGCCCAAGCATGTCGCCCATATCGCGCGCAAACGCCACCTGCAATTCATCGGCAAGCTGATGCGCGATCAGGACACCAGCGCGATCCTGGTGCTGCTGGACCAACTCGACGCCTCGACTCGCCAGTACAACGAACGTTTCCATGGCCTGGAGCGCTGGCGTGATCGCTTGATCGCGGGCGATGACGCGGTCCTGGAAAAGTTCGTCACCGACTATCCGCAAGCGGATCGTCAGCAGCTTCGTTCCCTGATCCGTCAGGCCCAGCATGAGGTGGCCCATAACAAGCCGCCTGCCTCCAGCCGTAAAATCTTCAAATACATCCGCGAGCTGGACGAGACTCAACGCGGCCTGCGCTGAGCCTCGACTCGGGTGGGTTGCCCGGCAACTCACCCGCCGCTTCACTTCTTAAGCGCCCGTGCCACCCACGGTGATCGCATCGATCTTCAAGGTCGGCTGGCCGACACCTACCGGCACCGACTGCCCATCCTTGCCACAGGTCCCCACACCACTGTCCAGCGCCAGGTCGTTACCGACCATCGACACCCGGCTCATGGCTTCCGGCCCGTTGCCGATCAGGGTCGCGCCCTTGACTGGCGCGGTGATCTTGCCGTCTTCGATCAGATACGCCTCGCTGGTGGAGAACACGAACTTGCCACTGGTGATGTCCACCTGACCGCCACCCAGGTTGGCGCAATAGATGCCCTTTTTCACCGAAGCAATGATTTCCGCCGGATCGCTTTCGCCACCCAGCATGTAGGTGTTGGTCATGCGCGGCATCGGCAGGTGCGCATAAGACTCGCGACGACCGTTGCCGGTGCGGGCCACGCCCATCAGGCGGGCATTGAGTTTGTCCTGCATGTAGCCCTTGAGCACACCGTTCTCGATCAGGGTGGTGCACTCGGTCGGGGTGCCTTCGTCGTCGATGCTCAGCGAGCCGCGCCGCCCGGCCAGGGTGCCGTCGTCGACGATGGTGCAGAGTTTCGAGGCCACCATTTCGCCCATGCGGCCGCTGTAGGCCGAGCTGCCCTTGCGGTTGAAATCGCCTTCCAGGCCATGCCCCACTGCTTCGTGCAACAGCACGCCGGACCAGCCGGAACCCAGTACCACCGGCAAGGTGCCGGCTGGCGCGGGGATGGCTTCCAGGTTGACCAGGGCCTGGCGCAATGCCTCACGGGCGTAGCCCATGGCGCGGTCTTCACTGAGGAAATAACGGTAGTCGGTACGCCCGCCGCCGCCATGACCGCCACGCTCGCGACGGCCATTCTGCTCGACGATCACGCTGACGTTGAAGCGCACCAAAGGCCGCACATCCGCCGCCAGGCCGCCATCGGTGGAGGCTACGAGAATGCGCTCCCAGACCCCGGCCATGCTGACGCTGACCTGCTGGATACGTGGATCGAGAGCACGGGTCGCGGCGTCGACTCGCTTGAGCAGCTCGACCTTTTCCGCGCGGCTGATGACTTCCAGGGGGTTGTCCGGCGCATACAGCTGGGCCACGTCCTGGGTGGTAAAGGCCTGCACGGTACCGTTCTGCCCGGCGCGGGAAATCGAGCGTGCGGCTCGGGCAGCCAGCCCAAGCGCTTCGAGGGTGATGGCATTGCTGTAGGCAAAACCGGTTTTCTCACCCGACTGCGCCCGCACGCCAACGCCCTGGTCCAGATTGAAGCTGCCTTCCTTGACGATGCCGTCTTCCAGCGACCAGGACTCGGAAATCTGCCCCTGGAAATACAGGTCGGCGGCATCGATACCCGGGCCGGCCAGATCGCCGAGCACGCCCTGCAGGCTTTCCAGGGTCACGCCACCGGGCGCCAGAAGGTGTTCACTGACTGAAGATAACAACCCGCTCATATGCTTTACGCCTTAAATTCGTCGTTCTTAAGCAAGTCGCTGCGCGCCTTGCGAGAAAAAGCGCCGGTGACTGGCCACCGGCATGCGCGCCCGGATGGACGCCTGTTCGCTGCTGTCGCGCTCGGCCAGCAGCACGGCCTCGCCTTGATCCTGCTGCGCCAGCACCCGGCCCCAGGGGTCGACGATGGCCGCATGGCCGAAGGTCTCCCGGGGTCCCGGATGAATGCCGCCTTGCGCCGCTGCCAGCAGGTAGCACTGGGTTTCGATGGCCCGGGCGCGGATCAATACGTCCCAATGCGCCGCGCCGGTCACGGCGGTAAACGCCGAAGGAGCGCTGATCAGCTCCGCCCCGGCGGCTCGCAATTCGCTGTACAGCTCCGGAAAACGCAGGTCGTAGCACACGGTCAGGCCAACCCGGCCCACCGGTGTATCAGCCACCACCACCTGTTCTCCATGAGCATAGTCATTCGACTCCCGGTAACGGCCGCGATTGTCGGCCACGTCGACGTCGAACAGATGCAGCTTGTCGTAGCGCGCCACTTGCTCGCCGTGCTCGTCGATCAGCAGCGAGCAGGCCCGGGCCTTGGTCTCCGGCTGGTCCACCGGAGGCAGCGGCAAGGTACCGGCGACTATCCATAACTTGAGGTCGCGGGCGGCCTGTTTCAACCAGGGCAGGATCGGGCCTTCGCCCCGGGCCTCCGCCCGACCGATGGCCGCCGCGTCGCGGCGGCCCATGGCGGCGAAGTTCTCCGGCAGCACGGCCAGTCGCGCACCGCCGGCAGCAGCCTGCTCCAGCAGGTTTCGCGCCTGCTGCAAATTGGCTAGCACGTCGCTCTGGCTGACCATCTGAATCACCGCAAGGGACATGGCGCACTCCAGGTTGGATATGTGGCCATGCTACTCCATAGGCCCGGGCCGCGGTTTTTCAAAAAGGTTTGTCGAAGGTGATTTTCGGGTCCTTCCAGGGCCCCTTGACGCTGTACTGGACGCTGGCGAAGCGCGACACCCGGTCGCCGATCAGCTTGTCGATCAGGAACAGCGCCCCGCCGACCGCCGGCGCACCGACGATCAGCGCGGCGATCGGCAGGTTGTTGGTCACCGGCAGCGTCACCAGCAGCTTCGAATCCACCTGGTCGGCCACCAGGTCCAGGGTGCCATTGAGCTCCAGGTTGCTCGACGGCCCGGTCAGGGTGATGGGTTCGCGGGTCACGTAGACACCGTTGCTGGCCACCAGCAACCCCTTGACCCGGTCGTAGCTCAGGCCCTTGCCGAACAGGTCGGAGAAGTCCAGGCGCAGGCGCCGGCCGATGGAATTGAAGTTCAGCAGGCCGAATACCCGCAAGGCCTGCGCCCCGCCTTCGACTTCCACGAACTGGCCCTTGCGCAGGGTCGCATCCAGGCTGCCCGAGAACCGCTTGGGCCCGACCCAGGCCGGCGAGCCAGGCCAGCGCCCGTCCACATCCAGGTGGAACTCTTCACTGGTCACGGTCGGCGCAAAGCCCCAGCCCTTGAGCACGTCCGCCAGGTTCTTGCCGCCCAGGCGGCCTTTGTACCAGCTGGTGGCCGCGCCGGGTTCGCCTTCCCAGCCGCCGGAGCCTTGCAGGACCATGCCCTTGAGGCCCAGGTCGAGACTGTTGAAAGCCATGCCCTTGGCGGTCGGGCGCACCTTCAGCGACCAGCCGCCGATCAGGTCGTTGCCCTGGTACAGCTGATTGATAGAGAGATCCAGCGCCGGGACTTTCTTCGGGTCGACCGAGGCCAGCGGGTCCGGTGCATTCTCGTCGGCCTGCACCGTCGGATCGGCGGCCGGCAGGCGCACATACTGCAGATTGATTGCCATCGGCGCCGCCTTGGCATCGGGAATCGCCACGTTACCCTTGGCTTGCAGGCTGTCGAGCTGCAGGGCCCAGGAGGACGGCTTGCGCGTCAACTGCACACGGGCCTCGTCCAGGGTCGTGCCGAAACCGCTGAGCTTGCCGACCCGGAAGTCGGCGCCGCTGAGCAGCTGCTTGGCGCTACCGCCCGCGTCCTGCCCGGCATACCGATCGACCAGCGCCTTCCACGGCTCCACGTCCAGTTCCGACAGTACGCCGCGTACCCGCAGGCCCTTGGCCCCCGGCAGCACGGCATCGCCCTCGCCGAGGAACAACTCGCCACGGCCATCGGCAAAATTGCCGCTCGGCGCGGCGAAGGTAAAGTTGGCCAGATCGCCGTAATCGAACCAGTAACGCCGCTCGGCGCCCTGCAAGGTCATGCGCAATACGCTGTCACGTCCCTGGCTGGCCGTCATGCCGAAAGGCGCTGGCAAGTCGACGGCAACCCCCTTGAGGCTGGAGCTGACCATCAGTTGGCTGTCCGCGCCATCGAGGTTGAGCTGCAACTGGTAGGGAATGTCACCGGAAACCGGCAGTGGCTGGTTGTATTTCAGCCACTCCGTGAGCTTATTGACCGACACCTGGCCCTTGGCGACGACCCGGGTATCGAGCTTGCCGGGGCGACCGTCGGCAAAAATCTGCGCGGTCACCGGGCGCTCGAAGGCCTGGGCGCTGATGCCCTGGCCGCTCAGCCCTTTGCTGCTGTCGAAGCGGAAATCGCCCTTGAGCTGGCTCAACTCCAGCTCCGGCTCACTCAACTTGAGCCGTGCCTTGCTGGTCTTGAAGTCCACCAGCACCTTCGGTTCTTCGCCCTTGACCAGCGGGATATCCAGTTTCAGCTTGCCCTGCAGGTCGCCATCGCCCTGCCAGCCGGCAAAGGTCGGGCCCGTGCCGATCGGCGCTTCCTGAAGGATCTTCAAGCCATCGCCCAGGCCGCCGGCGAACTCGCCGTCGATAAACATGTGGGGGCTTTGCCCGGCGGGCACATGGGGAATATTGACGTAGACATCCTTCACCTGGGTGTCGAGCAACTGACCCTGGCTGGCCAGGATGCGCACACCGCTGTCTTCGATGAACACATCGCCGCTGACCTTACCAATGTGCGGCCAGCCCGGCTGGAAGGCCAGCTCGGCATCGTGCACCTTGAAGAACAGGCTGATGCTGCGCGCGGTGTCGGCTGCACCATGGTTCAGCGAACCCTGGTACTGGAAGAAACCTTCATCCACCGCGCCCTTGAGGATTGCCGTGCGCAGCCATTCGTCCAGGGCCGGGCTGAGCACCTCGGGCAGGTACTTGGCGGTATAACGACCGTCGCCATCGACCAGACCGACCCGCAGGTCCATATAGTCTTCCTGGGTGTGGTCGAAATGCAGGCGGATCAGGAAGTCGCCAGCGATCTTGCCCTCCTCGCCCAGGACCTTGAGGTACGGCGCGATCAGGGTGAACCCCTGCTGATCGAGCTTCCAGGTCAGCCGGGCATTGGCCTGCAGGTATTGCCAGGGCTTGGCGAAGATCGGGTCCAGGTGCAAGGCAAAGTCCTTGCTGTCCATGCGCAGCTCGCCCTGCCCCAGGTCGCCGCTGATGCTGCCGCTGACGTTACGGGCCGCCGGCGCGCCGCGATAGGCGTTGAACCCGACCTGCTCCAGGTTGGCGGCAAAACTCAGGCGCTGATCGCCGCTGACCTGCGGCCGGAAGTCGAACAGGATATTGCGCAGCGCGCCCGTGACCTTGAGGTTGTCGATGAGGGTCGCGGCCTTTTCCGGCAACGGCGCCCAGGCATCCAGGACCGGCGTGATCGGCGTCAGGTCGAGGCGGTCGGCCTGCAAGTGCCAGAGCTCTTCGGCACTGTTGACGGTACCGGTCTGCTGCAGGTGCAGGCGGGACTCCCAGCGCGTCTCGCCGATGTTCATGGCCAGCGAGTCGAAGGCGACGCTGAGGCCCTGCTCGTTGCGCTGGAAATAGGCATTGAGCGCCAGGTTCTTCACTGTGACCGGTTTGCGCTCGTCATAGGCCCCGCTGACCTGCGGCGCGTTCAGGCGTGCGACCATGCTCTGCAGCAGGCCATCGCCCCAACTGAGCCAGAACTCGCCACCAGCCTTGAGTTCGGAGAACGTCCACTGTTGGGTCACGCGCGGCGGCAGCCATTTCGCCCAGTCGCTTTGCGGCAGGCTCAGGTAGGCGTCGGCCTGCCCTTCGCGCCAGGCGTTGGCGCGAATTCGCGTGCGCAAGCTGACAGCCAGGGGCTGACCGTCCGGCAGGGTCAGGCGTGCATCCAGGCGTTGACGGCCGGAGCCGACACGCAGATTGAGGCCGACGTAAGTCAAGGCAATCGCGGGATGATCGAGCGGTTGCAGGGTCACCTGGCTGTCGAGCACCGACAGCTCACTGACCATCTGCATGCGGTTGAGCAACTGCTCGGGGTCGAGAGGCTGGTTATCCTGCACCGGCAGGCCTTCGAGCGCCCAGCGCCCATCCGGACCTTCCTTCAGGCTCAGGTTGAGGCCGCTGAACTCAAGGTGTTTGACCCGCAGTTGGCGCGCCAGGGCGCTGCCAGGCAGGTCGGGCGCCACCCGCACCTGATCCAGGCGCAAGGCGTTGGCGCCCTCGCCGACTGTCACATCGTGGGCCAGCAGGATGGGCGAGAAACCGCTCCAGCTGCCTTCCAGCCGGCCGATCTGCACCGGCATGCCCAAGGCTTCCTGAGCCTTGGCCTGGACCTCGGCCCGATATTCAGCCACCAGCGGGGTCAGCTCCCGACCCAGGCTGACGTACAAGGCCGTCAGCACCAGCAGTAACGCACAAAGCCCCAGCCCCCAGCGGGTCAGAGCAGCGAGAAAGCGCATCAGACGCTCCATGTCAGTTGGCCCCCGTGGCAAGAGTCATGTGAAAACCGGGGCCAGCTGTATCCGGTAAATGTAGGGTACGCGGACTCAGAGCAGCACCACGTCGTATTGTTCCTGGGAATACATGGTTTCGACCTGAAAACGGATGGTCCGGCCGATAAAGGCCTCCAGCTCCGCGACGTTGCCCGACTCTTCGTCGAGCAGCCGGTCGACCACTTTCTGGTTCGCCAGGACCCGATAACCTTCGGCCTGATAGGCCCGCGCCTCACGCAGGATTTCCCGGAAGATTTCGTAGCAGATGGTTTCCGGGGTTTTCAGCTTGCCGCGGCCCTGGCAGCTGCTGCAGGGCTCGCAGAGCACCTGCTCAAGACTTTCCCGGGTACGCTTGCGGGTCATCTGCACCAGGCCCAACTCGGTAATGCCAATGATGTTGGTCTTGGCGTGATCGCGCTCCAGCTGTTTTTCCAGAGTGCGCAGCACCTGGCGCTGGTGTTCTTCATCTTCCATGTCGATGAAGTCGATGATGATGATCCCGCCCAGGTTGCGCAGGCGCAGCTGGCGGGCAATAGCGGTCGCCGCTTCGAGATTGGTCTTGAAGATGGTTTCTTCGAGGTTGCGGTGACCGACGAAAGCACCGGTGTTGACGTCGATGGTGCTCATGGCTTCCGCCGGGTCGACCACCAGGTAACCGCCGGACTTGAGCGGTACCTTGCGTTCCAGGGCTTTCTGGATTTCGTCTTCGACGCCATACAGGTCGAAGATCGGTCGCTCGCCCGGATAGTGTTCCAGGCGATCGGCGATTTCCGGCATCAGTTCGGCGACGAACTGCGTGGTTTTCTGGAAGGTTTCCCGGGAATCGATGCGGATCTTCTCGATCTTCGGGCTGACCAGGTCACGCAGGGTACGCAGGGCCAGGCCCAGGTCTTCGTAAATGACACTGGGGGCGCCGATGGTCTTGATCTGCGCGCCGATCTGATCCCACAAGCGGCGCAGGTAACGGATGTCCATCATGATTTCGTCGGCGCCCGCGCCCTCGGCGGCGGTACGCAGGATGAAACCACCGGCTTCCTTGATGCCTTCCTGGGCCACGCAATCGCTGACCACCTGTTTCAGGCGCTCGCGCTCGGCTTCGTCCTCGATCTTCAAAGAGATGCCGACATGGGCGGTGCGCGGCATGTACACCAGGTAGCGCGAAGGGATCGACAGCTGGGTGGTCAGGCGCGCGCCCTTGGAGCCGATCGGGTCCTTGGTCACCTGCACCACCAGGCTCTGCCCTTCATGGACCAGGGCGCCGATGCTTTCCACCGCCGGCCCTTCGCGCAGGGAGATTTCCGAGGCATGAATGAATGCCGCGCGATCCAGGCCGATATCGACGAACGCCGCCTGCATGCCGGGCAGAACCCGGACCACCTTGCCTTTATAGATATTGCCGACAATCCCGCGACGCTGGGTCCGCTCGACATGGACTTCTTGCAGCACACCGTTTTCGACCACCGCCACGCGCGACTCCATCGGCGTGATGTTGATCAGAATCTCTTCACTCATGGCAGGGTCTCGTTCAGGCATATTCACTATGGATGGCCGCATCGGTAGGTACGGCGCTTAGCGCACTGCAAGGTTTTGCCAACAGGGTATGCCGAAATGGTCAAGTAATTCTGCGGTTTCGCATACCGGCAAGCCGACGACAGCGGAATAACTGCCATTGAGCCCTGCCACGAATACCGCCGCAAGCCCCTGGATGCCATAGCCGCCAGCCTTGTCGCGGGGCTCGCCGCTGGCCCAGTAGCGGGCCGCCTCGTCATCGCCGATCGCCCGGAAGCGCACCAGGCTGCGGACCACCCGCGACTCGCAGCGCTGGCCATCGAGCACGGCAATGGCGGTCAGCACTTCATGTTCGCGCCCCGACAGGGCCATGAGCATCGACTGCGCATCGGCCTGGTCCAGCGGTTTGCCCAGGATCTGCCCATCAAGGACCACCGCGGTGTCGGCGCCCAGGACACAGGCCGCAGACTGGCCATCGGCGATCAGCGCATACCCGGCCGCCGCCTTGTCGCGCGCCAGGCGCTCGACATAGGCCGCTGGGTTTTCATCAGGGAGAGGGGTTTCATCGATATCCGCGCTGATGGCGGTAAAAGACACGCCGATCTGCGTGAGCAGTTCCCGTCGACGCGGCGAGCCTGAGGCGAGGTAAAGCGATTTCATCAAGACATCTCCCTGTCGAGGTACGGGCAAATGCCTGACCGAATCAGTTGATTTTGAAACGTCGGCGCAACCCGCGCAAACCGAAGCTGACCCAAGGCCAGAGCAAGGCACTGACCAATGCCGGCAGCACCAGTGCAAGGGTCGGTTGACGGTTGCCGGTCAAGGCGCTGAGCCACAGCTGGACCAGTTGCGCCAGGCCGAAAATCACCAGGATCACCAGGCTTTGCTGCCACATCGGGAACATGCGCAAGCGCTGTTGCAACGACAGCACCAGGAAGGTGATCAGGGTCAGGATCAGCGCGTTCTGCCCCAGCAACGTGCCGTACAGCACATCCTCGGCCAGCCCCAGGCACCAGGCCGTGACCATGCCGACTTTATGTGGCAGGGCCAGGGCCCAGAACGCCAGCAGCAAGGCCAGCCAGAGTGGGCGCAGGATTTCCATGAATTGTGGCAAAGGCGACACGCTAAGCAGCATGCCGATGGCGAAGGTCAGCCAGACCATCCAGCCGTTTCGGGACATTATTCTCTTCCTCCCGTGGGGGCCGGGGCCGCTGCAGGCGGCTTGGGCGCGGCGGGTCTGGTGGCGGCAGGCTTGACCGGAGCCGGATGGGCCACGGGTTTGACCGGCGTCGTGGCGGCTGGCGTCGCGGGTGCAGCGGCCGGTGCGGCAGGAGCGGTCGCGGTGGCCGGCGTCGTGGGCACGACAGGCTTGGGCACGGTCGCCGGGACCACCGGCGTGGCGGTGCCGCCCTGCTGGTCCTGCGCTTCCTGAGCCTGGGCGGCATCGTTGGCACGCTCTTCGGCGGTGCGGTTATCGCTGAACACCAGCAACAGGTAACGGCTGCGGTTCAAGGCGGCCGTCGGCACGGCGCGCACGATGGCAAACGGCTGGCCGGAGTCATGGATCACTTCCTTGACCGTCGCCACCGGGTAACCCGCCGGGAAACGCTGGCCCAGGCCGGAACTGACCAGCAGGTCGCCTTCCTTGATGTCCGCGGTGTCGGCCACATGACGCAACTCAAGGCGTTCCGGATTGCCGGTACCGCTGGCAATCGCCCGCAGACCGTTGCGGTTCACCTGGACAGGAATGCTGTGAGTGGTGTCGGTGAGCAGCAGCACGCGAGAGGTGTAAGGCATCAGCTCGACCACCTGCCCCATCAGGCCACGGGCATCGAGTACCGGTTGCCCGAGCACCACGCCGTCGCGCTCACCCTTGTTGATGATGATGCGATGAGTGAAGGGGTTGGGGTCCATGCCGATCAGCTCGGCCACTTCGACCTTCTCGTTGACCAGCGCGGAGGAGTTGAGCAACTCGCGCAGGCGAACGTTCTGCTCGGTCAAGGCGGCGAGCTTTTGCATGCGGCCCTGGAGCAACAGGTTTTCGGTCTTGAGTTTTTCGTTTTCGGCGACCAGTTCGGTGCGGCTGCCAAACTGGCTGGCCACACCCTGCCATAGCCGTTGTGGCAGGTCGGTGATCCAGTAGGACTGCATCAGCACCAGCGACATTTGGCTACGCACTGGCTTGAGCAGTGTGAAGCGGGCATCGACCACCATCAGCGCGACCGATAGCACGACCAGCACCAACAGGCGTACGCCCAATGAGGGGCCTTTGGCGAAAAGCGGTTTAATAAGCCGCTCCTCCCAGGCAAATGTTCTCTTTATTCATACGGCTTCAAACCGGCCTGGAGCAGAATGACAGAAGATAAACGCCAACAGGCAGCACTGCAAAGTGCTGCCTGCGAGCGGAACACATGGATGCACCCGGCGCGATTATTCGCTGGAGAGCAGGTCCATGGTGTGTTTGTCCATCATTTCCAATGCACGGCCACCGCCGCGGGCTACGCAGGTCAGCGGGTCTTCGGCGACGATCACCGGCAGACCGGTTTCCTGGGCCAGCAACTTGTCCAGGTCACGCAGCAGGGCGCCACCACCGGTCAGCACCAGACCGCGCTCGGCGATGTCCGAAGCCAGTTCCGGAGGCGATTGCTCCAGCGCGCTTTTCACGGCCTGAACGATGGTTGCCAGGGACTCTTGCAGAGCTTCCAGCACTTCATTGGAGTTCAGGGTGAATGCGCGTGGCACGCCTTCGGCCAGGTTACGGCCACGAACGTCGACTTCACGGACTTCGCCACCCGGGTAGGCAGTACCGATTTCCTGCTTGATGCGCTCGGCGGTGGATTCGCCGATCAGGCTGCCGTAGTTGCGACGCACGTAGGTGATGATCGCTTCGTCGAAACGGTCGCCGCCGACACGTACGGATTCGGCGTAAACCACACCGTTCAGGGAAATCAGGGCAATCTCGGTGGTACCGCCACCGATATCCACGACCATCGAACCGCGGGCTTCTTCGACCGGCAGGCCGGCACCGATCGCGGCCGCCATCGGCTCTTCGATCAGGAACACTTCACGGGCACCGGCACCGAGGGCCGATTCACGGATGGCACGACGCTCGACCTGGGTGGACTTGCATGGAACGCAGATCAGCACACGAGGGCTGGGCTGCAGAAAACTGTTTTCGTGAACCTTGTTGATAAAGTATTGCAGCATCTTTTCGCAGACACTGAAGTCGGCGATCACGCCGTCCTTCATCGGACGAATGGCAGCAATGTTGCCCGGAGTACGACCGAGCATGCGCTTGGCTTCGGTACCGACAGCCACGACACTTTTCTGATTACCGTGGGTCCGAATGGCCACAACCGATGGTTCATTCAGGACAATACCGCGCTCGCGCACGTAAATAAGGGTGTTGGCAGTGCCCAGGTCAATGGAAAGATCGCTGGAAAACATGCCACGCAGTTTCTTGAACATGGGAAAGGGACCCTAGGCAACGCGTGGGTAAAAAAGTGCGGCAAACTCTAACAACGACAGGGATTTTGGGCAAGGCGCCAATATGTTAAATTGACCGCTTTTCTGTGCACCAACCCCCACAATCGCGGCCTTATGACCGTAGAAATGCGGTAGTGTTCCGACAATCTAACACACGGACGAGATCCGTTCTGTTTTCCACTGGAGAATCCCATGGCGCTTGAACGCTCCGACGTGGAAAAAATCGCTCATCTGGCCAGCCTTGGCCTCAATGAAGCCGATCTTCCACATATCACCTGCGACCTGAACAGCATTCTCGGGCTGGTGGATGCAATGCAGGCAGTCGATACCGACGGTATCGAGCCCCTGGCCCACCCGCTGGAAGCCAGCCAGCGCCTGCGCGCAGACGTTGTGACCGAGTCCAATCATCGCGAGGCCTATCAGTCCATCGCACCAGCGGTCGAAAACGGCCTGTACCTGGTTCCGAAAGTCATCGACTAAAGGGAAAGAGCCTGCAATGCATCACATGACCCTGGCCGAGATCGCCCGCGGACTCGCCGACAAGAAGTTTTCCTCCGAAGAGCTGACCAAGACCCTGCTGGCGCGCATCACCCAGCTCGACCCGCAGCTCAACAGCTTCATCAGCCTCACCGAAGATCTCGCGCTGCAGCAGGCCAAGGCCGCTGACGCCCGTCGCGCGAACGGTGAGAGCGGCGCCCTGCTCGGCGCGCCGATCGCCCACAAGGACCTGTTCTGCACCCAGGGCATCCGCACCAGCTGCGGCTCGAAGATGCTCGACAATTTCAAGGCGCCCTACGACGCCACCGTGGTCGCCAAGCTGGCCGCCGCCGGGACCGTGACCCTGGGCAAGACCAACATGGACGAATTCGCCATGGGCTCGGGCAACGAGACCAGCTATTACGGCGCGGCGAAAAACCCGTGGAACCTGGAACGCGTTCCGGGCGGTTCGTCCGGCGGTTCGGCGGCCGCGGTCGCTGCGCGCCTGCTGCCTGCCGCCACCGGCACCGACACCGGCGGCTCGATCCGCCAGCCGGCTGCATTGACCAACCTCACCGGCCTGAAACCGACCTATGGTCGCGTTTCGCGCTGGGGCATGATCGCCTACGCCTCCAGCCTCGATCAGGGCGGCCCTCTGGCGCGCACCGCCGAGGACTGCGCGATCCTGCTGCAAGGCATGGCCGGCTTCGACCCGCAGGACTCCACCAGCATCGACGAACCGGTACCGGACTACAGCGCCAGCCTCAACGGCTCGCTGCAGGGCCTGCGCATCGGCGTACCCAAGGAATACTTCAGCGCCGGCCTCGACCCACGCATCGCCGAGCTGATCCACAACAGCGTCAAGGAGCTGGAAAAGCTCGGCGCCGTGATCAAGGAAATCAGCCTGCCGAACATGCAGCACGCCATCCCGGCGTACTACGTGATCGCGCCGGCGGAAGCCTCCTCCAACCTGTCGCGTTTCGACGGTGTGCGCTTCGGCTACCGCTGCGAGAACCCGGCAAACCTGGAAGACCTGTACAAGCGCTCCCGTGGCGAAGGTTTCGGCAGCGAAGTGCAGCGCCGGATCATGGTCGGTGCCTATGCCCTGTCGGCCGGTTACTACGACGCCTACTACCTGAAGGCGCAGAAGATCCGTCGCCTGATCAAGAACGACTTCATGGCTGCCTTTAATGAAGTCGACATCATCCTTGGCCCGACCACGCCGAACCCGGCCTGGAAAATCGGCGACAAGAGCAGCGACCCGGTCGCTGCGTATCTGGAAGACGTTTACACCATCACCGCCAACCTCGCGGGTCTGCCGGGCTTGTCCATGCCCGCCGGCTTCGTCGACGGCTTGCCGGTCGGCGTGCAACTGCTCGCCCCGTATTTCCAGGAAGGCCGTCTGTTGAACGTTGCCCACCAGTATCAGTTGAACACTGACTGGCACACCCGCACACCAACCGGCTTCTGAGGAGAAACACATGCAATGGGAAGTCGTGATCGGGCTGGAGATTCACACCCAGCTCACCACCAAATCGAAGATTTTCTCCGGTAGCTCCACCGCCTTCGGTGCCGAGCCCAACACCCAGGCCAGCCTGGTGGACCTGGGCATGCCCGGCGTACTGCCGGTGCTGAACCAGGAAGCAGTGCGCATGGCGGTCATGTTCGGCCTGGCCATCGACGCCGAGATCGGCCAGCACAACGTGTTCGCCCGCAAGAACTACTTCTACCCCGACCTGCCCAAGGGCTATCAGATCAGCCAGATGGAACTGCCGATCGTCGGCAAGGGCCACCTGGACATCCCGCTGGAAGACGGCACGGTCAAACGCGTCGGCATCACCCGCGCGCACCTGGAAGAAGACGCTGGCAAGAGCCTGCACGAAGAGTTCAACGGCGCCAGCGGCATCGACCTGAACCGCGCCGGCACCCCGCTGCTGGAAATCGTTTCCGAGCCGGACATGCGCAGCGCCAAGGAAGCCGTGGCCTACGTCAAGTCGATCCACGCCCTGGTGCGCTACCTGGGAATCTGCGACGGCAACATGGCCGAAGGCTCCCTGCGTTGCGACTGCAACGTCTCGGTACGCCCCAAAGGCCAGGCCGAGTTCGGCACTCGCTGCGAGATCAAGAACGTCAACTCGTTCCGCTTCATCGAGAAAGCCATCAACTCGGAAGTCCAGCGTCAGATCGAACTGATCGAGGACGGCGGCAAGGTGATCCAGCAGACCCGCCTGTACGACCCGAACAAGGACGAGACCCGTCCGATGCGCAGCAAGGAAGAAGCCAACGACTACCGTTACTTCCCCGACCCGGACCTGCTGCCAGTGGTCATCGAGGACTCGTTCCTCGACCAGGTACGCGCCACCCTGCCCGAGCTGCCACCGCAGAAACGCGAGCGCTTCCAGGCGCAGTTCGGCCTGTCGGTCTACGACGCCAGCGTGCTGGCCACCAGCCGCGAACAGGCGGACTACTTCGAGAAGGTCGCGAGCATCGCCGGTGATGCCAAGCTCGCCGCCAACTGGGTCATGGTCGAGTTGGGCAGCCTGCTGAACAAGCAGGGCCTGGAAATCGACGAGGCGCCGGTCTCGGCCGAACAGCTGGGCGGCATGCTGCTGCGGATCAAGGACAACACCATCTCCGGCAAGATCGCCAAGACCGTGTTCGAAGCCATGGCCAATGGCGAAGGCAGCGCCGACGAAATCATCGACAAGCGCGGCCTCAAGCAGGTCACCGACACCGGCGCCATCTCCGCCGTGCTTGACGAAATGCTGGCGGCCAACGCCGAGCAGGTCGAACAGTATCGCGCCGCCGATGAAGCCAAGCGCGGCAAGATGTTCGGCTTCTTCGTCGGCCAGGCGATGAAGGCTTCCAAAGGCAAGGCCAACCCGCAGCAAGTGAACGAATTGCTGAAAAGCAAACTCGAAGGCTGACTGCAGTGTTGATGGCGGAGTTCGAATATTCCGCCCCTGTAGGAGCGAGCGTGCTCGCGATTGCGTTGTCTCAGACAGGACGCTATCGCGAGCACGCTCGCTCCTACTCTTGTATCTGGGGTCCCGTATTGATGAAACGCTTGCTGGGCTGCCTGGCCCTTTTCTCACTCCTGGCCGGCTGCGCCAGTCATGTCATCGACCCGCGGGGTTACGACAAGACCGGCGTCGCTTCCTATTACGGCGCCAAGCACCATGGCAAACGCACCGCCAGCGGCGAACCCTTCAACCAGCACGGCATGACCGCCGCGCACCGCGAGCTGCCATTCGGCACCCGGGTCAAAGTCACCAACCTCAATAACGACAAGAGCGTCGTGGTCCGGATCAACGACCGCGGCCCGCATACCCGTGGCCGCCTGATCGATTTGTCGCGTGCCGCCGCGCAACAGTTGGGTATGATCAGAAGCGGCACCGCCAAGGTGCGCGTGCAAGCCATCAGCGACTGACCCACGGAGCCCTGATCATTTTCGGATTAACCGATTTACCGCTGCTCAGCGTCCTTCAATTGTTCAGCGGCCTGGTCCTGCTGGTCGCCGGCGCCGAATTGCTGGTACGCGGCGCGGTCCGCCTCGCCGCCCGCCTGCGTGTACGGGCACTGATCATCGGCCTGAGCATCGTCGCCTTCGGCAGCAGCGCCCCGCAGATGGCCGTCAGCCTGCAAGCCACCCTGGCGGAAAACACCGATATCGCCGTCGGCAGTGTGATCGGCAGCGGCATCTTCAACATCCTGGTGACCCTCGGCCTGTCCGCCCTGATCATTCCGCTGCGGGTATCGCGCCAGCTGGTGCGGCTGGATATCCCGTTGATGATCCTCGCCAGCCTGCTGGTGTTCGCCCTGGCCTACAACAAAGAACTGACGCCCCTCGACGGCCTGATCCTGCTGGCGACCCTGATCCTCTACCTGGGATTACTGCTGCGCCAGTCGCGGCACTCGGCGCGCCCACAGTCCCAGCAAGGTTCCGACGCACCCCGCGCGCACTGGCTGAGCAGCCTGCTGTGGATGATCGGCGGCCTGCTCCTGCTGGTGTTCGCCGGCCATCTGCTGGTCGAGGCGGCGGTGGAAGTCGCCACCGACCTGGGGCTGTCCGAGCGCATCATCGGCCTGACCATAGTCGCCGTCGGCACCTCTCTGCCGGCCCTGGCCACCTCGCTGATCGCGGCCTTGCGTGGCCAGCGCGACATTGCCGTGGGCAACGTCATCGGCAGCAACCTGTTCAATCTGCTGGGGGTCCTGGGTTTCACCGCCCTGGTGGCGCCGACGCCCTTGTCGGTATCGCCCAATGCCGTGGACTTCGACCTGCCGGTAATGCTTGGCGTCGCGGTGCTGTGCCTGCCGGTGTTCTATTCGGGTTATCGGGTCACCCGCGCCGAAGGCCTGCTGTTTCTCGGCCTGTACCTGGCCTATGGGCTGCACGTGGTGTCTTTCACCACCGGCATGCCGCTGGCCGGCAAGCTGGAAGACTTGATGCTGTTTTTTGTCCTGCCAGTGCTGGTGGCGTTCCTGCTGTTCAGTTCGCTGCGGGCCTGGCGCCGCCAACATAAAAAAGGGGAAGCGCAATGACCGAGAATAAAAAGCAGGGCGTGGAAATGCGCCGCCAGGTGATGGGCGACGCCTTCGTCGATCGCGCCCTGGGCAATGCCACCGAGTTCAGCCAGCCACTGCAGGATTTCGTCAACGAACATGCCTGGGGCAGCGTCTGGAACCGCGAAGGCCTGCCGCTGAAAACCCGCAGCCTGATCACCCTCGCCGCCCTGACCGCGCTCAAGTGCCCGCAGGAACTCAAGGGTCATGTCCGCGGCGCCCTGAATAACGGCTGCACCGTGGAAGAGATTCGCGAGGCGCTGCTGCATTGCGCGGTGTATGCCGGCGTACCGGCGGCGATCGACGCGTTCCGCGCCGCCCAGGAAGTGATCGACACTTACCAGAAAGCGGAATGATTCCCTTGCAGGAGCGGCCGGTCGACGCTCGATTGCCCGCGATGGTGGTGTGTCAGGCGGGTCGCTATCGCGGGCAAGTCGGATCGCCGCCCGCTCGCTCCTACAGAACCCCGATCAGATCCACCCGCCCCACTGCAGCAGAAAGATCCCGATATTGGTGGTCACCGCCGCCATCAGCGTGGTGATGACGATGATTGCCGCCGCCAGCTGATGATTGCCATTGGCCGCCCGGGCCATGACAAAACTCGCCGCCGCGGTCGGGCTGCCGAAATACAGGAACAGAATCCCCAGTTCCGCCCCGCGGAATCCGCAGAGCCAGGCCCCCAGGGTGGCTAGGATCGGCAGGCCGACCATTTTCACCAGGCTCGAACTCAAGGCCAGGTCGCCGCTCTCGCGCAGCGCCGCCAGGGACAAGGTGCCACCAATGCAGATCAAGGCCAGCGGCAGGGTCATCTGCGCCAGGTACTGGCCAGACGTCTCCAGCCAGGTCGGCAGGCCGATCTGGAACACGGCGAAAGGCGCTGCCGCCAGGACGCTGATGATCAACGGGTTGCTGACCACGCTTTTGCAGATGCTCCACGGATCGGACTTGATCACCGGGCTGTACACCGCCAGGACGATGGTCGACAGGGTGTTGTAGAACAGGATCACCAGCGCCGCGAGAATCGCCCCGAGGGAGATACCGTAGTCGCCATACATGCTGGCCGCGAGCGCCAGGCCGATGACCCCGTTGTTGCCGCGAAAGGCGCCCTGGGTGTAGATGCCGCGGTCTTCCCGCGGGCAGCGCCAGATCGCCCAGCCCCAGGCGAAGGCAAAGCTGGCCAGGGTGGCCACGGCGAAATAGATCAGCAGCCCGGGCTTGAGCGCCGAATGCAGGTCGGCATGGAGAATCCCGAGAAACAGCAGCGCCGGCATGGTGACGTTGAACACCAGGGCCGACGCTGTGTGGATAAAACCGTCGTTGATCCAGCCGATGCGCTTGAGCAGCACACCGAGAAACAACATGGTGAATACCGGCGCGGTGATATTCAGCGTTTCGAGAAAAATGGCCAGCATGCCGGGTCAACCTTGAACCTGTCGTTAGGCGGCTAATGATAAGCCAGCCCGCGCGCTTAAGCCCGATGGATTTGCCCTAACCATAAGCAGATCCATCGGGCCGCAGGCGCTCGCGGCCATCAAAGGCCACGCCCGCGACGCGGTCGATCGCAGCCTGCGGCAGCGGCTACAGGGTTTGTGTCGGGCTCGGTTGATTGGCAGGTCGCAATCCGGGTAGCCGCTGCCGCAGGCTGCGATCGACCCGAAGGGGCGCTGGCGTACTCAGCCACGCTGAATATCGCCTCCTGCAGCAGCCATTACGGCTCAGGTGATCGGCGCCGGATTGAACAAGGTGATGTCGTTGTGCAGCTTGTGCCGTTCGGCCCAGGTCTGCTGCCTGCCACTGGCCACGTCCAGGTAGAAGTGGAACAGCTCCCAGCCCAGCTCTTCGATACTCGCCCGCCCGGTGGCGATGCGCCCGGCGTCGATGTCGATCAGGTCCGGCCAGCGCTGGGCCAGTTCGGAGCGGGTCGAGACCTTGACCACCGGCGCCATCGCCAGCCCGTAAGGCGTGCCACGCCCGGTGGTGAACACATGCAGGTTCATCCCCGCCGCCAGCTGCAAGGTGCCGCAGACAAAGTCGCTGGCCGGCGTCGCGCAGAAGATCAGGCCCTTGCGGGTAAAGCGCTCGCCCGGCCCCAGCACGCCATTGATCGCACTGCTGCCGGACTTGACGATGGACCCCAGGGACTTCTCGACGATGTTCGACAACCCGCCCTTCTTGTTGCCCGGCGTGGTATTGGCGCTGCGGTCGGCCTCGCCCTTGGCCAGGTAGCGGTCGTACCAGTCCATCTCGCGCACCAGCTCCCGGGCCACTTCTGTGGATTCGGCGCGGGAAGTCAGCAGGTAGATGGCATCGCGCACCTCGGTGACTTCGGAAAACATCACTGTCGCGCCGGCCCGCAGCAACAGGTCCGAGGCATAGCCCAGGGCCGGGTTGGCGGTGATTCCGGAAAAGGCATCACTGCCACCACATTGCATACCAAGGACCAGCTCCGAGGCCGGCACGGTTTCCCGGCGCCGCTGGTCGAGCTTCTGCAAACGCACTTCGGCCAACTGCATGATCTGCTCGATCATCTCGGTAAAACCGTGGCTGGCGTCCTGCAGGCGGTACAGCCAGGGCTCGCTGAGGTCCACCGAGCTGTCGCCTTCGTGCATCACCTGCCCGGCCTGCAACTTCTCGCAGCCCAGGCTGATCACCAGGGCTTCGCCCCCCAGGTTCGGGTTGCGCGCCAGGTTGCGCACAGTGCGGATCGGGATATAGGCATCGGTGGCGGTGATCGCCACGCCGCAGCCATAGCTGTGGGTCAGCGCCACCACATCGTCGACATGGGGATACCTGGGCAGCAGTTCGTCCTTGATGCGCTTGACCGCATGATCGAGCACCCCGGCCACGCATTGCACGGTGGTGGTGATCCCCAGAATGTTGCGCGTGCCGACCGTGCCGTCGGCATTGCGATAACCCTCGAAGGTGAAACCCTCCAGGGGCGCCTGGGCCGCCGGCACCTCGGTGGACAGCGGCAGGCTGTCCAGCGGCGGCGCGCTGGGCATGCGCAACTGCTCTTCCCTGACCCAGCTGCCGCGCAGGATCGGCTGCAAGGCATAACCGATAGTCTGGCCGTAGCGGATCACCGGGCCACCTTCGGCGATATCCTCCAGCGCCACCTTGTGGCTCTGGGGGACGAAGTCCAGGGTCACCAGGCCGTCGGCGAACGCCGTGCCTGCCGGTACGCCCTGGTCATTGACCACAACCACCACGTTGTCCCGCTCGTGCAGGCGGATGTAGCGCGGCGAATCGGAATGTTCAATCAACTGCATGACGCCGCCCCTTCAGGAATGCGCTTGGGAAAGTTGGCTCAGCTCGGGGCCGTTGCTCGGTGGATCCTTGAGCACCACGCGCTTGATCGGACCGACGATCACCAGGTAGCTGAACACTGCCAGCAGCGCGTTGCAGCCGACGAACACCAACGCCCATTTGAACGAGCCGGTGGAACTGATGATGTAGCCGATGACGATCGGCGTGGTGATCGACGCCAGGTTGCCGAAGGTGTTGAACAGGCCGCCGCTCAAGCCGGCGATCTGCTTCGGCGAAGTGTCGGACACCACCGCCCAGCCGAGCGCGCCCACGCCTTTGCCGAAGAACGCCAGGGCCATGAAGCCCACCACCATCCATTCGATGTCCACATAGTTGCAGGCCACGATGCTGCTGGAGACCAGCAGGCCGGCGATGATCGGCGCCTTGCGGGCGAAGGTCAGGGAATGCCCCTTGCGTAGCAGGTAGTCGGAAATCACCCCGCCCAGCACCCCACCGATAAAGCCGCAGATGGCCGGCAAGGAGGCGATGAAGCCAGCCTTGAGAATGGTCATGCCACGCTCCTGCACCAGGTACACCGGGAACCAGGTCAGGAAGAAGTAAGTGATGCCGTTGATGCAGTACTGGCCCAGGTACACGCCGAGCATCATGCGGTTGGTCAGCAACTGGCGCAGGTAGTCCCATTTCGGGCCGTCGCTGCGCTTGCCTTTGCCGTCCTGGTCCATGTCGACCATGCCGCCGTTGTCGGCGATGTGCTTGAACTCGGCCTCGTTGATCAGCGGGTGCTGGCGCGGGCTGTAGATCACCTTGAGCCAGACCAGCGAGAAGACGATGCCGATCACCCCCATCACGATGAACACGTGCTGCCAGCCGAAGTGATAGACGATCCAGCCCATCAGCGGGGCGAACAGCACCGTGGCGAAATACTGCGCCGAGTTGAAGATCGCCGAAGCCGTACCGCGCTCGGCGGTGGGGAACCAGGCCGCGACAATCCGCGCGTTGCCGGGGAAGGACGGTGCCTCAGCCAGCCCCACCAGGAAGCGCAGCATGAACAGCGCCACCACCGCGGTGGAGACGCCGAACTCACCGACATAACCCTGCAGCACGGTGAACAGCGACCAGGTGAAGATGCTCAGGGCATAGATTTTTTTCGAGCCGAAGCGGTCGAGCAGCCAGCCGCCGGGGATCTGCCCCGCTACATAAGCCCAACCGAATGCGGAGAAGATATAACCGAGGGTGACGGCGTCGATGCCGAGGTCTTTTTGCAGGCTGGAACCCGCGATGGCGATGGTGGCGCGGTCGGCATAGTTGATCGTGGTCACCAAAAACAGCATGAACAGGATCAGGTAGCGGACGCGAGTCGGCTTGGTCGCTTGCATATGGATGTACTCCCACTAGTTATTTTTATGCGGGTAAACATGCGTTTCATCGACCCCGCCGAGCCTCAGGCAACGGCCGGCGGGGGTACGGCGGGGCTTAGGATCCGATGTAGGAAGTCTTCACCACGGTGTAGAACTCCTGCGCGTAGCGACCTTGCTCGCGGGAACCATAGGATGAACCTTTGCGGCCACCAAAAGGTACGTGGTAATCGACGCCGGCCGTCGGCAGGTTGACCATGACCATCCCGGCCTGGGAATGGCGCTTGAAGTGGTTGGCGTATTTCAGCGACGTGGTGGCGATGCCCGCCGACAGGCCGAACTCGGTGTCGTTGGCCATGGCCAGCGCCGCCTCGTAATCAGCCACCCGTACCACGTTGGCCACCGGGCCGAAGATCTCTTCGCGGCTGATGCGCATCGAGGCCTGGCTGTCGGCGAACAGGGTCGGCGCGAGGAAATAACCTTCGGTATCGCAGGTCACCAGGCCACCACCGCTGACCAGCCGCGCCCCTTCGGACTGGCCGATATCGATGTATTTCAAGTCCTGTTCGAGCTGCGCCTGGGACACCACCGGACCGATATCGGTGCCGGCCCGCAGCGCATGGCCGACCTTGATCGACCCCATGCGTTCGGCCATCGCCGCGACGAACCGGTCGTGGATGCCCGCAGTGACGATCAGCCGGCTGGAAGCGGTGCAACGCTGCCCGGTGGAATAGAAGGCACTTTGTACCGCCAGCTCCACCGCCTGCTTGAGGTCGGCATCGTCGAGGATGATCTGTGGGTTCTTGCCGCCCATCTCCAGTTGCACCTTGGCCTGGCGCGAGACGCAGCTGACGGCGATCTGCCGGCCCACGCCCACGGAACCGGTGAAGCTGATGCCGTCGACTTTCGGGCTGTTGACCAGGGCATCGCCGACCAGCCGGCCGCTGCCCATCACCAGGTTGAACACCCCGGCCGGGAAGCCGGCGCGGGAGATGATTTCCGCCAGGGCCCAGGCACAGCCCGGCACCAGCTCGGCGGGCTTGAGCACCACGCAGTTGCCGTAGGCCAGGGCCGGGGCGATCTTCCACGCCGGGATGGCGATCGGGAAGTTCCACGGGGTGATCAGGCCGACCACGCCCAAGGCTTCGCGGGTCACTTCGACGTTGACCCCCGGACGCACCGACGGCAGGTAATCCCCCGACAGGCGCAGGCACTCGCCGGCAAAGAACTTGAAGATGTTGCCGGCGCGGGTCACCTCGCCGATAGCTTCGGTCAGGGTCTTGCCCTCCTCCCGGGCCAACAGGGTGCCGAGCTCTTCGCGGCGGGCGAGGATCTCGCTGCCGACCTTGTCCAGGGCATCGCTGCGCGCCTGGATACCGGAAGTCGACCAGGCCGGGAATGCATCGCGCGCCGCATCGATCGCCGCATGCACCTGAGCCAGGTCGGCCTTGGCGTATTCGCCAATGACATCGGACAACTCGGACGGGTTGATATTGGTCGAGTAGTCGGCACCGGCAAGCCATTGGCCACCGATGTAGTTATCGAAGCGTTTTACCTCTGCCACGCGCCCTCTCCTTACACAAAAGCCTTACGCAAAAGGCCGCTGATTGCTCAGCGGCCCCGGGGATGGATTACTGCGCGCCCTGGGCGTCGATCAACGCCGCCAGCGCTTCATATTCTTCCGGCAACAGGTCGGTCAACGGCGCCCGCACCGGGCCTGCGTCATGGCCGACGATGCGGGCTCCGGCCTTGACGATGCTCACGGCATAACCGGCCTTGCGGTTGCGGATATCCAGGTAAGGCAGGAAGAAGTCATCGATGATCTTGCCGACCGTGGCGTGATCTTCCCGGGCAATGGCGTGGTAGAAATCCATCGCGGTTTTCGGGATGAAGTTGAACACTGCCGAGGAATACACCGGCACGCCCAAGGCCTTGTAGGCCGCGGCGTAGACTTCGGCGGTCGGCAGGCCGCCCAGGTAGCTGAAGCGATCGCCGAGACGGCGACGGATCGACACCATCAGCTCGATATCGCCCAGGCCGTCCTTGTAGCCGATCAGGTTCGGACAGCGCTCGGCCAGGCGCTCCAGCAGCGGCGCGGTCAGGCGGCAGACGTTGCGGTTGTAGACCACCACACCGATCTTCACCGATTTGCACACCGCCTCCACATGAGCGGCGACCCCATCCTGGCTGGCTTCGGTCAGGTAGTGCGGCAGCAGCAACAGGCCCTTGGCACCCAGGCGTTCGGCCTCCTGGGCGTATTCAATGGCCTGGCGGGTCGAGCCGCCGACGCCGGCCAGGATCGGCACGCTGGTGGCGCAGGTGTCGACCGCAGTCTTGATGATTTCCGAATATTCGCTGGCCGCCAGGGAGAAAAACTCACCGGTGCCGCCTGCCGCGAACAGCGCCGAGGCGCCGTATGGGGCCAGCCATTCCAGGCGCTTGATATAGCCCGCGCGATGGAAATCGCCCTGGGCGTTGAAATCGGTCACCGGGAAAGACAGCAGGCCGGAGGAGAGGATGGACTTCAGTTCTTGTGGATTCATTATTCGAACACCCTGGGACGCACATTGTGATGAAAAACACATCAGCCTTGGCCGAAGTTGTAAGTCATCGTACAACTTAAAAAACAATCGTCAACAGCAATTCGTCAGCCATCGCCAAAATACGCGGCAAAAAATACCTGCTTGACGAGTCAGGATTTTGCTTTATGCTCGCAATCAACTGTATATACATACAGTTAATTTCTTGAAATACCTATGACATATCAAGGAGCTAGAAATGTCAGGTCTACACACTCAGCAGCGGGAACAGCTGCAGCACAAAAGCCAGGTCGTTTCCGATCTGGACAGCCTTTTCAGCGAACGCGGCATTGCCATTTCCGGTGATGGCGACCACCTGGTGCTGATCGCCGACGGTCATCACACCATCAAGTATCACCAGCCCGGGCTTCTCCCCGCGGCCCCTGGCAAAAACCTCAAGGCCCTGCCCCAGCTGCGTTTCGAGGGTGGCGAGCACACCGCCATCGGCGATGCCACCCTGCTGCGTTTCGTCAAGGACGCCCCCGGCGTTCCAGCCTGGCAGGTCGAATTGCACCTGCCCAATGGCCTGGCCCTGACCTACGGCCAGGTGGTGGCACTGGGCGGCGATTTCTATGGCATCCCCGACCAGCCGATCTGCGAAGGCGCGACGCCAGTGGATCGTTTGCAGCGTTTTACCGCCGCGTTCAACTCGCTCGCCGTGTTGCCGGCGGCCAAGGACGAGGCGAAACAGATTCTCGCGGTAATGCAGAAGGAAATCGCCGCCGCCAACCAGGCGCTCAAGGACGGCAGGCAACCTCACGAGGCCTATGACGCCCTGGGAGATACGTTGTCCGAAGAGTGGAACAAGATCACCGGCGGCGGCAGCTTCGCCTCGGCGCTGTTCCCCCTGGGCCGCTACCTGAAGCTGGCGGCCAACAATGCCGACCATTTCGGCGAGTGGGCGCTGCTGGCCTATATCGCCGGGCACACCGCGGCCCTGCAGCAGGCGGTGCTGGCGCACAAGAACGCCGACGAGAAGCAGTTGGAACTGGCCTACGCCATGAACGCCTTCGCCGATCACTTCCTCACCGACCTGTTCTCCGCCGGCCATGTACGGGTACCGCGCAAGCAACTGGCGGCAGTGGTCACGCCGAGCGACCTGGGTTCGCTGATCACCCGCTTCATGCACGACGAGGACAGCAAGTTCGGCCTCAACGTCAGCAACGCCCAGGGCGACCGTTGGCATGCCTATGGCGACAAGCGTTATTTCGACACCCTCGACAGCAACAACCGCAAGCAGGTCAAGTTGGCCGTGCAACGCTCGGCGGACGAAATCTTCGAAAGCTACCTCAGCGGTGCGGCCCCGACGCCCGGCAACTTCACGGCGCTGAAGCTGTTGCCGGACCTGAACGCGGCGAAGAGCGGCAACTTTTCACCACTGTTCGTGATGCAGGGCGACAAGGTGCTGCGACGCAGCGACGTGAACAACCTGAACGACACCAAGACCATCGACAACTGGTGGGGCTGGAGCACCTACCTGCTGCTCAAGGACTACAAGCCCAACAAACCGGCGGGCTACCTGGAAGCACCGACGCTTGCCCCGAGCATCCAGGCCGATGGCTGGCAGAGCCAGACACCCAGCGAACCCAACTGGCTGCCCGGCAATGCCGTGCGTTATGCCTTCAGCTACACCAACGGTTTGAACGAGTCGTACATCGGCCCGTGGTCCGCCTACGCCGAACTGAGCGAGCGCTTCCAGCCGACCCTGAATGTGCCGGTGGACACCAGCGGCGGTTCCAGCGGGCGCAACATTTTCCGCCAGTTCCGCGGTGGCTCGCCGGAGCTGATCGCCTCGATCGACAAGGCCGCCACCACTTACATCGACCGCAATGCCTGATAAGGACATCGACATGGCTATCAATCTGACTCTAGAACTGGCCTCGGGCCAATCCCTGCAGGGCGCGCCCCTGGAACTGCTGGTCAACGGCGCTCCCGTCGCACGGGCAACCGTCGACCAGCAAGGGCATGTGACCTTCAATGCCAAACCCGGCGCCGGGCAACTGGCCGTGAGGGTGGATCGCTCGATTCTCAAAAACCGCTAAAAGCATCGCGGGCAAGCTTCGCTCCTACCGAAGCCAGGCAGTGTTTCTGTAGGAGCGAGCGGGCGGCGATCCGACTTGCCGCGATAACGTAACGACAGGCGCCCAACCTCCCCGGTCTGGCGCCTGTTGCGCTTATCCGCGCTGCGCCTCTGCCTCTTCATGGGCATGGCGCAGCCGTTCGCGGCTGTTGGTCAGGTGCAGACGCATGGCCGCCCGGGCCGCGTCCGAATCCTGGCGGGCAATGGCTTCATAGATTTCTTCATGCTCGCGGCTCAGGCGGCTCATGTAGTGCTGCTGATCGTCGTGAGCCAGACGTGCCGAATTCAGGCGGGTGCGCGGAATGATGCTGGTCCCCAGGTGGGTCATGATGTCGGTGAAATAGCGGTTACCCGTGGCCAGGGCAATCTGCAGGTGGAACTGGAAATCCGAGGCCACCGCATCGCTGTCGTGGGCCGCGCTTTCATTGAGGGCATCCAGCGCCGCCCGCATCGCCGCCAGTTGCTCGGTGCTGCGCCGCTGCGCGGCCAGCCCGGCCGACTCCACTTCCAGGCTGATGCGCAGTTCCAGGATCGCCAGCACATCGCGCAAGGTCACCACGGTCGCCGGATCGATCCTGAAGCCGCTCGGGCTCGGCGTGTCGAGCACAAAGGTGCCGATACCGTGGCGGGTTTCCACCTGGCCGGCGGCCTGCAAGCGGGAAATGGCTTCGCGCACCACGGTCCGGCTGACGCCATGGGCCTCCATGATCGCCGACTCGGTGGGCAACTTGTCACCGCGTTTGAGCTGACCGTCGCGAATCTGCTCCGACAGCACGGTCACCAGTTCCTGGGCGAGGCTACGGCGCTTGCGTGGAAGGCGGGGCGCCGTGTTCTGGTTGTCCATGGTGAAGTTCTTTCTCCGAAAACTGATGACGCATCATAGCTCAGCCGGGTTGTACGATCACTGTTGACTACACCGTCACCGCCTGGTCGACCAGATGCCCGCGCTCGATGCGGATGTGCCGCGGGTGGAAACGCTTGAGACTGCTGCGATGCCCGACGCTGACAATGCTCAGCCCCGGCAACTGGTCGATCAGCGCCTGGTACAGGGTCGCCTCGTCTTCTTCGTCCATGGCCGAGGTGGCCTCATCCATGTACAGCCATTGCGGCGCATAGAGCAACGCACGGGCAAAGGCCAGGCGCTGCTGCTCGCCCGGGGACAACATGCGCTGCCAGTGGTTGCTCTCGTCCAGGCGAGACACCAGGTGCGGCAGTCGGCAGGTTTCCAGCACCTGCACGTAATGCTCCTGCGGGTAGGTGTCGCCCGACTGTGGATAACTCAAGGCTTCGCGCAGGCTGCCGATCGGCAGGTAAGGCTTTTGCGGCAGGAACAGATAACGCTCGGCTGGCATGCGAATGCTGCCGTGACCGGCCGGCCAGAGCCGCCCCATCGCCCGCAGCAGGGTACTTTTGCCACTGCCGGAACGGCCGCTGAGCATCAGGCGCTCACCGGGAGTCACGGTCATCTCGGCACCGACCAGCAGGTGCCGGCCGTCCGCCAGGTCCAGGCCAAGGTTATGCACCTGCAGGGTTTCACCCTGGCTCTGCACGTCGATGGCTGGCGCGCGCTCTTCGTTTTCGCTCATGGCCTGGCGGAAGCTCAGCAGCCGGTCGCAGGTGGCGCGCCATGCCGCGAGCTCGGAATAGGCGGTGATGAACCAGCTGAAGTTCTCCTGGACGTTGCCGAATGCCGAGTTGATCTGCATCAGCTCGCCCAGTTCGATCTTGCCCGTCAGGTAACGCGGGGCCGCGACGATGAAGGGGAAAATGATCGCGATCTGGCCGTAGCCCGAGGTGAAGAAGGTCAGGCGCTTGGACACTTTCATGATGTCCCAGAAGTTGTGCCAGACCATGCCGAAGCGAGCGCTGAGGCGTTTGTTCTCATTCGGTTCGCCGTCATACAGGGCAATGCTCTCGGCGTTCTCCCGCACCCGCACCATGGAAAAACGCAGGTCTGCCTCGAAACGTTGCTGGTTGTTGTTCAAGCCGATCAGGCGTCGACCGATCAAGTGGGTCAGCCAGCTGCCGACGGCGGCGTACACCAGGGCGCACCAGAACATGTAGCCGGGAATGGTGTAGCCGAAGACTTCGATACTGCCCGACACGCCCCACAGGATGATCGAGAACGACACCAGGCTGACCACGGTACGCAGCAGGCCCAGGGCGAGCCCCAGGGTATTGCTGGTGAAGCTGTTGAGGTCTTCGGAAATCCGCTGGTCCGGGTTATCGGTGTAGCCGCCCTGCTCCAGCTGGTAGTAGTTCTTGTGGCCCAGCCAGCGGGCGAAGTGTTTTTCCGTGAGCCAGGCGCGCCAGCGAATGGTCAGCATCTGGGTCAGGTAGAGCCGGTAGACCGCGGCCAGGATGGCCACCGCGGCAATTCCGCAGAAATACAGGATCAGCTGCCAGAACGCCGCCTCGTCCTTCTTTTGCAGGGCGTTGTAGAAATCCTTGTACCAGCTGTTGATCCACACCGAGATCGCCACGCTGAACAGGGTCAGGGCCACCACCGCGAACAGCAGCAACCAGGCCTTGCCCTTCTCCTCACTGCGCCAGTAAGGCGTAGTCATTTCCCAGACACGACGGAAAAACTGCCCGCGCACAGCATCGTTGACCGCGGAATACTCAGCGTTCTGATTCATCATCAAGGCTCGATTGGGATAGGGACAAGCATCGAGCCGATCATAGAGGATCGGCTCGTTTTTTCACTTGTCCTGAGGACATTCGTTCAGTCGCGGTTCAGCGACGAACCGGGCGCTTCTGCAACTTGCGTTGCAGCGTTCGACGGTGCATGCCCAGGGCGCGGGCAGTGGCGGAGATGTTGCCTTCGTGTTCGGTCAGCACCCGCTGGATGTGCTCCCATTGCAGGCGGTCCACCGACATCGGGTTTTCCGGCACCAGGGTGTCGAGGTCGGCGTGCTCGGAGAGCAGCGCGGCCAGTACGTCGTCGGCGTCCGCCGGTTTGCACAGGTAGTTGCAGGCGCCGCGCTTGATCGCTTCGACCGCGGTGGCGATGCTCGAATAACCGGTGAGGATCACCACGCGCATTTCCGGATCGAGCTCAAGCAGCTTGGGCAGCAGCACCAGGCCGGAGTCGCCGTCCATCTTCAGGTCCAGCGCGGCGAAGTCCGGCAGGTCCTGCTGGGCGAGGGCCAGGCCTTCCTCGGCGGAACCCGCGGTGCTGACGCGAAAGCCGCGACGGCTCATGGCCCGCGCCATCACCCGGGTGAAGGTGGCGTCGTCATCCACCAGCAACAGATGCGGCAGTTCTTCGCCTTCGACTTGGATTTCGTCACTCATGTTGGTCTCCTCGGGCGCCGTGGGGCAGGCGCAGCTCGGTGAGCGTGCCGCCTTCCTCATGACTGTAGAGTTTCACTGAGCCGCCGGCGCGTGTCACGCTGGCTTTGCTCAAAAACAGGCCCAGGCCGAAACCTTTGCCCTTGGTGGTAAAAAACGGTTTGCCGATCTGCTCGGCGATGGCCAGCGGCACACCGGCGCCGTGGTCACGAATACTGATGGTCAGGTTCTCGGCGTCCCAATCCAACTGGACTTCCAGCCCTTCCGGACAAGCATCGGCTGCATTGTTCAGCAGGTTGAGCAACGCCTGGGTCAGGTCCGGCGGCGGCGCCAGCCGCGGCATCGTGCCCTTGCCCAGCAATTGGAAGCGGTAGCTGGCTTCGGGGCGCATCAGGTGCCAGCGGTTCAGCGCTTCGTCGAGCCAGACGGTGACATCCTGCATCTCCACCGCCAGCCGGCGGTTGGCCTCGGCGGCGCGCACCAACTGTTGCAGGGTTTCCTTGCACAGTTTGACCTGGTCCTGGAGCACGCCCAGGTCATCTTGCAGCATTGGGTCGAGGTGGTCCTGGCGCATTTCCTTGAGCAGCACGCTCATGGTCGCCAGGGGCGTTCCCAACTCGTGGGCGGCGCCAGCGGCCTGGGTCGCGACAGCCAGCAACTGCTGGTCGCGCAGGCCCTCTTCGCGGCGGATCGCACGCAGCTCCTCCTGCCGCCGCAGTTCCTCGGCCATTCTCGCGGCGAAGAAGGTGATCACCGCCGCGGCCAGGGCGAAGCTCAGCCACATCCCGTAGATCTGCAGGTTCTCCCGGGCGATGGGAAAAGTCTGCAGCGGGTAGAACTGCGCCAGCAGCAAGGTGTACATGGTCAGCGCGATACCGGAAAGAACCACCGAATAGCGCCATGGCAAGGTCACGGCGGCGATGGTCAGCGGCACCAGGTAATAGGAGACGAAGGGATTGGTCGAGCCGCCGGAGAAATACAACAGGGCGCTGTGGATAAACAAATCACAAGCCAGTTGCACGGCATATTCCAGCTCGGTGACCGGCCACGAGGTGCGCAGGCGAATGGCGGTGAAGGCGCAGAGGATCAGCGACAGGCCCAGGGTGACGGCCAGTTGCAGCCAGGGCAGCGGTAGCAGGTCGAACCAGTAGGCGAGCCCCACCGAGCCGGCCTGAGCGGCCAGAACCAGGATGCGGATGAAAGTCAGACGCCAGAGGTTCTGGCGAGTGGCGGAAAGCAGTTGTACGGGGGCGAGCATGAGCTCTCCTGATGAGCGCTCCAGGCGGATCGCGACGAGTATAACCAAGCAGCGGCCCAGACAGGCAAAACTGCGGCAAACCGCCACAGTCTTGGGCAATGGCCAATCGCGGGCAAGCCTTGCCTGCAAAAACACCACCGGCCTGCAGGAGCGAGGCTTGCCCGCGATAGAGCGCAAAGCGCTCGCCATCCCCATCTCAGAGTCCGGCTCGAGAACAGATTACGACTGCTGCGCAGTCGGGCGCAGGCTTCGCCAGCGGCTACCAAAGCCCCCCCGCAGTTGGTGTTGGGTAATAGATGTATAGAAGTTGTTAACGGGTCGAACCAGACAATAAAAGCTAGAGTCTGATGGTTTCACGCAGGCTGGGACCCAATACCTGCGGACCGCACTCAAGGAGTTTTCATGCATACATTCAGTCGCAGCGCCGCCCTTCTCGCCCTCAGCGCCGGCACCCTTGCCAGCCTGCCGGCCCTGGCCGCCGATGAGCTTCATTACAACCAGATCTCCCTGCGCGCCGAAGTCAGTCAGGAAGTGGCCCGCGACCTGATGATCGTCACCCTCTACAGCGAATTGCAGAACGCCGACCCGGCCAAGCTCGCCGCGGAAATCACCACCACCATGAACAAGGCCCTGGGCCAGGCACGCCAGGTCAAGGACATCACCTTGCGCCAGGGCAGCCGCAACAGCTACCCGATCTACGACACCAAGGGCCAGAAGATCACCGGCTGGCGCGAGCGCGCCGAACTGCGCCTGGAAAGCTCGGACTTCGCCGCGCTGTCCAAGCTCACCGGCGAACTGCTGACCGATCTGAAGATGGGCGGGATGGATTTCGCCATCGCCGACCCGACCCGCAAGGCCAGCGAAGACAAGCTGCTCAAGGAAGCGGTCGATGCCTTCAAGGCTCGTGCGCAGCTGACCACCGAAGCGCTGGGCGGCAAGGGCTACAAGATCGTCAACCTGAACCTCAACAGCAACGGTTATCCACAACCGTATCTGCGCGGGCCGGTGATGATGAAAGCCGCGGGCATGGATGCGGCGCCGGTCACTCCGGAAGTCGAGGCCGGCACCAGCCAGGTCAGCATGACCGCCGACGGCTCGATCGAAGTCCTGATGCCGTAACGTTTCCCTGCCCGTCCCCAAAAAAACGGCGGTGACCTCCAGCACCAATGAGGTTACCGCGTTTTTTTTGCTACCCACTGTTTCAACCCAGCCCGAGGGACTCGCCTTTTTTTGGGGTGGAGGGGGTGAACTCGGCCACATCGGTGATGCTAAAGTTACAGCCCCGGTATGGCGCCTATCAGACGCCATTGACGTCCACCGGGTATACTGCGCCTTTCCTATAAGAGTCTCTCCAATGACCGCAGACCGCATCGGCGAACGCCTGCGTCGCTATCGCCGCGCCGCCAAGAAAACCCTGCGCCAGATCGCCAGCGAATCCGGTCTGACCGCCAGTTTCCTCTCCCAGGCGGAACGCAATCTCACCGGCGTCTCGATCTCCTCCCTGGTCAACATTGCCAAGTCTCTGAACGTTCCGCTAAACGCCCTATTCGACCAGCCGACCCAGGCACAACCCGACTCCCACGACGGCAAGCGGGTGCGCTACACCATCGAAGGCCAGCCCCTGGCCTACGAGCGGCTGTCCAGTTCCTTTCCCGGCAACCTGATCAACGCGGTGAAGATGAACATACCGGTGGGCTACCAGTCGGAACTGATTTCCCATGATGGCGCCGAGTTCTCCTACGTTCTTTCGGGGCAAATTGTCTACACCATCGAGGGGCAGCAGTATCCCCTCGGCGCCGGCGACTCGGTGCACTTCGACTCGACCAAACCGCACTACCTGGCTAACGCCGGCAACGGCCCGGCAGAAGTATTGACCGTCACGACCATGGGCCTGTTCGACGACCATTCAGCGGCCTGAACCCGCCCCGTGGCCGCCTGCGCAACCTCACAGACACCCCGCGCGCAAGAGAAATGTTAGTCACGCTTAATTTTCGTTGACCACGATTTCAGCATGACTTAATTTCGGCATCGGCGAATCGTCAATCACCCCCACAACAAAGCGATCGCCATCGCCGCACAGGGTCCATGGGGCTGCATCCACTCCCCATAGAAGGCGAGTTGCCCCGGCCCACAAGGCCAATCCTCAGATATGCCCTAGAAAAAGAAAAAATGAGGTTTGCATGCGTAAGACCTTTCCGCTCCAGGTTTGGCAGACAGCGAGGCTGATCCTCGGCATCCCACTGTCGCACGCCACCCGCAACCTCCACAGTGACAACTTCACTGCGAGCCACAATGTCAACGCCGCCGACGATGTGCTGTGCATCCGCCATCGCCTGCAAGATCCCGGGCATCCGTTCTCCACGGCCTCCCTCACCAAGCCGTCCTACTTCATCCGGTCAACCCAATGCGCCAAACACTTGCGCCAGGCAGGCAAGGACAGGCGGCTCAACCAGAAGCCGGTCGACACCCGCCCCAGCGACGCACCAAGCGGAGGCACGACTCGCTCCGGATGCCCCGAAAGAAGGCAACCCATGCACCAGAAAAAACCAGCGCACACGGTCAAATGCGCCAATATTTATACAAATGCGTCATTCCTGTACGTTCGTTCCACTCCTTGATACTTGTGACGGCCCCGCATCTTGCATTGGGTATGGGGCCTGCATAAGTATCGGCGGGTCGACTCATAAGGTCGCCCTCTACACCAAAAATGACAACAAATCATGAGGCAACCATGTTCAAACAAGCAGTCATTCCGCTTTTAGTCAGCGCCGGCTTGCTCGCCAGCGCACCCTTCGCCCAGGCGGCGACTAACCTGGTGTTCTGCTCCGAAGGGAGCCCGGCCGGTTTCGATCCAGGCCAGTACACCACCGGAACCGACTTCGACGCCTCAGCAGAAACCATCTTCAACCGCCTCAGCCAGTTCGAGCGTGGCGGCACCGCCGTCGTTCCTGGCCTGGCGACCAGTTGGGACATTGCCGACGATGGCCTGACTTACACCTTCCATCTGCGCGATGGGGTGAAGTTCCACACCACGCCGTATTTCAAGCCGACTCGTGATTTCAACGCCGACGACGTGCTCTTCACGTTCAACCGCATGCTCGACAAGGACATGCCGTTCCGCAAGGCGTACCCCACCGAATTCCCTTACTTCACCGACATGGGGATGGACACCAACATCACCAAGGTCGAGAAAGTCGACGACAAGACCGTCAAGTTCACCCTGAAAACCGTAGACGCCGCGTTCATCCAGAACCTGGCGATGAGCTTCGCCTCCATCCAGTCCGCCGAGTACGCCGACCAGCTGCTCAAGGAAGGCAAGCCGGGCGACATCAACCAGAAGCCAATCGGCACTGGCCCGTTCGTGTTCAAGAGCTACCAGAAAGACTCCAACATCCGTTACACCGGCAACAAGGAGTACTGGAAGCCTGAGGACGTGAAGATCGACAACCTGATCTTCGCCATCACCACCGACCCGTCGGTACGCATCCAGAAGCTGAAAAAGAACGAATGCCAGGTCACCCTGTTCCCGCGCCCGGCCGACCTCAAGGCCCTGGGCGAGGACAAGACCCTCAAGCTGCCGCAGCAGGCCGGCTTCAACCTCGGCTACATCGCCTACAACGTGATGCCTGTGCTCAAGGGCCGCACCGACGCCAACCCGCTGGCCGACCTCAAGGTCCGCCAGGCGCTGGACATGGCGGTGAACAAGCAGCAGATCATCGACTCGGTCTACCAGGGTGCGGGCCAGCTGGCGGTCAACGCCATGCCACCGACCCAGTGGTCCTATGACGACACCATCAAGGATGCCAAGTACGACCCCGAGAAAGCCAAGGCGCTGCTCAAGGAAGCCGGCATCAAGGAAGGCACCCAGATCACCCTGTGGGCCATGCCGGTGCAGCGTCCGTACAACCCGAACGCCAAGCTGATGGCTGAAATGCTGCAGTCCGACTGGGCGAAGATCGGCCTGAAGGTCAACATCGTCAGCTACGAATGGGGCGAGTACATCAAGCGCTCCAAGGGTGGCGAGAACCAGGCGATGATCATCGGCTGGAGCGGCGACAATGGTGACCCGGACAACTGGCTCGGCACCCTGTTCGGCTGCGACGCCATGAACGGCAACAACTTCTCCAAATGGTGCGACAAGCCGTACGACGCACTGATCAAGCAAGCCAAGGCCACCCCGGACGTGGCCAAACGCACCGAGCTGTACAAGCAGGCGCAACACCTCCTCAAAGACCAGGTCCCGATGACACCTATCGCCCACTCGACGGTGTTCCAACCCATGCGCGCCAACGTGCAGGACTTCAAGATCAGCCCCTTTGGCCTGAACTCGTTCTACGGCGTCAGCATCAGCAAATAAGGGTCTGCAACGGCGACGTCAGCTGACGTCGCCGTTGCCTTACCTGCCAGGACTGCCGGAACTCGAACGCTCTTCCTCTTGCTGCGCCCCATCGTGGTGAGTACGGGCATTTCGGAAGTTCCTTACATGTCTTTCAGGCTCTTTGGCATTTACTACCCATGCGGCGACCCCTACCGTCAAAGCATGGAGTGGTGCATCCATTGCCCGGCATTTGCTGCAAGCGAGACTTGGGATCAATGGCATGACCGCCTCCGGATGGGGCGACTGCTCATCGATCAAAACAATAAAAAGGAAGAGGGATCGTCATGCGTCATTCCCTGGTTTTATCCGCCCTGCTGGGCACCGGTCTGTTGACCGCAACCTCCGCCAGCCTGGCGGCCGGCAACAGCCTGGTGTTCTGCTCCGAAGGCAGCCCGGCCGGTTTCGACACCGCGCAATACACCACCGCCACCGACAACGACGCGGCAGAGCCGCTGTACAACCGCCTGGCGGAGTTCGAAAAAGGCGCGACCAATGTGGTGCCGGGCCTGGCCACCCGCTGGGATATTTCCGCGGACGGCCTGCAGTACACCTTCCATCTGCGCGAGGGGGTGAAGTTCCATACCACGCCGTACTTCAAGCCGACGCGTGATTTCAACGCCGACGACGTGCTCTTCACCTTCAACCGCATGCTCGATCCCGAGCAGCCCTTCCGCAAGGCCTACCCCACCGAGTTTCCCTACTTCAACGGGATGAGCCTGAACAAGAACATCGCCAAGGTCGAGAAGACCGGGCCGTTGACCGTGGTGATGACCCTGAACTCGGTGGACGCCGCGTTCATCCAGAACATCGCCATGAGCTTCGCCGCGATTCTCTCGGCCGAATATGCCGACCAGTTGCTCAAGGCCGGCAAACCCAGCGACATCAACCAGAAGCCGATCGGCACCGGGCCGTTCGTGTTCAAGAGTTACCAGAAAGACTCGAACATCCGCTACACCGCCAACAAGCAGTACTGGGACCCGAGCCGGGTCAAGCTCGACCAGCTGATTTTCGCCATCAATACCGATGCCTCGGTGCGCGTGCAGAAACTCAAGGCCGGCGAATGCCAGGTCACCCTGCACCCGCGGCCAGCCGATGTCGAAGCGCTGAAAAAAGACCCGAAACTGCAACTGATCGAAAAGCCCGGCTTCAACCTCGGCTACATCGCCTACAACGTTCGCCACAAGCCCTTCGACCAGCTCGAAGTGCGCCAGGCGCTGGACATGGCGGTGAACAAGCAGGGCATCCTCAACGCCGTGTACCAGGGCGCCGGCCAGCTGGCGGTCAACGCCATGCCGCCAACCCAGTGGTCCTACGACACCAGCATCAAGGACGCCGCCTACAACCCGCAAAAGGCCCGTGAGCTGCTCAAGGCCGCCGGGGTCAAGGAAGGCACGGAAATCACCCTCTGGGCCATGCCGGTGCAACGTCCCTACAACCCCAACGCCAAGCTGATGGCCGAAATGCTCCAGTCCGACTGGGGCAAGATCGGCCTGAAAGTGAAGATCGTCAGCTACGAGTGGGGCGAGTACATCAAGCGCACCAAGAATGGCGAGCACGACATCAGCCTGATCGGCTGGACCGGCGACAACGGTGACCCGGACAACTGGCTCGGCACCCTGTACAGCTGCGACGCCATTGGCGGCAACAACTACTCCATGTGGTGCGACCCGCAGTACGACAAGCTGATCAAGCAGGCCAAGATCGTCACCGATCGCGAACAGCGCACGGTGCTCTACCAACAGGCCCAGCAGTTGCTCAAGCAGCAGGTACCGATCACCCCGGTCGCCCACTCGACGGTCAACCAGCCGTTGAGCGCCAAAGTCGAAGGATTCAAGGTCAGCCCCTTCGGCCGCAACGTGTTCTCGGGCGTCAGCATCGACCAATAAATGATTAGCCAGGCCGCTGGGGGCGATATTCGCCCCCACGCAAATCTGTTGCCTGAATTCGGCGATCAAGCCTCATGCAAACGTTTGCGATGCCTTGAATGAGTTGTAAAGCAAAAGCCGGTCAACCCAAAAAGACCGGCATAAAAATAAAGAAAGCAAAGGAGCTTCACCCATGAAACCGAGCAACACCGCGTTACTGGCCCTGGCCATCAGCAGCATCACGGCCATGGCCCATGCGGAAAGCGTGAGCCAGGAATTCGTCCCGACCGAACTGAACGGCACCAGCGCCCAGGCGGAGGCCAAGGGCTTCGTCGAAGGCCAGAGCCTGTCGGGCACGACCCGCAACTGGTACGCCAACGAGCTGAAGCGTCGTGACGACCGCTTCTCCTACAACCACAACGGCCAGCCGACTTCGACCCCACGCCGGATCAACTGGGTCCAGGGCACCATCCTCAACTACAGCTCGGGCTTCACCGAAGGTACTGTCGGGGTCAGCACCGAGGTGGCCGCCTACAACGCCATCGCGCTGGATCGTGACCGCAAGGACATCGCCGGCAAGAACAACCGTACCCTGACCCACTCCGACGGCGACGCTGTCGGCCAGTGGAGCAAACTGGGCCTGGCCAACGTCAAGTTCCGCGTCTCCAACACCACCCTGACCGCCGGTCGCCAGAACTTCAGCACGCCGATCGTCGACGTCATCGGCAACCGTGCCCTGCCTTCAAGTTTCGAAGGTGTGAGCCTGCACAGCGAAGAGTTCAACAACCTGTCGTTCGATCTGGCCGGTTTCGATCGCGTTTCGCCGCGTACCGAACAGAGCCTGTCGAAATTCCGCACCGAGTACTCCGCCACCGGCGTGGAAACCGACAAGGTCTACACCGCAGGTGTGAACTACCAGCCGTTCAAGAGCCTGAAAACCAGCCTGTATGGCGCCAACGTCAAAGACTTCTGGAACCAGTACTACTTCGGCGCCACCCACGAGCTGGGTGACAGCCAGGTACTGAGCCTGACCACCGGCCTGAACTACTACAAGACCGTCGACGAAGGTAAGAAGTTGATGGGCGAGATCGACAACGACACCTACTCGCTGTCGCTCGGCCTGGCTCACCAGGCCCACAGCCTGACCTTCTCCTACCAGCAAGTGAACGGTAACGAGTACTTCGACTACCTGCATGAAACCAACGGTATCTACCTGGCCAACTCCCTGCTCTCGGACTTCAACGGCCCGAACGAGAAGTCCTTCCAGATCGCCTACGGTCTGAACATGGCCGAATACGGCGTGCCAGGCCTGAAGTTCAACATCTACTCGGCACGCGGCTGGGGCATCGACGGTACCCACTACCGCGGCACCGCTTACACCGACCCAGGCGCCCAACGCGGCGACCTGAGCCTGATGGATGGCGAAACCCACTACGAATACGGTATTGGCGCGTCTTATGCAGTTCAGAGTGGTCCGCTCAAGGCCACCGCCATTCGTGCGACCTACACCACGCACCGGGCCAGCGAAAACCAGGCCGACGGCAACATCAACGAGTTCCGCCTGGTTACCACCATCCCGTTCAAGATTCTCTAAAAACACATCGGCTGGTTGGCGAATTCATGACGAATTCGCCATTCCAGCTACTCTGGTTCAACCGATTGCAGAGGGTTCTAGATGAAAATGCTTCCCCTGAAAGCGGCCATCGCCGCCGCACTGCTGAGCGTCGTCGCAGGCGTCTCGGCCAAGCCCTTGGTGGTCTGTACCGAAGCCAGCCCGGAAGGCTTCGATATGGTCCAGTACACGACTGCAGTCACTGCCGACGCGGTGGCGGAAACCATCTTCAACCGCCTGGTGGACTTCAAGCCCGGCACCACGGACATCGAGCCGGCCCTGGCCGAGTCCTGGGAGATCAGCCCGGACGGCCTGACCTACACCTTCCACCTGCGCAAAGGCGTCAAGTTCCACAGCACCGATTACTTCAAGCCGACTCGCGAGATGAACGCCGACGACGTGCTCTGGAGCTTCCAGCGTCAGCTGGACCCGAAACACCCGTGGCATGACAAGTCCAGCGTGGGCTTCCCCTATTTCGAGAGCATGGGCTTCAAGGAACTGCTCAAAAGCGTCGAGAAAACCGACGATCACACCGTGGTCTTCACCCTGACCCGGCGCGAAGCACCGTTCCTGGCCGACGTGGCCATGGCCTTCGCCTCGATCTTCCCGGCCGAATACGCCGACCAGCTGCTCAAGGCCGGCAAGCCCGGCGACCTCAACAGCAAGCCGATCGGCACCGGCCCGTTCATCTTCCAGCGCTACGCCAAGGATGCCCAGGTGCGGTTCAAGGCCAACCCGGACTACTTCCGTGGCAAGCCACCGGCCGACGCACTGATCCTGGCGATCACCACTGATAACAACGTGCGCCTGCAGAAGCTCAAGGCCAATGAGTGCCAGGTCGCCCTGTATCCGAAGCCGGACGACATCCCGAGCATCAAGGCCGACACCAACCTGAAGGTCGACGACCTGGCCGCCATGACCGTGGGCTACGTGGCCCTGAACACCACCAAGAAGTACATGAGCGACCCGCGTGTCCGTCAGGCCATCAACATCGCCTTCGACAAGGAAGCCTACGTCAATAGCCTGTACGGCAAGGGCAACGCGGTGGTCGGTACCGGCCCCTACCCGCCGACCCTGCTGGGCTTCAACACCAGCCTGGGCAACCCGGCCCGCGACCTGGACAAGGCCCGCGCCCTGATCAAGGAAGCCGGCGTGCCGGAAGGCACGGTCTTCACCCTGTTCACCCGCAACGGCGGTGGCCCGACCAACCCCAACCCGCTGCTCGGCGCACAGATGATGCAGTCCGACCTGGCGAAGATCGGCCTCAAGATCGATATCCGCGTCATGGAATGGGGCGAGATGCTCAAGCGCGCCAAGAACGGCGAGCACGACATGGTTTCCGCCGGCTGGGCGGGGGATAACGGGGACCCGGACAACTTCCTGACCCCCAACCTCAGTTGCGAGGCCGCCAAAAACGGCGAAAACTACGCTCGCTGGTGCAATAAAGCGTTCCAGAGCCTGATCGATCAGGCCCGCGCCGAATCCGAGCCGGCCAAACGGACCGCACTCTATGAACAGGCCCAGGACATTTTCGACAAGGAACAACCCTGGATCCCCATGGCCTATCCGAAAATGTTCACGGCAATGCGCAAGAACGTCGAGGGCTACCACCAGAGCCCCCTGACCACCAACAACTTCGCTACCACCCAGGTGAAGTAGATAAGAAACGCCCGGCATCCCTGACCCCAGGGATGCCGGACACGCCTAACCGGCTGATGAGGTACACCAGAAGATGTTTAGTTTTATTGCCCGCCGTGTGGGGTTGTTGATTCCCACATTCTTCGGCATCACCTTGCTGACGTTCGCATTGATTCGCATGATTCCCGGCGATCCCGTGGAAGTCATGATGGGCGAGCGCCGGGTCGACCCTGAGATGCATGCCCAGGCAATGGAACGCCTTGGTCTGAACAAACCGCTGTATGCCCAGTACCTGGACTACATCGGCAAACTCGCCCAGGGCGACCTGGGTGAATCTCTGCGGACTCGCGAGAGTGTGTGGAGCGAGTTCAGCTCCCTGTTCCCGGCAACCCTGGAACTGGCCTCGGCCGCGATGCTGTTCGCTGCCGTGATCGGCCTGCTGGCCGGGGTGATCGCCGCGCTGAAACGAGGATCCCTGTTCGACCACGGGGTGATGGGCATCTCCCTCGCCGGCTATTCGATGCCGATCTTCTGGTGGGGCCTGATCCTGATCATGTTCTTCTCCGTAAGCCTGGGCTGGACCCCGGTTTCCGGGCGGCTCGACCTGCTCTACGACATCGAGCCGAAAACCGGCTTCATGCTCATCGACACCCTGCTGGCCGATGACACCGGCGCCTTCTTCGACGCCCTGCACCACCTGATCCTGCCGGCCATCGTGCTCGGCACCATTCCGCTGGCGGTGATCGCGCGGATGACCCGTTCCTCGATGCTCGAAGTGCTGCGCGAAGACTACATCCGCACCGCCAAGGCCAAGGGTCTGTCGCCGGCGCGCGTGGTGTTCGTGCACGGCCTGCGCAACGCGCTGATCCCGGTGCTGACCGTGGTCGGCCTGCAAGTCGGCACCCTGCTGGCCGGCGCGGTCCTGACCGAAACCATCTTCTCCTGGCCCGGCATCGGCAAATGGCTGATCGAAGCCATCGGCGCCCGGGACTACCCCGTGGTGCAGAACGGCATCCTGTTGATCGCCTGCCTGGTGATCCTGGTCAACTTCGTGGTGGACATCCTCTACGGCTTTGCCAACCCACGCATTCGCCACCAGCGCTGAGGACAATACTCATGAGCACTCCAACCTCCTCAGTAGCCGTATCCGCCGTGGCCGTGGATCAAAGCCTGCTGTACCCGTCGCCGTACAAGGAATTCTGGCAGGCCTTCTCGCGCAACAAGGGCGCGGTGGCCGGCCTGCTGTTCATGCTGCTGGTGATTTTCTGCGCGATCTTCGCACCCTGGGTCGCCCCGCATAACCCGAGCGAGCAATACCGCGACTTCCTGCTGACCCCGCCGGTCTGGCTCGAAGGCGGCCAATGGCAGTTCATCCTCGGCACCGACGAACTGGGCCGCGACCTGCTGTCGCGCCTGATCACCGGTTCGCGCCTGTCGCTGCTGATCGGCCTGTCGTCGGTGGTCATGTCGCTGATCCCGGGCATCCTCCTGGGCCTGTTCGCCGGCTTCTTCCCACGCCTGCTCGGCCCGACCATCATGCGTCTGATGGACATCATGCTGGCCCTGCCGTCCCTGCTGCTGGCCGTGGCGATCGTCGCCATCCTCGGCCCAGGCCTGATCAACACCGTGATCGCCATCGCCGTGGTGTCCCTGCCCTCCTACGTGCGCCTGACCCGCGCCGCGGTGATGGGCGAGCTCAACCGCGACTACGTGACCGCCGCGCGCCTGGCCGGTGCCGGCCTGCCGCGCCTGATGTTCATCACCGTGCTGCCCAACTGCATGGCGCCGCTGATCGTCCAGGCGACCCTGAGCTTCTCCTCGGCGATTCTCGATGCCGCGGCCCTGGGCTTCCTCGGCCTTGGCGTCCAGCCGCCCACCCCTGAGTGGGGCACCATGCTGGCCTCGGCCCGCGACTACATCGAACGCGCCTGGTGGGTGGTGAGCCTGCCCGGCCTGACCATTTTGCTCAGCGTGCTGGCAATCAACCTGATGGGCGACGGCCTGCGCGACGCGCTGGACCCGAAACTCAAGAACGCCGCCTGAGGAGATTCCCATGTCACTGCTAGAAATCAAGAATCTCAACGTGCGCTTCGGCGACGCCCAGGCCGTTCCCGTGGTGGATGGCCTGGACCTGAACGTGGACAAGGGCGAAGTCCTGGCCATCGTCGGCGAATCCGGCTCCGGCAAGTCCGTGACCATGATGGCGCTGATGGGGCTGATCGAGCATCCCGGCATCGTCACCGCCGACGCCCTCAGCTTCGACGGCAAGGACATGCTCAAGCTCAGCGCCCGGCAACGCCGGCAGATCGTCGGCAAGGACCTGGCCATGGTGTTCCAGGACCCGATGACCGCGCTGAACCCGAGCTACACCGTGGGCTTCCAGATCGAGGAAGTGCTGCGCCTGCACCTGAAGATGTCCGGCAAGGCGGCCCGCAAGCGCGCCATCGAACTGCTGGAAAAAGTCGAGATCCCGGGCGCCGCCAGCCGCATGGACGCCTACCCGCACCAACTGTCCGGCGGCATGAGCCAGCGCGTGGCGATTGCCATGGCGATTGCCGGCGAGCCGAAGCTGCTGATCGCCGACGAACCGACCACCGCCCTGGACGTGACCATCCAGGCGCAGATCATGGAGCTGCTGCTCAACCTGCAACGCGAGCAGAACATGGGCCTGGTGCTGATCACCCACGACCTGGCGGTGGTCGCCGAGACCGCCCAGCGCGTGTGCGTGATGTACGCCGGGCAAGCGGTGGAAGTGGGCCAGGTGCCGGAGTTGTTCGACATCCCCGCCCATCCCTACACCGAAGCGCTGCTGGCAGCGATTCCCGAGCACAGCATGGGCGCCGCGCGCCTGTCGACGTTGCCGGGCATCGTTCCCGGTCGCTACGACCGTCCGCAAGGTTGCCTGCTCTCGCCGCGCTGCCCGTACGTGCAGGAAAACTGCCGCCAGCAGCGTCCAGGCCTCGATCCGAAAGCCGCCAGCCTCGCCCGCTGCTTCTACCCGCTGAATCAGGAGGTGGCGTAATGGCCGTCGTTCTTACCGCCCGCAACCTGACCCGTCACTACGAAGTGTCCCGCGGCCTGTTCAAGGGCCACGCCACCGTGCGCGCCCTCAACGGCGTGTCGTTCGAGCTGGAAGCCGGCAAGACCCTTGCCGTGGTCGGCGAGTCCGGCTGCGGCAAATCCACCCTGGCCCGGGCCCTGACCCTGATCGAAGAACCGTCTTCCGGCTCCTTGAAAATCGCCGGCCAGGAAGTCGCCGGCGCCGACAAGGCCCAGCGCAAGCAACTGCGCAAAGACGTGCAGATGGTGTTCCAGAGCCCCTACGCCTCGCTCAACCCACGGCAGAAGATCGGCGATCAACTGGCCGAGCCGCTGCTGATCAACACCCGGCTGTCGGCCAGCGAGCGACGGGAAAAGGTCCAGGCGATGATGAAGCAGGTGGGCCTGCGCCCCGAGCATTATCAGCGCTACCCGCACATGTTCTCCGGCGGCCAGCGCCAGCGTATCGCCCTGGCGCGGGCGATGATGCTGCAACCGAAAGTGCTGGTGGCGGACGAACCGACCTCGGCCCTCGACGTGTCGATCCAGGCCCAGGTGCTGAACCTGTTCATGGACCTGCAGCAGGAGTTCAACACCGCCTATGTGTTCATCTCCCACAACCTGGCGGTGGTGCGTCACGTCGCCGACCACGTGATGGTGATGTACCTCGGCCGGCCGGTGGAAATGGGCCCGAAAGAGGACATCTACACCCGTCCGCTGCACCCTTACACCCAGGCGTTGTTGTCGGCCACGCCGACCATTCACCCGGACCCGGACAAACCGAAGATCAAGATCGTCGGCGAATTGCCCAACCCGCTGAACCCGCCATCCGGCTGTGCGTTCCACAAGCGCTGCCCATACGCCACCGAGCGTTGCAGCAGCGAAGAGCCGGCCCTGCGCCTGCTCGACACCCGCCAGGTGGCCTGCCACTACGCCGAACAGTTCCTCGGCTGAGCCGGCAAAAAAAGGCGCCGCGGTGACCCGCGGCGCCTCATCTGTGTTGACCAAACCCCTTCTGCCGGATTGCGCATCAGTCCGGCAGGAGGGGTTTCTTTTTCCGCCAGCCTGGCTCAGCCCTGGCTAGCCTCGTCGTCGCTGTCGGGATCCGGCTCGTCGGTGGTCGAATCGTCATCGCCCTCGCTACCACCCTGCCCCTGGTCGCCCGGCTCGGATTCCGACTTGGCGATCATCTGCACCCCGTTCTGCAAATGCCCCGGCCCCCAGAAACCCGGCACCCGTGCGGCCTGGTCGCCGGCCCAGGCCGCGGATATGCCCAGCGACAACAGCACCAGCACCTTGAGCAACAGCACACCCCGTTGGAAGACATTCATGTTGATTCCGTCCCTTTATGTAGGTGAATCAATGATGGCCACAGACCCTGACCTGCAAGGCGCGCTTTCGTATGAAACCTTGCCCCTGAAACCTAGCCCCGAAGCTGGCGCTTTTCCAGATAGGAAGCTAGCGATTCCGCCATTGGATAGACCGCTTTCGACTAGCCCCTAAAACCTCGGGTTATGCCCCACAGGTGTGCGTGCATCACCTATCCACGGATATAAAAAAGCCCCGCTGTTTGCACAGCGGGGCTTTTTTGTGAGGCTTGGCTCAGACCTTAGTGATGCTCGCGGGTCGCGCGGAATTTCACGTCGGGCCAGCGCTCTTCCATCAGCGCCAGGTTGACTCGGGTCGGGGCCAGGTAGGTCAGGTGACCGCCACCGTCCAGTGCCAGGTTTTCCACGGCCTTGTTGGAGAATTCCTCGAGTTTCTTCTTGTCGCTGCAATCGATCCAGCGCGCGGACCACACGGTGATCGGCTCGTAGGAGCACTCGACCTTGTATTCCTCTTTCAGGCGGCTGGCGACCACATCGAACTGCAGCACACCGACGGCGCCGAGGATGATGTCGTTGCTGCGCTCGGGGAAGAACACCTGGGTCGCGCCTTCTTCGGCCAGCTGTTGCAGGCCCTGGCGCAGTTGCTTGGATTTCAGCGGGTCCTTCAGGCGCACGCGGCGGAACAGTTCCGGGGCGAAGTGCGGGATACCGGTGAAGCCCAGGGCTTCGCCTTCGGTGAAGGTGTCGCCGATCTGGATGGTGCCGTGGTTGTGCAAGCCGATGATGTCGCCGGCGTAGGCTTCTTCGAGCTGTTCACGCTCGGAGGAGAAGAAGGTCAGCGCATCGCCGATGCGCACGTCCTTGCCGGTGCGCACGTGGCGCATCTTCATGCCTTTCTCGTACTTGCCCGAGCAGATGCGCATGAAGGCGATACGGTCGCGGTGCTTGGGGTCCATGTTCGCCTGGATCTTGAACACGAAGCCTGTGAACTTCTCTTCCTGCGGCTCCACGGTACGCTCGTTGGCCACGCGCGCCAGCGGCAGCGGCGCCCAGTCGACGACGGCGTCGAGCACGTGGTCCACACCAAAGTTGCCCAGGGCGGTACCGAAAAACACCGGGGTCAGCTGGCCGTCCATGAACGCCTGCTGGTCGAACTCATGGCAGGCGCCCTGCACCAGCTCCAGCTGCTCGATGAAGCGCTCGTACTCGTCGCCCAGGTGGGCGCGGGCTTCATCGGAATCGAGCTTCTCGATGATCTTGGTTTCGGTGCGCTCGTGACCGTGGCCAGGGGTGTAGACGATGATGTAGTCGCCCGCCAGGTGGTACACACCCTTGAAGTCGCGGTAGCAACCGATCGGCCAGGTGATGGGCGCCGCCTTGATCTTCAGGACCGCTTCGATTTCGTCGAGCAGTTCGATCGGGTCGCGGATGTCACGGTCGAGCTTGTTGATGAAGCTGACGATCGGCGTGTCGCGCAGACGGCAGACGTCCATCAGGGCGATGGTCCGTGGCTCTACGCCCTTACCGCCGTCGAGCACCATCAGCGCCGAGTCCACCGCGGTCAGGGTGCGGTAGGTGTCTTCCGAGAAGTCTTCGTGGCCCGGGGTGTCGAGCAGGTTGATCATGTGTTCGCGATAAGGGAACTGCATGACCGACGTGGTAATGGAAATACCGCGCTGCTTCTCCATCTCCATCCAGTCGGAGGTGGCGTGGCGGTCGGACTTGCGGGACTTCACCGTACCGGCAACGGCAATCGCCTTGCCCATCAGCAAGAGCTTCTCGGTGATGGTGGTTTTACCCGCATCCGGGTGGGAAATAATGGCGAAAGTGCGGCGTTTCGCGACTTCGGCGGCCTGTTTGGTCATGGGAAATCGCCTGGCAGGTGATTCAAAAAAAGGGCGGCGAGTATAGCGCAAAGCAAGCTCCACGGACCACCGTTCGGCCCTCGCCCCTGCAACCCTTGCCCCTGTGGCCGCTGCCGAGCAGCGCGAGGCTGCGATCAGGCTGGGCGGCATTGCGATGTTGCTCTGTCAGGTATGCCGAGGAGGCAGGTTCTGCGACGGCTGCGCCGCCGATCGCAGCCTCGCTGCGCTCGGCAGCGGCTACGGGCAGCCAGGCATCAGAGATATCGGAGTTATGGGATTGAGGGTGGCCAAACGCTGCCAAATATGGAACCTTTTAAAAGGTGGAGGCGTCCACTCCCCTGTTACGGGCTTTCGTCAGGGGTAGAAAAATCAGCAAGTTAGCCTGACGAGGCTATGCGTATGGCTCGATCCCGCGCTGTTTCCAGCGCATCGACGAGCTGCTTCTCGCGACCGTTCTTTTGGCAGCCAGGTATGGCCTTGCCACACGAAAGAATGCTCGCCGACATGAAAAAGGAGTCCGCCTGTGGCTATTCGCTATGGCAAAGGGCTGATAGGAGGCGCGGCGGTCATCGCTCTCCTGGCCCTGCTGGTCCACTGGATCGGCATCAGTACGATCGAACACTACCGCGACGATCTGTTGTTTTACCTGCAAGCCCATCTATACCTGGTACTCGCTTCAATATTCGCCGCCCTCGTGGTGGGGATACCCGCCGGCATCTTCCTCAGCCGACCGCAAATGGTCGGGCGTGCCGAGCGCTTCATGCAGGTGTTCAACATCGGTAACACCGTCCCTCCCCTGGCCGTCCTGGCCATCGCTCTGGGGATCCTCGGCATCGGCAGCGGGCCGGCCATCTTCGCCTTGTTCCTCGCCTCCTTGCTGCCCATCGTGCGCAACACCTACGAAGGCCTGAAAAACGTCCAGGGTTCCCTCAAGGAAGCCGCCGTCGGCATCGGCATGACGCCGCGCCAGGTGCTGTGGAAAGTCGAGCTGCCCAACGCCGTGCCGATCATCATCGGTGGCGTGCGCGTGGCCCTGGCGATCAACGTCGGTACCGCGCCGCTGGCCTTCCTGATCGGCGCCAACAGCCTTGGCAGCCTGATCTTCCCCGGCATCGCCCTGAACAATCAGCCGCAACTGCTGCTCGGCGCGGCCTGCACCGCCTTGCTGGCGCTGCTGCTCGACGGCCTGGTGACACTGGCCAGCCGCCTCTGGCTGGAACGCGGCCTGCGCCCGTCTTAAGCCTGCGCGAAGGAATTCACATGAAAAAAATAGCTTTGATCATAGGCTGCGTCCTGCTGTGCGCGGGAATTGCCCAGGCCGCGCAAAAGCCGGTGATCCGCATCGGCGCCCGGGTCTTCACCGAGCAGACGCTGCTGGCGGAAATCACCTCGCAGTACCTGCGTAGCAAGGGTTACGACACCCGGGTCACCGGCGGCCTGGGCAGCAACCTGGCACGCAGCGCCCACGAAAGCGGGCAGCTGGACATGCTCTGGGAATACACCGGGGTGTCCCTGGTGGCCTACAACCACGTGACGGAAAAACTCGACAGCCAACAGTCCTACGACCGGGTCAAGGAACTCGACGGGAAAAAAGGCCTGGTCTGGCTGACCCCGTCGAAATTCAGCAATACCTACGCCCTGGCCCTGCCGAAAAACGTCGCGGACGCATACCCGCAGATCAACAGCGTCAGCGACCTGAAACACGTCCTCGACGCCGAACGCCAGGACCACCACCTGATCGCCCTGGACACCGAGTTCGCCAACCGCTCTGACGGTCTGCAAGGCATGGTCAAGCTGTACGGCATGGACCTGACCCGCAAGAACATCCGGCAGATGGACGCAGGGCTGGTCTACACCGCCCTGCGCAACGGCCAGGTGTTCGCCGGCCTGGTGTACACCACCGACGGCCGGCTCAATGCCTTCAACCTGAAATTGCTCAACGACGACCTGCATTACTTCCCCGACTACACCGCGGCCCCCGTGGTACGCCAGGCCTACCTCGACGCCCACCCGCAACTGGCCGCCGACCTCAAGCCGCTGGCCGAACTGTTCGACGACGAAACCATGCGCCAGCTCAACGCCCGGGTCGACGTCGACCATGAAAGCCCATCCGCCGTTGCCGCAGATTTCCTGCGCCAGCACCCACTGAATTGAGGGAGGAAAGAGCCATGGAATTTCTCAACGCCTTTTCCCATCTCGACTGGCAGCAAGTCATCCAGCTGACCTGGCAGCACATCACCCTGGTGGGCATCGCCGTGACCCTGGCGATCCTCTTCGGCGTGCCCCTGGGCATCCTGATGACCCGCTTCCCGACCCTCGCCGGCCCGCTGCAAGCCAGCGCCACCGTGCTGCTGACCATTCCGTCGATTGCCCTGTTCGGCCTGCTGCTGCCGTTCTACTCCAGGTTCGGCCAGGGCCTGGGGCCGCTGCCGGCGATCACCGCGGTGTTTCTCTACTCCCTGTTGCCGATCATGCGTAACACCTACCTGGCGCTGACCGGCGTCGAGCCGGGGATTCGCGAAGCCGCCCGCGGCATCGGCATGACCTTCGGCCAGCGCCTGCGCATGGTCGAGCTGCCGATCGCCGTGCCAGTGATCCTCGCCGGCGTGCGTACCGCGGTGGTGATGAACATCGGTGTCATGACCATCGCCGCCACCATCGGCGCCGGCGGCCTGGGTGTGCTCATTCTTGCTTCCATCAGCCGCAGCGACATGTCGATGCTGATCGTCGGCGCGGTGCTGGTCAGCCTCCTGGCCATCTTCGCCGACCTGCTTCTGCAATGGCTGCAACGCTCCTTGACTCCAAAAGGACTGCTCAAATGATCGAACTTCAAAACCTGACCAAGACCTTCCAAAGCAACGGCAAGACCATCACCGCCGTTGACTCCGTAAGCCTGACCGTCAATGAAGGCGAAATCTGTGTGTTCCTTGGTCCATCGGGCTGCGGCAAGAGCACCACGCTGAAGATGATCAACCGCCTGATCATGCCGACCTCGGGCAAGGTGCTGATCAATGGCGAAGACACCACTGGCCTCGACGAAGTGACCCTGCGCCGCAACATCGGCTACGTGATCCAGCAGATCGGCCTGTTCCCCAACATGACCATCGAGGAAAACATTGTGGTGGTGCCCAAGCTGCTGGGTTGGGACAAGCAGAAATGCCATGACCGCGCCCGCGAGCTGATGAGCATGATCAAGCTCGAACCCAAGCAATATCTGCATCGCTACCCACGGGAACTGTCGGGAGGCCAGCAACAGCGGATCGGGGTGATCCGCGCGCTGGCGGCCGATGCGCCGCTGCTGTTGATGGACGAACCTTTCGGCGCGGTCGACCCGATCAACCGCGAGATGATCCAGAACGAGTTCTTCGAAATGCAGCGGGCGCTGAACAAGACCGTGATCATGGTCAGCCACGACATCGATGAAGCCATCAAGCTCGGCGACAAGATCGCCATCTTCCGCGCCGGCAAGCTATTGCAGATCGACCATCCGGACACCCTGCTGGCCCATCCGGCGGACGAGTTCGTCAGCAACTTCGTCGGCCAGGACAGCACCCTCAAGCGCCTGCTGCTGGTGAAGGCCGAGGACGCCGCCGACAACGCGCCGTCGGTGAGCCCGGACACCCCGGTGGCCGACGCCCTGGAACTGATGGACGAACACGACCGCCGCTACCTGGTGGTGACCTGCGCCGACAACAAGGCCCTGGGGTATGTGCGCCGCCGCGACCTGCACCGCCAGGCCGGCACCTGCGCCCAGTACCTGCGCGAATTCAACGCCACCGCGGCCTACGACGAACACCTGCGGATCCTGCTGTCGCGGATGTACGAATTCAACCGTTCGTGGCTGCCGGTGCTGGATGCCGAGCGGGTGTTCCTCGGCGAAGTGACCCAGGAATCGATTGCCGCCTACCTCAGCTCCGGGCGCTCGCGCGGCATGAAGACCAACATCGTCTCGCCGGCCGAGACTGCACTGGCCTGACCTGCCGCATCGGCCGGATCTTGTAGCCGCTGCCGAAGAATGAGGCTGCGATCGGCCGCAAAGCGGCCGTGCCGCCCTGCCCTCGGTGCCCTGATATACCGAGGTGCCGGGTCTGCGCCTGCTTCGCAGTCGATCGCAGCCTCGTGCCTCGGCAGCGGCTACAGTGCCTCGCGACACCAGCCCGCACTGGGCCCCTCACGCCACGGATTCCCCACCCTGGGGAACATCAGCCTGTCATCTGGGTCGGTTACATAAATGACTGGCTCGGACCACGCGACGAACGCGTGCAAAAACGCGACATTTTTTGTTGATCTCAGGCCCCTCACGCCCTAAAGTTCGCGCCGAACGTCCATGCTGGAAACGATCCATCCGGCTCAAGTACTGACGACGAGACAGCAAGGCCATAGGGAAACCTTTTGCAGATCGTTTGAGAGCGTAGCGAGCGCAGGCAAGACAAGGCGGGAAGAGGCGAGGAAGCGGAATTTACTGGTTGTAAATGAGCATTCCGAGCCTCTTCCCAACACAGTATTGCTCGCGTAGCGCCGAAGGCGCACAGCACGCAGTAGCTCTCAAACGATCTGGGTGGCCTTTTTGCTTTCGGCGGCAATGCCTTGGGAAGTAGGCGAACCAAAGTGGGGATACGGAGGACGTTCATTTGCACCCATTGTTTTTACCCGTTTGCCATTAGGAGCTCCCAGGTATGTCGATTCAGGTCGAAGACTATTTCGCGCGCGAAACCTTTCAGAAAATGAAGGCGTTCGCCGACAAGCAAGAAACCCCGTTCGTGGTCATCGACACCCAGATGATCGCCCAGGCCTACGATGACCTGCGTGCCGGTTTCGAGTTCGCCAAGGTCTACTACGCGGTAAAGGCCAACCCGGCCGTCGAAATCATCGACCTGCTGCGGGAAAAAGGTTCGAACTTCGACATCGCCTCGATCTACGAGCTGGACAAGGTGCTGGGCCGCGGCGTCAGCCCGGACCAGATCAGCTACGGCAACACCATCAAGAAATCCAAGGACATCCGCTACTTCTACGAGAAGGGCGTGCGTCTGTATGCCACCGACTCCGAAGCCGACCTGCGCAACATCGCCAAGGCCGCGCCGGGCTCGAAAGTCTATGTGCGCATCCTCACCGAAGGCTCGACCACCGCTGACTGGCCGCTGTCGCGCAAGTTCGGCTGCCAGACCGACATGGCCATGGACTTGCTGATTCTGGCTCGCGACCTGGGCCTGGTGCCTTACGGCGTGTCGTTCCACGTGGGTTCGCAACAGCGCGACATTAGCGTCTGGGATGCGGCGATCGCCAAGGTCAAGGTGATCTTCGAACGCCTGAAGGAAGAAGACGGCATCCACCTCAAGCTGATCAACATGGGTGGCGGCTTCCCGGCCAACTACATCACCCGCACCAACAGCCTGGAAACCTACGCCGAGGAAATCATTCGCTTCCTCAAGGAAGACTTCGGCGACGAGCTGCCGGAAATCATCCTCGAGCCAGGCCGTTCGCTGATCGCCAACGCCGGCATCCTGGTCAGCGAAGTGGTGCTGGTGGCGCGTAAATCCCGGACCGCCGTGGAACGCTGGATCTACACCGACGTGGGCAAGTTCTCCGGCCTGATCGAAACCATGGACGAAGCCATCAAGTTCCCGATCTGGACCGAGAAGAAAGGCGAGACGGAAGAAGTGGTAATCGCCGGCCCGACCTGCGACAGCGCCGACATCATGTACGAGAACTACAAGTACGGCCTGCCGCTGAACCTGGCCATCGGCGACCGCCTGTACTGGCTGTCCACCGGTGCCTACACCACCAGCTACAGCGCCGTGGAATTCAACGGCTTCCCGCCCCTGAAATCCTTCTACGTGTAAGCGATACGCCGCAACGAAAAAGCCCATGACCAGTCATGGGCTTTTTTTTATGCCTGCGCGATAAACGCTGAAAAAATGCCTCCGTAGGAGCGAAGCTTGCTCGCGATAGGCCGAAGGCCGGTGGTGGCCTTGATGCCGCCTTCGCGGGCAAGCCTCGCTCCTACAGAAGCTACAGCCGGGCTAATGCCTCGCGGTCGGTTTCATCCCCCAACTGCGCCGCACGCTGGTGATACGCCAGGGCCAGGCCACGAATCTGTGGATGGGCAGCCTGCAACAAGGCGCCGCGGGCGACCCGCAAGAAGTTCAAGTTGCCGCCTTCCAGGGCCTTGTTTAGCCAACCCAGCGCCTCGTCGATACGCCCGGCATCGGCGAGCACCGCGGCATGGCTGAACTGCCCACGAAAATCCCCGCCTTCGGCGGAACGGCGATACCAGTCACAGGCCGCCGCGACATCCCTGGGGCAGTGACGCCCCTCCTCCAGATAACGGCCCAACAGGTTCATGGATTTGGCGTGCCCCATAGTGGCCGCCCGCTGGTAGCAGCTCAAGGCCAGGGCCTGGTTTTCAGCGACCCCGCGACCGGTGGCCAGCAGGTTGGCGTAGTTGTACAGCGCCCAGTCCAGCCCGGCTTCGGCGGCCTGGCGATAATGCCCGGCGGCGGCCTGGGCATCGGCCTCGCAGCCCCAGCCATGCTCGTGGCAACGCCCCAGCATGTTGCGCGCCATCAGCTGCCCGCCCTTGGCGGCGATCGCAAACCAGCGCAGCGCCAGCGCCTGGTCGCGCTCGATGCCCAGGCCGTCGAGCAGGATCTGCCCGAGCAGCGCCTGGGCATCCGGCACGCCCTCCCCGGCTGCCAGCAGGATCGCCTGGGCGGCCCGGGCCGGGCTCTGTTCGAGCATGGCGCGCAGTTGCTCGCCGTCGAGGACTTCCTCGCGGCGTAACTGGAAACTCACGGCTTACACCTCGACCCAGCGACGCAATAGGTTGTGGTAGGTGCCGGTCAGGCGGATCAACGACGGATGCTCCGGCATGTCGCGGGTCAGTTGCTGGATCGCCTCGTCCATCTCGAACAGCAGGGCGCGCTGGCTGTCTTCGCGCACCAGGCTCTGGGTCCAGAAGAACGACGCGTAACGGGTGCCGCGGGTGACCGCGTTGACTTTGTGCAGGCTGGTGCCCGGGTACAGCACCATGTCGCCGGCCGGCAGCTTCACCCGCTGGGTGCCGAAGGTGTCCTGGATTTCCAGCTCGCCGCCGTCGTAGTCCTCCGGGTCGCTGAAAAACAGGGTCGACGACAGGTCGGTCCGCACCCGCTCGACGCTGCCCTTGGGCTGGCGCACGGCGTTGTCGATATGAAAGTCGAAACTGCCACCGGCGGTGTAGCAGTTGAGCAGCGGCGGGAAAACCTTGTGCGGCAGCGCCGCCGACATGAAGCGCGGGTGCTGCCACAGGCGCTCGAGCATCGCCGCGCCAATCTCCTGGGCCAGCGGGTGGCCTTCGGGCAGTTGCAGGTTGTGCTTGGCCTTGGCCGACTGGTAACCGGCGGTGATCTTGCCGTCGGCCCAGTCCGCCTGCTCCAGGGCCTCACGGATACGCAGCACTTCTTCACGGGAGAACAGGCCGGGAATATGCAGGAGCATGAGGCAATACCTGAAAGCAAAGGGGGTGCAAATGATATTGATTCTTATTGCAAATGTAAAATGCGCAGACGAATGAAAGCGTAAAAACCGTAAAGCGAAATTGTAAAGAATGTAAATTCCGTGCGAATAGCAATATTTCGCAATTGATACATAGACTTGTTCGCCTTATATTCCGCCGCCTCAAATCCTTGGGGAGGGGAATCACCATGTCGCGCCAACCACCACAATTACCGCTCGGTTCACCACGCCTGCTGGCGTCTGCGATTGGCGTGGCAATCACCGCCGGCTCCGCAGCCCATATGGCTTTTGCCGCGGAAAACACCGAGAAGAAAGCCGCCGGCAATGCCATTTCCCTGGACGCCACCAGCATCACCGGCGAAGCCCAGGACCAGACGTCCTACCAGGTCGAAAAAGCCTCGTCGCAGAAGTACACCGCGCCGCTGGTCAACACGCCGCGCTCGGTCACCGTGGTGCCTCAACAAGTGCTCAAGGACACCGCCGCCACCTCGCTGCAGGATGCGCTGCGCACCGTGCCGGGCATTACCTTCGGCGCCGGCGAAGGCGGCAACCCGCAAGGCGACCGTCCGTTCATCCGTGGCTTCGATGCCCAGGGCGACACCTACCTCGATGGCGTGCGCGATACCGGCGGCCAGAGCCGCGAGATCTTCGACATCGAATCGATCGAAGTCAGCAAGGGGCCCAACTCCTCCTTCGGCGGTCGCGGCTCGGCCGGCGGCAGCCTCAACCTGGTGAGCAAGACGCCCAAGCAGCAAGACTTCCTCAACGGCGGCTTCACCTATGGCTCCGACCAGACCCGCCGTTATGTGCTGGACGTCAACCGCCAGTTCCTCGACAGCGCCGCCTTCCGCCTGAACCTGATGAGCCACGAGCAGAACGTGGCCGGTCGCGACGCCGTCAACTACGACCGCTGGGGCGTGGCACCGTCCCTGACCTTCGGCCTGGGCACCCCGACCCGCGTCAACTTCAGCTACTACCACATGGAAAGCGACGACCTGCCGGATTCGGGCATTCCCTACGGCTACAGCTCGGCCAGCGCCACCGCCCACAAGCACGACAAACCCACCGACGGCGGCGACAGCGACAACTTCTATGGCTTGAAGGATCGGGACTTCCGCAAGACCCGCGCGGACATCAGCACCGTCTCCATCGAGCACGACCTGAACGACAACATGACGCTGAAAAACACCCTGCGTCATGGCAACACCGGCCAGGACTACATCCTCACCCAGCCGGACGACAGCAAGTTCAACGTCAACAAGTACGGCACCGTGTGGCGTCGCGCCAACTCGCGGGTGTCCACCACCGAAACCACCACCAACCAGACCGACCTGTTCGGCGAATTCCAGGCCCTGGGCTTCAAGCACACCTACTCCACCGGCCTTGAGTTCACTGGCGAAGAGACTCGCGTCAGCAGCTACAACATCGCCGGCAACACCGCCAAGGTCTGTAACCCGGGCAGCATCCCCAGCTGCACCTCGCTGAGCAACCCGAACCCGGACGATGCCTGGACCGGCGCGATCAGCCGCAACTACTACGGCACCAACACCAAAGCCACCAGCCGCGCGGCCTATGTGTTCGACACCATCGAGCTCGATCCGCAATGGCTGCTCAACGTCGGCCTGCGCTACGACACTTTCGACACCGTGGCCAATACCGACACCGCCACTGGGCGCACCAAGATCAAGGACGACAGCCAGTTCTGGAACTGGCAGGCCGGCCTGGTGTGGAAACCGACGGACAACGGCAGCGTTTATGCCTCCTACGCCACCTCGGCCTCGCCAGCGGGCGGCCTGGTGGGTGAAGGCGCGGACGGCAACCCGCTGTCCGCCGGCGCCAGCGTCAGCGATCTGCAACCGGAAGAAACCGTCAACTACGAGCTGGGCACCAAGTGGGACGTGTTCAACGATCGCCTGTCCCTGACCGCCGCGGTGTTCCGTACCGAGAAGAAAAACACCCGCATCCTGGTCGATGCCCTGACCTACCAGAACGCCGGTGAGTCCCGCGTCGACGGCCTGGAGCTGTCGGCCAGCGGCAAGATCACCGACAAGTGGCAAGTCTTCGCCGGCTACAGCTACCTGAAAAGCGAGCTGGTGGACGCCGGCCTCAACGGGCGTAACGGGGTCGTCAGCGCCGGTTCGAACAAAGGCAATGAAATGCCGAACACACCGAAAAACAGCTTCAGCCTGTGGACCACTTATGAAGTGCTACCGAAGCTGACCGTCGGTGGCGGTGCGTTCTATGTCGATGAAGTGTATGGCGATGCCGGCAACACCGTGTATGTGCCGTCCTACACCCGCTACGACGCCATGGCCAGCTACAAGCTGAGCAAGAACGTCGACCTGCAGCTGAACGTGCAGAACCTGACCGACAAGACCTACTACGACAAAGCCTACTCGGCGCACTTTGCCAACCAGGCAGCCGGCCGTACCGCCTTGTTCACCACCAACTTCCACTTCTGACGAGGTGGAACGCGGCGGGTTTCACCTGTAGCCGCTGCCGCAGGCTGCGATCGGGGCGCAGCCCCGCAAAGCTGGCGCTGCGGTATGCCTGACCTGTACGGGCGTCGGGTTTGGCGACTGCTGCGTCGGAATGCCGCCCAAGCCGATCGCAGCCTCGCCAGGGCTCGGCAGCGGCTACACGGTGGACCTGTAGCCACTGCCGCAGGAGGCGCAGGATCTCAAGATCGCTGGAGGACCTGCGGTCCTATCGCAGCCTTCGGCAGCGGCTACAAACGCATGAGCCCCACCTGTTTCGGCAAGTGGGGCTTTTGTGCGTAAGAAAGAATGTTTCTCGACAACTCACGGCATAATGCGCGCCGTGGCACAGACTTAAGAACCAACGAGGCGGTCGATGTGTTGAAGAAAACCCTGTTCCAGTTGCACTGGTTTTTCGGCATCAGCGCCGGCCTGGTCCTGGCCTTGATGGGCATTACCGGAGCGACCGTGTCGTTCCAGGATGAAATCCTGCGTGCCCTCAACCCCTCCACACTGCAGGTGGAAAAGCAGCCGGCCGGGGTCCTGCCGCCCGCCGAGCTGGTGGAAAAAATCCAGGCGGCCTCGGGCAAGACCGTGTCGATGCTCACCGTGGAAGCCGACAGCGGCAACGCCGCCCGCGTCTGGTTCACCCCGCCACCGGGCCAGCGCCGTGGCGAAATGCGTTATTTCGACCCCTACACCGGCGAATTCATGGGCGCCGCCCTGGGCCAGGACTTCTTCGGCCTGATGCTGCAACTGCACCGTTTCCTGGCCATGGGCGACAGCGGCCGGCAGATCACCGGCGCCTGCACCCTGATCCTGATTTTCTTCTGCCTGTCCGGCCTCTACCTGCGCTGGCCGCGCCAGGTGGCGAGCTGGCGTGCCTGGCTGACCCTGGACTGGGCGAAAAAAGGCCGCGGCTTCAACTGGGACCTGCACGCCGTGGCCGGGACCTGGTGCCTGCTGTTCTATCTACTGGCGGCGCTGACTGGCTTGTCCTGGTCCTACGAGTGGTACAACAAGGGCCTGAACAAGCTGCTGGCCGACTCGCCACAGAGCCAACGCATGAAGGGCGGCCGAGGCGCGCCGCCCCAGGGCCCGGCGCCGACCGCCGACTACAACGCCATGTGGCTGGGCATCTACAGCACCGCTGGCAAGGACCTGAGCTCCTACAACATCCGCATGCCGGCGGTGGCCGGCCAGCCGGCGACCGTGTTCTACCTGCTGAAGAATTCGCCCCATGACCGGGCGCTGAACCAGATCACCATCGACCCCAACAGCGGCGTAGTCAGCCGCCATGACCGCTATAGCGACAAGAGCCTCAAGGCACAGTTGCTGACCAGCATTTATGCCCTGCACGTGGGCAGCTACTTCGGCATTGTCGGGCGGATTCTGGTGACCATTGCTTCGCTGACCATGCCGCTGTTCTTTATCACCGGCTGGCTGCTGTACCTGGATCGCCGGCGCAAGAAACGCCAGATCAAGGACGCGCGCCAGGGCCTGAGCACCGACACCGGCGATGCCTCGGCCTGGCTGATCGGCTTCGCCAGCCAGAGCGGTTTCGCCGAACAACTGGCCTGGCAGACCGCCGGGCAATTGCAGGCCGCCGGCGTACCGACCAAGGTCCAGCCGCTGGCCAGCGTCAGCGAGCAGGACCTGCTCAATACCCAGAACGCATTGTTCGTGGTCAGCACCTTCGGCGACGGCGAAGCGCCGGACAGCGCCCGGGGCTTCGAGCGCAAGGTATTGGGCCGCGCCCTGTCCCTGGACAACCTCAAGTACGCCGTACTGGGCCTGGGCGACCGGCAATACCCGCACTTCTGCGGTTTTGCCAAGCGCCTGCATGGCTGGCTGGCCGAACATGGCGGCAACACCCTGTTCGCCCCGGTGGAAGTCGACAGCGGCGACAGCTACGCCTTGCGCCACTGGCAGCAGCAACTGGGCCAGTTGATCGGCCAGGCGCCGGTGGACCTGTGGCAGGCGCCCGCCTACGACAACTGGACCCTGAACCAACGCGAGCTGTTAAACCCGGACAGCAGCGGTTCGGGCGTCTACCTGCTGGGCCTCACCCCACCGCAGCCAAACAGCTGGCTGGCCGGCGACCTGGTAGAAGTGCTGCCGCGCAATTGCGCATGGGCCATCGAGTTCTTCCTCGACGGCCTCGGCCTGGACGGCAGCGCCACGGTACAGCTCGACGGCCTGACGGAAACCCTGACCCAGGCCCTGGCCAGCCGCCAGCTCCCGGAAAACCGTGCCCATCTGGTGGGCCTGCATGCCCAGGCGCTGGTGGATGCCCTGGTGCCGCTGGCCATGCGCGAATACTCCATCGCCTCGATTGCCAGCGATGGCCAGCTGGAGTTGCTGGTGCGCCAGGAACGTCACCCCGACGGCAGCCTGGGCATCGGCTCCGGCTGGCTCACCGAGCATGCGCCGGTCGGTTCGGTCATCAGCCTGCGGGTGCGGCGCAACAGCGGCTTCCATCTGCCGGCCGAGCCTTGCCCGCTGATCCTGCTGGGCAACGGCACGGGCCTGGCCGGCTTGCGCAGCCTGCTCAAGGCGCGCATCGCCGACGGCCAGCAAGACAACTGGCTGATCTTCGGCGAGCGCAACGCCGAGCATGACTTCTACTGCAAGGACGAGCTGCAGGAATGGCTGACCGCCGGCGACCTGCGCCGCCTGGACCTGGCGTTCTCCCGCGACCAGGTCGAGAAAATCTACGTCCAGGATCGCCTGCGCCAACAGGCCGAACGCCTCAAGCAATGGCTGGCCGACGGCGCCGCGATCTACATCTGCGGCAGCCTGCAAGGCATGGCCTCGGGCGTGGACCAGATGCTCAACGAAGTGCTGGGCGCCGAGGTCGTCGAACGGCTGATCGAGCAAGGCCGCTATCGCCGCGACGTCTACTGACCCACTCCACGCTTCTGTAGGAGCGAAGCTTGCTCGCGATAGGCCAAAGGCCGGTAGCGGCCTTGATACCGCCATCGCGGGCAAGCCTCGCTCCTACATGACTACACCGGCTGCAACTTGCGCTCGAACACCGCCACCCCGTCCAAGTCCCGCAGCGTCACCTTCAACTCCCCGCTCTGCCCTTCGATCTGCACCTCGCCGAAGAACTGGAACCCGGCGAACGGCGAGGTGTTCTGCGCCGGCGGCGCCTTCTGGAACACCACCTCCGGGCCGAAGGTCTGGTCCAGCGCGTTGGGCCCGAAACTGCCGGCATTCAAAGGCCCGGCGACGAATTCCCAGAACGGTTCGAAATCCTGGAACGCCGCGCGGTCCGGGTGGTAATGGTGCGCCGCGCAGTAGTGCACATCCGCCGTCAGCCACACATGGTTGCGCACCTTGTGCTTGCGCAGGAACGCCAGCAACTCGGCGATCTCCAACTCGCGGCCCTGGGCCGGGCCCGGGTCGCCGTTGGCGATCGCCTCCCAGCGCGGCACGCCGGGGCTGACCTCGCCGTCCGGCACGCCAAGGCCGATGGGCATGTCGGCCGCCACCACCTTCCACTGCGCCTTGGAGTGCTTGAGCCCCTGCTTGAGCCAGTCCAGCTGTTCGCGGCCAAGAAACGGCTTGGCCGCGCCAAGGTTGTCGTCGTTGCCGCCGCGATAACTGCGCATGTCCAGCACGAACACATCCAGCAGCGGCCCGTAGCTCAACTTGCGATAGATGCGCCCGCCCTGGTCGGCGCTCTGCAAGCGCATCGGAGCGTATTCCAGCCAGGCCTGCCGCGCGCGCCCCACCAGGGTGTGGATATCTTTGCTGGTGTAGCGCTCATCCAGCACCTTGCTCGGCGACCAGTTGTTGACCACCTCATGGTCGTCCCACTGCCAGATCTGCGGCACCTCGGCGTTGAAGCGCCGCACGTTCTCGTCCAGCAGGTTATAGCGGTAGTTGCCGCGGTATTCGTCGAGGGTCTCGGCGACCTTGCTTTTGGCCTCGGTGGTGATATTGCGCCATACCCGGCCGTTCTCGGTGGTCAGCTGCGCCGGCACCGGGCCGTCGGCGTAAATGGTGTCGCCGCTGTGGATAAAAAAGTCCGGCAGGCGCCGGCGCATGGCCTCGTAGATACGCATGCCGCCAATGTCCGGGTTGATGCCAAAACCCTGGCCGACGGTGTCGCCGCTCCACACAAAACGGATATCGCGGCGAGTCTGCGGCACGCTGCGCAAATGGCCGAACCAGGGCTTGCTGCGCACGCCGGTCTGCGCGTCCTCGAAATACACCCGATAAAAAATCGCCTGATCGGTGGGCAGCCCGCCCAGCTCGACCCGCGCGGTGAAGTCGGTGCGGGCATCGGCCAGCGGCGAGACAAACTTGCGCGGGTTGCTGAACAGGCTGCGGGTATCCCACTCCACCACCATCCGCGCCGGCCGGTCGGTACGGCTCCAGACCATCGCCCGGTCGCCAAGCAAGTCCCCGGACTGCACGCCATCGACCATCTTCGGCCGGTCCTTGGGCGACGCGATCACCGCCGGCGCCAGCCCCGGCAGCAACAACCCCGCCCCCGCCACCTGAATCAAACGCCGCCGACCGAGAGTGAAATCGCTCATCGTGGATCCCTCCGACCCAAAGTGAAAAGGCAACTTTAGCCAGCGGCAATGAACTCCGTATGACACTGCCCCAAAGACGGCACGCCCTGTAGCCGCTGCCGCAGGCTGCGACAGGACCGAAGGTCCTCCTGCGGTCTCAAGACTTTTGCGTCCGCTTCGTCGGAATGCCGCCCAGGCCGATCGCAGCCTCGCGGGCTCGGCAGCGGCTACAGGGTTCAGGGTTCAGGGTTCAGGGTTCAGGGTTCAGGGTTCAGGGTTCAGGCTTGCGTTGGCGGGCGGCTGCCGTCGAGCAACGCATCCACCACACCTCGCGCCATCTCCACGTTATGGATCAGCGACCAGATCAGGCCACGCTCCACGCCACTGGCCCGCTCGGTGATCTCATCGGACACATCTTCGGCTGCCTTGAGCAGGATCGAAACGTGAAGCAACGCCTCTTCGGCGCTGATGCCAGGACGGACGGTGAAGAGCGAGTCGTTACCCGCAGGCCCCGCCGCGGTGGGTTTCAAGGCTGCGAGCAACGAACCTTCCACCGGATGGTTGGCCAGCGCCTGACGGACCTGCTCATTGGCCTGGTCGTGGTCTGGATTGCGGCGTGAGAACGACAGGGAAACGGGTGGATCGGGGACGAGTTTTTTCATGGTGTGGCTCCTCGACATGAAGCCACCACCCACCGCTGCTAGACGGCATAGAAAGGTGGCGGCTGTACGCGGGCTAGCAGACCGGGTCAAGGAAACCGGCGCGCCCGAAGGCGCTCCCACGCACAGTCGCCATAACAGAACACTGCAAATGGAAAATGCAGTGCTGATGGTGCGACTTGCGTCTTGACCCGGGCTGCTAGACCCGATCACCGAAAAGTCAGTGACGAACCCGAGGCTAGATAGCGCCGTTACCAGACGCAAGCGGCCCGGAGTTTCTCGGAAAAGCCTTACAAAGGAAAGCGAAGCGCCTCACTTTCAGACAGCGTCTTACACAACAAACCTGTCAGCCGCGGGACCTGATCGCGAGCAAGCTCGCACCTACAAAAGGCTCCGATATAACCGCGATCCCTGTAGCCGCTGCCGCAGGCTGCGATAGGACCGAAGGTCCTCCAGCGGTTTCAAGACCCTGCGTCCGCTGCGCGGCCGATCGCAGCCTCGCGGGCTCGGCAGCGGCTACAGGAGTTAGCGCCGACCGGTAGGTCGCGCCAGGCTTTAGCTTTTGATCTTGATCTACCCGCCCCATCGGGAGGCCGAGTGGAGGTGTTCATCAGGGGGATGGCGCGCAGCGCCCCTCGACGCAGTCGAGGACATCGTATGGAGGTCGAAGCGAAGCCGACCGGAGTCGATGCCCCCTGATGGACGCCGGAGCGAGGGAACCTGAGCGCAGCGAAGGCCGTACGCAGGGGCAAGCGTTTTTTGGTTACTTTTTGCTGGGCCGGCATTCCGGCGTCTGAAAAAAGTGAGTCGCCGTAAGGGCGAAACCGCCAGCAGCCGTTACCGCAGAAACGGATATGTACCCCGTCCAAAAAATGCAGCGCCGGAGCGGGCGCCATCGCGGGCAAGCCTCGCTCCTACAGAGTCAGCAATCACCAGAAACAACAATGGCGCCACCCGGGCGCCATCGAAGTCAACGCAGAACAGCCGTCAAGCCTTGACCGGCTCCAGCGCCAGCTCAGCCGCCTCCGGCCGCTTCACCAGCGCATACACCACCGCCGTCAACAAACTCCCCGCCACAATCGCCAGCAAATACAACAACGCATGATTGATCGCATTCGGAATCAACATCACAAACAACCCACCATGGGGCGCCATCAGCTTGCAGCCAAAATACATCGACAGCGCCCCGGTCAGCGCGCCGCCGGCGATGCTCGCCGGGATCACCCGCAACGGGTCCTTGGCGGCGAACGGAATCGCCCCTTCCGAGATAAAGCACAGCCCCAGCACCAAGGCCGCCTTGCCGGCTTCCCGCTCGCTCTGGGCGAACTTGCGCCGGGCGATAAAGGTCGCGATACCCAGGCCGATCGGCGGCACCATGCCGGCGGCCATGGTCGCCGCCATCGGTGCATAACTCTGCGACGCCAGCAGCCCCACGGAGAAGGCATAGGCCGCCTTGTTGATCGGCCCGCCAAGGTCGACGCACATCATGCCGCCGAGCAACACCCCCAGCAGGATCGCGTTGGTGGTGCCCATGCTGTCGAGGAAGTGGGTCAGGCCGGCGAGCATTCCCGCCACCGGCTTGCCCACCACATAGATCATCACCAGGCCGGTGAACAGGCTGGCCAGCAACGGGATGATCAGGATCGGCTTCAAGGCCTCCAGGCTCTGGGGCAAGCGCGCGTATTTACTGATGGCCTTGGCCGCATAGCCGGCGATGAAACCGGCAATGATCCCGCCGATAAAGCCCGCGCCCAGGGTGCTGGCAAGCATGCCGCCGATCATCCCCGGCGCCAGGCCCGGGCGGTCGGCGATGGAATAGGCGATGTAACCGGCCAGCAGCGGCACCATCAGCTTGAACGCGGTGTCGCCGCCGATTTGCATCAGCGCCGCGGCCAGGGTCCCCTCCTCCTTGAACGCGGTGATGCCGAAGACGAAGGACAGGGCGATCATCAAGCCCCCCGCCACCACCATCGGCAGCATGAACGACACACCAGTCAGCAGGTGCTTGTAGACCCCGGTTTTCTCTTGCTTGGCCGGCGCCGCGCCAGCGCCCGCCGCTGCCGATTCCACCTGGCCTTCGGCCAGGGCCTTGTTCAGGGTCGCCTCCGATTGTTTGAGGGCGATGCCGGTGCCGCAGCGGTAGATCTTCTTGCCGGCGAAGCGCTCGGTGGGCACTTCGATGTCCGCGGCCAGCAGCACCACGTCCGCCGCGGCGATGGCCTCGGCGCTCAACGGGTTGCGCGCGCCCACCGAGCCCTGGGTTTCCACTTGCAGCTCATAACCCAGGCGCTTGGCGGTCTGCTGCAAGGCCTCGGCTGCCATAAAGGTGTGGGCCACGCCGGTCGGGCAGGCGGTGACCGCCACCAGCCGGGGGGCGTTCTTGCTGGCCGGCGCCGGCTCGGCCACGGCTTCGGCCGCGACATACACCTGGGCCTCCTCGGCGCCACGGCGCAGCACGCCGTCGACGTCCTGCAGGGCCACGGAGGGCGAGCTCTGGAACACCCGCTTGCCAACGAAACGCGACATGTCCAAAGGCCCGGTGCTGACCACCAGCACCCACTCGGCCGCTTCGAGGGTGGCGGCCGACAACTGCCGTTCCGGGTGCGCCTCGTCATGCACTTCGACACTGGTGCTCCAGCCCTGGCGCTGGGCCGCGGCGTCCAGCAACCGGGCGCACAGCACACTGGTGACCATGCCGTTCGGGCAGGCGGTAACAATGGCTAACTTCATGACCAACCCTCTTATTGTTCTATGAGGGGATGAACGCGCACCCCCTGTTCAAGCTGTGCCAACTGCGCGGCATCGGTGATGCCGAAACCAATCTGGGTCACGGCCATGGCGGCGATGGCCGTGGCGGTGCGCAGGGTCTGTTCAAAAGCGTGGGCGCTGAGCAGGCCGTGGAGCATGCCGGCCAGCAACGAGTCGCCGGCACCGACGGTGCTGGCCACGCTGACCTTCGGCGGCAACGCCTGCAGGGCCGGCGCGGCACTGAACCAGTTCACGCCTTCGGCGCCATGGGAAATCACCACATGCTCGACGCCCTGGGCGTGCAGGCGCCTGGCGGCTGCGGCCTGGGTCGCCAGCGACAGCAGCGGGCTGCCCAGGGCCTCGGCCAGTTCCTCGGTGTTCGGCTTGACCAGCCAGGGCCCGGCGTCCAGGCCGGCGCGCAGGGCTTCGCCGCTGGTGTCCAGCGCCACTTTCAACCCCAGTGCCTTGAGACGGGTCAGCAAGGCGTGCAGCCATTGCGGGCTGACGCCGCGCGGCAGGCTGCCGGCCACCACCACCGCGTCATGCCCCGGGGCGATCTGTTCCAGGCGCTCGAGCAGCGCCTGTTGCGCCGCCGCGTCGACCTCCGGGCCGGGGCCGTTGAGATCGGTGATGCGCCCATCCTGTTCGGCCAGCTTGATGTTGCTGCGGGTTTCCCCGGGCACGCGAATAAAGGCGTCGACAAAACCGCGCCGGGCGAACAACGCCTCGAAGGCCTGGGGATTGTCTGCACCAAGAAAGCCGCTGACGGTCAGCTGATGGCCAAGGTCGGCCAGCACCTGGGCCACGTTCACACCCTTGCCGGCGGCGTGAGTGTGCATGGCTTCGCTGCGGTTGACCTGCCCCGGTTCCAGGCGCGTCAGCTGGACGGTGAGGTCCAGCGCCGGGTTCAGGGTCAGGGTAAGAATCTTTGCCATTACATGGCCTCCACAAGGGCGCGCACATCGTTCGCGCTGCCGACGGCCAGGGCCTGTTCAGCAAGGGTTTGCGCCTGGGTCAGGCTGAGTTCGCGAATGCGTGCCTTGACCTCGGCGATGCTGCGTCCGGAGACGCTCAGTTCGTCCACACCCAGGCCGACCAGCACCGGCACCGCCAGCGGATCGGCCGCCAGCTCGCCGCACACACCGACCCACTTGCCGTGGGCATGGGCCGCGCGCACGGTGATGTCGATCAGTTGCAGCACCGCCGGGTGCAGGCCGTCGGCCTGGGCCGACAGGGTCGGGTGACCACGGTCGATGGCCAGGGTGTATTGGGTCAGGTCGTTGGTGCCGACGCTGAAGAAGTCCACTTCCTTGGCCAGCACCGGCGCCAGCAAGGCGGCGGACGGCACTTCGATCATGATCCCCAGTTGCAGGTCGGCCACCGGGATCTCCAGGCGCAGGCGCTCGGTCATGTCGCGGGCGGCGCGCCATTCGTCGACGCTGCCGACCATGGGGAACATGATCCGCAGCGGGCGGTTGTCCGCCGAGCGCAGCAGCGCGCGCAGCTGGGCTTCCATGATCTGCGGACGTTGCAGGGTCAGGCGGATGCCGCGCACGCCGAGGAAGGGGTTTTCTTCCTTGGCGATCGGCCAGTACGGCAGCGGTTTGTCGCCGCCGACATCCAGGGTGCGCACCACCAGCGGCCGCCCGGCCAGGCCATCGAGCACGCGGCGGTATTCGGCTTCCTGGGTGGCTTCGTCCGGCGCTTGTGGGTGGGCCATGAAAATCAGCTCGGTGCGCAGCAGGCCAATGCCTTCGGCGCCGTTGTCCACGGCGCTGGTCACGCCCGCGCTTTCACCGATATTGGCGAAGACCTCGACGTGATGGCCATCGGTGGTGTGCGCCAGTTGATGGCGCTGTTCGGCGGCGGCCTTGAGCCGTTGCTCGCGGGTATCGCGCTCTTCGGTGGCCCGTTGCAGGGTGCCGGCATCGGCGTCCACATGCAGGCGACCGCGCTGACCATCGAGCAGCAGCGGCGTGCCCGGCTTGAGCAGCAGCACGCCAGCCCCGGCGCCGACCAGCGCCGGAATCCCCAGGGCGCGGGCGACGATCGCGCTGTGGGCGGTGGCACCGCCACGGGCGGTAAGAATGCCGGCCACCCGCGCCGGATCGAGGCGCGCCACGTCCGACGGGCCAACCTCATCCATCACCAGGATGTAGGGTTCATCCGGCTCGACCGGGGTCTGCACTCCGCACAGCTGGGCCAGCACCCGGCGGCCGATGTCCCGCAGGTCGGCGGCACGTTCGGCCAGCAGCGCATCGTGCAAGGCTTCCTGTTGCCGGGCGGCGGCTTCGATCACCGTCATCCAGGCCGCTGCGGCGCTTTCGCCCTGCTTGAGGCGGGTGTCGACTTCGTCGGTCAGTTCCGGGTCGTCGAGCATTTCCTGGTGGGTCACGAAAATCTCGCGAATCGCCTTGGCCTTGCTGCGCTGGATCAGGCCGTCGATGTCATGACGGACCTCGGCCAGGGCCTGTTGCAGACGCTCGCGCTCGCTGGCGGTGGATTCGCCGCGCAACGGGTAGTCGAATGGCTGGATCACCTGGATATGCGCCGGGCCGATGGCGATGCCGGGCGCCGCCGGGATGGCCTGGACCAGGCTGCCGGAAGCCGGCGCGCTGATGGGCACCTCGATTTCTTCCGGCACTTCCTGGGGCGCGCTGGCTTGCGCCACCGGCTCGACTTCTTCCCCCAGCCCTTCGGCGATGGCCGCCAGCAAGGCTGGCAGGGCGTCGGCGGCGATGTTCGGTTCGGCGATCAGCTCCAGGGTCTGGCCACGGCGGGCGCCGAGGCTCAGCAGCTTGCTCAGGCTCTTCACCGAGACGGCGGAGCCCGGTGTGTCGAGGATGCGCACGCGGATCTCGCCCTCGAAGCTTTTCGCCAACTGCGCCAGGATCTTCGCCGGGCGCGCATGCAAACCGTGGGCGTTGGCCAGCACGATGCGCGCGCTCGGCCAGTCGGCCGGCAGTTCGCCGCCCAGTACTTCCAGCACCGCACGGCTGCTGGTCGCCCGGCCCAGTTCATGGCCACGGCCTTCGATCAGCAGCGCGCACAGGCGCTCAAGCAGGGCCTGGTGGGCCTCGCCCAGGCTGGCCAGGCAGAACAGCCCGGCCAGGGGCTGGCCGAGGTAACGAATTGGTTTGTCCGGGGTGACGAAGGCCAGGCCCGGGCGCTTGACGGTCTGCTCACTGTGCAGCCACCACAGGCCATCGCCCAGGGGCAGTGCCTCGACCTGTTGCAGCACCGCGGCAAAACCGTTGCTGACGCAATCGGCCTGGCGAAGCAGGCGGGCGCCGCGCCATACCAGTTCTTCGAAATCTTCGGCGGCCACGCCCAGGCCGATCATCTGCGCATCCAGCGCCAGCTCCTGCGGCGCGCCTTGCAGCAGTTTCAGCAGGGCTTCGGGCGAGCTGGCGCGACGCAGGGCCTGGCCCAGGTCGGTTTCGCCGAGGGCGCGGGTCAAGAGTTGCAGCAGGCGCAGGTGTTCGTCGGATTTGGCGGCGATGCCGATCGCCAGATAGACGATCTGGCCATCGCCCCAGTCCACGCCCTCGGGAAATTGCAGCAGGCGCACGCCAGTGGCGAACACCTGGTCGCGGGTTTCCGGGGTGCCGTGGGGAATGGCAATACCTTGACCGAGAAAGGTCGAGCCCTGGGCTTCGCGGGCCTGCAGGCCAGCCAGGTAACCTTCGGCGACCAGGCCGTCGGCCACCAGTTTGTCGGCGAGCAGGTGCAGTGCGGCGGACTTATCCACAGCCGACTGGCCCATGGATATCTGCTCAATAGTGAGCTCGAGCATGCTTTCTCCTATTTAGCGCTGGGGCGCTAGGTATTGTTTTGAGTGAATCAGTCAGGCGGCGTTAATGCCACAAACGGGACCGTCGGCTTGGCAAGGCCCTGTTTCCGTTTGCTCATATTCCTAGAAAATACGCGTGCTGAAACGTTTAATCTACAATGACGGGCACGTTACTCGATAATCAATCATCCTTGAAGTCCTACCTGTCGGTTGCACGTTCCGACATTGGTCGCCTGCCCATATCGGTTAGGATTGGCGAAAATGTCGGGGCAAGCTCCAGAAAACAAGGAAAACCCGGGTTGAAACTCAGCGATATCGCCAGACTGGCCGGTGTGTCCGTCACCACCGCCAGCTACGTCATCAACGGCAAGGCCGAACAGCAACGCATCAGCAACGCGACCGTCGAACGGGTCCGGGCGGTGGTCGAGGAACATGGCTTCACGCCCAACCCTCAAGCCGCCGGGCTACGCAGCCGGCGGACCCGGACCCTGGGTTTCATCCTGCCGGACCTGGAAAACCCCAGTTACGCGCGCATTGCCAAGTTGCTCGAGCAAGGCGCCCGCGCCCGTGGCTACCAGTTGCTGATCGCCAGCTCCGACGATGCCCCGGACAGCGAGCGGCAGTTGCTGCAACTGTTCCGCGCGCGCCGCTGCGATGCGCTGTTCGTCGCCAGTTGCCTGCCGCCGGAGGATGACACCTATCGCCTGTTGCAGGCCCAGGGCCTGCCGATCATCGCCATCGATCGGGTGATGGAGCCGGAGTTTTTCTGCTCGGTGATCAGCGACGACCAGCAAGCCAGTCTGCAATTGACCCGCAGCCTGCTACAGCCCCAGCCGCGGCAGATCGCCCTGATCGGCGCCCGCCCCGAGCTGGGCATCAGCCGCGAACGCGCCGCCGGCTTCAAACAGGCGCTGGAAGGTTTCGACGGCCAGGTGCTGATCGAACAGGGCGAAGCCTTCAGCCGTGACTGCGGGCGCCAGTTGATGGTAGCGCTGCTGGAGCGCCTGGGCCATCTGCCGGATGCCCTGGTGACCACCTCCTATGTGTTGCTGCAAGGGGTGTTCGACGCGCTGCATGACTTTCCGCTCAAGTCGCGGCCGCTGCGCCTGGGCACCTTCGGCGATACCCAGCTTCTGGACTTTTTGCCGCTGCCGGTCAATGCCATGGCCCAGCAGCACCAGCTGATCGCCGACAAGGCCCTGCAACTGGCCCTGGCCGCCATTGAAGAAGCCCATTACCAACCCGGCGTGAACGCCATCGCCCGGACCTTCAAGCAGCGCATTCACGAGGCTTGAACGTGGAACTGATCGACAGCCACACCCATCTGGATTTTCCGGATTTCGACGCGGATCGTCAGGCGCTGCTGGCTGCCAGCCGCGCCCTCGGCGTGCGGCGGATGGTGGTGCTGGGGGTTTATCAGCGCAATTGGCAGCGGCTCTGGGAGCTGGTGCAGAGCGATGCCAACCTGCACGCCGCCTTCGGCCTGCACCCGGTTTATCTCGACGAGCACAGCCCAGCCGACCTGATTGAGCTGGGCGACTGGCTGAGCCGCCTGGCGGGCCACCCGCAGCTGTGCGCGGTGGGCGAGATCGGCCTGGATTATTTTCTCGAGCAGCTGGATCGCCAGCGCCAGCAGCAACTGTTCGAAGCACAACTGCAACTGGCCGCGGACTTCCAGCTACCGGCCCTGCTCCACGTACGACGCAGCCATGCCGCGGTGATTGCCACCCTCAAGCGCTTCAAGCTCAAGCGCGCCGGCATCATCCACGCCTTCGCCGGCAGCCGCGAGGAAGCCCGCGAGTACCTCAAGCTGGGGTTCAAACTGGGCCTGGGGGGCGCCGCAACCTGGCCGCAAGCGCTGCGCCTGCGCAAGGTCATCGCCGACTTGCCGCTGGACGCGGTGGTGCTGGAAACCGACTCGCCGGACATGGCGCCGGCCATGTACCCCGGCCAGCGCAACAGCCCACAGCACCTGCCCGACATCTGCGCGGCCCTGGCCGAGCTCATGGCCATCAGCCCCGAACAGTTGGCGGCGGCCAGTACCGCCAACGCTTGCGCGCTGTTCGGCTGGCCCCACCGCGCCTGAATCAGACCCGGAACGCGCTGATCAACTGCTTCAACTGCACCACCTGCGCGGACAGCTGGCGGCTGGCGTTTTCAGTCTGGTACGCGCCTTCGGCGGTGCGCTCGCCGGCGCGGTTGATCTCGACGATGTTCTGATCGATGTCGTGGGCCACCGCGGTCTGCTGCTCCACCGCCGCGGCGATCTGCTGGTTCTGGTCGACGATCATGCCCACCGCCCCGAGGATGTTCTCCAGCGCCTGCTGGACCTTTTCCGACTGCCCGACCGTGCCATTGGCCATCTGGTGGCTGATGCCCATGGCCTTGACCGCAGCCCCCACGCCGCCGTGGAGCTTGACGATCATCTGCTCGATTTCCTCGGTCGATTGCTGGGTGCGCTTGGCCAGGGTCCGCACTTCGTCGGCCACCACCGCAAAGCCTCGGCCTTGCTCGCCAGCGCGGGCCGCTTCGATGGCGGCGTTGAGGGCCAGCAGGTTGGTCTGCTCGGCGATGCTCTTGATCACCTCCAGCACTCGGCTGATGGCCTGGCTGTCGCTGGCCAGTTGATTGATCACCAACACCGACTGGTCGATCTCGCTGGCCAACTGGGCAATGCTGCCTTGCTGGGATTCCACCAGCCCGCGCCCGCTGATGGTCTCGTCGTTGACGCTGTGGGCGCTGCTGACCGCGGCCGCGGCGCTGCGCGCGACTTCCTGGGAAGTGGCGGACATCTGGTTCATCGCCGTCGCCACCTGCTCGATCTGGCTGCGCTGCCCGGCCACCGCCTGGTTGCTCTGGGCCGACACGGCTTCCACCTGCCCGGCCTGGTGCTCGACTTCGCCGACGGTCTTGCCCACTAGCTCGATCAGGTCGTGGATCTTCGCCACGGTGCCATTGAACACAGTGCCCAGTTCCCCCAGTTCATCGCGGCTCTGGGCATCGAAGGTGACGGTCATGTCGCCGGCCGCCACCTTGTCCATCATCGCACCCAGGCGTTTGAGGGTGGTGCGGGTCGAGACATAGAACGCGCCGTAGAGATAGAAGATCAGCAGGAACACCGCCGCCAGCGCCACCACCAGCAGCACCATGTGCGTGCGGTTCTGCCCCAGCCGTTGTTGCAGTTCCTCGCCGAGGAACTTCAGGGTCGCCTCGTTGAGCTGGTAGGTCTGCGCCATCAGCCCGCTGACCTGGTCGTAAAAGCCCTGCCAGGGCGCATCCAGGGTATCGGCCATCACCACCTGTTCTTCGAACAGCTCGCTGGCTTGCTTGAGGCTGCCCTTGCTGGCGCTGGCCTGGGCGTCCAGCGCGCCCTGGGCGGCCTTGCTCGATCCCAGCGCATCCTGCAGTTTCAGGCCGTATTCGGCCTGGAGCTTTTCGATCTGCACCAGCAACTCGTCGAAACGGGTGCTGGCGGATGAGTTGAGAAAGCCCTGGCCCAGGGAATACGCGCCCATCGCCCGCCCATCGCCGAGGACCTGGGTCACCTGGGGCGTGACGCTGGTCAGCAGTTCGCTCAACTGCCGCACATCGCTCTGGGTGTCGCGGCTCAGGCCCGACTGGCTGGCGATGATCTGGCTGAAAATCTGCGCACTGCCCAGGAGCTTGCCGATCAGCGCGCTTTTGCTTTGCAGCGAGCTTTCCGCCTGTTGCGCCTTGAAGGCGGCGATCATTTCATCGCGCTTGCCGTCGAACACGCCGATCTGCTCGGGGTCCACGGTGACCGCAGCCAAGCCCTGCAAGCGCTCAAGCACGGACTTTTCCAGGGTGCCTATCTTGCTCTCGATATCCCCGGCCTTGCCGGACTGCCCCAGGGTCGCGTTGATCTGCACCATGTTGTTCAGGGTTTCCAGGTCGCGGCGCAAGGTCAGGCTGCTGCCCAACAGGTCCAGGCTTTGCAGCTCGACCTGGGTGCCCTGGAATTCACGGTAGGAATCGCGCACCAGATAAAAGTTGGTGACCAGCATCGGCAGGAAAAACAGCACGCTGATCAGGCTGAACTTCATGCCGAAGCTCAGGCGGTTCATCAGGGCAATGGCGGGATAGAGCAAGCTCTTCACAAGAAGTCTCCCTTTTTGCTTTTATTTTTATTGGCAGGTGCGCGAAGACGGCAGATAGCCACTATTTGGCGCTGCTTCTGTATAGCTCAAATCGGCAAAAGGGTTTGTAACTTAAGGTTAACCGCGGGGACGGCGGACGGATGGAAGGCTTCAGTTGCGCTGGCGAGACCGGGGCTCGCCAGCGCTCACTCGCTGCTCGTCGTCAGGGCAGCACGGTCCACAGGGCGAAACCGGCGTACCAGAGCACCGCGGCCCGCAGCAACAGTTCCCAGATCCGGTCCAGGCTGAGAATGCCGTCCGGCCCGGTGATCGGCGCGGGGATTTCTGCGGCGACCAGGCCGACCTTTTCCACCAGCTGCGCGGCGCTGATGTTCCAGTTCAGCAGTTCGTGGAGCATCACGCGGCTGACCGCGACGAAGTTGCCCACCAGGGCAAAGCTGGCCGCCAGCAGGCGTACCGGCAACCAGTCGAAGGCATGCCGCAGCTGCCCGGCGCGCTCGGCGACCGCCGGGTTCTTGCTGTGCTCGGCGGCCAGCGCCAGCAGGCGATAGCTCAATGCGGCCACCGGGCCCAGCAGGAAGTACCAGAAGATCACCGCGAAAAAGCTCTGGTAGGCCTGCCACAGCAGGTGCCCCTGAACCCGCTCGAGCAACTGCTCGCCACTGTCGGCGCAGATATCCAGGTCGCGCTTGGCGACATGTGCCGCGGCTTGCAGGTCCTCGCGGCGCCAGGCATCGCGGAACGGTCCGAGTTCGCCCAGCAGGTCGCCCCGCCCCAGGCTGTAGATCACCACCAGCAGATGCACCGGCAACGCCAGCAGGCCGTAGGCCAGCGGCTCCAGTACCAGCAACAGCAACCCCAGCAGCACTGCCGGCAGCAGCACCAGCAGCGCCAGCACCCACCAGGGACGCTTGGCCAGACGCGGGCTGGCTTCCTGCCCAAGCAGTTGGCGCAGCCACGGCTCGTCATGCTGAACGCGCTGGCGCAAGGCCGAGAACTTCTCGATCCAGACCGCCAGCAACAACACCAGAAAACTCATTGTCCTTCCCCTTCGTTCAGGGCCGCGCGATAGCGTACCCAGTCGAATCCGGGCCCCGGATCGGTCTTGCGCCCCGGAGCGATATCGCTGTGCCCACAAATCCTCTGTGGGGTAATGGCCTTGAAGGCCTGCTGCAACTGCCGGGTCAAGGCAACCAGCGCGTCGTACTGGGCATCGGTGAATGGCAGCTCGTCGGTGCCTTCCAGTTCGATCCCCAGGGAAAAATCATTGCAGCTTTCGCGCCCGTCGAACCACGACACGCCAGCGTGCCAGGCGCGGTCCAGACAGGAGACAAACTGAGTCACGGTTCCGTCACGTTCGATCAGGAAATGTGCGGACACGCGCAAGTCGGCGATCCCGGCAAAATAGGGGTGCTCTGTGACATCGAGACGGTTCTGGAAGAATTCCTGCACTTTGCCCGTCGCAAACTGGGCCGGCGGCAGGCTGATGTTGTGGATCACCAGCAGGGAAATTTCATCCGCGGGGCGTGCGTTGAAATTGGGTGACGGGCAATGGCGAACGCCGTGACACCAGCCGCTTGCGGGGTCCAACTGCATACCGATTCCTTCAACGAAGCCTGTGACGGCTCAGTATGCCGCGTTCCACACCCAGGTTGCGATCACTTGCCGCGATTGAGTCGCTGCAAACTGCCGATCACCGACTCCAGCGCCCGATCGAACAGCAAGGTGTCGTCCAGCTCACGCACGGCCCCGCGCTGAAATTCCAGGGCCAGGCCGACCCGGGTGCGCTCCAGGACCTTCATGCCGGTGCGGTTGACGAAAATGTACTTGTCGCCGGGTTGAACCATGGCCGCCAGCTTGCAGCGCACGCTGTTGTCCTCGTCCTCGAGGAATTCGACCCAGGCCCCCAGCCGCAGCTGTTCGACCCGCAGCAACCCGGGATCGTTGGCCGCCAGCGCCAGGGGCGCGGCCTCCAGCGGGCCCTCTTCGGCACAGGGCAGGATGATGTGCTCCTCGACCGCGACCATCGCCGGCTGCTCGTCCGCCACGCCCGGCCGATGCGGCCCGGCGTTCTGAGCAAAGTGCTCGAACGCCTGCAGGTGCAAGGCTTCCAACTGGCTGAAGAACTCGCTGGTGGCGAACGGATCGAACGCCGCGCTGTTCAAGCCGTCGCGCAGCGCCTTGAGCAGGTCCGGCACCAGCGCCAGCAGCTGCATGGTGGCCTCCGGATCGGTGTGACGCTGCACGCTCCAGATCAGTTGCTCCATGGTCTGCACCCCCTGGCGCCATTCGCTGGACTGCTCGCCATGCTTGAGACAGGTCAGCAGCAAGACCTTGCTCCAGGCCTGTTGCACGAACCCGACGACTGTCAGCGGCAGGACCTTGCCCACCAGCCCCTCGTTCAACGCCTGCTCGACGCGACGGCGCGCCAGTTCAGCCTTGGCCCGGCCCTCTTCGGCGTCACGGGTGCGCTGTTCCAGCAGCTCGCTGCGGCGCCGCTCGTCACTGGTGAAGGCGAGAAACTCGGCGAGTAGCTCGGAAAAGATCGCCGGGTCGTCGACGAAGTCACTCAACAACCGCTGCACCACCTGCTCGATACGCAGGTACAGGCTGTCGCGCTGATAATCGTCGCAGCTGCCCCAGCCCATGGCCGCGGCGGCAATTTCATTGAGCAGGCGGCGCGCGGGATGGCTGCTGCGGCTGAAGAAACTCTTGTCCAGCACCGCGACCTTGAGCATGGGGATCTGCAAGCGGCCGATCAAAGTCTTCAAGGATTCCGGCAGGTTGCGATCGGCCAGGATGAATTCGAAGAGCATGGCCACCAGGTTGATCACATCCTCGTCGGCCACCCCGACCACCCGCGACTTGCCGCTTTTCACGCTGACCCGGGTCAGCAGCTGTTCCAAGTGGTTGCGCAGGTCGAAATCGTCCTGGGTGCCCGCCGGCACGTAGTGCTGCAGGTGAGACAGCAGGCGCAGCAGGTCACGGGTGGAAATAGGCTGGGTTTCGGCGCTCGCCTCGAGGGTCGGCACCACGCTGCCGCGGACATGCAACAGCAGCTCCTGCAAGGCGGCGAACACTTGCTGAACGCTTTCGTCCATCTGCGCCTCGCCGGACTCCGGCGTGGCCTGGATACTCGCGGCCGCCTGGTCGATAGACCGGCGCGCCGGCGCAGGCTTGAGCTCCGGCAACACGCCCGTGGCGGCCAACAGCTGATTGGCTTCGGCGTACAGCTGGTCGGCTTCGCTGAGCACATAACGCTCGAACAGCTTGAGAATGATCAGCTTGACCTTGATCTCCACCCCCAGGCTGCGCCCAGACTCGAGGAAATACTCGCAGAGCATGGCCGGGCCCAAGGGGTTGCTGCGGTCATCCAGGCGCTTGCCCAGCAGCGCGTTCAGGCGCGCGGTGAGCTGGCCAAGGGCAAAGCCGTCACGGTTGCCGGCCTTGGCGACCATCGCCTCGAGGGCCACGGTGCGCTCCAGGTCATCCTGGCAGGTGTCAGCGGGTGGGACGTAGGCGGCGGCCTGGGCGATCGCCGGCGCAGGGTCGTACTGGACCAGGTCGACAAAGGCCTCGAAGAGTTTTTCCAGGAAGCCGCGCTCGATGCTTTTGCGTTTCAGGCGCAGGTCGCGCATGGCTTCGAAAAAGGTGTTCTGGTCGACATTGTTCTGGGCCCGGTCGGCCATCTCGAACAAGGTGTCGTCGGCGTTATCGAACAGTTCCTGCAGGCCATGGCGCAGTTGCTGGGCGGCCTTGTCACGGACCTGAAGCAGAATCACAGGCAGGCGGGCGAGCGGCGAAGGGTTCGCCTGATCCGTAGCTGCCTTGTGCAAAGGCACTACATTCCCGTCGTTGTGCATCCAAGCCTCCTGAAAGGTTTTTCTCTGCCGCGCAAGAAAAGATCGGTCGACGCTCACAGTCGAGTCCCAGCGGGCATCGATACGCACCGCTGCATTTCAAATAGTGGGGAGCCAAGCAAACGTCAAAGCTATGACGTCAATTAGAAGTCGGATTATCTGGCAAAAGCCCCTTCTTGTGCCAGCAGACTCTGCGCGGGCTTTGAAATAGCGCTCATATAGCGACCGCCCTTTCTCGCAAACGGCTCATGCCAGGCGACCAAATGCAGGTACTGGAGGGGCGCCGCCTTGGGTTCGCTTGCGCCATGGCCCTATAATCGGGCCACTTTGTTTGTGGAGCCCGCTATGCCGAATCTACGCCTCGCCGACCTGACCGCCGAAATCGAAGCCAACGTGCGCCGTGCGTTGCTGGAAGACATCGGCAGCGGCGATATCACCGCGCAACTGATCCCGGCCGAACGCCTGGCCAAAGCCACCATCATTACCCGCGAAGCGGCGATCATCAGTGGCACGGCCTGGGTCGACGCGGTGTTCCGCCAGCTTGACCCGCGGGTCGCCGTGCATTGGCAGGTGCATGACGGCGAGCGCGTCAGCCCCAACCAGGCCCTGTTCCACCTCGAAGGTCCGGCCCGTTCGCTGCTCAGCGGCGAACGTTGCGCCTTGAACTTCCTGCAACTGCTGTCCGGCGTGGCCACCCGCGCGCAGTATTACGCCGACTTCGTCGCCGATACCCAGGTCAAGTTGCTGGATACCCGCAAGACCCTGCCAGGGCTGCGCCTGGCGCAGAAGTACGCGGTGACCTGCGGTGGCTGCCACAACCACCGCATCGGCCTGTACGACGCCTTCCTGATCAAGGAAAACCATATTGCCGCGTGCGGCGGTATCGCCCAGGCGATCAGCGCCGCCCACAGGATCGCCCCGGGCAAGCCGGTGGAAGTCGAAGTGGAAAGCCTGGAAGAACTCAAGGAAGCCCTGGCGGCGGGCGCGGACATCATCATGCTCGACGAGTTGAGCCTGGACGACATGCGTGAAGCGGTTCGCCTGAATGCCGGCAAGGCCAAGCTGGAAGCCAGCGGCGGGATCAATGAAAGCACCTTGCGCCCGATCGCCGAGACCGGCGTCGATTACATTTCGATCGGGGCGATGACCAAGGATGTGAAGGCGGTCGACCTGTCGATGCGCTTGAGCCTCTGATTTTCAAAAGCCTGCGCGATACCCCCAAAGAAAAACGCCAGCCCCTGAAAGGCTGGCGTTTTTGCATCAGTCGTCGATTTCGTTGAGTTCCAGGTAGTCCTGAAGGTCCATGCCCAGGGCCTCGGCGACCTCCTGATGGACCTCCAGGCGCATGGCCTTGAGCTCCTCGGGCGACTCGGCCACCAACTCCAGCACAAGCTCCCACGGCTCGATGCCGCGCGACTCCGCTTCGTCCTCGAACGCCCACTGGGCCTGCTGCTTCTGCTCCTGCGGGCTCAGGGCGCTGATTTCTTCCTGCAAGGAAGGCGTGGCAGCCAGGTACTTTTCAAGGGCTACGTCAATTCTGGCTTCTTTAGGAATCATCTCGTTCTCTCTGATCATGGGAATGGAAGATGGATCTGGATCGTTGGGATCTCTTTGCCGCAAAAAAGCGCTGTGAAAGCCGATTTATCTGGCCGTGAACCATTCGGGATCATCTGAAAACCATTCAGACAGGCTGCGAATATAGGGCCTTTGTCTGCGGATGCATACGAATCCTTACAGCGCACCGACAAAAAACCTGTCCGTTCGCTCAAGGCACTTTCACGAAAAATACGTTGTTACATTCCACTCCCCGAGCCACCTTCTTGCCCCTGGAACAAGAAGGCAAGGACGCAGTCATAGCGATGTGCCATATCGGCACTTCACAAGGAAACCCAGTGATGTTCAGCCGCACTCAGCGTTCGTCCGCCTTCCTCGCCACCAGCCTCTCCACCCTGATCCTCAGCAGCCTGTCACTCTCCGCCCAGGCCGTCGAATTCAACTCCAGCAGCGCCTCGTACTCGGACAGGATCTCGGCCCTGCACCAGGAAGTAGACCTCAAGTACACCGTCCGCCCCAGCGGCTTCACCGTGGACGACCTGCAAAAGCTGCAGGACAGCCTCAAGAGCAGCAGCGCCGAACTGGAAAAGCTCAAGGACATCGTCAACAGCCAGGCGCGCCTGATCGAAGAGCTCAAACGCAACACCGGCAGCAGCTCCAGCTCCACTGCCAGTGAGGTGAGCAACCTCAAGAAAACCACCGGCGAGCAAGCCAACCAGCTGAAAAAGCTGGAAACCCAGCTTGAAGAGTTCAAGCGCAACAGCGGCACAAGCTCCAGTTCGAGCACCAGTGAAGTGAACAACCTCAAGCGCGTTACCAGCGACCAGGCCAGCGAACTGGACAAGCTCGGCAAACAGATCGAGGAGCTCAAGCGTGGCAGCAGTTCAAGCTCCAGTTCGAGCTCCAGCGAGCTGAACAGCCTCAAGAGCACGGTCAGTAGCCAGGCCAGTGAATTGGACAAGCTCGGCAAGCAGATCGAGGAGCTCAAGCGCGGCAGCAGCTCAAGCTCCAGTTCGAGCTCCAGCGAGCTGTCCAACCTCAAGAGCACAGTCAGCAGCCAGGCCAGCACTCTGGACAAGCTGGCGAATCAGATCGATGACCTCAAGCGTGGCAGCAGCTCAAGCTCAAGCTCCAGTTCGAGCTCCAGCGAGCTGTCCAGCCTCAAGAGCGAGGTCAGCAATCAGGGCCAGAACCTGGACCAACTCAAACGCAGCCTCGAGGACCTGAGAAGCAAGGTGAAGTGATTCAAGGCCAATAAACACGACAAAGCCCGCTCGATGCGGGCTTTGTTGTTTATACGTCTTGAACTGCCAACTGGTGCCCGAGACAGGAATCGAACCTGCGACCTTCGCGTTACGAGTGCGCTGCTCTACCTGCTGAGCTACACGGGCGCTGGGCTAAACCTAGCACCGGGACCGGGGTTTTGCCATATCGCCTGCCCGGTAGGGAGCAAAGCCCAAACGGCAGATAGCAAAACGCCCCGAACCAGTCGGGGCGCTTGCTTGTTCAGCTTACAGCGTCAGGGGTCTTAAACGCCCGAAGCCTTGGCTGCTGCCACGTCTTTGATGGACAGCTTGATACGGCCGCGGTTGTCCACGTCCAGCACCAGCACTTCCACTTCCTGACCTTCTTTCAGGATGTCGGTCACTTTCTCGACGCGAGCATCGCTCAACATGGAGATGTGAACCAGACCGTCCTTGCCAGGCAGGATGTTGACGAATGCGCCGAAGTCGACGATGCGCTCAACCTTGCCAACGTAGATCTTGCCGATCTCGGCTTCCGCAGTGATACCCAGAACGCGCTGACGCGCAGCTTCTGCGGCTTCCTTGGTTTCACCGAAGATCTTGATCGAGCCGTCGTCTTCGATGTCGATCGAAGCCTTGGTCTCTTCGCAGATCGCACGGATGGTCGCGCCGCCTTTACCGATGACATCACGGATTTTGTCGGTGTCGATCTTCATCGCGATCATGGTCGGAGCGTTGGCCGACAGTTCGGTACGCGACTGGCCAATGATCTGGTTCATCTGGCCGAGGATGTTCAGGCGAGCTTCCAGGGCCTGGCCCAGGGCGATCTCCATGATTTCTTCGGTGATGCCCTTGATCTTGATGTCCATCTGCAGCGCGGTGACGCCTTTGGCGGTACCGGCTACCTTGAAGTCCATGTCGCCCAGGTGGTCTTCGTCACCCAGGATGTCGGTCAGGACGGCGAATTTCTCGCCTTCTTTAACCAGGCCCATGGCGATACCGGCAACCGGTGCCTTCATCGGCACGCCAGCGTCCATCAGTGCCAGGGAAGCGCCGCACACGGAAGCCATGGAGCTGGAACCGTTGGACTCGGTGATTTCCGATACCACGCGGATGGTGTAGGGGAACACGTCGGCGGCTGGCAGCATGGCCTGAACCGAACGACGGGCCAGACGGCCGTGACCGATTTCACGACGACCAGCGCCACCCATGCGACCACACTCGCCCACCGAGAACGGAGGGAAGTTGTAGTGCAGCATGAAGGGGTCTTTCTTCTCGCCTTCCAGGGTGTCCAGCAGCTGTGCGTCACGGGCGGTACCCAGGGTCGCGACGACCAGGGCCTGAGTCTCGCCACGGGTGAACAGGGCCGAACCGTGGGTCTTCGGCAGAACGCCGACTTCGATGTTCAGCGGACGTACGGTGCGGGTGTCGCGGCCGTCGATACGTGGCTTGCCGTTGACGATGTTTTCGCGAACGGTGCGGTATTCGATTTCACCGAAAGCGGCTTTGACGTCGGCAGCGGAAGGCTGGCCTTCTTCGCCGGACAGCTTGGCGACGACCTGGTCTTTCAGCTCGCCCAGGCGTGCATAACGGTCGGCCTTGACGGTGATGGTGTAAGCCTGGGAGATCGCTTCGCCGAACTCGGAGCGGATAGCACCCAGCAGGTCGGTGGCTTCTGGAGCCGGAGCCCAGTCCCAGGTTGGCTTGGCGGCTTCGGCAGCCAGCTCTTTGACGGCCTGGATAACGGCCTGGAATTCGTCGTGGGCGAACAGTACGGCGCCCAGCATCTGGTCTTCGGTCAGCTCTTTGGCTTCCGATTCAACCATCAGTACCGCTTCTTCGGTACCGGCTACGACCATGTCCAGACTAGATGCCTGAAGCTGCTCGTAAGTCGGGTTCAGCAGGTAGCCGGTGCTTTCGTGGAAAGCAACGCGGGCAGCACCGATCGGACCATCGAAAGGAATGCCGGAAATCGCCAGCGCAGCCGAGGTACCGATCATCGCAGCGATGTCCGGATCGGTCTTCTTGCTGGTGGAAACCACGGTGCAGACAACCTGCACTTCGTTCATGAAGCCTTCTGGGAACAGAGGGCGGATCGGGCGGTCGATCAGACGCGAAGTCAGGGTTTCTTTCTCGGAAGGACGGCCTTCACGCTTGAAGAAACCGCCAGGGATCTTACCGGCAGCGTAAGTCTTTTCCTGGTAGTGAACAGACAGAGGGAAGAAACCCTTGCCTGGATCGGCTTGCTTGGCGCCAACCACGGTCACCAATACGCTGACGTCGTCGTCAACGGTGACCAATACTGCGCCGGAGGCCTGACGGGCGATACGGCCAGTCTCGAGGGTAACGGTCGACTGACCGAACTGGAATTTTTTGATTACCGGGTTCACGGTGTCCTACCTTCTTTGTGGCTCTTGGGGGAACTGGTTTCTTGCGAAATTCTTGGGCAATCCCGGGAATCGGCCCGGCCTTTATTGTCCAGGTAAAACTACGGTCCAGATAAAACTTGAGGCTGGGAGCCTGCCATGCGCCTGCGGGAAACCCACTGACGCACGGCAAACAACCAACCTCTAGCGCAATCGCTGATTAGCGACGCAGACCCAGGCGACCGATCAGAGCGCTGTAACGGCTCAGGTCTTTGCCTTTCAGGTAGTCCAGCAGCTTACGACGCTGGTTAACCATGCGGATCAGACCACGACGGGAGTGGTGGTCTTTACCGTTGGCCTTGAAGTGACCTTGCAGTTTGTTGATGTTGGCGGTCAGCAGTGCAACTTGCACTTCTGGCGAACCAGTGTCACCAACAGCTTGCTGGTAGTCGGTTACGATTTGAGCTTTTTCTTCAACGCTGAGTGCCATTTGGCTTTCCTCTCAAAAGGCAGCGTTCCGAGAAACGCCACCAACAGGCCAGGGACAAATCCCCGTATCTATAAATGAGCTGTGACCGTGCCTGTTAACAGCCACCCTCTCCAGCCTGCTGTTACACAGGCTGGTTTCGGTCATTCCGACCGAATCAGTCGACGCGGCGCGATGCGCCCGTCTTCGCTCACTTCACCGATACCGATAAAGCGACCGTTATGATCCTGTACCCGCACCATGCCGAACTTCGGTGCATCGGGAGCCCGTACCGGCTGGCCGTTGAGCCAGTAGAACGCGCTGTGTTCGGAGAACTGCAGCAGCGGCCAATCCAGCAGGCCGCTGTCCGATGGCATCAGGAAGCGATCCACCGCTTCGTTGCCGCCTTCGGCATGTACCGCTTCAAGCTCTTCCAGCGTGACGGTCTGGGCCAGACTGAAAGGGCCGGCCTGGGTGCGACGCAGTTCCGCGACGTATGCACCACAACCCAGCTTCTCACCGATATCCTCCACCAGGGTCCGGATATAGGTGCCTTTACTGCAGTCCACCGCTAGCCGCGCAGTATCGCCTTCAAAGGCCAGTAATTCCAAGCGCGCAATAGTAACAGAACGCGCTTCGCGCTCCACCACTTCGCCCGCACGGGCCAGCTTGTAAAGTGGCTGGCCATCACGCTTGAGGGCCGAGTACATCGGCGGTATCTGGCTGATTTGCCCACGAAATTCCGGCAGCACCGCTTCAATATCGGCGCGACCAACGGTCACTTCGCGAGTCTGCAGGACTTCACCCTCGGCATCGGCCGTGGTGGTGGTCTTGCCCAACTGCATCAGGGTTTCGTAACCCTTGTCGGAATCGAGCAGGTATTGCGAGAACTTGGTCGCCTCGCCAAAGCACAACGGCAACACGCCGGTGGCCAGGGGATCGAGGCTGCCGGTATGCCCGGCCTTTTCGGCGTTGAGCAACCAGCGGACTTTCTGCAGCGCCGCGTTGGAGGTGAACCCCAGCGGCTTGTCGAGCAGGATGATACCGCTGACGTTACGACGGATACGCTTGACCTGAGCCACCGCTTACTCCTTGGCGTCTTCGGGTGTAGCGGCGTGCTGGCTGTCTTCGGCCACGGCGCGCTCGATCAGGGCCGACAGATGCGCACCCCGCACGACGCTTTCGTCGTAGTGGAAGTGCAGCTGTGGAACGCTGCGCAACTTCATCTCGCGAGCCAGTTGCATACGCAGGAAGCCGGCGGCCGAATTGAGCACCTTGATGCTCTGAGCAATATCGTCAGCGTTGTCCTGACCCATCACGGTAATGAAGATCTTGGCGTGACCGACGTCACGGCTGACTTCAACGGCGGTGATGGTGACCAGGCCGACGCGCGGATCTTTGACTTCACGACGGATCAGCTGAGCGAGCTCACGCTGCATCTGGTCGCCGATACGTTGGGTGCGGCTGTATTCTTTTGCCATGTCTTGTTACCTGTTGCTGCCTCGCGGTGAAACCCGCAAGGTCTGAAAGCGGCAAACGCCCGGCCTGACAGAAGCCAGACCGGGCGTTGCGTTTAGAGTCCTGACGATGCGCCGTGCATTTGCATACAACTGGCCATCATGGCTCTTGAAGTGCGCGAGTTAGAGGCTGCGAGCAACCTGAACCTTCTCGAAGACTTCGATCTTGTCGCCGACTTTGACGTCGTTGTAGCTCTTCACGCCGATACCGCATTCCATGCCGGCACGCACTTCGGAAGCGTCATCCTTGAAGCGGCGCAGGGATTCCAGCTCGCCTTCGAAGATAACGATGTCTTCACGCAGTACACGGATTGGACGGTTACGGTGAACGACACCCTCGATCACCATGCAACCGGCGATCGCGCCGAACTTCGGCGAACGGAACACGTCACGAACCTCGGCAACACCCAGGATGTTCTCCCGAACGTCGCTGCCCAGCATACCGGTCAGGGCTTTCTTGACGTCTTCGATGATGTCGTAGATCACGTTGTAGTAACGCATATCCAGACCTTCCTGCTCGACGATCTTGCGAGCGCCGGCATCGGCACGCACGTTGAAGCCGAACAGTACAGCGTTGGAAGCCAGGGCCAGGTTGGCGTCGCTTTCGGTGATACCACCGACGCCGCCGCCGACTACGCGCACTTGCACTTCGTCGTTGCCCAGGCCGTTCAGAGCGCCTTGCAGAGCTTCCAGCGAACCACGGACGTCGGATTTGAGGACGATGTTGAGCGTCTTCTTCTCTTCCTGGCCCATGCTTTCGAAGATGTTTTCCAGCTTGCCGGCGTGAGCGCGAGCCAGTTTGACTTCGCGGAACTTGCCTTGACGGAACAAAGCCACTTCACGGGCTTTCTTCTCGTCAGCAACCACGCTCATCTCGTCGCCAGCGTCCGGGGTACCGTCCAGGCCGAGGATCTCGACCGGTATGGCCGGACCTGCTTCCTTGATCGGCTTGCCGTTCTCGTCGAGCATGGCGCGCACGCGGCCATAGTTCGAGCCGACCAGCACCATGTCGCCTTGACGCAGGGTACCGTCCTGAACCAGTACGGTCGCGACCGGGCCACGGCCCTTGTCGAGACGCGATTCAACCACGACACCACGGCCAGGAGCCGAAGGAGTGGCGGTCAGTTCGAGCACTTCGGCCTGCAGCAGTACGGCTTCGAGCAATTCGTCGACACCAGTACCCATCTTCGCGGAAACCGGAACGAATGGGGTATCGCCACCCCAGTCTTCGGAAGTCACGCCGTGAACCGACAGTTCGCTACGGATGCGATCGAGGTCGGCACCCGGCTTGTCGATCTTGTTCACCGCGACCACCAGAGGTACGCCAGCCGCCTGAGCGTGCTGAACGGCCTCAACGGTCTGCGGCATCACACCGTCGTCCGCTGCAACCACCAGGATCACGATGTCGGTCGCCTTGGCACCACGAGCACGCATGGCGGTAAACGCGGCGTGACCCGGGGTATCGAGGAAGGTGACCATGCCACGTTCGGTTTCAACGTGGTACGCACCGATGTGCTGGGTGATGCCGCCGGCTTCGCCAGCCGCTACCTTGGCACGACGGATGTAGTCGAGCAGCGAGGTCTTACCGTGGTCAACGTGACCCATTACGGTCACGACTGGCGCACGAGGAACCGCTTCACCTTCGAACTTCAGGGACTCGGCCAGGGAATCTTCCAGGGCGGTGTCGCTGATCAGGGTCACTTTGTGGCCCAGTTCTTCAGCAACCAGCTGGGCAGTTTCCTGGTCCAGTACCTGGTTGATGGTGGCCGGTGTGCCCAGCTTGAACATGAACTTGATGATTTCGGCAGCCTTGACCGACATCTGCTGGGCGAGATCGCCAACAGTGATGGTTTCGCCGATCTTCACTTCACGCACGACCGGGCCGGTTGGGCTCTGGAAACCGTGAGCATTGCGTTTCTTCAGCTTGGCCTTGCCGCGACCACCACGACGGAAGCCATCGCTTTCTTCGTCGGTGGTACGTGGGGCAACACGTGGAGCCGGAGCTTTTTCCTTGACGGAAGCACGATGCGGAGCGTTTTTACGCTCGCCATCGCCACCACGACGGTTGTCGTCGTTACGGCTCTTGTCCGGGCGACGCTGCTCGTCCTTCTTGCGCACTTCAGCGACCGGCGCTGGAGCGACAACAGGGACATCTTCAACAATCGGCTCGACAACCACCGCAGGTGCGGCAACCGCTTCAACGGCAGCAGGTTGCGCAGCAGCAGGCTGGCGACGCGCTTCTTCTTCGGCGCGACGCTTGGCTTCTTCTTCAGCCTTCTGACGTGCAGCATTTTCTACTGCGCGACGTTCTTCCAGTTCACGCTGGCGCTCGGCTTCGATTTCTTCCGGGCTGCGCTGTACGAAGACTTTCTTCTTGCGTACTTCAACGCTGATGCTTTTGCTGCCAGCCACACGCAGGGTGCTGGTGGTTTTACGCTGCAACGTGATCTTGCGCGGTTCTTCCACTTTCGCCTTGTGGCTGCTCTTCAAGTGAGTCAGCAACGATTGCTTCTCACTGTCGGTCACATGTTCCTCGGCGGCGGTGTGCGGCAGACCTGCCTCACGCATCTGCTGCAACAGGCGCTCTACCGGTGTTTTGACCTCATCGGCCAGTTGTTTCACCGTGACTTGCGTCATGCACTTCTCTCCTCAGGCCGCGCCTATTACTCGAACCAATGGGCTCGGGCGGCCATGATCAACTTGCCGGCACGATCATCGTCAATGCCGTCGATGTCGAGCAGGTCGTCAATAGACTGCTCGGCCAGGTCTTCGCGGGTAATTACGCCGCGCACCGCCAGTTCCATCGCCAAATCCTTGTCCATACCCTCAAGCGAGAGCAGGTCTTCGGCCGGATGGGCGTCTGCCAGCTTTTCCTCAGTAGCGATGGCTTTAGTCAACAAGCGATCCTTGGCACGAGCGCGGAGCTCGTTGACGATGTCTTCGTCAAAGCCGTCGATGTTGAGCATTTCTTCCAACGGTACGTAGGCAATCTCTTCCAGGCTGGTGAAGCCTTCATCAACCAGCACCTGTGCCAGCTCTTCGTCGACTTCCAGCTCGTCGATAAAGTTGCGCAGGATGTCGCCGGTTTCAGCTTGCTGCTTAGCCTGGATGTCCGATTCGGTCATCACGTTCAGGGTCCAGCCAGTCAACTGGCTGGCCAGACGCACGTTCTGACCACCGCGACCGATGGCCTGAGCCAGATTGTCTGCGCCAACGGCGATGTCCATGGCATGGGCATCTTCGTCGACGATAATTGCCGCGACTTCAGCCGGCGACATGGCGTTGATCACGAACTGCGCCGGGTTGTCGTCCCACAGGACGATATCCACTCGCTCACCGCCCAACTCACCGGAAACGGCCTGGACGCGCGAACCGCGCATGCCAATGCACGCGCCCTGAGGGTCAATGCGCTTGTCTTTGGAACGGACCGCAATCTTGGCGCGCGACCCCGGATCACGGGAGGCAGCCATGACTTCGATCAGGCCTTCGGCGATTTCCGGCACTTCGATACGGAACAGCTCGATCAGCATTTCCGGCGCGGTGCGCGACAGGATCAGCTGAGGGCCGCGGTTCTCGGTGCGGATTTCCTTGAGCAGCGCACGAAGACGCACGCCAACACGGAAAGTCTCGCGGGAAATGATGTCTTCACGGGCCAACAGCGCTTCAGCGTTGTTACCCAGATCGACGATCACGTTGTCGCGGGTCACTTTTTTCACGGTGCCGGAGATGATTTCACCCAAGCGCTCGCGGTAAGCGTCAACGACTTGAGCGCGCTCGGCTTCGCGGACTTTCTGCACGATGACCTGTTTGGCGGTCTGCGCAGCAATGCGACCGAATTCGATCGACTCGATCTTTTCCTCGACGACATCACCGACTTTCGCGCCCGGATGGGTTTCCTGGACCTTGCTCGGCCAGGTTTCCACAGCCGGATCGTCCAGATCGGCTTCCTCGACTACCGTCCAGCGACGGAAAGTCTCGTAAGCACCGGTGTGGCGATTGATTTCCACACGCAGATCAACTTCGTCCTCGAAACGCTTTTTGGTAGCAGTGGCCAGAGCCAGCTCCAGCGCTTCAAAAATTACGCTTGCCGGTACACCCTTTTCATTGGATACCGACTCAACAACCAGCAGTACTTCTTTGCTCATCGTACGCCTCGCCTTTCGCAAGCCATTGGATCCGCGGGATCCGCGTCTCAGTCAAAACTGGGAATTATGTGGGCCTTGTCGATCATGTCGATCGGCAACAGGAACTCGTGGTCTTCCACCTGCACCACGACGTCCTGCTCCTCCACCCCGCGGAGAAGGCCCTGAAAATTACGCCGGCCTTCAAAAGGCGAGCGCAGCTTGATCTTCACTTGTTCACCGACATACTTGGCAAACTGTTCAAGGGTGAACAGCGGGCGTTCCATGCCAGGAGAGGAAACTTCAAGGGTGTATTCAACGGAGATCGGATCTTCGACATCCAGAACGCCGCTGATCTGACGGCTGACGATGGCACAGTCGTCCACCAGCACACCGCCTTCTTTATCGATATAAACGCGCAACAGCGAGTGGCGACCTTGAGCCGAAAACTCGATACCCCAGCATTCATAGCCAAGGGCCACGACCACCGGGGCCAACAAGGCCTGCAACTGTTCTAGCTTGCTCGACACCTGAACCCCCTCGTGCATGCTTGTGCAAATAAAAAATGGGCGAAGCGCCCATCCCGGAAACGCCGTTGAATAGCGGCGTTATAAAGTGTCCAGCTAACAAAAAGCCCCTGAAAAGGGGCTCCGCTAAAACTGGTTGCGGGGGCCGGATTTGAACCGACGACCTTCGGGTTATGAGCCCGACGAGCTACCAGACTGCTCCACCCCGCGACAAAGCTGGGGCGGAAGTATACGACCGATCCCTTTTTGGGTCAATGTAACCTTCCACCTACAAGAAAGCCCGCAACAGCGGGCTCTCCTGATAATTGGTACCGAGAAGGGGACTCGAACCCCTACACCCTATGGGCACAACCACCTCAAGGTTGCGTGTCTACCAATTCCACCACCTCGGCATAGACTACGTTACTGCGTGAAACTCTTCTTACTTCTGCTCTTGAGCTGGAGGTACGTCAGTCGCATTGGTTGCCGACTTTTGCTCTTGGAGCACCGGGACATCATCAGAAGCCGGTTTTTGCTTTGGCGCTTCAAGCACTGCTGGATCTGGCAAACCTACTTGAGTCAGCTCATGAGCTTTCTCTTTAGCAAAGTAACCTAACCCTAAGCTGGTTATGAAAAAACCTGCGGCAAGTATAGCAGTAAACTTACTAAGAAAGGTAGAGGAACCTTGGCTTCCGAACACAGTATTTGAAGCACCTGCTCCGAAAGACGCGCCAGCGTCCGCACCTTTACCCTGCTGCAGCAATACCAGGGCTACTACGCCCAGCGCACCCAGCAGATGAAAAACGACTACGACTGTTTCCAGCATTTTTTCAGTTTCCCGCGGCGCGACAAATCGCACCGAACTCATCTGCATTCAGGGAAGCTCCACCAATGAGCCCCCCATCGATATCCGGCATGCCGAACAGTTCGACCGCATTGGCCGCCTTCACGCTGCCGCCGTATAGAAGCCGCACACCTCGTGCCACTTCAGAATTCTCTGCCGCCAACTGCGCCCGGATGGCTGCGTGCACATCCTGGGCCTGTTGCGGCGAAGCAGTCAGCCCGGTACCAATGGCCCAGACCGGCTCGTAAGCGATAACGGCATTGGCAAAAGCACCAACACCCAACTCTTCGATAATGCTGCCCAGCTGACGCCCGACAACTTCAAGAGTCTTCCCGGCCTCGCGCTGCTCGAGGGTTTCCCCTACACACAAGACCGGCTTCAAGCCACAGGCCTGTGCTGCTGCGAATTTGCGATTCAGCGTACCGTCACGCTCACCCATCATCAGGCGCCGCTCGGAATGCCCAACCAACACCAGGGAACAACCTGCATCCACCAGCTGACTTGGAGCAATCTCTCCTGTCAGCGCACCTTGCATGGGCTCCACCGCAGAATTCTGCGCGCCGACCGAAATCGACTTGCCTTTCAAGCCATCAATCACCTGATTGATATACAAGCAAGGCGGGAATACCGCGACATCAACACCGCTAGGCAAGGCCAGATGACGCAGGCCATTGATCAGCTCAGCGACGCTGGCGCGGGTACCGTGCATTTTCCAGTTACCAGCTACCATAGGGCGACGCATGCTGTACCTCGTCGGTCAAAGTGGGCGCAGATGTTACCCAACCGCATCAACACTGGCAAGCCGAAATCAGGCAGAAACTTCCGCAACCAGTTTTGCCAGTTCGTCAGCATAGCCACGGACCTGGGCTTCATCATCACCTTCGACCATGACGCGAACCAAAGGCTCGGTGCCCGACTTGCGCAGCAACACCCGCCCACGCCCAGCCATCGCGGTAGTGACACGCGCGCAGGCCTCTTTCACAGCCGGATGTTCGACAGGATTGGCACCACCGCCAAAACGGACATTGACCAGAATCTGCGGACATTTGCGCAGCGCCTGACGCGACTGTGCCAAGCCTTCATCACGCCGCTTCAGTGCCATCAGCACCTGCAGGGCGGCAATGATCGCATCACCCGTGGTGGTGTGCTGGAAGCACACGATATGGCCGGAGTTTTCACCGCCTACCAGCCATTGGCGCTCAAGCAGCTCGGCAATGACATAACGATCACCGACATTGGCGCGCACGAATGGAATACCCAGATCAGCCAAGGCCAGCTCGAGACCCAGATTGCTCATCAAGGTACCGACCACACCGCCCTGCAGCTTGTTACGCGCGTGCAGATCCCGGGCAATGATGAACAACAGTTCGTCACCATCGACAATGGCGCCTGTATGGTCAACCATCAACACCCGGTCGCCATCACCATCGAAGGCGATACCCAAATCGGCGTGCTCGGCCAATACCGCAGCCTGTAACTGCCCCATGTGGGTCGAGCCGCAATTGTCGTTGATATTCAGACCGTTAGGCTGTGCGGAGAGCACCACCACCTCGGCGCCCAACTCACGGAAAACACTTGGCGCTACCTTGTAGGTCGCACCATGGGCACAATCGACAACAATCTTCAGACTCGCAAAGCTGGTACCGGAAGGAACGCTGCTCTTACAGAACTCAATGTAACGGCCCGAGGCGTCATTGATGCGCGATACCTTACCCAGCTTGCTGGACTCCACCACAGCCATCGGCGTGTCCAACAACTCTTCGATCATCAACTCGACTTCATCCGGGAGCTTGGTGCCTTCACCCGAGAAGAACTTGATGCCGTTGTCATCGTGAGGATTATGCGACGCGCTGATCACGATCCCCGCCTCGGCATGGAAAGTGCGGGTCAGGTAGGCGATGGCAGGAGTAGGCATCGGACCCAGCAGCATTACATCCGCACCGGCAGCGGACAGGCCCGCCTCAAGCGCAGACTCGAACATGTAACCGGAAATGCGCGTGTCTTTGCCCACCAACACACGACAGGCACCCATACTGCGGAAGGCCATTCCTGCAGCCCAACCAAGTCTGAGCATGAAATCAGGGGTAATCGGGTATACACCCACACGACCGCGAATGCCGTCAGTGCCAAAGTATTTCTTGCTCATAAGTGCTCCATCATTCTTATTCGGCTGATTCCACAGCTGTAATCATCCGCACGACATCCACCGTCTCGGCCACATCATGGACCCGCAGGATCCTTGCCCCTTTGGACATTGCCAGAGCGGCAAGAGCCAGTCCGCCATACAGCCGCTCGCCGACGGGGCGACTCAATGCCTGACCTATCATGCTCTTTCGTGAAACTCCGACCAGCAGAGGTCGACCAAGGGCATGCAGGGCATCCATATGCTTGAACAGGCTCAAGTTGTGCTGCAGGGTCTTCGCGAAGCCAAAACCCGGATCCAGAATGATCCGTTCCGATCCGATACCCAATGCTGCACACTGAGCCATACGGTCAGCCAGGAATTCCCCCACTTCTTTGGTTACATCCCGATACTGCGGATTGTCCTGCATATCGCCAGGCTCGCCGAGCATATGCATAAGGCAGACCGGTAAACCTGTAGCTGCTGCAGCATCCAGCGCGCCATCCCGCCGCAACGAGCGGACATCATTGATCAATCCAGCGCCTAGACGCGCAGTTTCACGCATGACCGCAGGCGTGGATGTATCGACCGAAATAATGACATCCAGTTCACGATGGATACGTTCGACGATAGGTGCTACCCGCTCAAGCTCTTCAAGCGGCGATACTGCCCGTGCACCAGGACGAGTGGACTCGCCCCCCACATCGATGAGCGTCGCGCCCGCCAGCACCATACCTTCGGCATGGCGCAAGGCAGCATCAAGCTGACTGAAACGGCCACCATCAGAGAAGGAGTCGGGAGTTACATTAAGAATGCCCATGACATGCGTATGGGCCAAATCAAGAACCCGGTTGCCGCAAGGCAACCGGGTCGAGGACGACATAGAAGTCATTTCAAACCTTAGTGGTCAGCAGCCGGGCCGCCGATCGGTGTCTCTGGACGTTCGTTCTGCACCACCGGAGGCGTGGTACCCGAGCCGCCCTCCCAATCGCGAGGCTCGCGAGGGGTACGACCAGCCATGATGTCGTCGATCTGCTCGGCATCGATGGTTTCATACTTCATCAAGGCATCGGCCATCGCATCCAGCTTGTCGCGGTTATCCGTGAGGATCTGCTTGGCGGTGCCATAGCACTGGTCGATGATGCTACGAACTTCGGAGTCGATCAGCTTGGCGGTTTCCGCAGACAGGCTTGCATGCTGACTGCCAGCACTGCGCCCCAGAAAGACCTCACCCTCTTCTTCGGCGTACATCAACGGACCCAGTTTTTCGGAAAGCCCCCATTTGGTCACCATGTTCCGCGCAATCTGGCTCGCGCGCATGATGTCGTTGGAAGCACCGGTAGTTACACCATCGAAGCCCAATGTCATTTCTTCAGCGATACGACCGCCGTAGAGCGAGCAGATCTGACTGATCAGCGCACGCTTGGACAGGCTGTAGCGATCCTCTTCCGGCAGGAACATGGTTACACCCAGAGCCCGACCACGCGGGATGATCGAAACCTTGTAGACCGGATCATGCTCAGGCACTACGCGACCGACAATGGCGTGACCCGCTTCGTGATAAGCCGTGTTCTGCTTTTCCTTCTCGGACATGACCATGGATTTGCGCTCCGCGCCCATCATGATCTTGTCTTTTGCCAGCTCGAACTCTTTCATTTCGACGATGCGCTTGCCGCTACGGGCAGCGAAAAGCGACGCCTCGTTCACCAGGTTGGCCAGGTCGGCACCAGAGAAGCCGGGCGTACCACGGGCAATCACGGCCGGTGCGACATCTTCACCCATCGGCACTTTACGCATGTGAACTTTCAGAATCTGCTCACGGCCACGGATATCCGGCAAACCAACCACAACCTGACGGTCAAAGCGGCCTGGACGCAGCAGCGCCGGGTCCAGCACATCAGGACGGTTGGTGGCGGCAATAACAATGATGCCGTCGTTCATTTCAAAGCCATCCATCTCTACCAGCAGCTGGTTGAGAGTCTGTTCGCGCTCATCATGACCACCACCCATGCCGGCACCACGATGGCGACCAACGGCATCGATCTCGTCGATGAAAATGATGCACGGAGCATGTTTCTTGGCCTGCTCGAACATATCGCGAACGCGGCTGGCACCCACACCAACGAACATTTCGACGAAGTCGGAACCGGAGATGGTGAAGAACGGAACCTTGGCTTCACCGGCGATGGCCTTGGCCAGCAAGGTCTTACCGGTACCAGGAGGGCCAACCATCAGCACGCCGCGAGGAATACGACCGCCCAGGCGCTGGAACTTGCCCGGATCGCGGAGAAACTCGACCAGCTCACCCACTTCTTCCTTGGCCTCGTCGCAACCCGCGACATCCGCCAATGTGGTTTTCACTTGATCTTCGGACAACAGGCGCGCCTTGCTCTTACCGAAGCTCATCGGCCCGCCCTTGCCACCAGCACCGCCCTGCATCTGCCGCATGAAGAACATGAAGACGGCGATGATCACCAGGATCGGGAAGCTGGCGACCAGCAGTTGGGTCCAGATGCTTTGCTGCTCAGGCTGCTTGCCTTCGACGACCACGTGATTATCTACCAGGTCACCGATCAGGCCGTTGTCCTGAATCGCAGGACGAATGGTCTTGAAGCTATCGCCATCGTTGCGCTTGCCGGTAATCACATAACCATCAACGGCTACGCGCTCGACCTTGCCATCCTTAACTTGCTGGATAAAGTCGGAATAGTTGAGGGTCTGCGGCTCGTTAGGGCTGGAGAAGTTGTTCATCACCGTCACCAGGACAGCCGCGATGATCAACCACAGGATCAGATTCTTTGCCATATCGTTCAATTAACTACCCTCTGAAGCAAGCTCCGCTGCTGGCGCGCGCTTCGCATGATATTCACCGACCTAACTTACTACATTACCTACAGCTCTGGCAGGCGCTGTCTGTAACCCTTTGTGAAACCCAGATTACACAATATTCGCTTAAGCCCCCGGGGCGAAATACGAAAAAACTATCAACCCGGTCAAAAACAACCTTTACTCGATACGCCCGCGAAAGCCACGTCCCAGCAGATACTGCTCGCGAGAACGATCACGGGAAGAACTCGGTTTGCGCATCACCACCTTGTCGAACATCTTGCGAACGTTCTTGTGGTATTCGTCGAAACCTTCTCCCTGGAAAATCTTTATCAGGAAGTCGCCACCGGGACGCAGAACCCGCCCCGCCAAATCAAGTGCCAACTCGCACAGAAACATCGCCCGCGGCATATCTACGGCAGGCGTACCACTCATATTGGGGGCCATATCGGAAATCACAAGGTCCACCTGGGAATTTCCGACCGCCTCGAGGATTTGAGCCAACACTGCATCTTCGGTGAAGTCGCCCTGAATGAAGGTGACATCAGGGATGCTATCCATTTCCAGAATGTCGGAAGCGATCAGTCGCCCCTGCCCGCCGATCAGACGACTGGTCACCTGCGACCAGCCCCCTGGCGCCGCGCCCAGATCGATAACACTCATTCCAGGACGGATCAAGCGATCCTTTTCCTGGATTTCCAGCAGCTTGTAGCTGGCACGCGAACGGTACCCATCTTTTTGCGCCATTTTGACGAATGGGTCGTTGAAGTGCTCTTTCAGCCAGTTATGGCTTGTCTTGGAACGGGCCACGGGCCACCTCAAAAAATAAAACGGGTCGTGATTAACTGGGCGGTCCCGGACGCGCTCGGGTAAACTGGCCGCCGCTTTTTACAAGATCAGACGCAGGGGTCAGATTATGCCGCTCACTCAAGAGCAGAAGAAACAGTACAAATCCATTGGCCACCATCTGAAACCAGTATTGACTGTGGCTGACAACGGTTTGACCGAAGGTGTGTTGGCCGAACTTGAACGCGCCTTGAGCGATCATGAGCTGATCAAGATCAAGCTCAACATCCTCGAACGCGAGTCCCGCCTGGAAGCCATTGCCGAACTGTGCAAGGCCGGCAAAGCGGATCTGGTGCAGGTCATCGGCAAAATGGCGCTGATTTATCGCAAGAACGCCAAGGTAAACAAGCAACTGTCCAACGTCCATCGCTTCCACTGACGTCGACAGGGGTCAAGGGCGTGCTTCGCGCGCCCTGCCACTCCACCCAGGCACCGGCTGCAATACCAGCACCAGACCGGAAAAAGCCAAGACAAGATAGCTGAACAGCTGCCAGCGCTCGACATCCGACAGCCCGAAACGCACCACGAAATACATCGTGCACGCACATAACGCCACCAACAGCAGCTGCCCTCGCATATCCCGCCACAGGCTCGCCAGCCCTTCAGCACGCACCAATACCAGCACCTGAAGAACGATGCATACCGCTGAAAAACCAACCAGCAGCGCACTCAGCGCATTACCGATCTCTTCGATCAGCAGCGGCGCCAGGCCAATCTGGCCCAGCACCGGCAACAAGCCGACATGCAACAACCACACACCACCGACCCACAACATCTGAGTCAGTTGCCAAAGCATAGCGCCTGCATTCAGCAGGCGCCCTCGTTCAGACGTGGCGGACTTCGACAATCTCATACTCGATCACGCCGCTAGGCGTTTTAACGGCAACCACATCACCCTCTTCCTTGGCGATCAAGGCACGGGCAATGGGCGAACCTACAGAGATCTTTCCGAGCTTGATATCAGCCTCATCCTCACCAACGATCTGGTAAGTGACGCTCTCATCGGTTTCGACGTTGGCGATTTCGACGGTAGTGCCGAAAATCACCTTGCCTGTATGAGGAATGCTCGTCACATCGATGACAACCGAGTTTTGCAGGCGGCCTTCAATATCACGGATGCGCGCTTCAACCATTCCCTGCTCCTCGCGGGCAGCATGGTATTCAGCGTTTTCCTTGAGGTCACCGAGTTCTCGAGCCTCACCGATGGCCTGGCTCAAGCGTGGCCGCTCGACCTTGCTTAGGAACGTCAACTCTTCTTCCAGGGCCTTGGAGCCCTGGACGGTCATTGGGTATTTATTCATGCCTTCAATCCTGCATGTAGATCCTGCAAGCGGCGCACGGTCTTTTCCGGACCGAACTTGAGCGCTTCACAGATGGCCTCGCCCGCAGCAATGGTGGTGGTGCAGTAGATCTTGTGCTGCAAGGCGTTACGACGAATGGAATAAGAGTCAGCGATCGACTGACGACCTTCGGTGGTGTTGATGATCAGCGTGACTTCGTCATTCTTGATCATGTCGACCACGTGCGGACGACCTTCAGTCACCTTGTTCACACGGCGCACCTTCAGGCCTGCCGCCTCGATCAGCTTGGCAGTACCAGCAGTAGCGACCACTTCGAAGCCCAAGTTGATCAGATCACGAGCCACGCCCGCAACCAACGGCTTGTCGTCGTCACGCACGCTGATGAACGCGGTACCACCAGTCGGCAGCACTTCGCTAGCGCCCATCTGGGCCTTGGCGAAGGCTTCGCCGAAGGTGTCACCGACACCCATCACTTCGCCGGTCGACTTCATCTCCGGGCCGAGGATCGGGTCGACACCCGGGAATTTGGCGAACGGGAACACCGCTTCCTTGACGCTGTAGAAGTTAGGAATGATTTCCTTGGTGAAGCCCAGCTCTTTCAGGGTCTTACCCGCCATGACGCGCGCGGCGATCATCGCCAGGGAGACACCGATGCACTTGGAAACGAACGGCACGGTACGGGAAGCACGCGGGTTCACTTCGATGACGTAGATCTGCTCGCCCTGCAAGGCCAACTGCACGTTCATCAGGCCGACCACGCCCAGCTCCAGGGCCATCTTCTTGACCTGTTCGCGCATCTCGTCCTGGATGTGCGCAGGCAGCGAGTACGGCGGCAGCGAGCAAGCGGAGTCACCGGAGTGCACGCCAGCCTGTTCGATGTGCTGCATGATCGCGCCGATCACCACATCCTTGCCGTCGCAGACCGCGTCCACGTCCATCTCGATGGCGCAGTTGAGGAAGTGGTCCAGCAGCACCGGGCTGTCGTTGGACACTTGCACCGCTTCACGCAGGTAGCGCTTGAGCTCTTCTTCTTCGTAAACGATTTCCATCGCCCGGCCGCCCAGTACATAGGACGGACGCACCACCAGCGGGTAGCCGATCTTGGCCGCAGCACGAATCGCTTCGTCTTCGCTGCGCACGGTGGCGTTTGGCGGCTGACGCAGGTTCAGGCGCTCGACCATCTGCTGGAAGCGTTCGCGGTCTTCGGCACGGTCGATGGCGTCAGGACTGGTACCGATAATCGGCACGCCGGCCGCTTCCAGGGCACGCGCCAGTTTCAGCGGAGTCTGGCCGCCGTACTGGACAATCACGCCTTTTGGCTTCTCGACGCGGACGATTTCCAGTACGTCTTCCAGGGTCACTGGCTCGAAGTACAGGCGATCGGAGGTGTCGTAGTCAGTGGAAACGGTTTCCGGGTTGCAGTTGACCATGATGGTTTCGTAACCATCGTCACGCAGCGCCAGTGCCGCGTGCACGCAGCAGTAGTCGAACTCGATGCCCTGGCCGATACGGTTCGGGCCGCCACCCAGGATCATGATCTTGTCGCGACCCGAAGGTGCAGCCTCGCACTCTTCCTCATAGGTCGAGTACAGGTAGGCGGTATCGGTGGCGAACTCGGCCGCGCAGGTGTCGACGCGCTTGTAGACCGGGAACACTTCCAGCTTGTGGCGGTGGGTACGCAGGTTCTTCTCGGTCACGCCCAGCAGCTTGGCCAGACGCTGGTCGGAGAAGCCTTTGCGCTTGAGGCGGAACATCAGGTCGCGGTCGATGGCCGACAGGCCCAGAGTCTTGACCTTCTCCTCTTCCTTGATCAGATCTTCGATCTGCACCAGGAACCAAGGGTCGATCATGTTCATGCCGAAGATCTGCTCGACGGTCATGCCGGCACGGAACGCATCAGCCACGTACCAGATACGCTCGGCGCCCGGCACGGTCAGCTCGCGCTTGAGCACGTTCATGCTTTCCGGGTTGCTCAGGTCGAGCTTCGGATCCAGACCGCAGACACCCACTTCCAGGCCACGCAGCGCTTTCTGCAGGGATTCCTGGAAGGTCCGGCCGATGGCCATCACTTCACCCACCGACTTCATCTGAGTGGTCAGGCGGGCATCGGCCTTGGCGAATTTCTCGAAGGCGAAGCGTGGCAGCTTGGTCACGACGTAGTCGATGGACGGCTCGAAGGACGCTGGGGTCTTGCCACCGGTGATGTCGTTCGACAGCTCGTCCAGGGTGTAACCCACGGCCAGCTTGGCGGCGACCTTGGCGATCGGGAAGCCGGTGGCTTTCGAAGCCAGGGCCGAAGAACGGGATACCCGCGGGTTCATCTCGATCACCACCATGCGGCCAGTGTTCGGGCAGATGCCGAACTGGACGTTGGAGCCACCGGTTTCCACGCCGATCTCACGCAGTACCGCCAGGGAGGCGTTGCGCAGGATCTGGTATTCCTTGTCGGTCAGGGTCTGTGCCGGAGCCACGGTGATCGAGTCACCGGTGTGCACGCCCATCGGGTCGAAGTTTTCGATCGAGCAAACGATGATGCAGTTGTCCTTCTTATCGCGGACCACCTCCATCTCGTATTCTTTCCAGCCGATCAGCGATTCGTCGATCAGCAGTTCCTTGGTCGGCGACAGGTCCAGGCCGCGGGCGCAGATCTCTTCGAACTCTTCACGGTTGTAGGCAATGCCACCACCGGTGCCGCCCATGGTGAAGGACGGGCGGATGATGCACGGGAAGCCCAGTTTCTCGAGGACCGCATTGGCCTCGTCCATGCTGTGGGCGATACCGGAGCGCGGGCACTCCAGGCCGATCGCCTTCATCGCGGTGTCGAAGCGCGAACGGTCTTCGGCCTTGTCGATGGTGTCGGCATTGGCGCCGATCATTTCCACGCCGAACTTCTCCAGAACGCCTTCACGCTCCAGGTCCAGGGCGCAGTTCAACGCAGTCTGGCCACCCATGGTCGGCAGCAGAGCGTCCGGACGTTCTTTCTCGATGATCTTGGCAACGGTCTGCCACTTGATCGGCTCGATGTAGGTGGCGTCGGCCATGGCCGGGTCGGTCATGATGGTCGCCGGGTTGGAGTTCACCAGGATGACCCGGTAACCCTCTTCGCGCAGGGCCTTGCAGGCCTGGGCGCCGGAGTAGTCGAATTCGCAAGCCTGGCCGATCACGATCGGGCCAGCGCCGAGAATCAGGATGCTTTTAATGTCTGTACGTTTTGGCATGGGTTGTCACTCAAATCCGCAGGTCAGTCGGCAAGCCGTCTTGATCAAATCTCTGAAGCGCTGAAGGGGCCGCCGAGGCCGGGGCCACCTTCAGGGGCGAGCACTCAGCGTCGCTTGGCCATCTCGTTGATGAAACGATCGAACAGCGGCGCCACATCGTTCGGGCCCGGGCTCGCTTCAGGGTGACCCTGGAAGCTGAACGCGCTCTTGTCGGTACGTTCGATGCCTTGCAGGGTACCGTCGAACAGCGATTTGTGGATCGCCCGCACGTTGCCTGGCAGGGTGGCTTCGTCCACCGCAAAACCGTGGTTCTGGCTGGTGATCATCACTACACCGCTGTCCAGGTCCTGGACCGGGTGGTTGGCACCGTGGTGGCCGTGGCCCATCTTCACCGTCTTGGCGCCGGAGGCCAGTGCCAGCAGTTGGTGGCCCAGGCAGATACCGAAGACCGGGATCTCGGTTTCCAGCACGTCCTTGATCGCCTGGATGGCGTAATCGCAAGGCTCGGGGTCGCCAGGGCCGTTAGACAGGAACACGCCGTCAGGCTTGAGTGCCAGGACGTCGCTGGCCGGAGTTTGCGCAGGCACTACGGTCACGCGGCAACCGCGCTCGACCAGCATGCGCAGGATGTTCAGCTTGACGCCGTAGTCGTAGGCAACCACGTGGTACGGCAGCTCGGAAGCCTCGATGGTCGGATGACTGTCGGTCTTCAGGCTCCAGACGCTGGAGCGCCACTCGTAGCTTTCCTTGGTGCTGACGACCTTCGCCAGATCCATGCCTTTCAGGCCAGGGAAGCCGCGCGCTGCGGCAATCGCCGCTTCGTCGGAGATATTGTCACCGGCCATGATGCAGCCGTTCTGCGCACCTTTCTCGCGCAGGATGCGCGTCAGGCGACGGGTGTCGATACCGGCGATCGCCACAACGTTGTTGGCTTTCAGGTAGTCGGACAGGGACAGGGTGTTACGCCAGTTGCTCGCAACCAGTGGCAGGTCGCGAATCACCAGACCGGCCGACCAGACACGATCGGACTCGGCGTCTTCCGGCGTGGTGCCGGTATTGCCGATATGCGGGTAAGTCAGGGTAACGATCTGTTGGGCGTAGGAAGGATCGGTAAGGATTTCCTGATAGCCGGTCATTGCGGTGTTAAACACCACCTCACCAACGGTTTGACCGTCGGCTCCAATGGCTTCGCCGCGAAAAATGCTGCCATCAGCAAGGGCGAGTATGGCTGGCTTAGTCAAGAAGACCTCCCGTAAATAAAGCCTGAAAGGGCGATCGCAGGTTGTAAAAAAGCGGAGTGACGTATGGACACGTCACCCCGCTTCTTCACTGAATTATTCTGCGCGCTTTTAGTGGACACACTAAAGCTGTAGCTTACAGAAAAAGGCTTTTTTGGTCCACCGCTAAAGAGCCTTAAAGGCAGAGGAATGCGACAGAACATCGCTTAGCGGGGTAAAACAGGGCTCAAGCGCGAAGCCTGGCCCTGTTTTGGATGCATCTCAACGCAGATCCAGCACATCCTGCATGTCATAAAGACCCGCCGGACGACCGTCCAGCCACAACGCAGCACGTACTGCACCCTTGGCGAAAGTCATGCGACTGGAAGCCTTATGGGTAATCTCCAGACGCTCACCCTCAGCAGCGAACAACACCGTGTGATCGCCCACCACATCACCACCCCGGACCGTGGCGAAACCAATGGTTTCACGCTCACGAGCGCCGGTATGGCCTTCACGGCCATACACCGCGACCTTCTGCAGATCACGCCCCAGCGCATCGGCAATCACCTCACCCATGCGCAGAGCGGTTCCCGAAGGTGCGTCGATCTTGTGCCGGTGATGCGCCTCGATGATTTCGATGTCTGCATCATCGCCCAGCACACGGGCTGCCATGTCGAGCAGCTTCAGCGACAGATTGACGCCAACGCTGAAGTTGGCGGCGAACACGATCGGAATATCCTTGCCTGCCTCGGCCAGCACCTGCTTTTCCTTGGCGCCCAAGCCCGTGGTACCGATCACCATGGCCTTGCCCGCCTTGCGGCAGAACGCCAGGTTCTTCAGCATCACTTCCGGCAGCGTGAAATCGATCAACACATCGAATTCATCGACAACCTTTTCCAGGCTGTCGGACATCGGCACACCGATGCGCCCCAGCGATGCCAGCTCGCCAGCATCGGCACCGACCAACGAACTGCCAGGCCGCACGATCGCCGCGGTAAGTCCGGAGAGCGGCGAGCGCTGTTGCACGGCCTCCACCAGGTTCTTACCCATGCGCCCTGCGGCGCCCATCACAGCTATACGTCGCATGCTTCGCTCCTTACAGGTCGCCGAAGAAGCGCTTCACGCCTTCGAACCAGCCAGTGGTTTTCGGCGAGTGGGTATTGTCGTCCGCCAGGGAACCACGCAACTCTTCGAGCAATTCACGCTGACGACGACTCAGGTTCACCGGCGTTTCCACCGCAACCCGGCACATCAAGTCGCCAGCACCGCCGCCACGCACCGGAGCCACACCCTTGCCACGCACACGGAACTGCTTGCCGGTCTGGGTGCCCTCAGGGATCTTCAGCTTGACCCGGCCATCCAGCGTCGGGATTTCCAGCTCGCCGCCCAGCGCCGCGTCAACGAAGCTGATAGGCACTTCACAGAACAGGTGCTTGCCGTCGCGCTGGAAGATCGAGTGCTCACGCACATTGATCACCACATACAGGTCGCCCGTAGGGCCGCCCTGGGTCCCCGCCTCTCCTTCGCCGGACAGACGAATGCGGTCGCCGGTATCGACACCCGCCGGCACCTTCACCGACAGCGTCTTGTACTCTTCGACGCGACCTTCGCCATGACAGGAATCGCACGGATCGGAAATGATCTTGCCCTGGCCATGGCAACGCGGGCAGGTCTGCTGCACCGAGAAGAAGCCCTGTTGCATGCGCACCTGGCCGATACCGCCACAGGTCGGACAGGTCACAGGCGAGGAGCCTTTCTTGGCGCCCGAGCCGTCGCAAGGCTTGCAGTTGACCAGCGTCGGAACGCGGATATTCACGGTGGTGCCGCGCACCGCCTCTTCCAGGTTCAGCTCCAGGGTGTAGCGCAAGTCGCTGCCACGCTGAGCCCCGCCACGGGAGCCGCCGCGACCGCCACCAAAGAAATCACTGAAGACGTCGCCAAAGATGTCGGAGAAATTCTGGCCACCGAAACCGGCGCCACCGCCACCCATGCTCGGATCGACACCGGCATGACCATATTGGTCATAAGCCGCGCGCTTGCTCGAGTCAGACAATACTTCGTAGGCCTCGTTGGCCTCCTTGAACATATCTTCCGACGCTTTGTCGCCGGGATTACGGTCCGGGTGGTGCTTCATCGCCAGGCGGCGGTAAGCCTTTTTCAGGTCGGCTTCGCTCGAGCCTCGCTCCACACCCAATACTTCGTAATAGTCACGCTTTGCCATAAGTCTTCACACTCTTGAGGACGTTCGACAATGCTCTCCTGAGCCTCGCCAAACTCGTTGAGCCCCAATACAGGCCCGGACCCAACTCACGTCAATTCAACGATCCTGGTCTTGGATAGACGACCAACAGACTGGCCGACAACTGCGGTAATCCCGAACGGAAAGCAGGAGCATTTCCGACCGTACCGCCGGCGCGCGAAAAGAATCGCACACCGTAAAAAATTCGCTTGCTCCAGACACGCCAACGCGGGAGCAAGCTCCCGCGCGGCGACATCCTACCAGTCACCGCACAAAGGCAGTCAACCGGCCGACCAACAAGCAGTCTTACTTGTGGTCTTTTACTTCTTCGAACTCGGCGTCGACGACGTCATCGGCTTTCTCGGCCGACTCGGCCTGCGAAGCTGCGCCTTCTGCCGGCTGAGCCTGCTCGGCGTACATCTTCTGAGCGACCGGAGCCGACACCTTCGACAGCTCTTCGACCTTGGCGTCGATGGCAGCCTTGTCATCGCCCTTGATAGCGGCTTCAAGGGCAACCACGGCAGCTTCGATCGCAGCCTTCTCTTCAGCAGTCACTTTGTCGCCCGCATCAGCGATCATCTTGCGAGTCGAGTGAACCAGGGCATCGCCTTGGTTACGCGCGCTGGCCAGCTCTTCGAACTTGCGGTCTTCTTCGGCGTTGACTTCAGCATCACGAACCATCTGCTGAATTTCTTCCTCGGACAGACCGGAGTTGGCCTTGATCACGATCGACTGGGTCTTGCCGGTCGCCTTGTCTTTCGCACCTACGTGCAGGATGCCGTTGGCGTCGATGTCGAAGGTCACTTCGATTTGCGGCACGCCACGTGGAGCTGGTGGAATCTCGGCCAGATCGAACTTGCCCAGGGACTTGTTCTGCGCGGCTTGCTTACGCTCGCCCTGCAGCACGTGAATGGTCACTGCGCCCTGATTGTCGTCGGCAGTCGAGAACACTTGCGATTTCTTGGTAGGAATCGTGGTGTTTTTCTCGATCAGCGCGGTCATCACGCCGCCCATGGTTTCGATACCCAGGGTCAGCGGGCTGACGTCCAGCAGCAGTACGTCTTTCACGTCACCGGCCAATACCGCGCCCTGGATGGCTGCGCCCATGGCAACGGCTTCGTCCGGGTTCACGTCCTTGCGTGCTTCTTTACCGAAGAAATCGGTCACCAGCTTCTGCACCAGCGGCATGCGGGTCTGACCGCCGACCAGGATCACGTCGTCGATCTTGCTGACGTCGATACCGGCGTCCTTCATGGCGATGCGGCAAGGCTCGATGGTGCGCTGAACCAGGTCTTCAACCAGCGACTCCAGCTTGGCGCGGGAGATCTTCACGTTCAGGTGCTTAGGACCGGTGGCGTCTGCAGTGATGTACGGCAGGTTGACGTCGGTCTGCTGGCTCGAGGACAGCTCGATCTTGGCTTTTTCAGCGGCCTCTTTCAGGCGCTGCATGGCCAGCGGGTCACCCTTGAGGTTCATGCCGCTTTCTTTCTTGAACTCGTCCACGAGGTAGTCGATCAGACGGATGTCGAAGTCTTCACCACCGAGGAAGGTGTCACCGTTGGTTGCCAGTACTTCGAACTGATGCTCGCCATCGACTTCAGCGATTTCGATCACGGATACGTCGAAGGTACCGCCACCCAGGTCATAAACGATCACGGTGTGATCGCCCTTGGCCTTGTCCATGCCGTAAGCCAGAGCGGCCGCGGTCGGTTCGTTGATAATACGTTTTACGTCCAGACCCGCGATGCGGCCGGCGTCTTTGGTCGCCTGGCGCTGGCTGTCGTTGAAGTAGGCCGGAACGGTGATCACAGCTTCGGTCACAGCCTCGCCGAGGTAGTCTTCGGCGGTCTTCTTCATTTTCTTGAGGATTTCAGCCGAGATCTGTGGCGGAGCCATTTTCTGGCCGTTCACTTCAACCCAGGCGTCGTTGTTGTCAGCCTTGACGATCTTGTAAGGGACCATCTGGATGTCTTTCTGTACGACTTCTTCGTCGAAACGGCGACCGATCAGACGCTTCACCGCGTACAGGGTGTTGTGCGGGTTGGTCACGGCCTGACGCTTGGCCGACTGGCCAACCAGGATTTCGCCATCGTTGGCGTAAGCGATGATGGACGGCGTGGTACGCGCGCCTTCAGCGTTTTCGATAACTTTTACGTTGCCGTTTTCAAGAATGGAGACGCAGGAGTTGGTAGTCCCCAGGTCGATACCGATAATTTTGCCCATGTTAACTCTCCCGAAACTTTAGATTTTGTTGCCGCAGCAGTGGTGGCCGACTGCGGTAGCACTTAAACGCTTGACCTATAAATGGGGGCCCTGCGCGCGATTTCAAGCCTTCTCGTCAATCGAAGGCGAAACCGGTGCGGGTGCCTTGCTGACCACGACCATGGCCGGGCGCAGCAGGCGACCGTTGAGCTGATAGCCCTTCTGGAACACCTTGAGAACGCTGTTCGGCTCGACGTCGGCACTTTCCTGCATGGCCATCGCCTGGTGCTGTTCAGCGTTGAACGGTTCGCCATGCGGATCGATCGCTTCCAGCTGATAACGCTTCAGGGTGTCCTGGAACATCTTCAGGGTCAGTTCGATACCTTCACGCATCGGGCGAATGCTTTCGTCGTCCGGGCTGGACAACTCAAGACCGCGCTCGAGACTGTCGATTACTGGCAGCAGGTCGCCAGCAAAACGCTCGAGGGCGAATTTGTGAGCTTTTTCTACATCCTGCTCGGCACGGCGGCGGACGTTCTGCAGATCAGCCGCAACACGCAATGCCTGATCCTGAGCGCCAGCCAACTGCTCTTCGAGCACTTGCACACGAGCCGCCAGATCTTCGCCCGAAGTCTCGGGGGCCTGATTGGCGTCGAGATTTTGCGTATCCAGCGTCTGTTCGTCAGCCATAAAATTCTCCTTTCAATATCGTCCGCGAGCTCAACTCACGCTTCTGCCCCGATATATGGGGTCGCATTTTCCAGGTTCAAGGGCCGTGCCCTCGGCAAAAATCATTGGACGCCCCCAAACGCCGGTCGCTAACTATTCCCGCACACGATAAAAAAATCCGCCAAGCAAGCGAATCGAGCTAAGGGCGGGCATTGTCAGCCGAAAACAAAACACTGTATAAATAACCAGACCTAAAGCTTGGGAGCGGCCTTTATGCTGGTGCACCTGTCCGTACACAACTACGCCATCGTTGAACATCTCGATCTGGAACTGGATCGCGGGATGAGCGTCATCACGGGTGAAACCGGCGCCGGCAAATCGATCATGCTCGACGCCCTGGGACTGACCCTGGGTGATCGCGCCGACAGTGGCGTAGTACGCCCAGGTGCCGACAAGGCCGACATTCTCGCCACCTTCGACCTGGAAGACATTCCCGAGGCCCGCACCTGGCTCGCCGAACGCGACCTGGACAACGACAGCCCATGCATCCTGCGCCGGGTCATCACCGCCGAAGGCCGTTCCCGAGGCTACATCAACGGCTCCCCCTGCCCGCTAGGAGACCTCAAGGCCCTCGGCGAACTGCTGATCGACATCCACAGCCAGCATGAACACCAGTCGCTGCTGAAAACCGACACCCACCGCCGCCTGCTCGACGAGTACGCCGGCGCCACCGACCTGGCTCGCCAGGTATCGCTGGCAGCCCAGCGCTGGCGCCAGACCCGCCAGGAACTGGAGCGCCTGTCCAACTCCGGGGACGAGCAGCGGGCTCGCCACCAGCTCCTCAGCTATCAGCTGGAGGAACTGGAAAACCTGGCCCTGGGTGAAAACGAACTCGAACAACTGGAACTCGAACACAAGAACCTGACCAATGCCGAAAGCCTGCTGGGCATCTGCCGGCAGGTCGTCGAGCATTGCAGCGAAAGTGATTCGGGCAACGTCCTCAGCGCCCTGACAGCGAGCCTCAATCGCCTGTCGAGCATCGGCAACACCTCCGGCGCCCTGGCGGAAGCCACCAACCTGCTGGCCAGCGCGCAAATCCAGGTCGAAGAAGCCGTCGGCGAACTGAATCGCTTCGTCGACCATTTCGATGCGGACCCGGCGCGCCTGCAACAACTGGAGGAGCGGCTGGACGCCATCTATACCCTGGCCCGCAAACACCGGATCCAGCCCACCGAGGTGGCAGCCATGCAGCAGAAACTGCTGGAGGAAATCGAAACTCTGGATGCCAATGACGAATCCATTGAGCGCCTGGGCGATGAGCTGAAATCCTTTGCCCGGCACTATCACGAAAAAGCCAGGGAGCTGAGCGAGCTGCGCCAGCAGGCCGCAACCAGCCTGGCCAGCGCCGTCGAACAGGAAATCCAGCGCCTGGGCATGCCTGGCGGCCGCTTCACCATCGAACTGCACGCCAACAGCGGCGATGAACTACAGCCCAACGGCCTCGAGCAGGTCGAGCTGCTGGTCAGCGCCAACCCCGGCCAGCCGCTCAAGGCCCTGGCTAAAGTCGCATCCGGGGGCGAACTGTCGCGGATCAGCCTGGCAATCCAGGTGATTACCGCGCAGACCTCTCGTGTCCCGACCCTGGTATTCGACGAAGTGGACGTCGGCATCGGCGGCCCGACCGCGGAGATCGTCGGCCAACTGCTACGTCGCCTCGGCGAGCGCGGCCAGGTATTGACGGTCACCCACTTGCCGCAGGTGGCAGCCCAGGGCCATCAACATCTTTTTGTGCACAAGGTGCGCGGCAGCGATGCGACTCACACCGCGGTTTCCAAACTGGGCAAGACCGAGCGGATCGAAGAGGTAGCGCGGATGCTGGGCGGCATCGACCTGACCAAGGAGTCGCTGGCTCACGCGAAAAAAATGGTGGTTACCGCCAAGGCTTGAGTCCCTGCCACTTTAATAAAGAGCAGAAAGCACGAAGGCGACCCTTGGGTCGCCTTCGATCGTTTCGCGGACTATGTCCGCGTGACATGCTTATTTCTTCGTGCGTACGTACAGCACCAAGTTGTGATCCACCAACTCGAAGCCATGCTTCTCGACAATCGCCTTCTGAAGCTTCTCGATTTCTTCGTCGAAGAATTCGATCACCTCACCGGAATCCACGTTGACCATGTGGTCGTGGTGACCGCCGTCAGCCAGTTCGAATACAGCATGACCGCCATCAAAGTTGTGGCGTACCACAAGGCCTGCTGCTTCAAACTGGGTCAGAACACGGTAAACCGTGGCCAGACCGACATCCTCGCCAGCTTCCATCAGCGCCTTGTAAACATCCTCGGCGCTCATGTGTCGCTGCTCGGCGGAATCGAGCATTTGTAGAATTTTGACCCGTGGCAGAGTCACTTTAAGGCCGGCTTTACGTAGTTCGCTATTTTCAACCATGGTCAGCTTTCTCGCGGATGCTGCTTCGCAGCTTCTCTTAATGCGGGTATGATCGGGGTTTACGTTGTCCCAGCCAAGATAGTGGAAGTCGCCCACCGATGCAAAACACCAAGCTCTTGCTAACCAGTTTCACCTTCGTGGGACTGCTCGCACTCGCCGGTTGTTCATTCCCCGGGGTTTACAAAATCGACATCCAGCAGGGCAATGTCGTCACGCAGGACATGATAGACCAGTTACGCCCGGGAATGACCCGCCGGCAAGTACGGTTTATCATGGGCAACCCTCTGTTGACCGACACGTTCCACGCCGATCGCTGGGATTATCTGTACAGCCTGCAACCAGGTGGCGGTGAACGCCAGCAGGAGCGCGTCAGCGTTATCTTCAACGGTAACGACCAACTGGTCAGCCTTTCCGGTGACTTCATGCCTGGCGTAAGCCGCGACGAAGCCATCCTGGGCAAGGACAGTGGCACCACCGTGACCGCCCCGACTGAAAACGCCGAACAGCCAAAACCGGAAAAACCGGCCAAGCCTGGCTCTCTGCTCGATCAGATCCAGAAGGACGTCGACAACGTCGAGACCGTTCCGGTGCCAACACCAGAACCTCTGGACACCTCGCCGCAATAATTTGTGGTGGAATAAAAAAGCCCGGCGAGTCCGGGCTTTTTGTTGCCTGTCAATTTGCTCAGGACTCTGAATTACGAGCCCGGGCCTGCGCCGCCTTTGCCGCGCGCAGACGTCGGACCTCTTTAGGGTCAGCCAGCAGCGGGCGGTAGATTTCGATGCGGTCGTCCGCCCGAACCGGCTGCTTCCCTGGGTCCGCAACCGCTTTGCCAAAGATCCCCAGCGGACAATTGTCCAGATCCAATTCTGGAAATTGCGCGCCTATCCCACAGCCTTTCACTGCCGCACGAACAGTAGTCCCCGTTGGCACCGCAACACTGAGCAATACCTGCCGGTCGACCGCGGCATACACCACCTCGACTTCGATCATTGGCTCAAGCATGCAACTGCTTGGCCCGCTGACAAAACGCATCGACCAGGGTGTTGGCCGCCTGGTTGAACAAAGGCCCCAAGGTCGCGCGAACCAGTGGACCGGCGTAGTCGAACGACAAATCCAGGCTGATCTTGCAGGCCTTCTCGCCCAGCGGTTTGAAAATCCACACGCCGTGCAACTGGTTGAACGGCCCTTCCTCCAGGTTCATCTCGATCGACTGGCCCGGCACCAGGGTATTGCGCGTCACGAAATGCTGGCTGAGCCCGCCCTTGGCAACGGCCAGGCTGGCGCGCATCTGCACCTCACTGCTCTCCAGCACCTCGGCCGACGAGCACCAGGGTAAAAACTCCGGGTAGCGCGCCACGTCGTTGACCAGGTCGTACAAAAACTGCGCCGGATAAGGCAACAGGGCCGAGCGTTGAATATGTGTCGTCATGTCAGCGTCATTTCCACAACTGGGCGGCAAACACTATAAGAATGCCGATGGGCGCCACATAGCGCATCAAAAACAGGGTCAGGGCAAAAAGCAGCGGACTGCGGATCGACAGCTCATCACGAACCGCCTCGCGCCCCATCACCCAACCCGCGAACACCACAAAGCAGAGGCCACCCAAGGGCAACATGATCCGCGAGGTGAAGAAATCGATCACCCCGAAGAAATCCAGACCACCCGCCGCCCCCCATTGGTAGAGGTGGAAAGCCCCACCTTCGTTCACGAAAAACTTGGCCTGCTGCCAGATATTGAAGGAGAACACCGTTCCCAATCCGACGAACCAGCAGGTAAACGCCAGCCAGAATGTCACCCAGCCGCGACGGATTCGAGTCCGCTCCACCAGGTAAGCCACCATCGGCTCCAGCAGCGAGATCGCCGAGCTCCAGGCGGCAATGGCCACCAGGACAAAAAACACCACGCCCATCAGCTGGCCGAACGCCACATTACCAAAGGCAAAAGGCAAACTGACAAACATCAGCCCTGGACCTTCACTCGGGTTCAGCCCCGCGGCAAATACGATCGGGAACAGCGCCAGCCCCGCCAGCAGCGAAACGAAGGTGTCCAGCAGCGCCACGCCGACAATAGTGCCGGAAATGGACGAATGCTTCGGCATGTAAGCGCCGTAGATCATGATGGAACCGACACCGACGCTCAGGGAAAAGAACGCATGCCCCATGGCCGGCAACAGGCCGTCGAGCAGCTTGTCGGTGCTGAAGTCGAACATGAAATGCACGCCTTCCATGAAATGCCCGGTGGTCAGGCTGTAACCCAGCAGGATCAGCAGCATCACGAACAACAGCGGCATCATGATCCGTAGGCTGCGCTCAAGCCCGGCCACCACGCCCTTGGCGATGACCGCCGCCGACAACAGCATGAACAGCGTGTGCCACAGCGTCAGCCGCCAGGGGTCGGCAATCACCGTGCCGAAATAGGCGCCGACCTGATCCGCCGTCACGCCCTGGAAATCACCACGGCCCATATCGATGATGTAGTCCAGCGACCAACCACCCACGACGCTGTAGAAGGAAAGAATCAACAAGGCCGTGATCATCCCGGCGAACGCGCCCCAGGACCACTTGGCCGAATGCCCGGCCTCCAGGGCCAGCGCCTTCAAGGCATTGGCCGGGCTTTGCCGGGCGCGACGGCCGATCAGGGTTTCCGCCAGCATCACCGGCACACCGATCAGCGCGATGCAGGCGAGAAATACCAGGACAAAGGCGCCGCCACCGTAGACGCCGACCATATAGGGGAATTTCCAGATACTTCCCAGGCCCACGGCAGAACCAGTCGCAGCGAGTATGAAAACCCAGCGACTGGCCCAGCCGCCGTGGACAGAAACCTTGTCCGTCGACATCAAAAACGCGCCCAACCGAGAAAAAAGAGGGCGCATTGTCCGGGATTCACTCAACCTGCTCAAGCACGCAGCTTCACCGTAGCCGACACGCGTGCAACTGCCTATAATGCCGCCCCTATGGCTAAACAGAAGAAACACCCAACAGGGACCATCGCGCAAAATAAAAAGGCGCGTCACGATTACTTCATCGAACATCGGTTCGAGGCTGGCATGGTCCTGGCCGGCTGGGAAGTAAAGAGTCTGCGTGCGGGCAAGGCACAACTGGTCGACAGTTACGTGCTGCTCAAGGACGGCGAAGCCTGGCTGCTGGGCAGCCACTTCACGCCACTGACCACCGCCAGCACCCATGTGATCGCCGACCCCGTGCGCTCGCGCAAACTGCTGCTCAACAAGCGCGAGCTGGAGAAGCTGTTCGCTGCCGTGCAGCAGAAGGGTTATGCCTGCGTGTGCCTGTCGCTCTACTGGAGCAAGCACATGGTCAAGTGCGAGATCGCACTCGGCAAGGGCAAGAAGGAATACGACAAGCGTCATACCGAACGCGAGCGCGACTCCGATCGTGAGCTGCATCGCGCGGTGCGCAACAAGGGCAAGGAAGAGTAACGCTCTTCTGCCTTGATGCCATGATCGCGAACCATCTCGCTCCTACCAGGAGCGAGCTGGCCAGCGATGAATCTCCCAACTAAATCCCCTTGCGCCGCTCCGCCCGGGCCATGCGCTGCACTTCCTGACGCACCTCTTCCAGCACTTCCTGCACATACAGAATGTGCCGGCTGGAGACTTCGCGCGCCTGCTCGGCACGTCCTTCGATAATCGCCTGGTACAGATCGCGGTGCTGGCTGATCAGCATGTCGCGGGTTTCGGTGCGCTGCTTGTACATGCCGCCAATGTTGGTCACCACGTTGCGCTTGAGCAGATCGAACAGCCCGCAAATGGTGTGCAGCAAGACAGCGTTGTGACTGGCCTCGGCAATCGCCAGGTGAAATTGCGCGTCTGCCGCACCCTCTTCCGCCCGGCTCACATCCCCGGCCCGGGAATAGCAATCCTGCAGCTCCTCGAAGGCCGCGGTGAGCCGTTCACGATCCACCTCGGTGGCACGCAATGCTGCGTAATAGGCACATGAGGCTTCCAGGGTGTGGCGAAACTCCAGCAAGTCACGCTGGGCTTCAGGGTTGCTTTCCAACAACTGCAGCAGCGGATCGCTGAAGGTCGAGCCCAGCGACTCCACCACATAGTTACCGCCGCCCTGGCGACTGACCAGCAAGCCCTTGGCCGTGAGTTTCTGGATCGCCTCGCGCAACGACGGTCGCGAGACACCGAACTGCTCCGCCAACGCACGCTCCGCCGGCAGGCGCTCACCGGACTTCAGCGTGCCCTCGAGGATCATCCCCTCGAGCCGCTCGACAATATCGTCAGACAAACGGCGCTGACGAATCTGATCAAACCCCATAACTCACTCTCCACGATCCCGACCGCGCGCCGGGCTCTCTATTCTGGCCTATCGGGGCTGCGCCAGCACCTATCAGAACGCATGTCGGCGAGCGGATCAGATGCCATCTGCACCGCACCTTCGACAAAAGTTTTAGGGCGGCAAATTGACACACCGCTCACAAGGCTTTTACCCTAGCCAACAGCGATTGTAAATTGGTCTTACCAATTAACCAAATACGCTGACCAGTGCCTGACCAACAACAATTAGGGGCCACCCCATATGCAAACCTGGCAACAGCTTTACAGCCCGCTCGGCAGCCTCGGCCTGTCCGCCCTCGCCGCCGTCATCCCGATCGTCTTCTTCTTCCTGGCTCTGGCCGTGTTCCGCCTCAAAGGACACGTCGCCGGCAGCATCACCCTGGGGCTATCGATTCTGGTGGCGATCTTCGCCTTCCAAATGCCCGCCGACATGGCGCTTGCCGCCGCTGGCTATGGATTTGCCTACGGTCTGTGGCCCATCGCCTGGATCATCGTCGCCGCCGTGTTCCTCTACAAACTGACGGTCAAGAGCGGCCAATTCGAGGTCATCCGCAGCTCCGTGCTGTCGATCACCGACGACCAGCGCCTGCAGGTGCTGCTGATCGGTTTCTGCTTCGGGGCCTTTCTCGAAGGTGCCGCCGGGTTCGGCGCGCCGGTCGCCATTACCGCCGCGCTGCTGGTGGGCCTGGGATTCAATCCGCTGTACGCCGCCGGCCTGTGCCTGATCGCCAACACCGCCCCGGTGGCCTTTGGCGCCCTGGGCATCCCGATCATCGTGGCGGGCCAGGTAACCGGCATCGACGCGTTCAAGATCGGCGCCATGACCGGCCGCCAGCTGCCGCTGCTGTCGCTGTTCGTGCCGTTCTGGCTGGTGTTCATGATGGACGGCCTGCGTGGCGTCAAAGAGACCTGGCCCGCGGCGCTGGTGGCCGGCCTGAGCTTTGCCGTGACCCAGTACTTCACCTCGAACTTCATCGGCCCGGAGCTGCCGGACATCACCTCGGCCCTGGCCAGCCTGGTTTCCCTGACGCTGTTCCTCAAGGTCTGGCAACCCAAGCGTTCGTTCGCCGCGGCCACCGCCAGCGTCGGCGCCGCTGCCGTGCGCAACGGCGGTTTCGGCCAGCCGCGCACCACTCAGCCTTCACCCTACAGCTTCGGTGAAATCTTCAAGGCCTGGTCGCCATTCCTGATTCTCACCGTGCTGGTCACCATCTGGACCCTCAAGCCGTTCAAGGCGATGTTCGCCGCCGGCGGCTCGATGTACAGCTGGGTATTCAACTTCGCGATTCCGCACCTGGATCAGCTGGTGATCAAGAGCGCGCCAATCGTCGCCACTCCGACCGCGATTCCGGCGGTGTTCAAGCTCGACCCGATTTCCGCCACCGGCACAGCGATTTTCTTCTCCGCGCTGATCTCGATGCTGGTGCTGAAGATCAATTTCAAAACTGGTCTGACCACTTTGAAAGAGACCTTCTACGAACTGCGCTGGCCGATCCTGTCCATCGGCATGGTGCTGGCCTTCGCCTTTGTCACCAACTATTCCGGCATGTCCTCGACCATGGCCCTGGTGCTGGCCGGCACCGGCGCAGCGTTCCCCTTCTTCTCGCCGTTCCTCGGCTGGCTGGGGGTGTTCCTGACCGGTTCGGACACTTCGTCCAACGCCCTGTTCAGCTCGCTGCAAGCCACCACCGCGCACCAGATCGGCGTCAACGACACCCTGCTGGTGGCGGCCAACACCAGCGGCGGCGTGACCGGCAAGATGATCTCGCCACAATCGATCGCCGTGGCCTGCGCCGCCACCGGCCTGGTAGGCAAGGAATCGGACCTGTTCCGCTTCACCCTCAAGCACAGCCTATTCTTTGCCACCATCGTCGGCCTGATCACCCTGGCCCAGGCCTACTGGTTCACCGGCATGCTGGTGCACTGATCGCGACACCGAAAGAACCGGCGCCGGAGCACCCACCCGGCGCCTGCAACTCACAACCCGGTCTGCAAGGCTGCTGAAAGCTTGTCTCTCTATATTCAGCAGCCGCCGCAGACGGATAACCGGGCCCACCCGGAGACACGCCTGATGAGCGAGCTTTTTTACAACGCCGTGCCTAACGCGACCCGTGTCGCACCGCCCTTGGCCGAACCGCGCCAGTACCCCAGTGAGAAACCGTCGCGGGTCTACCTGTTCGGCACCTGTGTGGTCGACCTGTTCTATCCCGAAGCCGGGATGGATGCGATTCACTTGCTCGAACGCGAAGGCATTCGCGTGGAGTACCCGCAAGGGCAAAGCTGCTGCGGACAACCGGCCTACACCTCGGGTTACACCGAGCAGGCGCGCACCGTGGCCCGCTCGCAACTGGCGCTGTTCGCCGGCGACTATCCGGTGGTGGTGCCGTCGGGTTCCTGCGCGGGCATGCTGCGCGAGCACTACGCGGACTTGTTCAAGGACGAGCCGCAGACCTTGAAGCAGGTGCAGGCCCTGGCCGAACGCACCTACGAGCTGGCGGAGTTCCTGTTGCACGTATGCAAGGTGCAGCTCAAGGACAGTGGCGAGCCGATCAAGGTGGCGCTGCACACCTCCTGCTCGGCACGGCGTGAGATGAACACCCACCTGCACGGTCGTGAGCTGCTGGCACAACTGGGCAACGTGGAGCGGGTAGAACACGACCACGAAAGCGAATGCTGTGGCTTTGGTGGGACTTTCAGCGTCCGAATGCCGGACATCTCCGGCGCGATGGTCGCGGACAAGACCCGCGCGCTGAAGGAATCCGGCGCCCACCAGGTGCTGAGCGCCGACTGCGGCTGCTTGATGAACATCAACGGTTCGCTGGAGAAACAACGGGAAGCGCTGCGCGGCCAACACCTGGCCAGCTTCCTCTGGCAGCGTACCGGAGGTGCCCGATGAGCGCCCCGGAGCTTATTCCGACCCTGACCGTGTCGGACGATTTTCGCACCCGGGCTCACCAGGCCCTGGGCGACCGACAACTGCGAAACAACTTTCGCAGCGCCATGGATTCCCTCATGGCCAAACGTGCGGCGTCGTTCAGCGATGCCCACGAGCGCGAACACCTGCGGGCCCTGGGCAATGCGATCAAGGCCCGTGCGTTATCCAAGCTGCCCGACCTGCTCGAGCAGCTTGAACAGAACCTGACCCGCAACGGTGTGACAGTGCACTGGGCGGAAACGGTGGACGAGGCCAATGGCATCGTCCTCTCGATCATCCGGGCTCACGAGGCGCGGCAAGTGATCAAGGGCAAATCGATGGTCAGCGAAGAGATGGAGATGAACCATGTCCTCGCTGAACAAGGCATTGAATGCCTTGAGTCGGACATGGGCGAGTTCATCGTCCAGCTCGACTTTGAAAAGCCTTCACACATAATCATGCCGGCGATCCACAAGAACGCCGGTCAGGTCGCGTCCTTGTTCCACGACAAACTCGGCGTGGAGTACACCAAGGACGTTGACCAACTCATTCAGATCGGTCGCAGGGTCCTGCGGCAGAAATTCTTCGAAGCGGACATCGGCGTCTCCGGCGTCAACTTCGCCGTGGCCGAGACCGGCACCCTGCTGCTGGTGGAAAACGAAGGCAACGGCCGCATGTCGACCACGGTGCCGCCCGTGCACATCGCCGTCACCGGCATCGAGAAAGTCGTCGAGAACCTGCGCGACGTGGTGCCGCTGCTGTCGCTGCTGACCCGCTCGGCGCTGGGCCAGCCGATCACCACCTACGTCAACATGATCTCCGGCCCGCGCAAGGAGCATGAGCTGGACGGCCCGCAGCAAGTGCACCTGGTGCTGCTCGACAACGGTCGCAGCCAGGCCTTCGCCGACAGCGAATTGCGCCAGACCCTGAACTGCATCCGCTGCGGCGCTTGCATGAACCATTGCCCGGTCTACACCCGCATCGGCGGCCACGCCTACGGCGAGGTCTACCCCGGCCCCATCGGCAAGATCATCACCCCGCACATGGTCGGCCTGGCCAAGGTGCCGGACCATCCGAGCGCGTCTTCGCTGTGTGGCGCCTGCGGCGAAGTGTGTCCGGTGAAGATCCCGATCCCGAGCCTGCTGCGTCGCCTGCGCGAAGAGAACGTCAAGGCTCCGGACGGCCCCCATCAGGTGATGCGCGGCCAGGGCAGCAAGTACTCGCGCAAGGAACGTTTTATCTGGAACGCCTGGGCCAGGCTCAACAGTTCGCCGACCCTGTATCGCCTGTTCAGCCTGGCGGCCACCCGCCTGCGCGCGCTGACCCCGAACAACGTCGGCCCCTGGACGCAAAACCACAGCGCACCGAAACCCGCCGCCCGGTCCTTGCACGACCTGGCCCGCGAGCATCTGGCCAAACAGGGAGAACGTTGATGAGCGCCAAACAGAACATCCTCGCCAAGCTGCGCACCAGCCTGACCGGCACCACGCCGCTTGTGGATAACTTCGATGAGGCCCTGGTCACCGAGCCTTACACCTACACACCGGAACAACGCATCCCGCAACTGCGCAAGCAGATGGAAGCGGTGCACACCGAGATTCATCAGACCACCGCCCAGGACTGGCCGGCGCTGCTCGCCCGCCTGCTAGGCGAACGCCAGTTGCCGAGCCTGCTGATCGCACCGACCACGCCCCACGGCCAGCGCGTCAGCCAATACTGGGCCGAGCATCCCGGGCTGCCGACGTTGAAGGCCTATGATCGGCCCGTCGAGGAATGGAAAGCCGAGCTGTTCAACGACACCCCGGCCAGCCTCACCACCACCCTCGGCGCCATCGCCGCCACCGGCAGCCTGATCCTCTGGCCGACCCGCGAAGAACCGCGGCTGATGAGCCTGGTGCCGCCGGTGCATTTCGCCCTGCTCAAGGCCAGCGAGATCCGCGACAACTTCTATCAGGTCCAGCAGGAATACGCCTGGGCCCAGGGCATGCCGACCAACGCGCTGCTGGTGTCCGGCCCGTCGAAGACCGCCGATATCGAGCAAGTCCTGGCCTACGGCGCCCATGGCCCGAAAGACCTGGTGGTGCTGATCCTGGAGGACCAATGAGTCTACCGACGGCTTTTCTGCGTGATGCCCAACAACTGATCCCCCAGGAACGGCGTTTCGACGACCCGCTCTCCACCCTGGCCTTCGGCACCGATGCGAGCTTTTATCGGTTGATTCCGCAACTGGTGATCCGTGTCGAGTCCGAAGACGAGGTGGTGGCCCTGCTCAAGCTGGCCCAGCGCGACCGCGTACCGGTGACCTTCCGCGCCGCCGGCACCAGCCTGTCGGGGCAGGCCATCAGCGATTCGGTGCTGCTGGTGCTCGGCGATAACTGGAATGCCCGCGAGATCCGCGACCAGGGCCAGCAGATCCGCCTGCAACCGGGGGTGATCGGCGCCCAGGCCAACGCCTGGCTGGCGCCGTTCGGACGCAAGATCGGCCCCGATCCGGCCTCGATCAACGCCTGCAAGATCGGCGGCATCGTCGCCAACAATGCCAGCGGCATGTGCTGCGGCACCGCGCAAAACACCTACCACACCCTGGCCGGCCTGCGCCTGGTGTTGGCCGACGGCACTCGCCTGGACACCGAAGACGCCGCCAGCGTCGCGGCCTTCCGCAGCAGCCACGGCGAGCTGCTGGAACGCTTGGCCAGCCTCGGCCGCGAGACCCGCGCCAACAGTGAACTGGCGGCGAAGATCCGCCACAAGTACCGGCTGAAAAACACCACAGGCCTGTCGCTCAATGCCCTGGTGGATTTCGATGAGCCGCTGGACATCCTCAGCCACCTGCTGGTGGGCTCCGAAGGCACCCTGGGTTTTATCAGCGCGGTGACCTACGACACGGTGATCGACCACCCGCACAAAGCCTCAGCGCTGATCGTCTTCCCGGATGTGGAAACCTGCTGCAACGCGGTAACCGTGCTGAAAAACCAGCCGGTATCCGCTGTGGAACTGCTGGACCGCCGCAGCCTGCGCTCGGTGCAGGACAAACCCGGGATGCCGGCCTTCGTCCAGCAACTGTCCGCCAATGCCTGTGCGCTGCTGATCGAATCCCGCGCCGCATCTTCCGCGCTACTCCAGGAACAACTGGCGCAGATCATGGCGTCCCTCGCCTCCTTCCCGGTGGAAAAACAGGTCGATTTCACCGAAGACCCGAAGGAAAACGCCCGGCTCTGGGCGATCCGCAAAGACACCTTCCCCGCCGTCGGCGCGGTGCGCAAGACCGGCACCACGGTAATCATCGAAGACGTGACCTTCCCGGTGGAGCAACTGGCGATCGGCGTCAATCGCCTGATCGCGCTGTTCGACAAACACCGCTACGACGAAGCGATCCTGTTCGGCCATGCGCTGGAGGGCAACCTGCATTTCGTCTTCACCCAGGGCTTCAACAGCGCCGAGGAAGTGGCGCGTTACCAGGCCTTCATGGATGACGTGGCGCAACTGGTGGCGGTGGAGTTCGGCGGCTCGCTCAAGGCCGAACACGGCACCGGGCGCAATATGGCGCCCTTCGTCGAGCTGGAATGGGGCAGCGATGCCTACCAGTTGATGTGGCAACTCAAGCGCCTGCTCGACCCCAACGGCATCCTCAACCCGGACGTGGTGCTCAGCGAAGACCCGCAGATCCACCTCAAGCACCTCAAGCCGCTGCCGGCGGCCGACGAGATTGTGGATAAGTGCATCGAGTGTGGTTTCTGCGAACCGGTGTGCCCGTCCAAGGGGCTGACCCTGAGCCCGCGCCAGCGCATTGTGATCTGGCGTGATATCCAGGCCCGCAAGCGCGCCGGCGTCGACACCACGGAACTGGAAGCGGCCTATCAGTACCAGGGCATCGACACCTGCGCCGCCACCGGCCTGTGCGCCCAGCGCTGCCCGGTGGGCATCAACACCGGCGAGCTGGTGAAGAAGCTGCGCAGCCAGCACGCCACTCACGCCAAGGCGGCCGATTGGCTCGGCTCGCACTTCGCCACCACCCTGCAGGGCGCGCGGTTCACCCTGCACGTGGCCAACGGCGCGCGGATGCTGCTGGGGGCACCACGCCTGGCCAGGGTTTCCGCGGCGCTGAGCAAACTGTCCAAGGGCCAGGTGCCGCAATGGACCAGCGCCATGCCGCAGCCGGAACGGGCCATTCGCTTCAGCCCGGCCGTCAGCGATCAGCGGCCACGGGTGGTCTACCTGGCGGCCTGTGTATCGCGGGTCATGGGCCCGGCGGCCGGGGACAAAGAGCAAAGCTCGCTCTACGACAAGACCCGCGGCCTGCTGGAAAAAGCCGGTTACCAGGTGGTGATTCCGGACAACGTCGAAAGCCTGTGCTGCGGCCAGCCGTTCGCCTCCAAGGGCTACGCGGAACAGGCCGAGCACAAGCGCCAGGAACTGATCGGCGCCCTGCTCCACGCCAGCCGCGGCGGCCTCGACCCGATCTACTGCGACACCAGCCCCTGCACCCTGCGTCTGGTGCAGGACCTGGGCGACGTGCGCCTGGACCTGTACGACCCGGTGCGCTTCATCCGCACCCACCTGATGGACAAGCTCGAGTTCACCCCGCAGGAAGCGCCGGTCGCCGTGCACGTCACCTGCAGCACCCAACACCTGGGCGAAAGCCAGGCGCTGATCGACCTGGCGCGGCGTTGCAGCAACAATGTGGTGATCCCGGAAGGCATCCATTGCTGCGGCTTCGCGGGCGATAAAGGGTTCACCACACCAGAGCTCAACGCTCATTCCCTGCGTAGTCTCAAGGATGCGGTGCAGTACTGCAGCGAAGGCATCTCCACCAGCCGCACCTGTGAAATCGGCCTGAGCCAGCATGGCGGGATCGATTATCACGGGCTGGTCTATCTGGTGGACCGGGTGACCCAGGCTAGAACGGCTTGATCGCCATGTACCAACTGTAGGAGCGAGCTTGCTCGCGATGGACGTGAGAGCACTGCATTTACCCAGTCAATACGCGCTACCGTTAACGACCATCGCGAGCAAGCTTCGCTCCTACACAGGCATTAGGTGTTTCGCCCCTTTTTTTGCGCCCGCAGGCTCAGTGGTCGCGACCCTGGGCAGAAAAATAGAACCCTGGCGAACCACCGCAGTCCACCGATCAAGCTCCCGAAAACGGGAGCTTCCTGAAATCTCGGCAGTTCGTGCTGATGGCCAGCAGTGCTTGGCCCTTCAGTTCAAGGAGACGCCTATGAAACGCTCTGTACTGTTAGGCCTGTTCGTCACCGCTTCGATCCTGGCTTCCCCCGGCTTCGCCGGGAACCAGGAAGACCTGTGCCAGGTGAACCTGCAAACCATCCGTGATGCACGGACCACCATCCAGGCCGCGGACCTGCAGGCCAACATCGACGCCACCGTGCAACAAGCCCAGGCGGCCCAGGCGAAAAACACCGAGGAAGGCACCAAGGAATGCATCGCCCTAACCACCCGCGCGATCCAGAGCATCCAGAACAGCGCCAAGGGTGAAGGCGGCGGCTAACGGGCCCCGCCTTCGGGATGGCCTTGCGGGCCATTTTGGCGTAGACTCTACAAACCTGCTGGTAATGCACAGCAGGTTCGGGGCCGTTTAGGATTCGACGCCGGTTGCGAAACTTTAGGTGCATGCCGAGTTGGTAACAGAACTCGTAAATCCACTGTTGCAACTTCCTATAGTTGCCAATGACGAAACCTACGGGGAATACGCTCTCGCTGCGTAAGCGGCGCTAGCCTTCCTTCTGGTACCTTCGGGTCCAGCAATCATCAGGGGATGTCTGTAAACCCGAAATGATTGTCATACAGAACAGAATCGCCGTGCAGTACGTTGTGGACGAAGCGGCTAAAACTTACACAACTCGCCCAAAGCACCCTGCCCGTCGGGTCGCTGAGGGTTAACTCAATAGACACGGCTACGCATGTAGTACCGACAGCGGAGTACTGGCGGACGGGGGTTCAAATCCCCCCGGCTCCACCAAACGAAGCACCAACAAAGCCCGCCTTGTGCGGGCTTTGTTGTTTCTGGCCTTAACGTTCCGCCACCATCGCCCACCGCCCCCTCCCCGCACTCACAGTGCCGAGCCTTCCTTCCCCTGAAGCAGCGTTAAGTCTCTTTCTATTGTGCGAATTTTCCTAGAAACTCCCAGCCGCTTGCGCCTACCGCCCTGCACTGGCTAGCCTCGATTCGTCACTGCAAATTCAGTGACCGGGTTTAGCAGCTCGACGTGTAACTAGGCGCATGGCGCCCCCATTACGTGGCGCTTTTTTTGGCTCCGCTTTATGGCGGCCGTGCGCAGGGCACCTTCGGGTGCGCCGGGGTCCTAGTCACCGGTCTGCTAACCTGCGAACGGCCGCCACCCTATCGTTTAGCAGCGACGGTGATGGCTCCTATCTCTGTACTAGGAGTTACACCATGAAAAAGCTCGTCCCTGATCCGCCCCGTACTGCTACCCACCGCGTCAGGAACCTCGAACACGACCAGGCCAATCAGCACATCCGGCAGAAACTGTCAGTTCAGCCTGCTGATGTGTCTCTGATTCAGTCGCTCAAAAAAACCGTCAGTATCCCGGTGAGCCGCGATTCCTTGTTCTCGGTCCGGGAAGGCATCAACGCCGAAGAAGCCCTGCTCCATGTCTCCCTGCTGCTGAAAAGCGCCGAGGAGGTTTCCGATGAAATCACTGAGCGCGGCAGTGGCATCGAGCGCGGTTTGATCTGGTCCCTGGTGCACTCGGTGGAGATGGCACGGGCCGTGGTAGACGCCTTGCTCGATGGCTGTCGCCACACGCCATCGCTGAAGTAGAACACCCCGCGAACGCACGGCGCGGCAGCATGACCTGCCGCGCTGTTCCTTAATGACATCACCTGCGCATGTGGAAAACAGACACGGCCTGAACGGGCCTGGAATGCTGGCCGCATTCGAATTCAACGCCCTCGCCAAACACTCAAAAAAACACCTTCAAATCCACCCCCTCCGCCATCGCCCTATTCCCCGCATCCCCCGGATGCAGGTGATCGCCCGAATCCATAAGTGGCAACAACCGGGTCGGATGCCGCGGATCACGGGTCATCCGGTCGAAGTCGATCACCGCGTCGAATGCCTGGCCGGTGCGTATCCACTGGTTGAGCGCCTGGCGCAGTTGTTCCTTTTGTGGGCTGTGGTAGTGCTCGATGCTGCTGCCTTCCAGGGCGCCTTCGAAGGGCAGCAGCGTGGTGCCGATGATGCGCAGGTTGTGGCGGTGCGCCTGGTCGATCAGTTGTCGATAGCCGGCGATTAGCTTGTCCAGTGCAGGCAAGGGTGCGTTGGGCGCGAAGGCGGTTCCGGGCCAGCTGATGTCGTTGATTCCCAGCATGACGACCACGCTTTTCACCCCGGGTTTGCTCAGCACGTCGCGTTCAAAACGTGCCCGTGCGCTGGCGCCCATACCATCTTCGAGCAGGCGCGCGCCGGATATGCCGCCGTTGAGCACGGCGATGTTTTCGGCGGCCAGGCGCTGGGCGAGGAAGTCGGGCCAGCGGCGGTTGCTGTCCAGGGTCGAGCCGTTGCCGTCGGTAATGGAGTCGCCGAGCACCACCAGCGCCCGGCTGTCGGGCGGGGCGTCCACCAGGATGTCGCTGAGTAACAGCCGCGCTTCCACTTGCCGCTCACCCGCTAACTGCTGAGTGTCGACGTGGTTGCCCGCAGCGATAAAGGCGGTTTGCTTGCCGTCCCAGTGGAAGGTGGTCAACGGCGTGGGCTGTGGAAGGTACAGCGAGACCCGCAGCTCGCCGAGGGCCGGCACCGCCAACGCGACCGGGTCACTGGTGCGGGTTTCACCTGGTGCAATGCTGACCTGTTCCTTGCCGCCAAACGTCAGGATGTGCCCGGAACCTGCACGAACGGACTCGCCCTCCTCCACGGCCGCGACCCGCGCCGCGCCAATCAGCAGAGGCTGCTGGCCGTATTCGTTGGACACCACCACCCGTACCCGGCTGCCACCGACGCTGACGCGCAGCTTCTGCTGGACGGTGCTGTCGGCCAGGGCCTCGGGAATCCGCGTGGGCAGCGGCAGCTCGTTGCCCCAGGTCGGTTGCGGGCTGGCCATCCAAGTGGTGAGCCAGTTGTCCTGGGCCAGGGCAGGACCTGCGGCAAGCAGGGCCGTGACTATCAGCGGCAGGGAAAATCTTGAGTGCAGGGCTTTCATCCGGGTAGCTCCTTGAGGCCGTAAGGCTGAGGCGAGCCAGATTGCTCCATTCGAAATAACCGTGATAGAAGGCATAACCTCATACAGCCCATTCCGATATCGAATACCCATGGACAGCCTCAAAGCGATGCATTGCTTCGTCCGCGCCGTCGAGTTGGGCAGCCTGTCATCGGCCGCCCGGGAGCTGGGCAGCACGCAACCCACCGTCAGCAAGCTGGTGGCGGCCCTGGAACAGCAGTTGGGCACCCGCCTGCTCATCCGCGGCACCAGCGGGCTGACGCCCACCGAACAGGGCAAGCGTTTCTACGAGCGGGCGAAAGCCGTGCTGGAGGAATACAGCGAAGCGGTGGCCGAGGTGCGCGGCCTGACCGAGCGCCCCGAGGGCGTGCTGCGGGTTAACGTGCCAGTGAGCCTGGGGCTGTTGCACCTCAATGCCTTGCTGCTGGCATTCATGGCGCAATACCCGGACATCGAGGTGGAGCTGATCTTCAACGATCGCTTCGTCGACCTCACCGAGGAGAACGTCGACCTGGCCCTGCGCCTGGGCGGGGACCTGCCGCCCAACGCCATCGCCCGGCGCATCGCCACGTCGCCGCGCTACCTGGTGGCGGCACCCGAGTACCTGCGCCAGCATGCGCCCTTGAACAGCCCGGCCGACCTGGGCGCACACAACTTCCTGCGCTTCGCCTGGCTGGCGGCGGGCGACCGCCTGGAGCTGAGCGGCCCGAGCGGCGAGAAGGTCAGCGTCACCCCCCAAGGGCGCTACCGGAGCAACAGCTCGTTGGCCATCCGTGACGGCGTGCTGCAGGGCGCCGGGCTCTGCATCACCCCGGCCTGGCTGGTCAGCGACCTGCTGGACAGCGGCCAGCTGATGCGGGTCCTGCCCGACTGGAGCGGGCCAGCCAACGAGGCATTCCTGATCTACCCCGAGCGCCGCTACCGGCCCCTGCGCGTGCGCTTGCTCATGGAGTACCTGGCCGAGCGGGTGGCGCGGTTACCGGGCTTCACTCCCTGAACCCAGGGCCAGCGCGTTGCCTGCCATGGACACGATCAATGGCCATTACGATCCCCTTTTGGCCAACCCCGTGCTGTGAATCCCAGGGGCCGTCGGCAAGAATCGAACCCGGACCACTGACTCGGTGGCCCAGGCTGTCACCAGAACCGCCCTTGTGAACCTTGACCCTCTTTGTCCTTTGCCCTTTCAAGGACCGCCTGCCGCGTACAGAACATAAAAACCATCGCCACGCTGGGGAAACCATTCATGGCCACTATGAAACGCATACTGAGTGCCACCGTTTGTGGGCTGTCGCTGCTGGCCGGCGCGGCACAGGCCGAGCAGCGTGAGCTGCGGGTGTACAACTGGGCCGACTACATCCTGCCGTCGGTGCCCAAGGACTTCGCCAAGAACAGCGGCATCAAGGTCACCTGGGACACCTTCGACACCAACGAATCCCTCGAAGCCAAGCTGCTGACCGGCAACTCGGGCTACGACCTGGTGGTGCCGTCGAACCAGTTCCTCGACACCCAGATCAAGGCCGGGGTGTTCCAGAAGCTCGACAAGTCCAAGCTGCCCAACTGGAAGCACCAGGACCCCGAGCTGCTCAAGCTGCTGGACAGCAACGACCCGGGCAACCAGTACGGCGTGCCCTACATGTACGGCACGGTGCTGATCGGCTTCAACCCTGCCAAGGTCAAGGCCGCGCTGGGCGACAACGCGCCGGTGGACAGCTGGGACCTGGTGTTCAAGCCAGAGAACATGGAGAAGCTCAAGTCCTGCGGCGTGGCCATGCTCGACTCGCCGTCGGAAATCCTGCCGCTGGCCCTGCATTACCTGGGCCTGGACCCCAACAGCCAGAACCCGCAGGACTATGAAAAAGCCAAGGATCTGATGCTGAAGATCCGCCCCTACGTCACCTACTTCAACTCGGCCAAATACATGACCGATATCGCCAATGGCGACATCTGCGTGGCCATCGGCTACTCCGGCAGCTTCTACCAGTTCGGCAATCGCGCCAAAGAGGCCGGCAACGGGGTGGTGGTGGACTGGCGCCTGCCCAAGGAAGGCGCGCCGATCTGGTTCGACACCTTCGCCATTCCCAAGAGCGCGAAGAATGTCGCCGAGGCCCATGAGTTCCTCAACACCCTGCTGGACCCGAAAGTCATCGCGCCCATCAGTGATTTCCTCGGTTACCCCAACGCCAACAAGGATTCGATTGCGTTGATCAACAAGGAGATCACCGGCAATACCGACCTGACGCCAACCCCCGAAGCCCTGAAGAAGCTCTATGTGGTGCAACCGCTGCCGCAAAAGCTGGAGCGCGTGCGGACCCGGGTCTGGACCAGCATCAAGTCGGATAAATAATCCGCCCTCAGGCAGCCCCGCCCTGGGGCTGCCTGGCCTTCACTTCAGCTCGAACACCAGGCAGGGATTGTCATTCAAGCGCCCCTCGAACACCGGGGTCGCCTGTTCCAGTGCAGTTCCCGCCAACAATGCCCGATCCTTGCGCGCCAGGATCACCCAGGCCGGACGCGGCAGCGACGCCAGCGGCGACAGGTCGTCCTTGCCGATAAACCGCGGCTGCTCGTCGTGGTCCAGGTTCATCATGTAGCGCACCGCCCAGGTGTCTTTGCCCAGGTTGAGAAACACCAGGATGCCGCGGTCCTCCCCACGCAGTTGCTCGACCTGCCCGACAAAACCCCGGGTGGCGAATTGCAGGTCCTTGGCCGGCTCGATCACCTTCACCAGCAGCCACCACTGCGCCGCCAGGGCCAACAAGCTGAGCAGCACCAGGCGCCGCCCCGGCGCATTGCGAGTGGTTTGCCAGGCATGCAGCGCCAGCACCTGCAGGCCGAAAAACACCGCCATCATCAGCGGCAATGACAGCGCCGGCCAGTAACCGTGCTTCTGCCAACTGTGCCGGCAGACCAGCAGCACCACGGCGCACAAGCCCGGCAACAGCACCACCAGGCCGAGATAAAACCAGCGCACCCTGAGCAGCCAGCGCTGCGGATGGAGCAGGCCGTAAGCCGCGACCGCCGCGAACATCGGCACCATGGGCAGGATGTAATACGCACGCTTGAAGTGCGGCACCGACAAGCCGAGCAGGATCATCAGTCCGCAGGCGCCCAAGCGCACCAGCAGTTGCAGTTGATCGTCCGCATGCCGCGCGCCCCATTGCCGACGCAGGACAAACAGGGTCGCCAGCGCCAGCGGCACCACCGGGAAGTACCGGTAGAGGCTGAGCTGAAAGTAGAAATACAGCGGCTCGCCGCTTTCATCGAGGCGCCCGCCGACCTGCATCTGGTAGACCTGCCGGGCGAAGGCTTCGCCGCCACTGAACTGCGCCAGTTGCATCAACACCCACCAGCAGGCGGCCAGCAGGATCAGGCCGATCAGCCCATGGGCGAGTACCTTGCTCAACAGTCGCCAGCCGTCGCCCGGTGCCCGGCAAATACTCAATGCCCAGTAGGTACAGGCCACGCCGCAGACCTCGATCAGCCCCAGGGGGCCGCGGATGGCGAAGGCGATGACGAACAGCGGAAAAATCGCGTACTGGCGCCATTTGGAACCCAGCTGCTCGCCGCTGTGCAGCAGGTAAAAACAGCCCAGGCACAGCAGCGAGACCATCTGGTCCAGGCATACCGAGCGCGACTTCTCCAGCCACTGGGTGGTCAGCGCCGTGAGCAGCACTGCCAGCAGCGCCCAGGTGCGGTCGAACGGCGCCAGCAGGCGGTACAGCAGCGCCAGCACCCCGGCCGAGGCCAGCGCCGTGGGCAGGATATTGGCCAATTCGTTAGGGGCGCCGAACAGCTGGGCAAAGCCATAGCTGAACAAGGTGGCGGTGCCCGGATAGTCCGGGTAAGGCTCGCCGTAGGTGGTGGGAAACAGGCTCGCGCCGTGGCGGAACATCTCCTGCAGGAACAACCACCAGCGCCCGTCGAAGCCTTGCGCTGGCTGGTCCCAGATGCCGAAAGTGAACAGGAACAAAGCGAGCAGAAAGACGCCCAACATCTCGATGCGAATGCGGTGGTGGTCCATGGATGATCCGTCAGAGGGTGCGTTGCCCGAAGGCTTGGGCATGCCGGCTGCCATGTTGCAGCCGCAGGCCCTGAACCATCCCTGAACAGGCCGCAAAAAATCCCGGCCCTTCCATCAGCCCTACTCGCAAAGACAGGCTGGCGTCCCACTCCCTCCTGATCGCTCAGCCTGGCGTACTCAGTTCTCCTGCCGCAGAAATGGCAGCAGATGAGTAATAAAGGCCTCGGGCGCCTCCTCGGTAATGAAGTGACCACACCCCGGCACTATCGCCCCCTGAAGTCTCAGGGCATTGCCCTTCATCGTCAGCAGCGGCGCATCGTTAGTGGCGTGTTCGGCGCCAATCGCCAGGACCGGCATTGCCAGTGGGCGGCTGGCACGCTCGCGGTTCTGCCGGATGCTCTCGGGGATGGCCCGGTAATAGGCGAACCCGCCCCGCAGCCCACCGGGCACCGAGTAGGCTTTGACATAGGTCTGGACCGCGACCCGCTCCTGATGCACCGACCACTTTTCGAACATGTAAGCCAGGTACTGCGCCTCTCGCCCGGCGATCAGCATCTCCGGCAGGTCCTGCAACTGGTTGAACATGAAGTGCCAGAGAAAGATGTTCTGCCCCGCAGGCGCGAAGATCGCCGGCGCCTCCGCCAGACCGGGAATCACCGCCTCCGTCAGGGCCAGTTTCTCCACCGCCTGCGGATAGTCACAGGCCAGGGCATAGGCCACCCACATGCCGACATCGTGCCCCACCACCGAGTACTGGCTGTAACCGAGCGCCAGCATCAAGGCCTGCAGGCGAGACGCCGTGGTGCCGGTGTCATAGCCCTGCTCGGGGCGATCGGACAAGCCCATGCCGGGCAGGTCGACCGCGATCGCCCGGTAACCCTGCCCGGCCAGCGCCTGCATGACATGGCGCCAGGTGAACCAGGTCTGCGGCCACCCGGGGATCAACAGCACAGGCTTGCCCTGGCCCTCACTGACATAGTGAATGCGCCCGCCGTCCACCTGTACGTAGCCATGGCGGTAGTCACGCCCGGCAAAAGCCTGCTGCTCGAAAAGATCCATGCTCAGCGTCCTTGATGGGAGGGCTGGGCAATGCCCAGCAGTCGGTTGATCTGGGCCTGGTCCAGCGGCGCGCCGGCGAAGTCGTCGAAGACTTTGTCCGTCACCTGGATGATGTGTTCGTTGATAAAGGCCACGCCTTCGCGCGCACCCTGCTCCTGATCTTTCAGGCAGCACTCCCATTCCAGAGTCGCCCAGCCGGCATAGTCATAAAGCGCCAGCTTGGAAAAGATCCCCTTGAAATCCACCTGCCCGTCGCCCAGCGACCGGAACCGCCCGGCCCGCTCGGCCCAGGGCTGATAACCGCCGTAAATGCCCTGGCGACCGGTGGGATTGAACTCGGCGTCCTTCACATGAAACATGCGAATGAACTCGTGGTAGATATCCAGGTAGTCCAGGTAATTGAGTTGCTGCAGGACGAAATGGCTGGGGTCGAAGAGCATCTTGCAGCGCGGGTGGTTGCCGACCCGCTCCAGGAACATCTCGAAGCTCACGCCGTCATGCAGGTCCTCGCCCGGGTGGATCTCGTAGCACAGGTTCACCCCCTGCTCGTCACAGGCGTCGAGAATCGGCAGCCAGCGCTTGGCCAGCTCATTGAACGCCGAGTCGACCAGGCCTTCCGGGCGTTGTGGAAAGGGAAAGAAATAGGGCCAGGCGAACGAGCCAGAAAAGCTCCCCATATCGCTGAGGCCCAACCGGCGCGAAGCCTTGGCGGACAGTTTCAGCTGTTCGAGGGCCCACTGGGTCCTGGCGCCACTGTCGCCCCGCAGAGCCGCCGGGGCGAAGCCATCGCACAGGCTGTCGTAGGCGGGATGCACCGCCACCAACTGGCCGAACAGGTGGGTGGTCAGTTCGCTGATCACCAGCCCGTGTTCGGCCAGGGTGCCGCTGACCTCATCGCAATAATCCTGGCTGCTGGCCGCCAGGCGGACATCGAACAGGCGCTCATCCCAGGCCGGTACTTGCAGCGCCTTGAACCCCAGCCCCGCCGCCCAGGCGGCAATGGCGGGCAGGGTATTGAATGGCGGTGCCGCATCACTGAATTGAGCCAGGTGCAGGCTCGGTCCCTTGAGGGTTTTCATGGTTAACGCCCTATTATTTGTCGTTCGACAAACAATAGGGCTGCCCTCAACACCCCGTCAATACGATGGCTTGATTTTTTTGTCGATCGACCAATAATTAGCACCACTCCCTTTGCATCGAGAACTGGACATGGCAGGCAGACCCCGCGAATTCGACCGAAAGCAGGCCCTGTACAAGGCGCGCGATGTGTTCTGGCAGCGCGGCTTCGAGGCCACGTCCATGTCCGATCTGGTGGACGCACTGGGCATCGCCTCGGCGCGCATCTATGCGGCCTTTGGCTCCAAGGAAGCGTTGTTTCGCGAGGCCATCGAAGTCTACGAATCAGGCGACGGCGCCTTTGCCGACGCCGCCCTGGGCGACGACATCAGTGCCCGCGATGCCATCGAGCGCATGCTCAGGGAAGCCGTCGAACTCTATACCCAGCCCGACCGGCCACTGGGCTGCATGGTGGTGTCCTCCGCCACCAATTGCTCGGCGGACAACGACGGCATCAGAGAATGGCTGGCCGAGCACCGTCGCGACAGGACCCGCTCCATCATCGAGCGCCTGGAGCAGGCCGTGCGCTCTGGCGAGCTGCCCAAGCGCACCGACGTGATGTCCCTCGGGGACTGCTATGCCACGGTGCTGCATGGGCTGTCGGTGCAGGCCCGTGATGGCATCGGCAAGCCGCGCCTATTAGCGATGATTCCCATGGCCATGGCGGCTTTCGATGCGCAAACCGAAGCGGCCACTTAACACTTGCGAGCAGCCAATCGCGGACAAAAAAACGGCCCGGCGGGATCGCCGCCAGGCCGTATTCGAGTCATTGCGCGAGTTACAGAAAGACCGCCGAGAGCATGCCCAGCGCGCCCAGGCAACAACCGATCAGCGTGCCGCGCCCCGGCAACTCACGGAACACCGACCAGATCACCAGCGGTTCGAGCAGCAACAGCGAGGTCACCGACACCACCGTGATCATCCAGATATCGCCGACCGCCAAATAGCCCAGCCAATAGGCGCCAATCAGGCAGATACCGGCGAAACACATGATCAGTACGGGAAAGGCCAGGTCCGGCCATGACGTGTTGCCCGTCTGCGCCAGGCGGGCGGCGACCACTTCGCTGTAGATCGCGCAGAACTCGCCCAGCACCATCAACCCTACAGCAGAAACTCCGAGTAATTCTTTGGACATATGACAAACCCCTTGGTATTGAGAGCCAGATTTTTCAGCTCCCAGGCAGCAATGGCTCCGCTGACGGAGCCGCCATGACGATGCCGAGGGGTTTGCTCTAATTCAGTGACCGTGAGGAACCTGAACATGTCCATCTCCTGCGTGGTGGGTGGTACGGGCGCCCGCGAACGCCATGGACGATTGCGAGCCGCTCTCTGTATAGGGTATTTCCGGGGTGGTCGACACGCGTTTTTTGTAGAGTTTGTGTGTGTGTTGTCGCGATGACACCCCGGCAAGCCTTTGTCCTCCTTATTCGAGATGCATCCATGGCCCTCCTTGAACTCCACAGCGCCCGCCTCGACCTGGTGGTGCTGGCCCCGGCCCAGGCCCAGGCCGAACTCGAAAGCGCCTACCACCTGGACAACCAGCAGCACCTGGCGCCCTGGTCGCCGTTACGACCGGCCCACTACTACAGCACCGAACAGGTACGCCTGCGCCTGGAACAGCAGGCGGTCGCCTATGGTTTTGGCAATGCCGTGCATTTCGCCCTGCTGGAAAAGGCCAGCGGCCAGATGATCGGCACGTGCAATTTCACCGGGATCATGCGCGGGGCGTTCCAGGCCTGTTACCTGGGTTATTCCCTTGCCGCGACCCATCAGGGCCGGGGATTGATGCACGAGGCGCTGCAGACCGCCATCGGCCATATGTTCGACGAACTGAAGCTGCACCGGATCATGGCCAACTACATCCCCGACAACCAGAGCAGTGCCGCATTGCTGGAACGCCTGGGGTTCGAGCGCGAAGGTTATGCCAGGGCCTACCTGCAAATCGCCGGGCGCTGGCAGGATCATGTGCTCACCGCGCGGGTCAACGACGCCCTGGTATGACTGGCGCTACTCGGCCCGGAAGTTCCAGACGATCTCCACCACCCGCACCGCCAATATCAGGTACACCAGAAACAGCGCGACCTGCAGCAGCCGGTGATAGGGCAGCCTGGCCAAGCGGCGCAGGCCGTCGCTGACATTGAGCAGCATCAGCAGCGCCGACACCCCGATCAGCCCCCAGCCGGTCAGGCCGGAGCCGAACAGGCCCAGGAACAGGTGGTGGTCGCTGTGCAGCGCATTGGTCCCGGCGGCGAACAGCAAGGCGCAGACCAGCAGGTTCTTGACGTTGTCGAAGACCCGCGTGTTCAGGTCGCCGTCCAGCAGGTCCAGATACTTTCGCCACAGTTTGCGCATGTTCAAGGCACCTGTTCAGCCGCAGGAAAGAAAGACGCCCAGGGCGTTTTCAAAGATCAATCACCCGCCGGGCGCACCTCCCAGCGTAGTGACGATTGCGACAACCTGCTTGCGGTCGTTCAACCCCATGCGGTACACCCCGTTCAACAAGGAAAACAGGTAGGAACCTGCTGTTACCCAATCCTCCCTCGTTCACGATTTGTTAAGAATCGCCTCCGTATACTCGGACCGCCTGATCCTCCCCGGCGCAACCTCTTCGGCAGTCCCCTCATGTCGCGACCCGCACCGCTGTTGTTTCTGCTTGCCGCCCTGCTGTTCTTCTTCGCCCTGGGCAACCACCAGTTGCAGGGCTCCACCGAAGCCCGGGTCGCCGGGATCGCCATGCAGATGCACCTGGACGATGACTGGGTGACGCCGCGCCTGTTCGGCCAACCCTTCCTGGAAAAACCGCCGCTGAGCCTGTGGCTCGATGCCAGCGCCATCCGCGTATTCGGAGGCACGCCGTGGGCGGTGCGCCTGGCCTCGGCCTTCGCCGGGCTGTTCAGCGTGATGCTGCTGTACGCCATGCTGCGCCGCTTCGGCCGCCCGAAGGTAGTGGCCTGGGTGGCCGGCGCCATGCTGGCGACCATGGCCAGTTACTGGGGCAATGTGCGCGGGGTCGGTGAAGACGCCCTGCTCAGCCTCGGCGTGACCCTGGCGCTGCTGGCGTTTTTCCACACCCAACGGCGCCAGGCCGAACGCCAGCCGGCCCCCCTGGGCTGGCTGCTGTTCGCCCTCGGCATCGCCATCGCCACCCTGAGCAAGGGCGTGCTGGGCCTGGCGATGCCGGGCGTGGTGATCTTCGCCTGGCTGCTGGCCGACAGCCTGATCGAAAAGCGCTTCGCCCTCGGCCACTGGCTCAAACCCGCCCTGCTGACCCTGCTCGGCCTGGTGCCGCTGCTGATCTGGCTGTACTTCCTGTACCAGCGCGGGGGCCTGCAAGCCCTGGGCGAAGTGCTGTGGACCAACAGCGTCGGGCGCTTCGATGGCTCCTTTGTCGAGGCCGGGCACTACGAGCCCTTCTATTACTACCTGGCCAAGCTGCCGCAGGCCTTCCTGCCGTGGAACATCCTGGTCTACCTGGGCCTGTGGCACTTTCGCAAAAGCCTGGTGAAAAACCGCTACCTGCTGTTTTTCAGCCTGTGGCTCGTAGCCCAGTTCACCCTGCTGTGCCTGGCGTCGAGCAAGCGCACCGTGTACCTGATGTCGCTGACCCCGGCCGCGGCGGTGCTGGCGGCCGAATACGCGGCAGTGCTGTACGAACGCCTGCGCCAACGCGCCGCGGGCGATGGGTTCTGGAGCGTCGTGGGGCGTCGGCGCCGCGGCCTGGCCATTGGCGTGCTGACGCTGGTGGTGTGCAGTTACCTGGTGGCCGCGCAGTGGGCCGCGCCACGCGCCGATCGCCAGCTGTCCTTTGTGCCGCTGATCAGCGAGATCCAGACGCTGCAGGCCGCCGGGCAGCAGGTGGCGCTGTATCAGGCCAACGAACGCGCGGCCGGCGCCAGCGTGTTCTACACCCAGAGCCTGCTCAAGGATGTGCAGACCGAAGCCCAACTGAATGAGTTCCTCGGCACCTCGCCGAACAACGTTGCGGTCATGGCCCTGCAGGAAGCCCCCAAGCCACCGCTCAAGGTACTGAAGAAGGTCACGGTCAGTCGCCAGGCCTACTACTTTGTCGGCCACTGACCGGCACAGTGAGCGCCCATAAAAAAGGCACCCTCATGGGTGCCTTTTTTTATCTCGTCGCCAGGCTTTCGCACCGGCGCCGGCATGGCTCACTGAACGGTTTTCAGCTTGACCACATCGCCGGAGACCTTGGTGGTGTAACCGCTCAATACCCAGGCCCAGAACCAGTTTTCCTGGATCTGGGTGTTGATCATTGCGTCACCGCCCTTGGCCTGGATGGCCGCGGTCTGGGCGCGGACGAAGCGGTTGTTCTGCCGGATTGGAATGACCCCGAACAGCATGATGCCGGTAGCCGTTGCTTCGCTGTGACCGACCACGGTGTACTGGCTACTATCCAGTTGCTGAGTTTTCATCGCGGTGCCGGTGCAGCCGGCCAGAACCAGGACAACCAGCGCCGAGGCGGCGATTTTGCTCAAGTGTTTCATGCATGACTCCATAAACCAGGAACCCGGGAACTCTTTTCTCCGGGGGCGCGCACCCTAACAGTTCTGGTCACCCAAAAAACATCGGCAAGCGCCAATAATTGCGCCGGGGCCCTCTCCCGCCAGGCGCCTCGCACTGACGATTCAGTCAGCTACTGAAGCGCCGTTATCGATCAGCGCCGCGGACTGCTCGGCCCCCGGTTCAGTGTGCGCCAGCACCGGTTGTTCCAGACGGGCGCGGCCATAAAACAGCAGCGCCGTCAGCAAGCAGGTGAGCCACACCACGATCCCCGCCCAGAAGGTATGGGACATGTAGTGCCAGCCCTGCAGCACCCGGGTGGTGCCATAGACGAAACCCAGCAGCAGCGAGCCGTACAGCAGCGCCTTGGCGTGGCGCCAGCGATAACGCCGGGCCACGAAGTACAGCGCCAGCAGGGTGAAACCGCCCGAGGCATGGCCGCCCGGCCAGCAGCGGCCGTCACCGGCAGTCTTCAACAGCTCGAAGTTCTCATACCACTCCTTGTGCTCGATCTTGCCGGCGTACTGGGTGGTTTCCACCGGGCAGTACACGCTGGTGTGGCCCTTGAGGTAGTGAATCGCCCCGGTGCAGAGGGCGAAGGCCACCACCACGAACAGCAGGTCCCGGCGATGGCGCGCGGTAAAACGCAATACCGGCGCCACGCGGAGCTTCTCCAACAGGGCCTTGCCGCGGCCGAACCTTGCGCCCTTGAACAGCGGCCAGACAAACGACAGCAGCAGCCCGATCAGCGCCAGCTCGCCGGTCCAGTTGGGGATGATCCGCGCCCACTTGTGGGTGATCTTCTCGAACAGATGGGAGTGATCCAGCGGGAAGGTCTGGCTCAGCGGATCGAAGAACAGGTCGCTGAAGGCGATGTCGATCCGGGTCATGTCGAACATCAGGAACACCAGCGCCGCGCACAGCAGCGGCAGGCCGAGGTTCCATTTATAAAAGCTCCAGGCCGTAAAGCGGGAACGGGAAAACGCCGGCATATGCAGAGTCTCGGACAAGGGACGGTCAGGGGCGATTGAAGGCGACGGAACGCCAGTCGCTGGCTTCGATGAAGCCGAGCATGTGCGGACGCCCGTCGAGGGTATCGGTGGAGACGAACAACGAGGCGCCGTAGCCCAGGGTCGAAGACGGCAGCTTCAGCGCCTTCTCCAGCGCGGCCATGCATTCGCTGTGGGTCACCAGCACCAGGTTGCGCCCGGCCACCTTGTGCGCCAGGGCATCGCGCAACAGGCTGCGTTTGCAGTCGAACAGCCAGTCTTCGCCACTGCCGGCCTTGCTGAACATATAACTCGAGGTCTGTACCGCGCGGGTCAGCGGGCTGTGGTAGATGTCGGCCTGGTCCAGCCCCAGGTGCTCGAACTGCGCGCCGACCCCCACCGCCACGTCACGGGCACGGTCGGTGATGCCGTCGGGCACGTTCAGGCAGGCGGCCCTGGAATGGTCGCAACGCTCGACGTGACGAATCAGCACAATCATCTGGCCCTTGGCCCAGCCGGCGCTCAAGGCCCTGGCGCCGGCCAGGTTGCCATGGGCCAGGTCCGGCACCGCCGCGGGCTTGAGCACAAAGAACACCAGCGGCAGCACCAGCAAGGCCACCAGGGCGATCACCAGGCTATTGCGATAACGGGCAAAACGGCTCGCGACGAGCGCGGGCTTTGCCACCGGAAGACTGAGTCCTGACGCCACGTGCGAGCCGCCCCTATATGACCACCAGACATTGAGTTGAGCAGCGCAGCAGACGCTAACCGCCGCTCATGACAAATCGAGTGCGAGGCACCCGATCGAGGGTCGGACTTTAGGCAGCGAGGCGTGGCCGCCCAGTGAAACGGATGTGAAAAAAAGCTCAATCGGCCAGGCGGTTTCTGGAGCGAAATCAGGCCCTTGGAAAGCCCCAAAATGGTGCAAAAAACTAATGCGACGAAATCGTTTCAGCTATTGCCCTTGCCGCCGATACACACCTGCGAACAAATCCTTGCTGGCCACCAATAACAACAATCTTCCAGCGATACATGATCAAGCAGCACAACGTTCCTGGAGGAATTGCATGAATAGCTGGTTCGGCAACATCAGCGTCAATCTCAAGCTGGGCCTGGGCTTCGGCCTGGTCCTGGCCCTGACTACCATCCTCGCCATCACGGGCTGGACCAGCCTGGGCGGTCTGATCGACCGCAGCAACTGGATGAGCGACATCACCCAATTGAACGCCGGGCTGACCAAGCTGCGCGTGACCCGCCTGCAATACATGCTGACCAACGGCGACGAAACCGCCGCGCAGAATGTGCAGGCCTCCCTGGACGACTTCTCGGCCCAGCAACAGAAGCTGCAGAACAGCTTCAAGAACCCGGCCAACATCAAGCTGCTCAAGGAACAGGGCACCACCATCAGCGCCTACCAGGCGTCCCTGAACAAGATGCGCAACGCCTACCGCAACGCCAATGCCGCCCGCGCGGTGATGAACGGCAACTCGGAAACGGCGCGCAACCTGATCAACAGCATCACCACGCGCGTTCAGCAAATGCCCCTGAGCGACCAGCGCTTCGAACAGTTCCAGGCCATCACCAAGGCCCGTGAGGAGTTCCTGCTGGCGCGCTTCGAAGTCCGTGAATACATCTACAACAGCACCGCGGAAGCCGAACGCAATGCCGCCGCCCAGATGAACGCGGCGATTGCCGCGCTGGGTGGCCTGGACAGCCATTTCAGCAGCACCCAGGGCGATGCCCTGCGCCAGTTGAAAACAGCGCTGGATGACTACCGCACCTCCCTGCTGACCTTCAAGGCCGCGGTCAGCGAAGCCGGCCAGGCGCGCAAGGAAATGACCGAACAGGGCGCCCTGATCGTCAGCCAGAGCGAAGAGCTGTACCAGTTCCAGCTCGACCGCCGCGACGAAGAAAGCGTCCAGGCCCGCAGCCTGCAACTGATCAGCACCCTGCTGGCGCTGCTGGTGGGCATCCTGGCCGCGGTGATCATCACCCGCCAGATCACCCGTCCACTGCGTGAAACCATGACCGTGGTCGAGCGCATCGCGTCCGGCGACCTGACCCAGGATGTGCGCGTCACCCGCCGCGACGAACTCGGCGTGCTGCAACAAGGCATCGGCCGCATGGGCGTGACCCTGCGCGAACTGATCACGGGCATCCGCGACGGCGTGACCCAGATCGCCAGCGCCGCCGAAGAGCTGTCGGCGGTGACCGAAGAAACCAGCGCCGGGGTCAACAGCCAGAAGGTCGAGACCGACCAGGTGGCCACCGCCATGCACGAGATGACCGCCACCGTGCAGGAAGTCGCGCGCAACGCCGAAGAAGCCTCGCAAGCCGCGGCAGCCGCCGACGGCGAAGCCCGCGAAGGCGACAAGGTGGTGGCCGAAGCCATCGCCCAGATCGAACGCCTGGCCAGCGAAGTGGTGCGTTCCACCGACGCCATGAGCGTGCTGCAACAGGAAAGCCAGAAGATCGGCAGCGTCATGGACGTGATCAAGGCCGTGGCCGAACAGACCAACCTGCTGGCGCTGAACGCCGCCATCGAAGCCGCCCGCGCCGGTGAAGCCGGTCGTGGTTTCGCCGTGGTCGCCGACGAAGTCCGCGCCCTGGCGCAACGCACGCAGAAATCCACCGAGGAAATCGAAGGCCTGGTGGCCGGCCTGCAGAACGGCACCCAGCAAGTGGCCAACGTGATGAACAACAGCCGCAGCCTGACCGACAGCAGCGTCGACCTGACCCGCAAGGCCGGTGTCTCCCTGGAGAACATCACCCGCACGGTGTCGAACATCCAGTCGATGAACCAGCAGATCGCCGCCGCTGCCGAGGAGCAGAGCGCCGTGGCCGAGGAAATCAGCCGCAGCATCATCAACGTGCGCGACGTCTCGGAACAGACCGCCGCCGCCAGCGATGAAACCGCCGCCTCCAGCGTCGAACTGGCGCGCCTGGGCAACCAGCTGCAAATGATGGTCAGCCACTTCCGCGTCTGACCCTCAAGGCCCTGTCGCGAGCAACCTCGCTCGCGATAGGCCGCCCACCCTCCCCAATCCCTGTAGCCGCTGCCGCAGGCTGCGATAGGACCGAAGGTCCTCCAGCGGTCTCAAGACCCTGCGTCCGCTTCGTCGGAATGCCGCCCAGGCCGATCGCAGCCTCGCGGGCTCGGCAGCGGCTACAGGGTTCGGGTTCGGGTTCGGGTTCCAGATTCCAAGGTTCGGGGTCCGGGTTCAGGCCTGCGTTGGCGGGCGGCTGCCGTCGAGCAACGCGTCCACCACACCCCGCGCCATCTCCACGTTATGGATCAACGACCAGATCAGGCCACGCTCCACACCGCTGGCCCGCTCGGTGATCTCATCGGACACCTCTTCGGCCGCCTTGAGCAGGATCGAAACGTGAAGCAACGCCTCCTCGGCGCTGATGCCTTCACGTACACAAAACAACGAATCCTGGCCAACGACAGTGCCCACGGTTGGCTTGAGCGCATCCATCGGCGAACCATCACCACGATGCCGGCACAGCGCCTGAAGAATGCTTTCGTTGGCACGATCATGCTCAGGATTTCTACGCGAGCACGGAAGGGAAACAGGTGGATCGGGGAAGAGCTTTTTCATGACGTAACTCCGGAGTAGTGGAGCCATCACCCGTCGCTGCTAAACGAAAATAGGGTGGCAGCTATACGCGGGTTAGCAGACCAGGACTCCAGAGACCCAGCGCACCCAAGGGTGCCCCGCGCACAGCTGCCATAACAGACAAGTCGACAAGAGATGCCAACGAGTTAGATAGGGAGCTTGTACGTCTGGATTTTCCTCGAGCTGCTAAACCCGATCACCGAAAAACCGGTGACGAACCCGAGGCTAGACAGCGCCCTTCCCAGACGCAAGCGCCCCGGAGTTTCTCGGAAAAGCCTTACAAAAGAAAGCGAAGCGCCTCACTTTCAGACAGCGCCCTACACGACAAACCTGTCAGCCGCGGGACCTGATCGCGAGCAAGCTCGCTCCTACAAAAGGCCCCGATATAACCGCGGTCCCTGTAGCCGCTGCCGCAGGCTGCGATAGGACCGAAGGTCCTCCAGCGATCTCAAGACCCTGCGTCCGCTTCGCGGCCGATCGCAGCCTCGCGGGCTCGGCAGCGGCTACAGGGCTAGCGCCGACCGGTAGGTCGCGCATGGCGCAGCTTTTGATCTTGATCCAGCCGCCCTATCGGGAAGAACCTCACTCTCAGACAGCTCCATACACGAACTAACGCTCACAACCCCTGTAGCCGCTGCCGCAGGCTGCGATAGGACCGAAGGTCCTCCAGCGGTCTCAAGACCCTGCGTCCGCTGCGCGGCCGATCGCAGCCTCGCGGGCTCGGCAGCGGCTACAAGGGTTAGCGCCGACCGGTAGGTCGCGCATGGTGCAGCTTTGGCTTTTGATCTACCCGCCCCATCGGGAGGCTTCGTTCCGGTGTTCATCAGGGGGATGGCGCGCAGCGCCCCTCGACGCAGTCGAGGACATCGTATGGAGGTCGAAGCGAAGCCGACCGGAGTCGATGCCCCCTGATGGACGCCGGAGCGAGGGAACCTGAGCGCAGCGAAGGCCGTACGCAGGGGCAAGCGTTTTTGCTTACTTTTTAGGCGTCTGTAAAAAGTGAGTCGCCGTAAGGGCGAAACCGCCAGCAGCCGTGACCGCAGAAACGGATATGTACCCCGTCCAAAAAATGCAGCGCCAGAACAGACGCCATCGCGGCCAATCAAACGTCGACCGGCCGCTCCTACAGATGCCCGAATTACTCGACCCGCCAAATCCGCACCGTGGCATTCTTTAACTCCAACGACCACTCCTCTTGCGACAAACGAAGCCGCCGCAGCGTCTCCCCCATCTCCGTCTCAGCCACATAATCCTTGGCAATCACCAGAATCAGAAACTTATTCCGAACCCCCTCCATCCGTCGCAACCGATGCAGATCGGCAAACACCGACCAGACCAGAGACTCACCCGGATCGACTTGAGGAAACCAGAGCCGGCCATCGCCATCCTCTCGCAACACCGATCGGGTCTCGCCCATCCCCTTGCCCATCAGGCACCTGGCAAAAGACACATCCCCCAGGCATTTCACCTCGGCCGCCATGTCGAGATCTTCCGTGTACAGGTCGACTTTCGTACGTCCTCCGGCCTTACCGCTGGTCCAGATATCCGGATAATCGTGCTGCCAGGCATACAGGCTGAGCTCGGCCTGAATCCAGTGTTCCCGGCAATCGCTCAGCTCCAGCACCTGCGCCATGCGCTCGCTGATCGCATCAAACGCCCCGAGAAAAACCTCCGGCCATGCAATGGCTGTGTTCATTTTTTTGGACTCCGTTCCTGAAAGGGTCAGGGGAGCTTTCACGCCCCCCAACGCGTGCCTGCCTCTTGCGTATCGGCACCCACGGCAGCGTCTTGAACCCTGCGCCGCCGCGCCAGCCAGCCCGAGGCAAGACGAAGCCGCCCCTTACCGGGTCCCGCGCAAGCGCAACGCCGACGGCATGTCGTCGGCCGTGCGCAAACCGTCGGACGCCGCGATCGGCGTGTCGTACGCCAGGTTCGGCGCGCGCCGGCAAAACCCGGGCGCGACCACCGCTGGCGTGCGGCCAGGTTCAGGCCGGGTAACCGGTGATCTCGCGAATACTGCGGTACAGCGGGCTGAGCTGGCGGTACATGCGCACATACACCTCGCGGTACAGCCGCTGATAGAGCTGCTGCGCCTGGGGTTGCGGCTGGAAGACCTCGGCGACGCGGGTCATGCCGGCAATGGCCGTGGGGAAATCCGGGTACAGGCCCAGCCCGACCGCACAGGCAATCGCCGCGCCGAGCCCGGAGGCTTCGTACACATGCGGACGCTCGGCGGGCAGGCCAAAAATGTCCGCCGTCAATTGCATGGCCGCGTCGCTCTGGGAACCGCCGCCGGCCACCCGCAAGCAGGTAATCGGGGTGCGGGTGCGCTGCTCGATGCGTTCCTTGCCCTGGCGCAGGGCGTAGGCCAGGCCCTCGAGAATCGCCCGGTAGATATGCGCCCGGGTGTGCACATCGCCAAAGCCGATCATCGCGCCCTTGGCCTCGACGCCCGGCTCGCGGATTCCGGGCGACCAGTAAGGTTGCAGCATCAGCCCCATGGAGCCGGGCGGCACCGCGTTGACCAACGCATCGAACAGCACCTCCGGCTCCAGCCCCTGCTCGCGGGCCTGCTGCATTTCCCGCAGGCCGAACTCCTGCTTGAACCAGCTGACCATCCAGTAGCCGCGATAGATCATCACTTCGCAGTTGTAATGGTCGGGCATCGCCGAGGGGTAAGGCGGGATCAGCGGGATGATTTCCCGGTAGCGGGACCGGGTGGTGGTGATGGTCGCCGTGGTGCCGTAGGACAGGCAGGCAGTGCTGCTGTCCTGCACCCCGGAACCCAGCACTTCACAGGCCTTGTCGGCCCCCGCGGCAATCAGCGGCAGGCCTTCGGGAATCCCGGTCAGCTGGCTGGCCGCGGCGCTGATATGCCCCAGGACCTCGCCCGGCTTGCGCAGGCTCGGCAGCTGCTCGGGGCGCACCGCCAGGGCCTGCCATTTCCAGTCATGGGGCGCGGCCCAGCGCAGGCGCTTGTAGTCGAAGGGCAAAAAGGCCACGCAACAGCCGACCGAGTCGACAAAGTTTCCGGTCAGCCGATGGGTGAGAAAGCCCGACAGCAGCAACAGCTTGTCGGTGGCCGCCCAGACCTCGGGCTGGTGCCGGGCGATCCAGTTGACCTCGGCCTGGGCGCGAAAGTAATCCACCGTGGCCTGGGCCCCGATCAGCTTGAACAGCCAGCTCCAGGGGCCCTTGATGTCGCCCTCGACTTCGGTCTGGCGCTGGTCGAGCCAGAGGATCGCCGGACGCAAGGGCTTGCCGTCGGCATCGACGTTGATCAGGGTGCCGCGCTGGGTCGTCAGTGACACGCCGCGGATCTGCCGGCGATCGATGCCGGTCTGCTGCCACAACTGCTGGCAGGCCTCGCCGAGTTTGCGCCAGTAGTAATCGGGGTCCTGTTCGGCCCAGCCGGGCTGGCTGGAATAGTAGGCCTGCAACTCGACCTTGCCCTTGCCCAGCAGGTTGCCTTGCAGGTCGAACAACAGGGCCCGCACGCTCTGGGTGCCATTGTCGATCGCCAGCAGATAGGGCTTGTCGTTGTTCATGGATGGCTCTTGGCTAGGCTTCTATAGGCAACCTCGGGCAGGCTGTGATAACGCAGCCACAGGTCGTTATAACGCTGTTGTTCCTGTTCCCAGCGCGCGTCGTCCCAACCGAGCAGGGGCTGGCACAGGGCGCGGATCGCCGGCAGCTCGGCCGCCGCGCCGTTGGCCAGCAACAGGCCCAGGCGGGTGCGGCGCAGTAGCAGGTCGTCCAGGTGCAGGACCATCTCGCTTTGGGCGGCAAACGCCAGCTCGGCCCACAAGGTGTCGCTGCTGGCGACGCAGCCGCATCCCAGCTGCGCCAGCCATTGCGCCAGTCGCGGCAGGTCGCGCCCATGGCGCCCGGCCAGGCGGCGCAGCTGGCCGCTGCTCAGGCCCGCGACCTCCACCGCCGGCACGGCCGCGAACACCGCCGCGTCGGCATCGTCCAGAGGGCGCCCGAGCATCGCCGCACAGGCCTGCAACACCTCGATGGCCTGGGTACGAAAGGTGGTCAGCTTGCCGCCGGCCAGGGTCACGCAGCCCGGCTCGCACCACAGCGCATGCTCGCGGGTTTCATTGGAAGGCTTGCCCGCCGCGTCGGCGCTGCCCACCACCGGGCGCACCCCGGACCAGGTCGACAGCACATCGGCAGCGCCGATACGCGCCTCGGGAAATTGCTGCTCGCAGGCCGCCAGCAGATAGGCCAGCTCCTCGACACTGATGCGCGCGCTCTGGTCGAGGTCTTCGCGGTGATCGAGGTCGGTGGTGCCGACCACGGTGGCGCCTTCCCAGGGAAACACGAACACCGGGCGCCGATCGCTGTCATGCAGGAAGCTGAATGCCTGGGCCACCGGCAAGCGCCAGCCGGGCAGCAACAGGTGGCTGCCGCGCAGGGGCCGCAAGTGGCGGTTCTCGCCAGGCGGCGCGAAACGCCCGGCCCAGGCCCCACTCGCCACCGCCAGCACCGCGCAACGCAGGGTCAGCGACTGGCCGCTTTCCACGTCCTCGACCGACACTCCGCACACTCGCCCCCGTTCGCGCAGCACCTGCTGCACACGCAGGCCATTGAACGCTTGGGCGCCATCGGCCCGCGCCTCGGCCAGCACCCGCATCACCAGCCGGGCATCGTCGGTCAGGGCATCGAGAAAACACGAGCCGCCCAGTAAGCCTTCGGCCTTGATACCAGGCGCCAGGTAACGCATCTGCTCGACGTCGTGGAAACGATGGTTGCGCCGCCCGGCCAGGGCGTCGTACACCGCCAGCAGGCCACCGAACACCCGCGGCCCGGGAAATACACCGCGATAGTGCGGCATCAGAAAGCTCATGGGCTCCACCAGCCCGGGCGCTTCGTCGAGCAGGCGCTGGCGTTCGCGCACCGAATCGCGGGTCAGGCGCCATTGGCCCTTGGCGATGTAGCGCAGGCCGCCATGGACCATTTTCGAGGAACGGCTGGAAGTGCCCCAGGCAAAATCGCGCTGCTCCAGCAGCAGGCAGCGCCAGCCGCGCCGCGCCGCCTCACGCAGGATCCCGGCCCCGCTGATACCGCCGCCGATCACGATCAGGTCCCAGCTCTGGCCCGCCAGGGTCGGCAGCTGTGCCTGGCGCCATTGCGCATTCCAATCCGTGCTCATGGGCCTTATTCCTCCAGCAGGGTGCCGGGGTTGAGACGCCCGGCAGGGTCGAAGTGCCGGCTGAGGCTGCGCAGGGCGGCGATCGCCAGTTCGCCTTTTTCGTGCACTAGGTAGGGCGCGTGGTCCTTGCCCACGCCGTGCTGGTGGCTGATGGTGCCGCCGTGCTCGACGATGGTCTGGCTGGCCGCATGCTTGAGCGCCTTCCAGCGGGCCAGGGTGGCCGGGTAATCCGCGGCCGGGCGGAACACGTAGCTGGTGTAGATGCTCGAGCCTTCGCCGTAGACATGCGACAGGTGGGTGAAGACATGGACCTGTTCGCCTTCGGCCGCCAGGCAATCGCGCAGGCTGGCCTCGATGCGCTGCAACAGGTTGTCGACATTGCTCCAGTCGGTGGCGGTCTCCAGAGTGTCGGCCACATAGCCGGCATGCCAGAGGCTCTCGCGCAGGTAGGGAAAACGAAAGCGGTTATGCGCCCACTTGTTGCCCAGCAAGGTGCCGGTGAACACCCCGCCGAAGGCCTTCAGGTGCTGCCTGGCCTGGCGCAGGGACAGGGCGTTCTGCTGGCGGTTGCCGGTCACGCCGAAGGTCAGCAGGCACTTGCCCTGCCCCGCCCCGCGCAGCTTCAGGTATTTCTCCAGCCAGGCGATCTGCCGCGGATGGCCGGCCAGGGCCAGCTGGGTCTCGGTTTCCACCGCGTTCGACAGCCGCAGCATGGACAGCGGCACCCGGGCCTGGGCCAGTTGGCGGATGGCCTGCAGCGCCTTGGGCCAGTCCGGCAGGAACACGCCATAGAAGCGCTCGTCCTCGACCAGCGCGCTGACCCGCACCTTGACCGTGGAAATGATCCCGAAGCGGCCCTCGCAGCCCAGCACCACCTCGCGCAGGTCCGGCCCCGCGGCCGACGCCGGGAAGGCGGGAATCTGCAAGGGGCCGGCGAAGGTTTCCAGGGTGCCGCCGGCGAACAACTGCTCGATGCGCCCGTAGCGCAGGGACTGCTGGCCGCTGGAGCGGCTGGCGACCCAGCCGCCCAGGGTCGACAGCTCCCAGGACTGCGGGAAGTGCCCCAGGGTATAGCCGCGGGCGCGCAACTGGCTTTCCACCTGCGGGCCGCTGGCGCCGGGGCCGAAGGTGGCGATCAGGCTGCTTTCGTCCAGCTCCAGCAGGCGATTCATCCGCGCCATGGACACGGTCAGTACCGGCCGCGTCGAAACGGGCGGGTTGATGTGGCCGGCCACCGAGGTGCCGCCGCCGTAGGGGATCAGGCACAGGTCCTGCTGTTCGGCCAGGGCCAGCAGCTGGCGAACCTGCTCGGCGCTGTCGGGAAAGGCCACGCCGTCCGGGTAGCGCTCCAGCGTGCCTTCGCGCAGGGCCAGCCAGTCCGGCAGGCTCTGGCCGCGGGCATGCAGCAGCCGGTCAGGGGCCTCGATGCTGTACAGCGCATGGGGCCTCAGCCGCGACGGCGGCACCCGGGCCAACGCGGTTTCCAGCGAAGCATCCGCCAGCCGGCTCCCCGCGCCGATACGCTGCGCAAGAAACCCCGCACCCTGGGCGGGCAATTCGACCACCGTGCTTTGTTCGCCCCAGCCGTTCCAGCGTCGCATGCCTGTGCCCCTTGTGTCGTGCTTGTAAGTGTTGGTTTGCAAGGCCTCCATACTAGTTCGCGGCGCATGGGTGTCACGGTCGTATCAGGCCAGTTCGAGTAGCCAATTGGGTCAGCCGGGGACAAGGGGCCCGAAGCATTTACTTTAGTCCCGCTTTCAAATTACCTTTCAGGGCGCCGACGCCTGCTGGAACAGCCTCCCACTCGGTTCCCGCGCGCGTCCATCCACGTTCCGGCGCCAGGAAACCCACCATGCACAGCCTCGGCTACACCTCGGTCCCACCGCTGCTCAAGTACCTGCGCTATGCCGAGCAGCTGGGTATCGCCATCGAACCTGCGCTGGCGGCCGCGGGCTTGCAGGCCGGGCAATTGAGCGACAACAGCCTGCGCCTGCCCGGCGAGGCCCATGAGCGTTTGCTGGACTATTTCTGCGAGCATTCGGCAGACCCGTTGTTCGGGCTCAACTCGGCGCGGTTCGTACTGCCCAACTCGTGGAACGTGCTGGGCTACATCACCATGAACTGCGCGACCCTGGGCGACGCGATGAACCGGATCATGCCGTTCGAGAAGCTGGTGGGCGACATGGGCGTCAGCCGCGCCGAGCAGGTCGACGGGCAAATCCACTTGACCTGGAGCTGCCGCCACCAGCGCCCCACCTCGCGCCGGCACATGGTGGAGAACGTGCTGGCGTCGTGGCTGTTGTACGCACAGTGGATCGCCGATACCCGGTTGAGCCCCATCGCCGTGTGGTTCGAGCATTCGCTGCCGGCGGGGGCCGAGCTGGCCCAGTACGAGGCATTTTTCGGTAGCCCGGTGCTGTTCGACCAAGCCTATTCGGCGCTGATCGCGCCTGCGCAATACATGCAGTTGCCCCTGCGCCAGGCCGACGCCCAGTTGCTGCGTACCCTGGAGGAACATGCCCTGGGCCTGATGGCCTCGCTAAGCGATGCGCCGCTGCCGCAGCAGGTGAAAAACGTCCTGCGCCAGTTGCTCAAGGAAGGCCTGCCACGCAAGGAGCAGGTGGCGAAACAACTGGCCACCTCCGTGCGCACCCTGCAGCGCCAACTGCAACAGGCCGGCACCGGCTACCAGCAGATTCTCGATGACCTGCGCCAGGAGCTCGCCGAGCATTACCTGCTGCACAGCGATCTGGCGATTCACGATATTTCCCAATACCTAGGCTTTACCGAACAGCGCTCCTTTCACCGGACCTTCAAAAGCCGCACCGGCATGACCCCGGGAGAATTCCGCCACACCCAGCGAACCCCCTAACCCTGTAGCCGCTGCCAAGCCTGCGAGGCTGCGATCGTCCCCGCAGGGGGCGCAAGCTTCTGGGACCGCTGGAGGACCTGCGGTCCTGTCGCAGCCTCGCTGCGCTCGGCAGCGGCTACAAGGTGCCAGGCGCAAGGCGAGGTGCATCGCCCCATTCCCTGTAGCCGCTGCCGAGCCCGCGAGGCTGCGATCGTCCCCGCAGGGGGCGCAAGGTTCTTGAGACAGCTGGAGGACCTGCGGTCCTGTCGCAGCCTCGCTGCGCTCGGCAGCGGCTACAAGGTCCAGGCGCAAGGCGAGGTGCATCGCCCCATTCCCTGTAGCCGCTGCCGAGCCTGCGAGGCTGCGATCGTCCCCGCAGGGGGCGCAAGGTTCTTGAGACCGCTGGAGGACCTGCGGTCCTGTCGCAGCCTCGCTGCGCTCGGCAGCGGCTACAAGGTCCAGGCGCAAGATGCGAAGCGCTGGCTCAGACGCAAATGGCGTTGGTAAACACCAGCCGATTGCCGAACGGATCGAGCACCGTCAGGTCCTGGCTACCCCAGGGCATGGCCTGGATCTGTGGGTGGGCGAAGCGATAATCCTTGGCCAGCAACTGCTGCTGGAAGACTTCCAGCTCGTCGGTCTCGATGCGCAACGCGGAGCCCGGCGTGCTGTCGCCATGGTGCTCCGACAGGTGCAGCACGCACTCCCCACGCGACACCTGCATATACAGCGGGAAGTTGTCTTCGAAGCGGTGCTGCCAGTCGAGCGTGAAGCCCAGGAAGTCGATATAAAACTCCCGCGCCTTGGCCTCGTCGAAGATCCGCAGGATGGGGGTGGTTTTGCCAAAGCTCATTGCGCGACTCCCTGATGAAAGATGTCCACGGTATAGCAGGTGGATGTCAGCACTTCGGCTAGGCCAAGGCTTTCTTTAATATCATCAGGCCATCACTGTGACGGCGTTCACCTATTCGACGCCGCACGCCTTCAGCCGTTGAACCCTTCGCGCAAATCCCCTTGCCGTGCCAGGAAGCGCCCTTGCCGGCGGCCATTGGCCTGGCCTTCGGCATAGCTGCGCACGCCGTTGACCCACACGCCGTCGATCCCCTCGGCCGCCTGTTGCGGGCTTTTGAAGTCGGCCACATCGCGGACCCGCGCCGGATCGAACAGCACCAGGTCGGCCCAGTGCCCTTCGCGGATTTCGCCACGCTGCTTGAGGCCGAAACGCGCCGCCGACAGCCCGGTCATCTTGTGCACCGCGGTGTGCAGCGGGAACAGGCCGAGGTCGCGGCTGAAGTGCCCGAGCACCCGCGGGAAAGCGCCCCACAGCCGTGGATGGGGGAACGGGTCTTCCGGCAAGCCGTCGGAACCGATCATCGACAGCGGGTGGGCAAGAATGCGCCGCACATCGGCTTCGTCCATGCCGTAGTACACCGCACCGGCCGGTTGCAGGCGCCGCGCGGCCTCCAGCAGAGTCGTGCCCCACTCGGCGGCGATGTCCATCAGGTCGCGGCCGCCCAGTTCCGGGTGCGGGGTGGACCAAGTGATGGTGATGCGAAAGGCATCGGTGACCTGCTTGAGGTCGAGGGTCGAGGAACTGGCCGCGTAGGGGTAGCAGTCGCAGCCTACCGGATGGTCTTTCGCCGCCTGCTCCAGGGACGCCAGCAATTGCGGACTGCGGCCCCAATTGCCCGCGCCCGCGCATTTGAGGTGGGAAATGATCACCGGCGCCTTGGCCTGGCGGCCGATCAGGAAGGCTTCGTCCATGGCCTCCAGCACCGGCTCGAATTCACTGCGCAGGTGGGTGGTGTACACCGCGCCGAAGGCGCTCAGTTCCGCAGCCAGTTGCAGCACCTCGTCGGTCTCGGCCGAGAAGGCGCTGGCGTAGGCCAGGCCTGTGGATAAGCCGAGGGCACCGTCTTCCAGGCTGGCCCGCAACTGCTCGCGCATGGCGGCGATTTCCTCGGCCGTGGCGGTGCGATACAGGTCGTCCAGATGGTTGCTGCGCAGCGCTGTGTGGCCGATCAGCGCCGCCACATTGACGGCCGGCTGCGCGGCGTCCACCGCCGCGCGGTAGTCGCGAAAACGCGGGTAGACGAAGGCCGCCTGGCTGCCCAGCAGGTTCATCGGGTCCGCTGGCTCGCCGCGCAAACTCACCGGCGAGGCACTGATACCGCAGTTGCCGACGATCACCGTGGTCACGCCCTGGCTGAGCTTGGGCAGCATCTGCGGCTGGCGGATCACCACGGTGTCGTCGTGGGTGTGCACGTCGATAAAACCGGGGGCCAGCACCCGCCCGGCGGCGTCGACTTCTTCGCTGGCCCGGGCGCCTTGCAAGTCGCCGATGCGGGCGATGCGGCCCTCGAGCAGGGCGACATCGGCGGGGTAAGCCGGGCGGTCGCTGCCGTCAATCACCAGGGCGTTGCGGATCAGGGTGTCGTAGCGCATGTCAGTCTCCCAGCGGCAGGCAATCGTCGCCGCCGCGGTAATCGTCCAGGGCCAGTTTGATCCGGCGCAGGCGTTCCTGGTTGTCTTCGGGCAGGGCCAGCGCCAGCTCGGTGGCCAGCACATCGATGGCCAGCAGCATGCCGTAGCGCGCGGCCGTGGGTTTGTAGATAAAGGAGGTTTCGGCGTTCTGCAGCGGCAGGAGCACGTCGGCCAGTTCCGCCAGCGGCGAGTCGGCCAGGGTGATGGCGAGCACCCTGGCGCCGTAGCTGCGGGCCAGTTCGACGGTCTCCAGCAATTCGGGGGTGATGCCGGTCAGGGAGCAGGTGATCAGCGCGTGTTGCGGGCCCAGGGCCGCGGCGGTCACCCGCATCATCACCGGGTCGTGGCAGGCGGCGATGGGGTAGCCGAGGCGCACCAGGCGCACCTGCAATTCGTCGCTGCACAAGGTAGAACAGCCGCCCATGCCGAAGGCGTGAATCATCTGCGCCTTGCCCAGCAAGCGCACCGCATCGCTGAAGCGCGACTCGTCGAACCCCGCCAGGTGCTGGTGCAGGGTCGACTCGATATCGCCAACGATCTGCCGGTAGAAACCCGACTGCTCCGGGGTGCCCGCCGGGTCGAGAAAACGGCTGCCGACGCCGCTGGCCTGGGCCAGTTGCAGGCGCAGGTCGCGCAGGTCGCGACAACCCACGCTGCGGGCAAACCGCGACAGGGTGGCGGCGCTGACCTCCGCCTGCTGCGCCAGCTGTTCCAGGCTGGCCGAGGCGGCGAAACCGACGTCATCGAGCATCAAGCGCGCGATGCGGCCTTCGCCGGCGCTGAAGGAATCCTGGCGGGAACGGATCTGGTAGAGGATGTCCATGGACGGCACCTGGGCTCAAAGCAGTTGGGCAAGACCGACGGTCAGGGCAAAGGCGACCACCGAGATCAGGGTCTCCAGCACCGTCCAGGTCTTGAAGGTCTGGGTGACGGTCATATTGAAGTATTCCTTGATCAGCCAAAAGCCGCCGTCGTTGACGTGGGAGAAGATCACCGAGCCGGCGCCGGTGGCCAGCACCAGCAGTTCCGGGTGCGGATAGCCCAGGCCGATGGCCACCGGCGCCACCACGCCCGAGGCGGTGGTCATGGCCACGGTGGCCGAGCCGGTGGCGATGCGCATCAACGCGGCGAACAGCCAGCCCATCAGCAGCGGCGACAGCTGGAATTCATGGGCCAGGCCGACGATCTGGTCGGTGACCCCGGCATCCACCAGGATCCGGTTGAGGCCGCCGCCGGCGCCCACCAGCAGGGTAATGCTGGCGGTCGGCGCCAGGCATTCGTTGGTAAACCTGAGGATCGATTCGCGGTTGAAGCCCTGGGCCAGGCCGAGGGTCCAGAAGCTCAGCAGGGTCGCCAGCAACAGGGCGATCACCGAGTTGCCGATAAACAGCAGGAACTGGTTGAGGCCGCTGCCCGGGGTGGAAATCAGGTTGGCCCAGCCGCCGATCAGCATCAGCACCACCGGCAACAGAATGGTGGCCATGGTGACCGCAAAACTGGGCAACCGGGTGCGCGGCTCACGCTCGATGAACTGGCGCGCCAGCGGGTTTTCCGCCGGCTGTTGGATGCGCGGCACGATGAATTTGGCGTACAGGGGGCCGGCGATGATCGCCGTGGGAATGCCGATCAGGATCGCGTACAGCAGGGTCTGCCCCACCGACGCCTGGTAGGCCTGCACCGCCAGCATCGCCGCCGGGTGCGGCGGCACCAGGGCATGCACCACCGACAGGCCGGCGACCATCGGCAGGCCGACCATCAGGATCGACACGCCGACACGCTTCGCCACGGTAAAGGCGATCGGCACCAGCAACACGAAACCGACCTCGAAGAACAGCGGCAGGCCCACCAGGAAGGCGATGCAGACCATCGCCCAGTGCGCGTTGCGCTCGCCGAAACGGTCGATCAGGGTTCGCGCCACCTGCTCCGCGCCACCGGACTCGGCCATCATCTTGCCGAGCATGGTGCCCAGCGCCACCACCAGGGCGATATGCCCGAGGGTCTTGCCGACACCCGCCTCGTAGGCCCCGACCACGCCGGACGGCGGCATCCCGGCCATCAGCGCCAGGCCCACCGAGACCAGGGTGATGACAATGAACGGATTGATCCGGTAACGCGCGATCAGGACGATCAGCGCGATGATGGCGATGGCGGCATAGCCCAGCAGCCAGTAGCCCGATGCAGGTGTCATGCGGTACTCCTCGAAAAAGGGTCACGTCGAATGCTTGTGAAACTCATAAATCATTTCGTGACCGGATTTTCAAACCACATGAAAGTAACTTTCGCACAGAGACACGCTTTGTCGCGAACAGACAAGTCGTGTCGCGAATAATGAAAATCGGCGAGGGGTATTTTCATCCGCTGTAGCGCAAGGAGCAGAACCCCGCAGCCAGTGGCCACGGGGAGGAATGGCTTTCTGTAGGAGCGAAGCTTGCTCGCGATCAGGACCACGCGGTGGGTCAGGCAGGACGCCATCGCGAGCAAGCTCGCTCCTACAGGGACAGGTTATTTGACGACTTTGCCCACGCCACGTCCGCGTGGGTCGGAGGCCGTTTCCAGCTGGCTGCCGGTGACCCGGATCGCCTGGATATCACCCATCTCCCAGCCCTGGTCTTCCAGGGTGTAGCCCAAGGCTTTCAGCTCGTCGGCGACCTTGCCGGTGAGCGGCGCGTAGGCGTCGTAGTAAATGGTGTCCTTGGGCAGCAACTGGTGATGCACGCGCTGCGCGGCCACGGCTTTTTCCAGCGGCAGGTTGAAGTCGTAGAGGTTGTTCAGCACCTGGAAGATTGAGGTGAAGATCCGCGACCCGCCCGGCGTGCCCAGCACCAGGGTGACCTTGCCATCGCGGGTCACCAGGCTCGGGCTCATGGACGACAGCATGCGCTTGCCCGGCGCGATGGCGTTGGCGTCGCCGCCGACCACGCCAAAGGCGTTGGCTACCCCGGGCTTGGCGCTGAAGTCGTCCATTTCGTCGTTGAGCAGGAAGCCCGCGCCCTTGACCACCACGCCGCTGCCGTAGTCCCAGTTGAGGGTGTAGGTATTGCTCACCGCGTTGCCGTCGGCATCGACGATGGAGAAGTGGGTGGTCTGGTGCCGCTCCAGGCCCGGGCGGACTTTTTCGGTGGGCGAGATGGCCGTCGGGTTGATCTCGGCGGCGCGTTTTTTCAGGTAGGCCGGGTCGATCAGCTGCTTGACCGGCACCTCGGAGAACGCCGGGTCGCCAAGGTAATCGGCGCGGTCGGCGAACACGCGTTTTTCGATTTCCGCCAGCAGGTGGATGTACTTGGCCGAGTTCAGCTCGACGCCCTTGAAGTCCGCCGTGCGTTCTTCCTTGATGGTCATCAGTTGTGCCAGGGCGACGCCGCCGGAGCTGGGCGGCGGCGCGGTGTACAGGGTATTGCCGCGCCAGTTGACCTGCAGCGGCTCACGCCAGGCGACCTTGTAGTCCTGCAGGTCCTGCTTGGTGATCAGGCCTTTGTCGGCCTGCATCTGCGCCACCAGCAGGTCGGCGGTCTTGCCCTCGTAGAACTCCTTGACGCCCTGGTCGGCGATGCGTTCCAGGGTCGCGGCCAGCTCCGGCTGGCGGAAGGTTTCGCCGACTTTCATGCTGCCGAAATAGTCGCCGAAATTGGTGCTGTCCTTGAACAGCTTCAGCGCGTCCTCGCGGTACTGGTACTGCTTGTCGGCGACCTTGAAACCGTTTTTCGCATAGCCCACCGCCGGGGTGATCAGTTCGCTCCAGGGCAACTTGCCGAACTTCTTGTGCACCTCCCACAGGCCCATCACCGTGCCCGGCACCCCGGCGGCGCGCGCGCCGACCAGGCTGAGGTTCTCGATCACCTCGCCTTTGTCATTCAGGTACATGTCGCGGGTCGCGGCCTTGGGCGCGGTTTCGCGGTAGTCGAGGAAATAAGGTTTGCCGTCGATGAACAGGGTCATGAAACCGCCGCCGCCAATGTTGCCGGCCTCGGGGTAGGTCACTGCCAGGGTGAACGCGGTGGCGACCGCGGCGTCCACCGCGTTGCCGCCCTTCTTCAGAACCTGCGCCGCGACATCGGCGCCATACTGGTTCGGCGCGGCGACCGCGCCACCTTCCAGCAACGCGGCGAAGGTCGGCGAGCTGGCGGCGATGGCCGCTGTCAGAGCCAAGGTCTTAAATAGAACAATGCGCATAAGGTCCGTCCTTTTATTGTTTTTTGGCAGGTCGAACGATAGGGGCAAGATCGGGGGCGGAGCAATCGGCAAATAAAAACGGCCGCTTGAAGCGGCCGTCTGGCGAGGGGACGAGTGACGGTGGCTACGGTGCCGCGCTTGAGGCCGTCACGACCGTACCGGTCGATCGTCCGAACGCGACCCGAGCCTGCAGCAGCGGCTACAGGATCACGCTGCCCGTGTAGCCGCTGCCGAGCCTGCGAGGCTGCGATCGGCAACGCAGTTGCCGCAAAACCTGAATCCACGAACTGCCTGGAAAAACGCGCCAGCCGGTTTACGACGGCTACGCCGCCGAGCGCAGCCTCGCTGGCGCTCGACAGCGGCTACAGGGATAGCGGCTCAGACCATCTCGTGGCGAATCCACTCCAGCACCGAGGTGCGCCGCGGTACCCAGCCCAGCAATTCGCGGGCGTTCTTGCCCCGCACGCGGCTGTTGGAACCCAGGCCGTAGTTGGCCATTTCATAGCCCCATTCGGCTTCGGCCTGGGCCAGCGGCCAGTCCTGCGGCGCGCCGAGGTGCAGGGCCTGGGCCATGGCGGTGGTCATGTCGATGAAGGAGGCTTCACCGCTTTCGACGAAGTAGAAGGTGCCCGGGATGTTGCGGGTCAGCGCCAGCAGGTACAGCGCCACCACGTCTTCGATATGCACGTTGGACCAGATGTTCTGCCCCGGCCCGACATGCCGCACCACGCCACTGTTGCGCGCCTGCTTGAGCAGCCGCGGCAGCTGCACGCTGTCGCGTTTCACGCCGAGGCTGTGGCCGTAGATCAGGGTGTTGCAGAGCACCGCCGAGTTCACCCCATCCTTGGCCGCGGCCAGCACCAGGTTGTCGATGGCCACGCGCGCGGCCTTGTCGACGGTGGGCTCTGGCAGGTTGTTTTCCTGATAGACGACGTCGCTGACCTTGCCGCCCGAAGCGTCTCCGACGATGCTCGAACCGCTGGTGTGCAAGAAGACTTTATTGGAGCCCTTGAGGGCCGCGAGCAGGACTTCCACCGCTCCACGATGGTCGCTGCTGGCCGCGTTGATCACCGCGTCGGCGGCGCGGGCCTGTTCGGTCAGCACGGCGCTGTCGTCCAGGCTGCCGAGTACCGGCTGGATGCCCAGGGCGCTGAGTTCGGCGGCCTGTTCGGCGCTGCGCACCAGGCCGGTGACTTGATGGCCGGCCCGGACCAGGCCGGTGGCAATGGAGCCGCCGATAAAACCCGCGGCGCCGGTGACGAATACATTCATGGAGAAACTCCCTGGGTGGATAAGTGATGGCGCCAGTATCGACGGGCGACTCCTGCCGAAACAGGCAGGTTGGCCCAAATCACTCTTGCGCAGGGATCACGAATCAGGGATCGGTCTTCCCACCGAGATTGACCGCCGTAGGAGCCGGCTTGCCAGCGATAGTGCCTGCCCGGGCGGTGCAAGGCGAGCCGGTTCCTACAGCAGAAAGGCCTCAGCCTTCGAACTGCGGGTTGGCGTACTCGGCCAGCTTGCCCTGGATAAAGTCGAGGAAGCACTGGATGCGCAGGGCCAGCTGCGAGTTGCGGTAGTACACGGCGTTGATCGGCTGGCGATAGCCGCTGTTGAACTGGGCGAGGAGCGGCGTGAGGCGCCCGGCGCGGATGTCGTCGATAGTCATGAAGTGCGACAGGCAGGCGATGCCCTGCCCTGCCAGCGCCAGGTGGCGAACCGTCTCGCCGCTGGAGGCGCTGATGCCCGGCTGGATCGGCCAGCGGTCGCCGTGCACATGGCGCAGCGGCCAGTGGTTGAGGGTTTCGGTCTGGGTGAAACCCAGCAGGGTATGGTCGCTCAGCTCGGCCACGCTGGCGGGTGTGCCGTGCCGCTTCAGGTAGTCGGGGCTGGCGAGGATGTGCAGCGGGCTGCAACCGAGCGAACGCGCGTGCAGGGTCGAGTCCGCCAGGGTGCCGATGCGGATCGCGATATCGGTGCTCTGTTCCAGCAGGTCGATGATCAGGTCGTTGCTGTTGAGCTCCAGCTGGATGTCCGGGTACAGGCTTCGGAACTCAGCGATGTAGGGCACGATGGCATGCAGCATGAACGGCGAGGCGGCGTTGATGCGCAGGCGCCCGGACGGCGTCTGCTGGCGGGACGACAGGCGCTCTTCGAGCTCGTCCATCTGGTCGAGGATCAGCTTGGCCTGCTCGAAGAAATACTTGCCCTCCTCGGTCAGGTCCATGCGCCGCGTGGTGCGGTTGATCAGCGTGGTGTCGAGCTTGGCTTCCAGGCGCGACAGGGTGCGGCTGACCGCCGACGGCGTCTGCCCGACCTGCTCGGCCGCCGCGGAAATCGAACCGCACTCGATGACGCAGACGAAGATCTGGAGTTCGTCGGATCTGGCTTTCACGTAAGTCCTCTATCTCGGTTGGGCGCCTGTAGCCGCTGCCGCAGGCTGCGATAAGGCCGAAGGCCTTCAGCGATCTCACGCCCTTGCGCCCCCTTCGGTGGCGATCGCAGCCTGCGGCAGCGGCTACATCCTGTGTCAGGCTTGTGGCACGCCACCGATAGTAGCCGGATTTACGCGGGGAGGTTGAACACCGCCTTGAGGTGTTCTTCGTAGCGCTGCACGTCGGCTTCGATGTTCGGGCGCTTCATCACGTCGACGCAGAGGAAGGTCGGCAGGCCGCGCATGCCAAGGAACTGGTTGGCCTTGTGGAACGGGAAGTACACCGCGTCCACGCCCTTGGCTTCGAAGAAATCGCTCGGGTCGTCGAAGGCTTGCTGTGGAGCGTTCCAAGTCAGCGACAGCATGTACTGCTTGTCGTGGATCAGGCCGCCGCTGCCGTACTTCTGCGAGGCATCGGAACGGGTGCGGCCATCGCTGGCGTAGAGGCTGCCGTGGCCCTCGGTGAAGACTTCGTCGATGTACTTTTTCACGATCCACGGCGCGCCCATCCACCAGCCCGGCATCTGGTAGACGATCACGTCGGCCCAGAGGAACTTGGCCACTTCTTCCTGGATGTCGTAGCCCTCGTCGATGTGGGTGACTTTGACGTCCACGCCGCCACGGTCCAGCACCGCCACCGCGGCTTCATGCAGGGTCGCGTTGTAGCGGCCGTCGGAGTGGGCGAACTTCTTGCCACCGTTGAGCAACAGTACTTTTTTCATGATCCAGCCTCATCAGGAACAACCCTTTGGCGCTGCGCTGCAGGGCCGGGTCGAGAAGATTAAAAAACGATGGGGCGGAGAATATCGTTGAAAGACGATATGAATAAGCGCGATCCAGGCAAAAAGCATTTGACCAATACGCACGAATAGGCGGCGGATTCGTGTCGTAGAATTTTTAAAACTCCCTTTACCCAGGAACGCAGCATGTCCGAACAGCACGGTTTTATCCTTCACGCCAAGACCCGCCCGGAAATGGCCGAGGCCTTCGAGGCGCTGTTTCGCGCCTATGTCGAGCCGAGCCGCGCCGAACCCGGCTGCATCGAATACCACATGCTGCGCGACCAGCAGGACCCGAGCCTGTTCATCTTCTATGAGATCTGGGAATCCCAGGCGCACCTGGACGTGCACTCCAACCTGCCGCACATGAAGGCGTTCTTCGACAAGCGCATGGATTACCTGGAGCGCGACTTCGATATCCGCCGCATCGACATGCTCAGCCCGTCGTCCGCTAGCCGCTGATTAGTAGATGGGCACCAAGCAGGACCAGGCCGCTGAAAAACACCCGCTTGAACAACACGGCGCTGATGCGCTGGCGCAGTGCCTGGCCCAGCCACATGCCGAGCAGGGCGGGGATCAGGGCCAGCAGCGAGGCGCTGAGTTCGCCGCCGCCCAGGGCGCCGCGCCAGTACAGGCCGGCCGCCAGGGCCAGGGTCGAGACGGTGAACGACAGCCCCAGGGCCTGCACCAGTTCGTCCTTGTGCAGCCCCAACGCCTGTAGATAAGGCACCGCCGGAATCACGAACACCCCGGTGGCCGAGGTGATAACGCCCGTCACCAGGCCACAGGCCGGGCCCAGCCAGGTTTCCATTCGCGGCCGCAGCCGCAGGGTCGGCAGCAGCAACCCGCTCAGGGCATAGAGCAATAACGCCGCCCCCAGCGCCCGCACCACCCAATGCCCACCGTCGATCCCCAGCCACAGGCTGCCCAGGCCGGTGCCGATGAATATCGCCAGCAGCAGCGGCCACAAGCGCTTGAGCAACGTCCACAGATACCCACCGAATGCCAGCTGCCAGACATTGGTCAGGGTCGCCGGGATGATCAACAGGGCCGCAGCCTGCGTTGGCGCCATAGCCAGGCCGAGCAGGCCCATGGCGATGGTCGGCAGGCCGAGGCCGATCACACCCTTGATCATGCCGGCCAGGACAAAGGTGCCGATCACCAGCAGGGACAGGAGCAAACCGAGGTTCTGGTAAAACGCGAGAGAAGTGTTCATGGCGCTATCCTGCGCCCTCGGCGGTGGGCTGAAAATCTGCCATATACTGAGGCAGCCTCTTGTTTGACGAGAGGCTGTAGATTTTCAGTGGCTGTGATGGCCCTATCGCGGGCAAGCCTCGCTCCTACAGAAGACCATCATCTGTAGGAGCGAGGCTTGCCCGCGATAGCCGCACAGCGGCGTTATCAAGGACACCCCATGCACTTCGACCTGACCGACCTGCGCCTGTACTTGAACATCCTCGACGCCGGCAATATCACCGCCGGCGCCAGCCGCAGCCATTTGTCCCTGGCCGCGGCCAGCGCACGAATCCGCGCCATGGAGGCGTCCCTGGGCACCGAGTTCCTGCAGCGCGGCCGCCGAGGCGTGACCCCGACGCCCGCCGGCCAGGCCCTGGCCCAGCACGCGCGCGGCCTGCTGCAACAGGCCGAGCACCTGCGCCAGGACCTGGCCGAATACGCCCGGGGCGTCAAAGGCCAGGTGCGCCTGTTGTGCAACACCACGGCGATCACCGAATACCTGCCGGAGCCGCTGGCGGACTTTCTCTGCGCCCACCCCAACCTCGACATCGACCTGCAGGAACTGCCCAGCCTGCGCATCACCCACGCCCTGCGCCAGGGCGCGGCGGACCTGGGGATAGTCTCCGACGCGGTGGATACCCAGGACCTGCAGACCCTGGTGTTTCGCGACGACCCGCTGGTGCTGGTCCTGCCTGCCCACCACCCGCTGGCGGACGGCCGGGCGGTGAGTTTCAGCGACAGCCTGCACCACGATTATGTCGGCCTCGCCGCCCACAGCGCCCTGGCCGTGTACCTGGAAGAACAGGCCTTGCACCTGGGGCTGCGGATGCCGATCCGCATCCGCGCCGACGGCTTCGACGGGGTGATGCGCATGGTCGCCCGGGGCGCCGGATTGGCCGTGGTGCCCCGGGCCGCCATCGAACGCCGGGGGCCGGATGCATCGCTCAACGTGCTGCCGCTGGTGGAGGCCTGGGCGCAACGCAAGTTGCTGCTCTGCGCCCGCGACTTCAACGCCCTGCCGCCCTACGCCAAGGCCCTCCTGGAAACCCTGGGCCACCTGTAGGAGCAGCCGGTCGACGCTCGATTGCTCGCGAATAGCGTTCGTCGCGACGCTGCGGTGAATGGTCGCTGCGCGGATCGCGAGCAAGCTTCGCTCCTACAGGTTTGGGGTCAGACCTTGGACGGGTTCAGCTCGGCGGCGGCCCGGGGTTTTCTGAAGCAGGCGAAGTAAACCGCCGTCAGGATCAGCAGGAACGGCACGCCGAACACCAGGGTCATCTTGAAGGCCTCGGTGAAGTAGGTGGTGATCATCACCGCGCCCATCAGCACCAGGCCCAGCAACGTGCTCCAGGGGAACAGGCGCATGCGGAACGACAGCGGTTGCTCGCCATGGCGCTGGTGGTAGCGGCGGAAGCAGTAGTGCGTGAGGAAGATCATGAACCAGGTGAAGATCGCGCCGAACATCGAGATCGCCATCATCAGGGTGAACGAGCTTTCCGGGTACAGCACGTTGATCAGCGTCGCCAGGCCGATGCCCGAGCTGGACAGCAGCAAGGCGTTCAACGGGATGCCGCTCTTGCTCAGGGCGCCCATGGACTTGGGCGCATAACCGCCGCGGGACAGGCTGAACATCATGCGCGTGGTGATGTACAGCTGGCTGTTCATCGCCGACAGCGCGGCGATCAGGATCACGAAGTTCATCACCCCGGTGGCGCCGGGAATGCCGATGGTCTGCATCACCGTGACGAACGGGCTCTGCGCCTTGCCGGCCTGGACCCAGGGCACGATGGCCAGCATCAAAGCCAGGGTCAGCAGGTAGAACACCACCAGCCGCACCATGGTCGCGCGAAAGGCCTTTTTCACCGCCCGCTGCGGATCCTCGGCTTCGCCGGCGGCCACCGCGATCATCTCCACGCTCAGGTAGCTGAAGATCGAGACGATCACCGCGATCCACATGCCCTGCACACCGTGGGGGAAAAAGCCGCCGTGGGCGGTGTAATTGTGCAGGCCGTAGTCGGCATTGCCGGAGCCGAACACCACGTACACCGCGAGGATGATGAAGCCGACGATGGCGGCGATCTTGATGGTGGAGAACCAGTACTCGAAGTTGCCGAAGGTTTTCACGCTGATGGCGTTGAGCAGGATCAGCACGCTGGAGAACGAGACGATCCACACCCATTCCGGCACGTGGGCGAACCAGTACTTCATGTACATGGCGATGGCCGTGACCTCGGCGCCGACCGCCAGCACGATGGCCGCCCAATAGGCATAGCGCACCAGGAACCCGGCCAGCGGGCTGATGTAGAACTCGGCGTAGGCACCGAAGGAGCCGGAGGTGGAATGGGCCACGGTCATTTCCGCCAGGCAGCCCATCAGCAGCAGGGTGATCAGCGCGCCGATGGCGTAGCTGAGCAGCACGCTGGGCCCGGCGTAACCGATGGCGTAGGCGCTACCCATGAACAGGCCGGTGCCGATCGCCCCGCCGATGGCAATCATGCTCATCTGCCCGGCTGTGAGCTGGCGCCTGAGGCCATGCTCACGCTTGGATATGGCTTCAAAGCCGGTGTTATCGTTCATGTTTCTGTCCTCTGAATATTGTCTTTCTTGAAGAGAGCACATCGTTGGGGGTGATGCCTGGGGCCGTCATATACGGCAGCGAATGGATCAGAAAATACTCAGCGGATATTCGATAATGAGTCGAACTTCATTGTTGTCGGTGGTATCCGCTCGAGCCACCTGGCTGGTTGAACGCAGCGAGCCCTGGCGCACTCGCACCGACAGGTCCTTGGCCTTGCCGGACTGCACGATGTAGCGCGCTTCAATGTCCCGTTCCCAGCGCTTTCCGTCGCTACCGTAACGTCCATAGGCGCCATTGACGCCACCGTCATAGTGGCTGTCGTCGATATGATCGCCGCTGACATACCGCGACATGAAACTCAGCCCCGGCACACCGAAAGGCGCCATGTCCAAGTCATATCGCAATTGCCAGGAACGTTCGTTGGGTGCATTGAAATCAACGATCTGTATTGAGTTGGCGAGAAAAATCGAGGTGCCCGGCTGCTGATCGAAACCCAGATAATCGAACGGTTCATCGCCATCGACGCGTTGATAGGCCAGGGTCAAGCGATGTGCGCCGACCTTGTAGGAACCGGCCAGCGACCAGGTGGTATTGTCGATCTTCCCGGCCAGGCTCTGGCCGGTGTCGTTGGTGCGATAGATATTGAAGTCAAGGTTCAGCGACTGGCTTGCGCTTACTGGGTAGGTGTAGCTGGCATTGGCATAGTACTGCCGCCAGATATCGGTGAACTGCGAGCCGTACAGGCTGACGCGTAACTGGTCGTTCAGGCTATAGACGCCACCCAGGTAATCGACGCTGCGGGTTTCCACGCCGGCATACAAGGCTTTGAGGGCGCCGTCGTCATTGGTCGATGCACTGTCGTTGCCTGAAGTGAAGTGCCCGGCGTCGAGCAGCAGGCCGTTCAACTCGTTGCTGGTCAGTTGAAAGCCGTTAGCCTGTTGGGTGAACAGTCGCGCGTTGCCCGTGCCGAACACCGGGTTGAGCGGTGTCAGGTTGCCGTATTTGAGTTCGGTTTTCGAGATCCGCATCTTGAGCGCACCGCCCGCTTCGGAGTATTCATCCTCGGCGCGACCGTCGGAGTCGAGTGGCAACAAACCCGTACCGCTACGCCCCTTGCCGCTGTCGAGTTTAATCCCCACCTGCGCGAAGGCGTCGATGCCGAAGCCCACGGTTCCCTGGGTATAGCCGGATCGGTAATCCAGCAGGACCCCATGAGCCCACTCGTTCCGATAATTCTGGGCGCCGGGGTTGTTGAGGTTGTTGCGATAGAAATAGAAGTTGCGGTTAGTCAGGGTCAGGCGGCTGTCTTCGACGAATCCATGGTCGGAGGCGGCATACGCCAGTTGGCCGAGACAGGTACTGATGGCAAGCGGCAAGGCTGACCAGAGGGGCGGTTTCATTCTGCATGTTCCTTATTATTATGTTTTCTCAGAACGCTTTATTGGAGGCGACCGAAGCCCCGCCGCCGAAAAAATCGCCACGGCAGGACAACGAGGCCAGGGGTATCAGGTGACGCTGTGGCGCACCTGGAACTGCGCTTGGGACCAGGTTTTCTGGTCGAGGATTTCACCGAGGACCTGCACCGCGTCCCAGACTTCGCTGAAGCGGGTGTACAGCGGCGTGAAGCCGAAGCGCATGATCCGCGGTTCGCGGTAGTCGCCGATCACCCCCCGGGCGATCAGGGCCTGGATCACCGCATAACCTTCAGGGTGTTCGAAGCTGACATGGCTGCCGCGCTTGTCGTGTTCGCGCGGGGTGACCAGCTTCAGGCCATGGGCCGCGCAGCGCTGTTCCACCAGTTCGATGAACAGGTCGGTCAAGGCCAGGGACTTGCGCCGCAGGCTGGCCATGTCGGTCTGCTCGAAGATCTCCAGGCCGCACTCGACCATGGCCAGCGACGTAATCGGCTGGGTGCCGCACAGGTAGCGGGCGATGCCGCTGCTCGGCTGGTATTGCACGTCCATGTCGAACTGCCGCGCATGGCCGAACCAGCCGGCCAACGGCTGCCTGACCAGGTCGCAGACGGCCGGCGAGACCCAGGCGAAGGCTTGCGAGCCCGGGCCGCCGTTGAGGTATTTGTAGGTGCAGCCGATGGCGTAGTCGGCGCCGGCCTGCTTCAGGTCCACCGGCACCGCGCCGGCGGAGTGGGCCAGGTCCCACAGGCTCAGCGCGCCGCATTCGTGGGTCAGCGCGGTCACCGCCTGCATGTCGTGCATGTAGCCGGTCTTGTAGTTGACGTGGGTCAGCATGACCACCGCGGTGTCTTCGCCAATGGCCTGGGGCAACTCCTCGGGGCTGTCCACCAGGCGCAGGGAATAACCCTGCTGCAGCATCTCGGTCAGGCCTTCGGCGATGTACAGGTCGCTGGGAAAGTTGCTGCTCTCGCTGACGATCACCCGCCGCTGCGGCGCCTTGAGCGCCTGCACCCGCAAGGCGGCGCTGAGCACCTTGAACAGATTGATCGAGGTGGTGTCGGTGATCACCACTTCGTTGGCATCGGCGCCGATCAGTTTGGCCAGGCGGTCGCCCAGGCGCTGCGACAGGTCGCGCCAGCCGGCAGTGTTCCAACTGCGGATCAGGCCATTGCCCCATTCCTCGGCAATCACTTGCTGCGCCCGTTGCAGGGCCGCGACCGGGCGGGCGCCGAGGGAGTTGCCGTCGAGATAGATCACCCCGTCGGGCAGCGCGAACTGGTTGCGCAGCGGTGCCAGCGGGTCCTGTGCATCGAGGGCCAGGCAGTGGTTTCTTGTTGTCATGGGAAGTCCTGTTTTCACTAAGGCATGCGGCGGCACACGCCATGCCAGGGGCGGCATCGACGGCTGCGCGGTGAAGAAATAATGAACGAAGCCCTGGAGAATTTTCGTGCAAAATGCGCTATGAGAGCGGCACAGTCTCGAAGATTATTCGACTACAACTTAAAAAAACGCGGATAAATGCCAACCATGATTCTCGACTCGACAGACCTGCGAATCCTGCACTTCCTGCAACAGGACGGCCGTATCAGCAACCAGGAGCTGGCGGAGAAAGTCGCCCTCTCGCCCTCGGCCTGCCTGCGTCGCCTGCGCCTGCTGGAGGGCGAAGGCATCATCAGCGGCTATCGCGCGGTATTGAATGCCGAGCGTTTGGGGATCGAGTTGGAGGCCATCGTTCATGTGTCGCTGCGCCAGGACGTGGCGGACTGGCACGAGACCTTTATCAAGAAGGTCCAGCAGTGGCCGGAAGTGGTGACCGCCTATGTGGTCACCGGCGCCAGCAACTATGTGCTGCGGGTCCAGGCGCGCAACCTCAAGCACTTCTCGGATTTCATCGTCAATCACCTGAACCGCACGTCCGGGGTCACCGACATCCGCTCGGAAATCGTCCTGCAGAAAATCAAGGAGCAGGACGGCCTGCTGGACCTGGTATTGCGCAAGTAACTGCTAGAAACCACCCAGGCGCCGCGCATCGTGGCGCTGCAGGGTGACGCTGGGCGACTCGCCGAACAGCTTGCGGTATTCGGCGGAGAACCGCCCTAGATGGCTGAAGCCCCAGCCCAGGGCGATCTCGGAAATGGTCCGCGCCGAGCCGTGTTCGAGGATCTCCTGGCGCACCGCGTTGAGCCGGTACTTCTTCAGGTAGACCATCGGCGACAGGGCGAAGTACTTCTTGAAGGCCTCGAACAGCTTGAAGCGCGAAACTCCGGCGGCGGCTTCCAGGTCTTCCAGGCCCAGCGGTTCGCGGGCGTTGGCGTGAATGTACTGGCGGGCGCGGACCAGGTAGTGGGGCAACTTGACCTCCAGCACCTCGCGCAACTCCGCCGAGTAGTTATTCGGCTGGGCCAGGATCAGGCCCTTGATCAAGGAGTTTTCCAGGTCCCGGGTGAAGGCCAGCTGTTCGTACAGCTCGCTGCTGCGCTCCAGCTCGGCGATGAAATACCGCGCCATGCGCCACCAGGACGCCGACGCCCCCTCCACCGCATCCATCACCGCCTCGAAGCGCAGCGGCTCTTGTGGCGGGCGTTGCAGCAAGGCTTCGAGGGCCTCGCTCATGGCCGCCCGGGTAATCACCACCTGGACTTTGCGGCAGTCGCCGGAGATCGCCAGCATCTGACTTTCATTGGGCGCGATGATCACCCCCTGGTCGCGGTTGGAGCGCAGCAGCCGGCCGTCCTTGCTCAGTTCCTGATCGCCGCTCAGCGGCAGGCTCAGGCTGTAGCTGCTGAAGCGCTCGGCGTCTTCGATATCGATGGTGACGTCGGTGCCGTATTCGATGGTGCCCAGGGTCGTGGCCCGCGACTTGAACACGTTGGCGCTGTGGTGAAAGCGGATGCGCTCGGGGGTCGCGGTCTCGAGCCGATGCGGCCCGCAAATGCCAGACATCCAGCTTCTCGCCCCCTCGAGGTCGTAGCGATCGATACGAATATCGCGAAACTGCGAATCAGCCTTGCTATTCATCACGGCGCACCCACGGCAATATTTTTTTGCGCGCTCTGACGGCGCGTCTGGCTTGAAGTACTGGCTTGCTTGCAACAGCCAACAGCAAGTTTTGCGCCACCGTCCGGCACTGCCAACCGACTGGATAGCAATCGCCGACTAAGTGGATAGAACCCGTCCACCCGGTGCGCAAAACCCACGCAAGACTGCGCCAAACAGTAGCTCATCGCGACATCGCGGTGCAGCCGTTGATCGCCTGCCACCCAGGACCTGGGTATTTCCACCACACCCGAACGCCGCCCCCGTAGCCGCTGCCGCAGGCTGCGATCGGCTCGGTCCGCGTTCGGGCGCAGCAGGCGTAAAACCGCCTATCGCGGTGTTCCTGTCAGATCGTGTGTTCTGATTTTGCGGCGACTGCGTCGCCGATCGCAGCCTGCGGCAGCGGCTACAGGTGGCCGGGCAATTTTGTGGATGGCCTTGGCCGACTAAGCGGATAGCCACCCCTGCCCCGCACTCTCTCTAATGCATGCACCGATTGGCCTGAACAAGAAAGGTACTCACTCATGAGTGGTGCAAGAAACACAGAACAATGGAAAAGCTTCATCGACGGCTGCCTGGATTTTCGTCCGGACGACGGCGTATTCCGCATCGCCCGGGACATGTTCACCGAGCCCGAGCTGTTCGACCTGGAGATGGAACTGATCTTCGAGAAGAACTGGATCTACGCCTGCCACGAAAGCGAGCTGGCCAACAACCACGACTTCGTCACCATGCGCGCCGGGCGCCAGCCGATGATCATCACCCGCGACGGCGAAGGCCGGCTCAACGCGCTGATCAACGCCTGCCAGCACCGCGGCACCACCCTGACCCGGGTCGGCAAGGGCAACCAGTCCACCTTCACCTGCCCGTTCCACGCCTGGTGCTACAAGAGCGACGGACGCCTGGTGAAGGTCAAGGCGCCGGGGGAATACCCCGAAGGCTTCGACAAGGCCACCCGCGGCCTGAAGAAGGCCCGCATCGACAGCTACAAGGGCTTCGTCTTCATCAGCCTCGATGTCCACGCCGACAACTCCCTGGAGGACTTCCTCGGCGACGCCAAGGTGTTCTTCGACATGATGGTCGCCCAGTCGCCCACCGGTGAACTGGAAGTCCTGCCCGGCAAGTCCGCCTACACCTACGACGGCAACTGGAAACTGCAGAACGAGAACGGCCTCGACGGTTATCACGTGAGCACCGTGCACTACAACTACGTGGCCACGGTGCAGCACCGCCAGCAGGTCAACAGCGAGAACGGCGGCGCCAGCGCCACCCTCGACTACAGCAAGCTCGGCGCCGGCGACGCCAACACCGACGACGGCTGGTTCGCCTTCAACAACGGCCACAGCGTGCTGTTCAGCGACATGCCCAACCCTGCGGTGCGCTCCGGCTACGCCACCATCATGCCGCGGCTGGTGGAGGAATACGGCCAGGAAAAGGCCGAATGGATGATGCACCGCCTGCGCAACCTCAACGTCTACCCGAGCCTGTTCTTCCTCGACCAGATCAGTTCGCAGTTGCGGATCATCCGCCCGCTGGCCTGGAACAAGACCGAGATCATCAGCCAGTGCATCGGGGTCAAGGGCGAGTCCGACGCCGACCGGGAAAACCGCATCCGCCAGTTCGAGGACTTCTTCAACGTCTCGGGCATGGGCACCCCCGACGACCTGGTGGAATTCCGCGAAGCCCAGCGCGGTTTCCAGGGCCGCCTGGAACGCTGGAGCGACATCTCCCGCGGCAGCCACCGCTGGGCAACCGGGCCGACCCGCAACAGCGAAGCCATCGGTATCCAGCCGGCCATGACCGGCACCGAATTCACCCACGAAGGGCTGTACGTCAACCAGCACCGCAACTGGCAGAAATTCCTCCTCGACGGGCTGGCCCGGCAATCCCTGAAACTGCGTGAGGTGTGAACATGAGTGCGCAACTGCAATACCGTATCGAGCAGTTTTTCTACCGCAAGTCCGAGCTGTGCGACGCCCAGGACTGGGACGCCTACCTCGAACTCTTCGACCCGCAGAGCGAGTTCCACCTGCCGCAGTGGGACTCCGAGCATGTCTACACCACCGACCCGAAACGCGGCATGTCGCTGATCTACTACGCCAACCGCTCGGGCCTGGAAGATCGGGTGTTCCGTATCCGCACCGGCAAGGCCGCCTCGACCATTCCGATGCCGCGCACCCTGCACAACATCAGCAACGTGCGGATCGCCGAGCAGGCCGACGGCAGCCTGCAAGTACGGCTGAACTGGCACACGCTGTTCTATCGCCTGGCCACCGCCGAGCAATTCTTCGGCCATGCCACCTACAGCCTCAAGGCCCACGGCGACAGCTGGCTGATCACTCGCAAGCATGTGCTGCTGCTCAACGACACCATCAATTCGGTGCTCGATTTCTACCACCTCTGACGGAGACCGGGCATGAATCACAAGGTCGCGTTCAGCTTTGCCGACGGCAAGACGCTGTTCTTCCCTGTAAACGCCAACGAAATACTGCTCGACGCCGCCCTGCGCAACGGCATCAAGATCCCCCTCGACTGCCGCGAGGGCGTCTGCGGCACCTGCCAGGGCCGTTGCGAATCGGGCAACTACAGCCAGGACTACGTGGACGAGGAAGCCCTCTCCAGCGCCGACCTGGAGCAGCGCAAGATGCTCAGTTGCCAGACCCGGGTGCAGTCCGATGCCACCTTCTACTTCGACTTCGACTCCAGCCTGTGCAGCGCCGCGGGGCCTGCACAGCTGGGCGGCACCGTTAGCGAGGTACGTCAGGTCTCCGACAGCACGGCGATCCTGCAACTGCAGCTCGACGAGGATCAGGCGGCGCTGGACTTCCTGCCGGGGCAATACGCCCGGCTGTCGGTCCCCGGCACGTCGAGCAAGCGCTCCTACTCGTTCGCCAACCGCTCGGGCAGCCAGCAGCTGCAATTCCTCCTGCGCCTGCTGCCCGACGGGGCGATGAGCAATTACATCCGCGAACGCTGCCAGGTCGGCGACCGCATCGAGCTGGAGGCGCCGCTGGGCGCCTTTTACCTGCGCCATATCGTCCGGCCGCTGGTGCTGGTGGCCGGCGGCACCGGGTTGTCGGCGCTGCTGGCCATGCTCGAGCAACTGGTCGCCGACGGCTGCACCCAGCCGGTGCACCTGTACTACGGGGTGCGCAACGTCGCCGACCTGTGCGAAACCGCGCGTATCGAGGCTTATGCCGGCCAACTGCCGGGCTTTCGCTACACTCCGGTGATCAGCGAGCCGACGGCGGACTGGCCGGGCAAGCGCGGTTATATCGCTGAGCATTTCGATTGCAGCGAATTGCGCGATGCTCCGGTGGACATGTACGTCTGCGGACCGCCACCGATGGTCGAGTCGATCAGGAACTGGTTGCAAGATCAGCAACTTGAGAGCGTTCAGCTGTATTACGAGAAGTTCACCGAGAGTAATATCTGATCCGTCCGCCGTCAGCCGCGATCTGGCCGCGAATACGGACAGATCCGATAACAATGAGAAGAGAGCGTGATTAGTGGATGACATCCTGAAACCCGGCGAACTCAAGCGTGGCTTGAAGAACCGCCATATTCAGCTGATTGCCCTGGGCGGGGCGATCGGCACCGGACTGTTCCTGGGCTCCGCCGGCGTGCTCAAGTCCGCCGGCCCTTCGATGATCCTCGGTTATGCGATAGCCGGGTTCATCGCCTTCCTGATCATGCGCCAGCTCGGCGAAATGATCGTCGAGGAACCGGTGGCCGGGTCCTTCAGCCACTTCGCGCACAAATACTGGGGCGGTTACTTCGGCTTTCTCGCCGGCTGGAATTACTGGGTGCTGTACGTGCTGGTGGGCATGGCCGAACTCACGGCCGTGGGCAAGTACGTGCAGTTCTGGTGGCCGGAAATCCCGTCCTGGGTCAGCGCGGCGGTGTTCTTCGTGCTGGTCAACCTGATCAACATGATGAACGTGAAGTTCTTCGGCGAAGCCGAGTTCTGGTTCGCCATCATCAAGGTGGTGGCCATCATCGGCATGATCGCCCTGGGCTGCTACATGCTGGCCAGCGGTAGCGGCGGCCCACAGGCGGCGGTGAGCAACCTGTGGAGCCACGGCGGGTTCTTCCCCAATGGTGGCACCGGCCTGCTGATGGCCATGGCCTTCATCATGTTCTCCTTCGGCGGCCTGGAACTGGTGGGCATCACCGCCGCCGAGGCCAGCGAGCCGCGCAAGGTAATCCCCAAGGCGATCAACCAGGTGGTGTACCGGGTGCTGATCTTCTACGTCGGCGCCCTCACCGTGCTGCTGTCGCTGTACCCCTGGGACCAGTTGCTGCAGACCCTCAACGCTTCTGGCGACTCCTACAGCGGCAGCCCGTTCGTGCAGATCTTTGCCCTGATCGGCAGCGACACCGCGGCGCACATCCTCAACTTCGTGGTCCTGACCGCGGCGCTCTCGGTGTACAACAGCGGCGTGTACTGCAACAGCCGCATGCTCTACGGCCTGGCCGAACAGGGCGACGCGCCCAGGGCGATGATGAAGCTGAACAAGCAGGGCGTGCCATTGCTGGCCCTGGGCGTCTCGGCGCTGATCACCCTACTCTGCGTGGTGGTCAACTACCTGGCGCCGCAGGAAGCGCTGGAACTGTTGATGGCGCTGGTCGTCGCGTCCCTGATGATCAACTGGGCGCTGATCAGCCTGACCCACCTGAAGTTCCGCAAGTCCATGGGCCAGCAAGGCATAGTGCCGTCGTTCAAGACCTTCTGGTTTCCGTTCAGCAACTACCTGTGCCTGGCCTTCATGCTGATGATCGTCAGCGTGATGCTGATGATTCCCGGGATCCGGGTTTCGGTCTACGCGATCCCGGTGTGGGTTGCGCTGATCTGGGTGTTCTACCGCCTGCGGGTGGCCAGGTCCGGCGCTCGCGCGGTGGCCTGACAACGGCGGCACATGACCCTGTAGCCGCTGCCGCAGGCTGCGATCGACCGGTACGGTCGCAGGACGCCGGAGGTCCTGCGGACCTATCGCAGCCTGCGGCAGCGGCTACAGGGATTGGCATAAACAAAAAGGCCCGGCATTCGATGAATGCCGGGCCTTTTTGTTGGCCTGCCGCTTACAGCGTCGAACGTACGCGCCACAGCTCGGGGAACAGGACGGTGTCGAGCATCTTGCGCAGGTAACCGACGCCTTCGGTGCCGCCGGTGCCGGGCTGGAAGCCGATGATACGTTCCACCGTGGTCACATGGCGGAAGCGCCATTGGCGGAAGGAGTCTTCCAGGTCGATGAACTTCTCCGCCAACTGGTACAGGTCCCAGTAGCGCGACGGGTCGGTGTAGACCTCGCGCCAGGCGGCTTCCACCGACGGGTCATGCTGGGTCGGCGCCTGGCTGTTCAGGGCCAGGCGCTCGGGGTCGATGGCCAGCCCGGCCTTGGCCATCAGGCCGATGGCTTCGTCGTACAGCGACGGCGTGGCGATCGCCAGCTCCAGTTCCTTGAGCAGTTCCGGCCGATGGGCATGGGGGCGCAGCAGGGTCGCGCTCTTGTTGCCGAGGATGAACTCGATCTCGCGGTACTGGAACGACTGGAAGCCCGACGAATGTCCCAGGTACGGGCGGATCGACTTGTACTCGGACGGGGTCATGGTCGCCAGCACCGCCCAGGCATGCACCAGCTGGTCGAAGATCCGCGACACCCGCGCCAGCATCTTGAATGCCGGTGGCAGCTGCCCCTGGTGCACGTGCTCGCGAGCCGCCTTGAGCTCGTGCAGCATCAGTTTCATCCACAGCTCCGAAGTCTGGTGCTGGATGATGAAGAGCATTTCGTTGTGGTCCGGCGACAAGGGGTGCTGGGCATTGAGGATGCGCCCCAGGTCCAGGTAGTCGCCGTAGCTCATGGAGTCGGAAAAATTCAGCTCGGCGTTATGCCAGTTGTCGGGCGGCGGGTTGTTCGAATAGGGACATTGACTCATCGCGTGGGCTCCTCATGTCAGGTCGCGGCCGGTCGATCACCCGGCGCGGGCCTTGATCGAGGGCGCGCGGGGTCGAAGCTTCGTTGTTGTAAATACTATTGTAGGAATTATCGCGGCAAAGGCCGCAGGATGGCGCGCACCGGGCTCGCATCCAAATGAGCGAAACGCAGGGGCAGCGCGATCAGTTCGTAGTCGCCTTCAGCCACCTCGTCGAGCACGATGCCCTCGAGAATCGCCAGGCCATGGCGGGCCACGGCGTTATGGGCCTCCATGGTTTTCGATTGCTGCGGGTCGAGGGACGGGGTGTCGATGCCGATCAGGCGCACACCGTGGCTGGCCAGCAGTTCGACAGTCTCCTTGGCCACGGCGCTGAAATCCGGGTCCCAGGTGCTCAAGGGCGCCTGTCGATAGGTACGCAACAGCACCCGCTCGGGCAGGTTGTCCAGGTGCCCCTCCAGGTGCCGGGGCAAGACCAGCGGGCCACAACCCAGGCAATGCACGACCCGGCACGGGCCGAGGTAGACATCCAGCGGCACCTCGCCGATCGGCGCGCCATCGGCGCTGTAGTGCAGCGGCGCATCGACATGGGCACCGGTGTGCGGCGACAGGGTGATGCGCCCGACGTTCACCGGGCACTCGGGCCCGTATTGCCAGACCCGCTCTTCCTGGAATGGCGTATCGCCGGGCCAGGTCGGGGTCGCGGTACTCAGGGGCGGGCTGATGTCCCACCAGCTTGGGGTTGTGCTCATAGCGTTGCTCTCGGCCATTTCGACCTGAATCATACGAGCGATGCCCGTGAAGATTCTTGCGAAATGCTCCAGCGACCGCGAAATCTTTCGCATGAACTGCCAGGAAATCACTGATTCACGCTCGGAAATTTCAATGCAAACCGCGGCAACACTTCACGGGCGGGTACTGCGTTTCTGGGCACCCCGATGTCGAGTACAGACAACTGACCGGGCGCCGGGCGCTATAGGGTGCGACTTCAGTTCTCAGCCAACACCCCGGAGTCCTCATGACCGCGACTGCCCCCATCACCGTTCTGCGCGACACTCACCCGCTGCCGGTGCTCGATGCCTGCAAATGGGAAAAACTCGAAGGCGACCCGCACACCGTCAACCTCAACGCCTACACCAGCGAAGACGGCAGCAAGATCATGGGTACCTGGATCTGCACGCCCGGAAAATGGCGCGTGGACTACGTGAAATGGGAGTACTGCCATTTCCAGGAAGGCTACTGCGTGATCACCCCGGACGGCATGGACCCGATCCACCTGCGCGCCGGCGATATCTTCGTGGTCGAGCCGGGGATGAAAGGCACCTGGGAAGTGGTCGAGACCGTGCGCAAGTATTTCGTGTTCGCCTGACACCCGAAAATGCGGGCCGCAGTTTTGCAAACTGCCTGATCGGCCCGGCGAAGAACTTTCCGCGAAACATCAAGAGGCGCTCATATCATTGAGGAGCGCCTCTTTTTATAAAGTCACAGCAATAAGGCAGACGCCCCGTCATACACTTCCCGGCCTAATGATATTGGCCAACCAGAAGTTCACCCATCTCAGCCCAGCGAATACAGACAGCCCATTTAAACTTCCAGCAAGCTTGCTTAAACAAAAAAACCAAGCAGACAACCCGCATTTAAAACTTTAGAAAGTCTATTAATACAACGACTAAAAAGGGGACGATTTCAACGTCCCCTTTTGCACATTAAAGTGCTTGATGGTGATGCACCTGACACTTAATCGTTGGCTTTCGAGATTTTCCATGAGCCGGTATTGCCGTCCCGATTCAGATAGGGGGTCGTCGATACCGCATATTTGACACCCTCGCCACTGGCATGCCCACAGGTATCCAGGAACCCGCCGCGCACATCGTTGTAGCCATTCAGGAAGTGCACGACATCCCCCTCTCTCACCTTGAAATCCTTGGGATCTGAGGTATCGGCGAAAATTCGCCAGTGCAGGGTATCCGCCGGCCGCGATTCCTTGAGGGCTGTGACCACGTTGTAGATCGACGGTTTTGTCGCGTGGCCATTGGTGTCCAGATAGCCACCCTCGTTGTTGTAGAGGTTCCACAGCAGAATCACATCGCAACTTTCAACCTCGGTTCCTACTGCCTTGCCTGTCGCGGACTCGATGATCCAGGTACCAGTACCCGGGCCGCGATGAGGAGTGGTTGCGGTGACTACGCCGTAAAGACTGTTCGGGGCGGTGGCATGGTTACAAGTATCGAGATAACCGCCATCCCAACTATTGTAACCATTCTTGATATGAACTTTGTCTCCGTATCTCAGGACATCTGCCATGGTCTATCTCCCTGATAAAACCTCATATACATGCCATATCCATGACATGTCGTCATTCGACAGAGACGCTGTCGACACAAGTCACCTTAGCTATCAATCCCGATACTGCCAGAGCATGCCTTATACATTGTCGCGATAAAGCCACTGGCGAATCTTCATCGCCTGCTTTGCCAATATTACGGACGATATTCGACCGTAAAGAACGGTCATAAACCGATGTGATTTTTCTGCACAAGCGCGATTGCCGAGGACGGCGCACTCGATCCTGGCCCGTGCCAGCGGCTACAGGGGAGCGAGGTCCATTGAGGTAAGAGAGATGGCAAAAAACCGGGAGCCCGCCCGACGCGGGCTCCCGGAAAAATCCCCTATTGGGGCTTGCGATAGCTGTTGACGATAGCTGAGAAGTCCATGCCCCCTTCCCCGCGCTGGCTCATGGCCTGGTACAGCTGCTGCGCCACGGCACCCAGCACCACCGGCTGGTGCGCCTGGCGGGCGGCCTCGGTGGCCAGGCCCAGGTCCTTGAGCATCAGCTCGGCGCCGAAGCCGCCGGTGTAGCCGCGGGCAGCCGGCGCGGTTTCGATCACGCCGGGCCAGGGGTTGTAGGTGTCGGAACTCCAGCAACGCCCGGTGGAGCTGTTGATGATGCCCGCCAGCACCTTGGTGTCGATCCCCAGGGCATCGCCCAGGGCCATGGCTTCGCTGACACCGATCATCGAAATGCCCAGCAGCAGGTTGTTGCAGATCTTGGCGATCTGCCCGGTACCCACTTCACCGCAGTGCACGATATTGCGGCCCATCTGCGCCAGCACCGGCTGCAGGGTGGCGAACAGTTCGGCGCTGGCACCGACCATGAAGGTCAGGGTGCCCGCCGCCGCGCCGCCGGTACCGCCGGATACCGGCGCATCGGCCACGGCCACGCCTTGCTTGGCGGCCGCCGCGGCGACGTCGCGGGCGGTCTGCGGGTCGATGGTGCTGCAATCCACCGCCGGCGTGCCACGGGCGATGCCGGCCAGCACCCCGTCGTCACCCAGCCAGACGCTACGCACATGGGGCGCGGCCGGCAGCATGGTGATCACCAGCTCGCTGTCTGCGGCGGCAGCGCGCGGCGAGGTACTGATGCTGCCACCCAGTTCGGCCAGTTCCTTGAGCACGGCCTGGTTCAGGTCGAACAGGTTCAACTGATGCCCGGCCTTGAGCAGGTTGCGCGCCATGGGCGCGCCCATGTTGCCCAGACCGATGAATGCGATTTTCATGAGCGGACTCCTCAACGCAAATGGATGGTGGTGTTCACGCCATCGTTGACGCTGTCATCGTCGAACCAGCGACTGGTGACGGTCTTGGTCTGGGTATAGAACTGCACCACTTGTTTGCCATAGGGCCCCAGATCGCCCAGCTTGGAACCACGGGAACCGGTGAAGCTGAAGAACGGTACAGGCACCGGGATCGGGATGTTGATCCCGACCTGACCGACATCGATTTCAGTCTGGAACTTGCGGGCCGCCGCGCCGCTCTGGGTGAACAGGCCGGTGCCGTTGCCGAAGGGGTTGCTATTGACCAGGGCGATGGCCTGGTCGAGGGTGTCCACTTCCAGCACCACCAGCACCGGGCCGAAGATTTCCTGGGTGTAGATCTGCATGTCGGTGGTCACCCCGGAGAACAGGGTCGGGCCGACGAAGTTGCCCTGCTCGAACCCCGGCACCTTGACGTCGCGACCGTCCAGCTCCAGCTTGGCGCCTTCCTTGATGCCGCTTTCGATCAGGCTCAGCACACGCTCCTTGGCGCGCTTGGAAATCAGCGGCCCGACATCGGTGCCCGGCTCGCTGCCGGCATTCACCTTGAGTTTCTGCGCCAGCGCCTTGAGGTCCGGCAGCCATTGTTTCGCCGCGCCCACCAGGACCACCACCGAGGTGGCCATGCAACGCTGGCCGGCCGCGCCGAACCCGGCACCGACCAGGGCATTGAGCGCCTGTTCGCGGTTGGCGTCGGGCAGCACCACGGCGTGGTTCTTCGCGCCCATCATCGACTGCACGCGCTTGCCGTGTTTGCCCGCCAGGTCATAGACGTGGGTGCCCACCGCGGTGGAGCCGACGAACGACACCGCCTTGATGTGGGGGTGGGTGCACAGCTTGTCCACCACGTCCTTGCCGCCATGCACCACGTTGAGCACGCCAGACGGAACCCCGGCTTCCAGCGCCAGCTCCACCAGCAGCATGGTCGACAGCGGGTCCTGTTCCGAAGGCTTGAGGACGAAGGTGTTGCCGCAGGCGATGGCCATCGGGAACATCCACAGCGGAATCATCGCCGGGAAGTTGAACGGGGTGATCCCGGCGCAGACACCGATCGGCTGGCGCAGGGTGTAGGTATCGACGCCACCGGCGACGTTCTCGGCGAACTCGCCCATCTGCAGGCTGCCGATCGAACAGGCATGCTCGACCACTTCCAGGCCGCGGAAAATGTCGCCTTCGGCATCGGCGATGGTCTTGCCCTGTTCGGCGCTGAGCACCTGGGCAATACGCTTGGAGTGTTCGCGGATCAGCGCCTGCAGCTTGAGCATGATGCGCATCCGCGCGCCGATCGGGGTCAGCTTCCAGGTCTGGAAGGCGCGATGCGCGGCTTCGATGGCGGCGTCGACTTCATCCGCCGTGGCGAAAGGTACCTTGGCCAGCACCTGCTGGGTGGCCGGGTTGGTGATGTCGTGCCACTCGCGGGTCTGGGATTCGACCCACTGGCCGTCGATCAGCAGCTTGACCTGCTGCAAGGTAGTGCCGTCGGACTTGAGGGATGCGTTCATACGGGTCTCCTGACTTCTTGAGGTTCTTATGCAGGGAGCCAAGGCGTGGGACCGCCTTGAAATGAGGCGTGCGTCGCGAGTTGGTTGTCGGACTGTTTTTGGAGTATAGATGTGCAAACTTCTAATAAGAACGCACATAAAAGCCGGTCCATCATGCAAAAAAACATCACCTCCCTCGGCTCGCTGAACTGGGACGACCTGAAGTTTTTCCTCGAAGTGGCGCGCACCCGCAAGGCCAGCAGCGCGGCCAAGCGCCTGGCGGTGGACTACACCACGGTGTCGCGGCGCATCGGTTCGCTGGAGGGCGCGCTGGGCACCCTGCTGTTCGAAAAGTCCCGGACCAATGGCTTTGTCCTGACCGCCGAGGGCCAGCGCCTGCTGGGTTATGCCGAGTCGATCGAAAGCACTCTGCACATGGCCTGCGAACAGGTCTCGGGCTCGGGCGTGGCCCTGTCCGGGCATGTGCGCATGGGCTGTACCGAAGGTTTCGGCAGCTTTTTCATCACTCCACAGCTGAGCCATTTCGTCGACGCTTACCCGGCGATCTCGGTGGATATCCTGCCGCTGCCGCACTTCATCAGCCTGTCCAAGCGCGAGGCCGATATCGTCATCGCCCTGGAACGCCCGGAGCATGGCCCCTACGTCTGCTGCAAGCTCTGCGACTACCGCCTGCAGCTCTATGCGACCCAGGAATACCTCGACCAGCACCCACCGATCCGCCGCCCGGCGGACTTGAGCGAGCATCAATTCATCAGCTACGTGGACGACCTGGCGTTCAGCTCGGAGCTGTTGTACCTGGCCAACGTGCTGCCCGGCGCCAGCGCCAACCTGCGCAGCACCAGCGTCATCGCCCAATACGTAGCGGCCCAGCAAGGACGCTCGCTGGCGATCCTGCCCTGCTTCCTGGCCGCCCAGGACCCGCGCCTGCTGCCAGTGCTGCCGGAGGAAATAGACATCACCCGGCAGTTCTGGATGTACTGCCGCGAGGACCTGCGCAAGCTCAAGCGGATCACCCTGTTGTGGGATTACATCCGCAGCGTGACCGAACAGAATCAGGGCCTGCTGATGGGGCAGAGCCGGGAGATGGTGTTTGCCGACTCATAGCCTGTACGGAATAGCGAAAGCCGATCGCAATGAGAGCGGGCTTCATCCAAGTTCAGAATCGTCCTAAAGCCTTGTCCATCGTCACTTGCTAGGTTCGCGAAGCTCGACAAAGAGCCTCACGGACCCGCCAACACACAAGGACGATCAATGCTTTCTTCTGCTCGCCTGGGCGATAAACACCTCTGCCCGCTTCCCGGTCACGGTACGACACCTATTGCTTCCGCTTCTGGTGACATCAACATCAACTTCATGGGAGCAGCCCGAGTCGGTGACACTTGCGGCTGTGGCGCAGTCATTACCACAGGGTTTCCTTCGATCATCCTGAATGGTCGCCCCATGGCCCACTTAGGGAGTCCTACCAGTCACGGCGGGACGATCATCACAGGATCAGGCGATACCTTCGGTGGCTTTGTCATGGGGCCTATGGAGGGGGCCGCAATCATCAACTTCGCAACGCTCGGAGTGTTCCGCTCAGATGGCTCTGTAGACGATGAAAAGATGGCGACCTTGTTGGCTGATCCGAAGCTGACCGAGAAGGCCGCCGCTGCAAATGCTTTAGTCGATCCCAATGAGGCCTCTAAGGCTCCTGAAGAGAATCCAGAAGAAAAGGTCTGTAATGACCCTGACCAGATGGAAGAACTGGCGAGCTACATTGCGGGCGAGATGAATACCAATATCAACAGCCCGTCTGTGCGACAGATGCAGGATTTGAATAGCTTTAGCCCAACAGCTGAAATGAAGAAGTATAAGGAACTTCCTTTCTATCTTCGTCTTGGTCAAAGCCCTGACTTCTACAACTTAGCGCTGGGGAAGAGAGCGAAGGCTTTGGCTATCTGGACTGAGCGAGTCGGTCAGGGCCGGCCCTGGGACCACAAGCCGAAGCTGCAAGCGATGTTCAAGGATGTTTGGAACAAACAAGGGGGCTACGACTACTTCTATGACATCTGGTCGAACATCCACTATGGCTATGTTGGACTGGCTGGTGGACTCTCTGAAAGCGTCCTCTTGGACGGCGCAGGTATAGAGCAGATAGGGTCGGACGCTGCTCGGAAGGTTGAAGAGATTTTTGAAAAACCTAAAGCAGAATGGGAACGGCCCGGTCCGCATCGCTCTGCTGATATCGAGGGCATGAGGGCCTGGGATGATGCACCTGACCGAATATCCATTAGTATCGGCGTGAAGCTCTATCGACAACGCCCCAACGGAGGCATAACGGCAAAGATGATCATGGACGAAGTTCTTGCAGTACAACCGAAGGAATGGGGGGAAGGTATCCGTGTCCACAAATGTAAGGCCCATTAAATACAGGTACATTTTGGGCATTCTCTTTCTGCTACTGCTGTCCCCCTTTGTGTTTTGGAGGGTAGCGACCCCAGTGGTCACGGTTCACTACTCCAAGGAGGGAAAAGAGAAGCTTTCTGTGACCTGGAATACCGAACACCGAATTTATCGGAGTGGACGCGGGGGCCTATTTCCAGGCGAGGCGACATCTGACTTTGGCCACATTTTTCCAGATGCCGGGTTCTTCATGGAGTTCTATTGGTGGAGTGATACGGGCCGTAATCATTGCGTCAATATCACCCCTAAATGGCGAAGAACGGATATTTACCTCGACCTAAATGGCAATATTGATACCAGCCCAGAGAGCGGCACGGATACGGATCGCTTGAAGAAGTGCACTACGGACCCTGCTGATCCTTAAGAACTCCAAGCATCACCACTATGAGGTCACCTGCCAGCAGCACTGCAAAATCCACTCGGCACAGCCTGGTCCTGCTATCGCGAAGACCTAGCGGATCACCCCACTGTGGGAACCGCAGTGTAAAGGAAGAATCAGGGCCTACTGGCAAGACAGACCCGGTGATGGTCTTCGCCCATCAGTCGGCAATGACCACGATCGAGACGCGACGGTTTTCGGTGCGTCCGGCCACCGTGCTGTTGGAGGCCACCGGTTCGCTGCTACCCAGGCCACGCAGCTGGATGTTTTCTTCGCGCATGCCCGTGGCCACCAGTACCTTGCTCACGCTTTTCGCCCGGCGCAGGGACAGTTGCTGGTTGTAGCTTTCCCTGCCGGAGCCATCGGTGTGGCCATCGACCCGGACCTTGTCGATGTGCACGCTGACCAGCGCCTTGCCGATATGCTCAACGATGCCGGTGCTGGCGGCATTCAACCTATCGATGTCGCTGCCGAACAGCACCTTGCCGGACAGGCCGAAGGCCCAGCCCTCGTCCGTCAGCTCAAAGCCCTCCTGCTTGAGCACCGCTACTTGCTGCGGGGTCAGCCCCTTGGGCGGCACGCTCTGGCAACCGGTCAATGAAAGCAGCGCCAGCAACAGGCCGGTGGTGAAAAGTCGCAAGAAAGGTCGAGTCAGTGAAAACAAAGAATTAGCTCCTGGATTGAACGTGAACGACGGGGGGCTCCGACCCCGCGGTGTGTTGCCCGCCTCGAGAGACACGCTTGGCCTGATACATCGCCGCATCGGCGGCATTGAGCAGAGCACCCGGGGTGGTGCCATGATCAGGGTAGACGGCAATACCGATACTGAGTGAAGTCAGTACCGAAGTACTGCCTGGCAAGGCAATTGGCATCTCCATGCTGGCGATGATTTTTTCCGCGATACGCTCGGCATCCTCGATGCGGTGCAGCGGGGTCAGCAGAATGGCGAACTCGTCGCCCCCCAGGCGCGCCACCAGGTCTTCCTCGCGCAACTGCGCACGCACCCGCGACGCCACCGCCATCAGCACCGCGTCGCCGGCGGCGTGACCGAAGTTGTCGTTGATGCCCTTGAAACGGTCACTGTCGAGAAACAACACCGCCACCCGTTCGTTGAGCTTGCTGGCGCTGCGCAGCGCGCGAATCAGCCGGCCCTCGAAAAACGCCCGGTTCGGCAACCCGGTCAGGCTGTCATGGCTGGCCTGGTGGGCCAGGGTTTCGTTTTCGCTCTGCAAGTGGGTTTGCCAGGCTTCCAGCTCATCGAGCAGAGCATTGAAGTCGTTGCCCAGGTTGTCCAGCTCGGCAATTTCCGCCGGCGGCACCCGGACGTCGAATGCCCGCTCGCGGCGCGCGGCATGGGCCACATCGGCCAGGCTGCGCAGCGGCCCGGTAATGCCGCGCAACTGCCGGCGCGCCAGGTACAGCGCCACCCAGGCGCTCACCGCGATACACAGGACAATCCCCACCAGCCCACTGAGCAGGAAGCGCAGCAGGCTGCCGCCGTGCCCGGTCAGGGCGATGCTGCCGATTTCCTGGCCCTGATGCATGATCGGCACGGTGATGGGCTTTTCGAGAAAGGCCCGGGCGATCTGCATTTCCAGATCGGTCAGCAAACCGATTTCCGGCCGCTCCCAATGGGCCAGCACGCGCCCCCGTGCATCGAGTACCTGGGCATCGGCCACCTCTTCGGTGGAGGCAATCAGGGCCAGGGCTTCGGTCGCCGCGGCGCTGTCGTTGAACACCACCGCCGCTTCGACCGTGTAATTGATCGAACGCGCGATCAGATGCAGGTTGTGATCGGCATACACCCGCAACGCCAGCACCCCGAGCAATGTCAGGGACAGGCTGGCCATGGAAATGGCCAGCAGGGCGACAATCAGATGCCCGCGGCCAATGACCGAACGCAATGTAGGGCGAGCAGGAGATTTGAAGAAGCTCATGGCGCCGCCGGTCGACGACGGGAGAGTTGCAGCACGCTTGGATGAATCCGCACGCCACTGCGCGCCACCGAATCCAGGTTGACCTCGAATGACACCTGATTGTCACTGACGCGCAGGCAGAACAGGCTACCGACCGTGCACTGGTCGCCGCCCTCGCTGATGCTCAATACCGGATGACCGACCAGGGAAGTGAACAGGCGGGCGCGCTGGTCGTCGGTCAGCTTGCCGATGTACACCGCATCGCACTCGTTGACGATGGCCGGGTTGTCGGCCAGCAAGCGCCGCACCAGAACCGGGCGGCCCGTGGCCTGGGTCGTGCCCTTGACCAGGTCGTCGGTGTATTCGGTCGGCCCCACCACGCACAGACGCAATTGCGCCGGCTCCACCGGCCAGCGCGCATAACTGAGAATCCCCAGCACCACTTGAGTCACCGCCTTGGCGCGCTGGTCTGCCAGGCTGGTGGCAGCAGGCTCGGGTTGCGCGACGGCAAAAGTGCTCAGCAGACAGACCAGGGCGGACAGCAGTATCTGCCTCCAGCCCGAAAAGCGCTCTGTCGCCGAGACAGCCACGTTCATGCAGGGATTCTCTTTGATCTTCATACAATGATGCCGCAACGATAGCACAGCCGGTGAAACCGCCGCGAGGTTCCCAGGCATGGGTAGCAGGCTATTGGTTTAGAAAAAAATGAAGTAACGATTTGAACCTTCCTATTCTTCATGCCTGCATCGCCTGCTTAAGATCGGCGCCAGAGAGCGAGCCGTCCAGACCGCCCTCGGTGAGACCGGATCCGCAGAGACCCGGCTCAAGGAATGTCTTTTGCTACTGCCCAGTATCGCCGCTTCGGCCCAGTGCCTTTGCGGTGCCATGAGTAGCCCAAGACATCTTTGAGGTTAGCCGATGCAACTGGAAATATTCCGCACACTCTGGGGCTATACCGCCAGCCCGGCCCAGGCCCTCGACGAGCTGCTGGCCGCCGGCTTCGACGGTATGGAAGCCCGCCTGCCTTTGCAAGCCCGCGAACGCGGCGAATTCGGCACTTTCCTGCGGGACAATCGCCTCGCCTACATCTGCACGGTTTTCACCGCCTACGACGTCCTGCCAAAACAGTCGGCCGCGTTCCAGGAACACCTGCTGGACCTGGAGCGCAAGCTCGCCTGGGCCGCCGAACTGGCGCCGCGCTTCGTCAATGTGCTGGCCGGCAACGACCGCTGGCCCCTGGCCCAGCAAGTCGAGTTCTTCGGCCAGGCCATGGAGCTGGCGCGCAAGCATGGCCAGTTCTGCAGCTTCGAGACCCACCGCGCCCGTTCGCTGTTCAATCCCTGGGTCACCCTGGAGCTGATCCGGCAATTGCCCGACCTGCGTTTCACCAGCGATATCAGCCACTGGGTCGTCACCTGCGAACGCCTGCTGGATGACCCCTTCGATGACCTGAGCGCCTTCGTCGAGCGCGTTCACCATATCCAGGCCCGGGTCGGCTATGACCAGGGGCCGCAAGTCCCGCACCCCGCCGCCCCGGAATATGCCCGTGAACTGGCGTTCCACCAGCAGCACTGGGAAGCCATCTGGCATTCGCAAAAGGCCCGGGGCTACCAGGTCAGCACCCTGACCCCGGAGTTCGGCGCCGACGGCTACCTGCATCACCTGCCCTTCACCAACGTGCCGGTGGCCGACCTCTGGTCGCTGAACCAGTGGATGGCCAGGACCGAGCGCGAACACTTCGACCGCGTCACCCACTCAACCCGTCCGTGAGGTTCTTGCGTCATGCCCGATAAAATCGATAAAACCCCGGCCAAGGCCAACTTCAAGCACATTCCGGTGGTGGACATCGCCGGCCTGTTCAGCATCGAGCTGGAGCACCGGCTGGCCGTCGCCGAGCAGCTGGGAGCGGCCGCCAGCGAAGTGGGCTTTCTCTACATCACCAGCCATGGCATCGACCCGCAGTTGATCGCCGGCCTGCGCCAGGCCGCCAGGGACTATTTCGCCCAGCCCCTGGACAGCAAGATGCAGCACTACATCGGCACCTCGAAAAGCCACAAGGGTTTCGTCCCCGAGGGCGAGGAGGTGTATTCCAAGGGCAAGCCGGATCACAAGGAAGCCTTCGACATCGGCTTCGAAGTCGCGGCCGACGATCCCCTGGTCCTGGCCAACACGCCGCTGCTGGGGCCGAACGAGTGGCCAGAACTGCCCGGCTTCAAGGAGGCGGTGCAAGCCTATTACGCGGCCGTCTTCGCCCTCGGCAGGCGCCTGTTCGGCGGGTTCGCCCTGGCCCTGGGCCTGGAGGAAAACTATTTCGACGCCCTGGTCACCCGCCCGCCTTCCAAGCTGCGCCTGATCCACTACCCGTTCGACGACGCAGCCCAGGATGCCCCCGGCATCGGCGCCCACACCGACTACGAGTGCTTCACCATCCTGCTGGCCGACAAGCCGGGCCTGGAGGTGATGAACAACCTGGGCCAGTGGATCGACGCCCCGCCGCTGGCCGACGCCTTTGTGGTGAACATCGGCGACATGCTGGAGGTGATGACCGCCGGCGCCTTTGTCGCCACCGCCCACCGGGTGCGCAGCGTCAGCGAGGAGCGCTACTCGTTCCCGCTGTTCTACGCCTGCGACTTCCATACCCAGATCAAGCCTTTGCCACAGTTCGCCAAGGCCTCGGACGACTATGAGCAGATCACCATCGGCGAGCACATGTATGGCCAGGCCCTGCAGACCTACCAGTACCTGCGCAAGCGCGTGGAGAACGGCGAGATCCGCCTGCCGGAAAAAGCCCGCAAGCCTTCGAGCTTCGGCCACCTGAAACACCAGTCGCAAGCGTCCTGACCACCCTTTTGCCCTTTGCTTCCATCCCCTGGAGAGACCCACGATGCTTAACAAAAACAACGTTGCTCGCCTGACCCTGCTCACCGCCGGCCTGTTGTGCGCCACCGCAGGCCTGGCCTCGACCGCGACACCCGGACAGCTGAAGATCGGCATGGAAATCACCTACCCACCGTTCGAGTCCTATGACAGCGAGAAGAACGTGGTCGGCTCCGATCCGGAACTGGCCCACGCCCTGGCCAGGCACATGAACGCCAAGGCCGAGTTCGTCGACACCAAGTTTCCCAGCCTGATCCTCGGCCTCAACGCCGGTCGCTACGACGCGATCATTTCCGGCATGTACATCACTCCGGAACGGCAGACCCAGGCCATGACCATCGCCTATGCGAAAACCGGCGCGGCGATCATGACGTCCAAGGACAGCGGCCTGAACCCGCAAACCCCTGAAGACCTGTGCGGCCTGAAGGTCGGGCTGGAACAGGGCACCACCTGGGTCAGCCAGTTGCAGAAGCTCTCCAGCGACTACTGCGTGCCGAACAACAAGGGCGCGATCAGTGTCAGCGAATACCCCTCGGCACCTGAGGTGACCCAGGCCCTGCTGTCGAAGAACATCCAGGCCCAGGTGGAAATCGCCGGCGCGGCGAAGATGATCGCCGAACGCACCCAGGGTCGGGTGGTGGTCACCAGCCAGCACCTGATCTATCAGCAAACCCTCGGCATCTTCGTCAAGAAAGGCAACGACGCCACCTACAAGGCGCTGCAGGAAGCCTTCGCCGAGAGCCGCAAGAACGGCGAGTACGCCGCGATCCTCGGCAAATACAACCTGGAACCGGTGACTGACTGACAAGCCACTGCGGCGCAGGGATGCGCCCGTGACCGGCCCCCGATCGAGCGCGCAGCGCCCGTCCTGATGCCTGCGATCCGAAGCCGCCCGAGGTGTTTATGCAATTCGACTGGTCCTACTTCATCTCCCTGTTTTCCCTGCCCAGCTTCTGGCACGCCTGCGTCACCGTGGTCCAGCTCAGCGCGCTGGCCTGGTTCATCGGCATGCTGCTGGGCTTTCTCCTGGCCTCGGCCAAACTCTCCACGGCCGCCTGGATCAGAACCCCGGCAGCGCTGTACATCTGGTTCTTTCGCAGCATTCCGCTGCTGGTGCTGGTGGTCTTCGTCTACAACCTGCCCCAGCTGTTTCCGGCCACCGGTTCGGTGCTGTCCAACCCCTTCTACTCGGGGCTGCTCGCCCTGGTGGTGACCGAAGCGGCGTACATGGCGGAAATCCATCGCGGCGGGCTGATCTCGGTGGCCAAGGGGCAGAAGGAAGCCGGCCGCGCGCTGGGCATCGGCCTGATCGGTCTGCAACGGCTGATCGTCATCCCCCAGGCCTTCCGCATTTCCCTGCCGACCCTGATCAACGAGTACATCACCGTGGTCAAGCTGACTTCGCTGATCTCGGTAATCTCCCTGACCGAACTGCTCACCGTCGGCCAGCGCCTGTATGCGCAGAACTTCCTGGTGATGGAGACCCTGGCCGCGGTGGCGGTGTACTACGTGCTGATCGTCACCCTGTTCGCCTGGCTGTTGCAGCGCCTGGAACGCCACTTGGACCTGAACCTGCGCACCCCGCAAACCCTGGATGACGCCGGCACCGAGCAGCTCCGGCAACAGGCACAACCGCAGCACAGCCGACCTCGCCCACGACCGGTAGCCGGTAGCGCCCCGGCCCTGCAACTGCAAAACATCCACAAGCGCTACGGCGATCATCAGGTGCTCAAGGGCGTCGACCTGAACGTCGCCAGTGGCCAGGTGATTTCCATCATCGGTCCGTCCGGCTCGGGCAAGACCTCGCTGATCCGCACCATCAACGGCCTGGAGCGCATCGACCAGGGCGAAATCGTGCTGTTCGGCAACAGCTTCATCAGCGCCGGCGACAACCTCAACAGCCCGCAGGTGCGCGAGGGGGTGCGGCACATCGGCATGGTCTTTCAGAACTTCAACCTGTTCCCCCATCGCAGCATCCTCGACAATATCTGCCTGGCGCCGCGTTACCACGGCAGCAGCAAAGCCTTGAGCGAGCAGCAGGCCTACGCCTTGCTGGACAAGGTCGGCCTGCTGGCCCACGCCCACAAGTACCCGCACCAGCTGTCCGGCGGCCAGCAGCAGCGCGTGGCGATTGCCCGGGCCCTGGCGATGGAGCCGCAGATCATGCTTTTCGACGAGCCGACCTCGGCCCTCGATCCCGAGCTGGTGGGCGATGTGTTGAACGTGATTCGCGACCTGGCCCGAGAGGGCATGACCATGTTGATCGTCACCCACGAGATGGACTTCGCCCTGTCGATTTCCGATCGGGTGATCTTCATGGAGGGCGGCAATATCCAGCTGGACGCCAGCCCGCAAGCGATCCGCGAAGAAGCGGCGGGGGAACGGGTCAGACGCTTCATGGGGCTGGAGCAGCCAAGCGCGACGGCACTGGCAGCGGCGCTCTGATCGAGTGCCGAACGCCAGTGCCTCGGCGTTCAACCCAGGTCAAGCATCAACCCGCTCAGGCGCTTGACCTTGCGCCGCACCGCCTCTTCGAACACCCCGGCCCGCGGCTCGATCAGGCTGAACCAGTCCTTGGCCCGGGTGATACCGGTGTAGATCAGTTCCTTGGTCAGCACCGGGTTCAGCGCCTCGGGCAGGATCAGCGCGGTGTGGGCGAACTCCGAGCCCTGGGATTTGTGCACGGTCATGGCGTACACGGTTTCCACATCGTTGAGCCGGCTCGGCAGCACGAAACGCACGCCACCTTGGCCGTCGTTGCGCGGGAAGGCCACCCGCAGTACCAGGCGCCCGTCTTGCGTGCCTTCGTGCTCGGGCAACTTCAAGGCAATGCCGATATCGCCGTTCATCAGGCCCAGGCCGTAATCGTTGCGGGTCATCAGCACCGGACGACCTTCGTACCACTGCTGATCGCTTTCGATCAGCCGCGCCTTGAACAGCGCGGCGGTGATCCGCTGGTTCAACCCCTCGACACCCCAAGGCCCCTTGCGCACCGCGCAGAGCAACTGGAACTGGTCGAAGGCCAGCAGCACATCGCGGGCCCAGGCGGTCCAGCGCGGATCTTCCAGCGCTGTATCGGCAGGCGGGCGCTGGCCGCGCAACAGGCTCAGGTAATGCCGGTAACCCTGCGGCCCGTCGCCGTGGCCTTCCAGCAGCAAGCGCTCCAGGGCGCGGTCCTGCTCGCCCTTGAGGCTCAAGCCATACAGGTCGGCGTGGCTGCGGGCGGCCAGCAGGCGGCGCGCTTCCTCGGCCTGCTGCTGGTTGACCCAGCGCGCCAGCTGGCCGATACCGCTGCCTTCGCCGAAGCGCCGGGAGTGGCGCAGCATCACCACCTGCTGGGCCAGCGGATGAGCGCCGGCGCTGTCTTCCTGCAGACCGCTGTCCGCCAGTTGCTCGCCGCTGACGGCCTCCAGCCAGCTGCGGGTCTGCGGGCTGTACCAGCCGGCCTCGGCATCGCGGCACAGATCGCCAAGCACCGCGCCGGCTTCCACCGAGGCCAGTTGATCCTTGTCCCCGAGCAACACCAGGCGCGCGTGCACCGGCAGCGCATCGAGCAGATTGGCCATCATCTCCAGGTCGATCATCGAGGCTTCGTCGACCACCAGCACATCCAGGGGCAAGCGGTTGCCGGCGTGATGGCGAAAGTGCCGGGTTCCCGGACGATTGCCCAGCAGGCGGTGCACCGTGGTCACGTCGCTGGGGATCTTCTCGCGCACACTGTCGTCGACCGACAGGGAGCGCACTTGCAGGCTGATGGACTCGGTGAGGCGCGCCGCCGCCTTGCCGGTGGGAGCCGCGAGGCGGATGCGCAAAGGCTTGCCGGCTTCGACAGCCGGGGCCTGGAGCAAGGCCAGCAGGCGCACCACGGTGGTGGTTTTACCGGTTCCCGGCCCGCCGGTAATGATGCTGAAGGCGCCTCGGGTGGCCAGCGCACAGGCAAGCTTCTGCCAGTCCACCGGCCCCGCCGCCTTGGCCGCGCCGAACAGGCCGCCGAGGCGCTCGGCCAAATCCGCGGGGGTTTCCTCCTGCACCGCCAGGCGCTGGCGCAAGGCATTGTCGATGCGCCGCTCATAGGCCCAGTAACGGCGCAGATACAGGCGCTTGCCCGACAACACCAGCGGCCGCTGGCGGGCCTGCTCGCTCTGGTCGGCCGCCAGCGCCACCAGGCGACTGGCCGCCAGGGCCTTGCACCAGTGCGCGCCGTCCAGCGTCGCCAGCACCTGCGACGGCAGTACCGCCGCCGTGCTTTGCAGGTCGCCTTCCGGCGGCAGGGACAGGGCGAAGTCCGGCTCCTTGAGGGTTTCGAACAGGTCCAGGCAAACATGCCCGTGGCCCAGTTGATGGCTGGTCAACGCCGCGGCCATCAGCACCAGTGGATCGCCTTGTGGCTCCAGTTCATGGAGGAAGCCTACGAAAGCCTTGTCCAGGGCGCGCAACCATCCGCGCTCAACCCAACGATCGAGCAACAGCAGCAAATCGCCGGCCCGAACCAGGGGCGCCAGGTCGGGCTGGGGTTCCAGCGGCGTCAGCAGATCCTCGATCACAGCAATACTCCCTGTTCCCACGCCGGCTCGGCCCTGGGCTGCTCGGGTTTGCCCTGGAACAAACGGTCCAGGCGTTCGATCAGCTCACGGGGTGGCCGGGTGAAAAACACGCCGCGGCTGGCCGAGCCCGTACCACGCAAGAACAGGTACAGGGCACCGCCCATATGCCGGTCGTAATCGTAGTCCGCCAGGCGCGCCCGCAACTGGCGATGCAGGGCCAGCAGGTACAGCACGTATTGCAGGTCGTAACGGTTGTCGAGAATCGATTGTTCCATGGCCTGCTCGGTATAGGCGGCGTCATCCACGCCCAGCCAGTTGGATTTGTAGTCGGCCACGTAATAGCGCCCTTGATGCTCGAAGGTCAGGTCGATGAAGCCCTTGAACATGCCATTGAGCAGTACTGGTTCGGCGGTCACCCGAGGCACGCCTTGATGGGTGTACTGGCGCACCAGCTCGTCGAGCTTGAGCACATCGACCTTGTGGCTGGCGAACCAGAATTCCATCTCGACCCGGTATTGGCTCAACTGCGCGAGCACCACCGGCGATCGCCCCGCCCCGGCTGGCAAAGGCAGTTGCAACAGGTGCCGCAACCAGTCGCTCAGGGTCTTGATCCAGCCTTGCCAACCGCGGCGATTACAGCGCCGAGCGATGGCGTCCTCGATAGCGACGGGGTCGGCGGCGAACCCCTCGTCACCGGCCCACTCCAGCAGGCCGTGGAGGAAGGTCCCCGGATTCGGCCCACGGGGGAAGCGATGGATGTCCGCGCCGCTGGCCACGACTTCACGCGGGGCATCGGGGTCGAGGCGTTCATCGTCGAAGAGTTTCTGCGCCTGCGGGCTTTCCGGCGCCTCGGTACTGCCGGCGCCCAGGCTGTCGCTGATGCGCAGGGCGCTATAGGACGCGATCCACCAGTTCTCCGCGGCTCGCCGCTTGGGAGCCAGGGGTGCCAGCAGGGTGGCGTCGTTGCGCGGCGGATGGAAGCGGCTGTCGGAGACGCTGGGCATTTCGCTGACACTCATGGCCTCGCAGCCTTGCTGCAGGTCTTGCAGCCAGCGCGCCAGGCCGCTGGACTCGTTCAACAACGCACCGCCGCCCAACAGATAACCCAAGGCCGAGAGGTGCAGCACCGAGCTGTTGTGGTTGCCGCGCTTGAGGTCGGCGACACCCAGCCAGCAGGCATGCTGGGCACGGGTCAGCGCCACATAGAGCAAGCGCAGGTCTTCGGCCAGGCGTTCGTCGTCGGCCTGGGCAATCAGCTCCGGGGTTGGCCGTAGCGTCACCTGGGCCTTGCCCGACTCGTCGTGGTAGTGCAGCGGCAGGCGACTGCCATCCACCGGCTTGGCCGAACAGATGAACGGCAGGAACACCAGCGGGTACTCCAGGCCCTTGGATTTGTGGATGGTCACCACCTTGACCAGTTGTTCGTCGCTTTCCAGACGCAGGATCTGTTCTTCGCCAGCCTGCCCGGACAAGGCCAGGTGCTCGGCCAGATGGCGGATCAGCGCTTGTTCGCCATCCAGTTCGGCAGCCGCCTGCTGCAACAGTTCGGACAGGTGCAGCAGGTTGGTCAGCACCCGCTCGCCATCGCTGCGGGCGATCAGGGCCTGGGGCAACTGGAAGTCATGCAGCAGGCGTCGCAACATCGGCAGCACACCCTGGGTACGCCAGATCAGGCGATAACCGCGGAACTGCATGACCCGACTCTCCCAGGCCAGCTCGTCCTGGTTCAGGCGCTCCAGCTCAACCAGCGGCAGGTTCAGGGTGATGGAGGCCAGCGCGGCGCGCAGCGGGCGCTCGATATCCGGTTCGGCACAGGCCTTGAGCCAGGCCAGCAGGTCGTGGGCCTCCTGGGCGGCGAACACCGAGTCCTTGTCCGACAGGTACACGCTGCGCACCCCGCGCGCGGCCAGTTCGCCGCGCACGGCCTGGGCCTCTTTGCCATCGCGCACCAGGATGGCGATGTCCGCCGGCAGCAGGCCCTTGAAGGGCTGGCCGTCACGGGCGAAGCCGGCGCTGGCCTGCTGCCCGCCGTTGAGCAAGGCGACGATTTCGCTGGCGCAGGCCGCCGCCAGTTGCTGCCGGTACAGCGCCCCGGAAATGGCTTGCTCCGAGGACAGGTGCCAGATATTCAGCGCCGGCACCACCTGCCCTTCTCTGTGTAGCTGCTCCTTGCGCCCCTGGGAGGCCACCGACAGGAACGGCACCGGGTTCTCTCCGTTCTTTTCCCGGAACAGGAACGCGCCGCGCCCCTGTTCACGGGACTCGGCACGCTCGAATACGTGGTTCACCGCCTTGACCATGGCGTGGCTGGAACGGAAGTTGGTGCCCAGGGTATGCAAGCGGCCGCTGGTGGCCTGGCGAGCGCGCAGATAGGTGTAAATGTCCGCCCCACGGAAGGCGTAAATCGCCTGCTTGGGGTCGCCGATCAGGAACAGCCCGGTCTCGGGGTTGTTGTCCTCGATGCGGTAGATGCTTTCGAATATCCGGTACTGCACCGGGTCGGTGTCCTGGAATTCGTCGATCAGGGCCACCGGGAACTGCTCGCGAATCAGCGTCGCCAGGCGCTCGCCACCCTCGGCCTGCAACGCGGCGTCGAGGCGCAGCAGCATGTCGTCGAAGCCCATCTCGGCACGGCGGCGCTTCTCCTCCTCGAAGCGCGCGCCGACCCAACGCGCGGCGTGTTGCAACACCGCGGCGTCGGGGCTCGGCAGGGCATCGAGCGCGACCTTGAGCCCGGCCATGGCGTCCAGCGCGGGATGATCCGGCGCATCGCCTTTCCAGGCCTCGGCCATGCCTTCGGGGGTCAGGCGGCTGAAGCCGGTACCGATATCCAGTTGTTCTATGGACTCGTCTTCGGCCCAGGCGGTGATCTTTTCGAACCAGGGCTCGAAGTAGCGCGCCTGCATCTTGCGGCCATCGACGGCCTTGCTGGCGACGCCTTGCAAGCAGATCTCCCGCAGTTGCTCAGCCCATTGCCGCCAAGGCGCCTTGAGCTGCACCAACGCCGCGCGACGCTCCAGCAAGCAGGACTCGATCAACTGCACCGGTGTCTGTTCCTGGTCCACTTCACGTTCGCTGCCAAACAGCGCACGTACCCTGGGCAGCAAGGCCGCGGGCCCACCCCAGTTGGCCCGCACCCAGTTCAGCGCATCACCCTGCATCGGGTAGCAAAACAGCCGCCAGTAGTCGCGCAGCACTTCGCCCAGCAGATCGCTGTGGTCGGTTTCCAGGGTCTGGGTAAACAGGCTGCCACTGTCGAACGCATGCTCGCGCAGCATGCGCTGGCACCAACTGTGGATGGTCGAGACCGCGGCCTCGTCCATCCATTGCGCGGCGATGTCCAGGCGGCTGGCGCAACCCGGCCATTGTTCGGCGGCGAACTGATCGCGCAACTCGGCGATCAGCGCGTCGGGCGCGGCGGTTTCATCGCGGAAGAAGCGTGCGGCTTCAGCCAGGCGGGTGCGGATCCGCTCGCGCAGTTCCTTGGTCGCCGCATCAGTGAAGGTCACCACCAGAATCTGCGGTGGCAGCAACTCGCGACCGAACCCGGCCGGCTCGCCGCCGTGCCCCAGCACCAGGCGCAGGTAAAGCGCCGAGATGGTAAAGGTCTTGCCCGTGCCGGCGCTGGCTTCGATCAGTTGGCTGCCCCGCAGCGGGAACGCCAGGGCCAAAGGTGCTTGCCGGGTCATACGTCAGCCTCCCCATTGGCCGCGGAGCGCCAGGGCGCCTGTAAGAGTGGGCGGTACAGCGCATCAACCCAGCCGCTGAAGGTTTCGTCGGCGATCAACGCGTTGTAGTCCGGGTACTGGCGCGCCAGGGCCGGGCTTTCCCGACGTTCGCCATCGCTGGTCTGGCCGTCGCCTTCATAAGCTTTGCGCGCCGCCGCTTCGGCCTTGCCCGGATCGCTCTGGCCCAGCCAGGCAAAGGCGGTTTTCACGGCTACCGGCAGCGGCTGGCACATGCCCGCCTGCCAGGCCAGCAGCAGATCGCCCAGGATTTGCAGCGCCGCATCGCGGTCCAGAGGCGGCAGCAACAAGGTGTCGTCGCTGGCCACCAGCGCGGTGGTCAAGGTATAGCCGCTGGCACAGGCCACCAGATGATTGACCCAGGGCCGGGTCAGGCGGTGCCATTTGCGGGTCTTGGGCGAGCCGATGCTATTGGGGATGGTGGTGACCGACAGCAGCCCGCCGTCGCTACGTTGGTGCAGCCCACTCAGCCAGCCTTCGAGCTTCACGTCCTTGAGTTCAAGGGTAATCGGCAAGGCGCTGGTGACCGGCGTTGGCCATAACTCCAGCAATTGCCGATAGCGCATCAACAGATCCGGCAAGGGCTCGATCAGCTCTCGTTGCAGGCTCTCGCCAAAACCGGCCATGGGCAACAAGCCGCTGGCCTGTAGCCGTTGCGCCTGGGCCTGCAGGGCCTGCTCCGGATCATCGGCGCAGTTCAACGCCGCCTCCAGCAGGCTGTCGCTCAGGCTGTAGCGTTGCAGCGCGTCGAGCACAAAAGGCTCTTCGTCGGCCAACGGCGCGTCGGCCGCCTCGAAGAACACCTTGAGGCGCTGACTGAAGAAATGCCGCACCGGGTTACGCAGGAAGTCCTGCAACTGCCCCAAGCTCAAAGGCTCTTCCTGGACATAGGGCGTCAGAAGCTCGAGCGCTTGAGTGGCCGCTTGGTTCTGGTGCAACAGCTGCCACTCACGGGCATAGCTGAACAGCCCATGGCCTTCATGGAAATAGCGGGCACTGAAAGGTTGCAGTGGATGCTCCTGGGTCATGGCGTCGAGCAGATCGTCCTGGTCATTCGCCAGCTTCCAGCCACTGGCCAGGTGATCGCGCAACTGGCCGATAAGCACCGAGGCCGGGCGTTCGCTGTTGTCGCGAATGCTGCGACCGACCCAACTGACGTACAGCTGATCCCGCGCCGAAAGCAGCGCCTCCAGCAGCAGGTAACGGTCGTCTTCGCGCCGCGAACGGTCACCGGGCCGGTAGTCGCTGCCCATCAGGTCGAAATCCAGCGGCGGTTGCGCCCGCGGGTAGTCGCCGTCGTTCATCCCCAGCAGGCACACCAGCTTGAAGGGAATAGCGCGCATCGGCATCAGTGTGCAGAAGTTCACCGCACCGGCCAGGAAACGCTGGGACAAGCGCCCCTGGTCCAGGCCAGCCAGCCAGGCTTCGCGGACCACGGTCAGCGGCAGCTCATCATGCAGGCCAACCGACTCGCAGGTTTCCAGCCAGGTTTCGCGCAAGTCTTCGAGTTGGCTCAGCAGGTAGTCGTCATGTTCGGTACTGGCCAGGAAGAACTGCTGCGTGAGTGCTTGCAGGCGCTCGCCCCACTGCGGCGGCGAAGCCGGCAAAGTGAGGTTCTGATACGCCATCTCCAGGGCATCGAGCAAGGCCACCAACGGTCCGATCAATGCCGCATCCAGGCCGCCGATCTCATCGTAAGGCTCGATCCCCTCGCAAGCATCGGAGCGTCCCACGGCGTAACCCAGCAACATGCGGCGCAGGCCGAAACGCCAGCTGTTCTGCTCCAGTTCCTCCGGCAATCCCAGGTCGGCCCGTTGTTCGGCGTTCATACCCCAGCGGATGCCGGCACCTTCGATCCAGCGATGCAGGGTCGGCAGATCGGCCTCATCAACGCCAAAACGTGCGCGTAATGCCGGAACATCCAGCAGGTCGAGGATTTCGCTGACGGGGAACCGGCTGTCCGGCAGCTTGAGCAGATGCTCCACGGCAATCAGCAGTGGGTCGCGGCCACGTTGGCCCTGGTCCGTCAGGGTGAACGGAATAAAACGCCGATCGTCACGCTCCAACTGGCCGAAGACCGCGCGAATATGCGGTGCGTAACTGTCGATATCCGGGACCATCACGATCACATCCCGCGGACGCAATTCAGGGTCCTCACTGAAGCGCGCAAGCAGCTGGTCATGGAGGATCTCCACTTCGCGCTGGGCACTGTGGGCAATGTGAAAACGGATCGACTTGTCCTGGTGCAGATCGACCGCCGGCCACAACTGGCGGGTCTCCTCCAGCGGGCGCAATTCGAGGATATCGTCCTGCAACTGATTCAGCAGGGTCTGCGGCTGACTCTCGCTGAACAGGTCGATACGGCCGTCGCGAAAAGCCGAACGATAGCTGTTGGGATCGTCGTAGCTGTCGAGCAGGTTGATGTAGTCGCGGCCCTGTTTACCCCAGGCGGCGAGCAGCGGATGGGCATGTTGATGCAGGGTCTGCGGATCGAGCACCGCCGGCATTCCCGTCTTGCGCGCCTGACGCTTGTATTGATGGCGCAGCAGGTCCTTGTCGGCGACGATATCCGCCCAATGGTGACGACAAGGGTTGTGTACACACAGCAGTACCTGGCTGAAGCGGGCCAGTCCGGCCAGGGCTTCCAGGGCTTGCGCCGGCAGGGAGGAAATCCCGAAAACGATCACTCGCGAGGGTAGTCCCTGGGGCGCCGTTTCCAGGTTGAGAATACGTTCGATGAAACGTTGGTGAACGCCGGCGCGACTTTGCGCCATGCCCGCCTCTCCCACATCCAGCAACAACGCCCGCCACAGTTCGGCTTGCCAGCAGTTGGCGGGGGTCAGGGCCTTGGCTTCGCCTCGAGCGCTGCGTAGTTGATGCCTGCCTGCAGCCCAGTCCTCCAGCCAGTCGGCGCGATAGACCTGATATTGGTCGAACAGGTCAGCCAGGCGCTCGGCCAATTGATAGCGCTTGCGCAAATCCGTGTCGTGAGTAAGGAAACGGCGTAGGGGCTCGAAATGCGGCTGATCGATCAGTTCGGGCAAAAGCCGCATCAGGCGCCAGGTCAGCGGCGCTTTATCCAGCAGGGATTTGGGCGGGATCTCATCGCGTCCCAGCACCATGCGATAAAGCTGCCACATGAAACTGCCGGGGAGCTGCACATCAATGGCAGCAGCGATGCCACAGCCGCCCATGTCGTCATCCTCAGGATCCTCAGCCAAGGCCAGCTTCAGCCATTGGGCAATGCCGTTGCTCTGGACCAGGGCGATCTCATTCTCCAGCGGCGCCAAGGGGTAACGCCGCATCCAGCTGACCACCAGGCTGCGCAACTCGTCCAGGCGGTTACCGTGAACCACCATAAAACCAGCGCTGAGGGACGTGGCGTCCGGCATAAGGGCTTCCTTGGAAAATGCAAAAGCTAGGTCCGAACCTTAGCACTGTCACGCAGCGGTGACAGCTGAGAGGACCAACGTGAGTGTTGCGAGGAATGAGGCATTTTTTGTCGCGCAAAAACAAAACCCCAATTGCTTTCGCAATTGGGGTTTCGGAATTTAATCTTGACGATGACCTACTCTCACATGGGGAAACCCCACACTACCATCGGCGATGCATCGTTTCACTTCTGAGTTCGGGATGGGATCAGGTGGTTCCAATGCTCTATGGTCGTCAAGAAATTCGGTGTGCCGAGTCGTCTTTCGA